>NZ_MWQJ01000001.1:0-622390 GCF_002210405.1 Fibrobacter sp. UWB3
GGATTCACGGGGATCAAGGCCTCCGCAACCGTCGAAGTGATGAACACTCTTGGGCAAGTCGTGATGAAAGGCGTAATTAACAACGCCACGAGTAACGCGGCAACACTTAACCTCGCATCGCTCGACGCCGGAATTTATATGGTGCGTGTGAGCGGGAAAAACGTAAATTTTGCAAAGAAGATTGTGCTAAGATAATTTGGAGAGGTCACGATGAAAAATATTACATTGGCTACACTTTGTGCCGCAACGGCAACTTTCGCAGGGCAGTTCACCACATGGAACGGAGCAGATGAAGATCCCATAGTCAAAACCGGACTTGGCAACGAAACAGAAACCCAAGGCCGCTGGTACACTTACGAAGACAACCTTGGTTCAAAAACAATATGCCCAGACGATGGAATCGACCCACCATATATCTATTGCGCCGATGTAATACTCCCCACTTGTCAAGGATTTTGTTCAATAGCAGAACTCGACAACGGCTCTCAAACAGATTTGCCTTATGTCGGTTTTGGTTTCAATGTCGTTGGTGAGACATCTTTTACCGACGTCACCCCAGCCGCAGCCAATGTATCCGCTTGGGGCGGACTCTGCGTAACTTACACTTCCGATGCGGACTTACAACTCGAACTCGGCCTTGGTCCTGTTGTCGATTCAACGATCAATTACGCAAATCCCGCAGTAACACTTCCCGCGGCAAAAGCTACAGACATTCTATCGCCCAACGGAAAAGACGGAAACAAAGTAGTTGTCAGCTGGTCCGACTTTAAACAGCCTTCATGGTACGATGGAGCCGTTAAAATCGACGGCGAGACGGCAGCAAAACAGCTCGCCGCCATACACTTTAAACTTCAGGCAGCCCCCGGCAAATACAAGTTCAACATCTGCGCGGTCGGCCCGAAAGACGGAACATGCCCAGAAAAATGCGGTATGTCTAGTGCAGGAATTCAGATTGTCCGCGGAACATCCGCAGTCAGCGCCGTTTTGAACGGGCGCACGCTTGGATTCACGGGGATCAAGGCCTCCGCAACCGTCGAAGTGATGAACACTCTTGGGCAAGTCGTGATGAAAGGCGTAATTAACAACGCCACGAGTAACGCGGCAACACTTAACCTCGCATCGCTCGACGCCGGAATTTATATGGTGCGTGTGAGCGGGAAAAGCATCAATTTTGCAAAGAAGATTATTTTGAAATAATTTAAAACAAAAACTTTTTCATTTCAACAGCGTCTGCAGACATTTTCTGCAGGCGTTTTTTTTCATAAAAAAATTTATCGTCAATCACTAATTTTCATCATATAGCACACAACGTATCATAAAGATACTTTGTTATACATATGATACGTATCATAGAAATACAATTATTAACAAATTCATACTTTTTCGTTTTATTCAATTCGCTTTCAAAACATTTATACAAAACAAGTATATCTTATCTATAGTTCAACATTTGGATTAGGAGAACAGCCCCATGAAAAATACAATCACACTAGCCGCAATCTTTGCAGCATCAGTTGCATACGCCGGAACATTCCAAACATGGAATGGCGAAGACGGAATATCTCAAGTCCAAACAGGACTTGATAATGGTTCTGAAACTTCAGGTTACTGGTTCAGCTATGCCGACAATGAAGACGGAGGTAAATCGAAAGTAAATTGGCCTGTAGACACAAGCACCGACACCGGAGAATCTCTAGATGCGGTAATCACACACTGCAAAGGAGTATGCGGCGTAGCATCTCTGTCTAAGTCCACGTTAAAATACAGCCCCTTTGTCGGTATCGGTTTCAACGTTGTCGGAGAAGCCGTTGGCGGAGGCGACCCAGAACCTGGCGACGCTTCAGCATGGGAAGGCATCTGCATTACTTACACATGCGATATATCAGCAGATCTAGAACTCGGCCTCGGCAGCTTCGATTCAGAAATCGAATACGCAAACCCAGTCGCCAAGCTTTCAAAAGCAAAAGACGTCCCTACAACCAAAGCCATTCCCTGGTCTAAATTCGCGCAACCCAGCTGGTATACGGGTTCAGTAAAAATTTCCGGTACAGAAGCCGCCAAGCGTCTTGTCGCCGTCAAATTCAAGATCCAAGCAAACGATGGCGACTATAATTTCAACATCAAAAAAATCGGCCCCTTAACAGATTGCTCTGACGACAGTGAAGCCATCAATGCAACTCGTAGCGCATCATCGGCCAAGGCTACACTTACCGGTCGCACACTCAGCTTTACCGGAGTCAAATCTGCAGCAACAGCCGAAATCATCAATAGCCAAGGTCAAGTTGTTCTCAGAGGTACAATTGATATCACAACATCTTCGCTCAACCTCGCCACACTCGATGCCGGGGCTTACATGATTCGCGTTACCGGCAAGAACGTCAATTTCGCAAAAGAAATCATGCTGAAATAACATTCACACAAAAGCAAAATAAAAAAACGCCCTCGGGTTTTCTCTCCACCCGAGGGCTGTTTTGTTAAGAAGGAGATTCCCGCTCAGAGGCGGGAATGACATTTCTTAGATTTTCTGTGAGCAAAAAGCGCTCGGTATTGCGATTACATCGCATAAACCGGCACCTCAACAATAGAAACAAACAAGTTTTGTTTCTGCTGCACTCGGTTTAGATTTATTTAACCGAGCGCGATTGCGACCTTTGTTCCACTTAGCACTTTAGTGCTTATGTGGACATGGTCCGCGAATGGGGAGAGCGAGGCGAAGACGGAGTCCCCGCCATGCATAAGAGCCGAGCGGTCTCTGTGAGCCATAAACGACTCGTATTAACGAGTCGCGTTGGCGAGAGCGAGGCGATATCACATTCTTGTTTTGCGATAGAGCCGAGCGGTCTTATTAGGTGCGAGCGAGAAACGCCTGGCATTAGCCAGGCGTTTTCACGAGAGTGAGCGACGCTCACATATTTCTATGGATTCTAGACGCGAACGGTCACCCGTGAACGAAAAGCGACCGGTATCAACCGGTCGTGTTCGTGAGAGCGAGGCGAAGACGGAGTCCCCGCCTTGCATAAGAGCCGAGCGGTCTATTACGTATGAGCGTCAACCCACTCAGCGTTCTTCTTGCAAGCTTCGACAGACTTGTCGAAAGCAGCCTTTTCTTCGGCGCTCATCTTGACTTCGAGAATCTTTTCGACACCGTTTGCACCAACGACAACCGGCACGCCGCAGTAGAGGCCGTTCACGCCGTATTCGCCATTGAGCTTAGCAGCGCAGGAGAACACGCTCTTCTTGTCGAGGAGGTAAGCTTCAGCCATGTGGATAGCAGAAGTAGCCGGGCTGTAGAAAGCAGAACCGCGACCGAGGAGGTTCACGATTTCGCCACCTGCACCAGCAGTACGCTTTGCAAGTTCAGCAAACTTTTCCTTGCTCATGAGCTGAGAAACCGGGATGCCACCGACAGAGACGCATTCCATGATGGAGACCATCGTGTCGCCGTGGCCGCCCATAACGAGAGCCTTGACGTCTTCGACGGAAACGCCGAGTTCGTCAGCGACGAAACAAGCGAGACGAGCAGAGTCGAGCACGCCAGCCATACCGATAACCTTGTTGGCCGGGAGGCCAGACTGCTTCTGCATGTTGTAGACCATGGCGTCGAGCGGGTTCGTAATAACGATCACGAATGCATCCGGAGCATTTTCCTTGATGGCTTCAGCAACAGTCTTGATAACGCCACAGTTCTTGTCGAGGAGGTCGTCACGGCTCATGCCCGGCATACGCGGGAAACCAGCGGTAACGATAACAACGTCAGCACCCTTAATAGCGGAATAATCAGTAGAACCCTGAAGATCAACAGACGAATTGATGACGGAACGGCCTTCCATAATATCGAGAGCCTTACCCTTCGGCATGCCCTGAGTCATCGGGATGTCGATAAGAACGACGTCGCCGAGGTTCTTCTGTGCGAGCACGAGAGCCATTGTACCACCAATTTGACCAGCACCAACGAGTGCAATCTTCTTTCTTGCCATGATTAACCTTCCTTTTAAGGTATTTAAAAATTTACGTGTCAAATATAGCAAAACAAATGTAAAACCGGCAACGTTACAATGTTATTTCTTTGTCATACGAGATGGAGACAACCACATCGTAACCCGTCATTTTTATAGTAACTAGTAACTACTGACTAGTTACTTTTCTATCTTTGCTCGCACTATGAGTATTGCAATTCCTCAACTGCCCAAGGGCACACGTGATTTTTACCCGGAAGCCGAGCGCATCCAGAACTATATTTTTGACACCTGGCGCAAAGTCGCCGAAAGCTTCGCCTACGAAGAATACGAAGGTCCGATGTTTGAGCATCTGGAACTTTACACCGGCAAGTCCGGCGAAGAAATCGTAAGCCAGCTCTACAACTTCAAGGACAAGGGCGACCGCGAAATTGCGCTCCGCCCCGAAATGACGCCGACGCTCGCCCGCCTCGTGATCCAGAAGGCCCGCGAACTCAAGAAGCCGTTCAAGTGGTTCTCCATGCCGCGCCTGTTCCGTTACGAAAAAGCTCAGAAGGGTCGCCTCCGCGAATTCTTCCAGCTGAACATGGACATCATCGGCACCGAAAGCATTTACGCCGAAGCAGACTTGCTCGCCTCCATCGCAACGATGCTCCGCAAGTTCGGCCTCAAGGACTCCGACTTTGCCATTGGCGTTTCGAGCCGCAAGCTCCTCGCCACCTACCTCGAAGAAATTGGTGCCCCGAACCCGGCGCTCGTTTACCCGGTTCTCGATCGTCGCTTGAAAATCGGTCCGGAAGCTTTTGCCAAGGCTCTTACCGAAGCAGGCCTCTCTGAAGCACAGATCAAGCAGCTTGACGATTTCATGAGCTGCAAGTCCATCGAAGAAGTGCGCGCCGCCGTGAAGAGCGAAAACGCAACCGCAGCCCTCAAGGAAATCGAAGACCTCTTTGCAACGCTTGCCGCCGCAGGCTTTAGCGAATGCGTGAACCTCGACCTTTCGATCGTGCGCGGCCTCGCCTACTACACCGGCATTGTGTTCGAAGTGTTCGACAAGGGTAAATCCATGCGCGCCATCGCAGGCGGTGGACGTTACGACAGCCTCACCGAAAAGCTCGGTGGCGACCGCATCCCGGGTGTCGGCTTTGGCATGGGCGACGTCGTGCTCGCCGACCTCCTCCGCGAACGTGGACTTTTGCCGAGCCCGAAGCAGCATGTGGATTTCTACATCGCAAGCTTCACGAACGACATGAAGAAGATTTTCGAAACAGCCCAGGTGTTCCGCGCAAACGGAAACTCTGTCTCTCACCCGCTCGCCACCATGAAGATGGGCAAGCAGTTGGAACAGGCAAACTACCAGGGCGCAAGCATCGTCGTTTATGTCGATGGTGACAAGGCGGCTGAAGGTCAGTTCGAATTCAAGGACCTCCGTGACGGCACCATGCACGTTGGCGATGTCGCCGAAATCATCGAACGCAGCAAACAGAACATCGAATCGAAAAAATCATAAAGGAGATCCCCGGTCAAGCCGGGGATGACATCTCTGCATGACTCCAGTAAAAGTATTACTCAGCATCATTTCTCTGTACCTCGTTCTCGGGCTGATGGCGCTTGCCTACCCTGAAGACGGAATCCATGTTGGCGATACGACGCTCCGCTACCCGAAGCTTTCCCAAGTTTTCGAGAAGGCCGAGACAACAACGGACTCCGCCGGGAACAAGGTCAAGGTTGAACAGGTAGACCCAGAAGACGCCATCCGCCAGATGATGGAAGAGACCAAGGCAAAGCAATTTGCAGCATACTCGGATTCTCTCAAGTACTACGAAGACTTCTTTAGAGAAGGCCGTACTCGCTTCGACTTGCCGAACAACGACCTCACGTGGTTTGACCGTTTCTTCACAAGCCTCCAGAATGCGCAGAAGGATTCGAGCGTTGTCCACGTCATCCATTACGGTGACTCGCAGCTCGAAGAAGACCGCATTTCCTCTACGATCCGCGAAGACTTGCAGACTGAATTTGGAGGTAACGGTCCGGGCATGCTCCCAGCCGTGATGCACATTCCGTCTCAGTCGACATCGCAGTGGAACAACGGCGACTTGCAGCGTTACATCATCTTTGGCCCCAAGGAAGAACACGCCACGCACAACCGCTATGGACCTTTGGCCCAGGTGGGTGAGCTCAACGGTTCTGCCGTTATCGGCGTCAAGAAGCGCGAAGGCCGCAAGGACATGTTCCCGCACGTAGGCGGCTACTCCACGATTAAGGTTCTCGCAAGCAACAAGGGCAGCCTCAAGCTCCGCCTCACCTACGAACACGAAGTGACGGAACAAGTTGGAACAAATGCCGACGGTTCGCCGAAACTCAAAATCAAGAACAAAAAGGAAACCGCAGCCGCTCCTGCCGTTGAAAAATTCACGAAGCTGAACGTTTATACGTGGAAACTCCCGGATACGACCTCGAACATCAAACTCTACCTGAGCGGACGCACGGAAATCTATGCGATTTCTGTAGACGGTTCTTACGGTGTCGCTGTGGACAACGTTGCCATGCGCGGAAGCTCGGGTACGGTATTCCACAAGATCGATAGCCAACTTCTTGCCGAATCCTACAAGGCCATGAATGCAAAACTCATCATCATGGAATACGGCGGAAACATGGTTCCGAGCATGACCCCCAAGAATCTTGACTGGAGCAAGAAACTCATTACCAGACAAATTCAATCCGTCAAGAAAGCCAATCCGGATGCAGACATTTTGTTCATCGGTCCGGCCGATATGGCAAAACAAATTAACGGAAGATGGCAAACATACCCGGGACTTGGCATCACCATCAAGATGTTGCGCGAAGTGGCTCTTGAAAACGGCCTTGCCTACTGGGATATGCACCGCGTGATGGGTGGCGAAAACGCCATGATCAAGTGGGTCAAGAAGTCCCCACCGCTCGGCTTTACAGACCACGTGCATTTTACGCGCCGCGGAGCCTCTTATATGGGCGATCTATTCTGCTCATCGCTCCACATGTACTACGATTACTTCCAGTTCCGCGACAGGCATCACCTGAACGATTCGAAACTTAAGGACATTCGCAAGTTCTCGGACAAAAAACAGGCAAACGCCGACACGACTAAAGTAATTGATTTGAACAAAGAAAAGCTAAATCCTTAAATACCGGAGGGGGTGTTAAGTGAAGAAAAAGCTTGCCGTCATTGCTGCCATACTTGGCATTGTTAGCATGGGTTCCATGGTTTCTGCAAAGGACATGGAAATCACCCCGGGCTACTATGACGTTGACTTTACGAAATACGATTTTATCGATACGTCTTTGAACACCATCCAGTTCCCGCAAGGGAGCGCTAGTTTCGAGCCGTTCTTCAAGAAGCTTGACACGCTCGTTTTCGAGAACAGGGGCAAGGTGCGCATCCTCCACATTGGCGGTTCGCACTTGCAGGCTGACGTCATCTCGGGCCGCATCCGCGAACACCTGGTAAAAGAATATCCGGGTGCATCGGCTGGCCGCGGTTTCGTATTCCCGTATTCGGCAGCTAGGACAAACACCCCCGCAAGCTACGCTAGCTATTATAAGGGCATTTGGGACAAGAACAAGAACGTTCAGCACGAAATCACTAAACCGCTCGGTCTCCTCGGCATTGCCATCAGCACTCGCGACCCGCGTGCCGAAATCACGCTCCTTTTGGACAAGTACAATACCGAACCGATTTGGGGCGAAACAAGCTTTAGAGTTTTCGGCTATAGCGACAGCAACGACGTTGAACCGGTGCTTCGCATAGACTCGATGGATGTCTTTGGAACATTTGATTCCACGAGCCAAAGCTACGTTTTCACAAGCCCGCGCCCGATTGACACGATCCAGATTGCATTCCGCTGGGCAGACACGACCAAGCAAGCCGAAGTGGCCGCGTTCATCACGGACTCGCTCTTCAAGGATTCCGTCGCCCGCGCAGACTCTCTCGCTCGTGTTGCAGATTCTTTGCGCATGGATTCGCTTGGAATAACGCCTCCGCCAGCATCCTCTCAGCAAGCCTCGCAAGTGGCCGCAGCTGATTCGATGTTCCAGGGCGACTGCGAAGACGTCCTCGACACGAACTGCCTGAACCGCGACGAAGATTTGCAAGCTACTCTAGATTCAGCCGCCGCAGATACAGTTCCGCCTCGCCCGCACTTTACGCTCACAGGCATTTTGGCAGAGAACAACGCCCCCGGCATCACCTACACGAACGTCGGCATTAACGGCGCCAAGGTTTCGAACTACTTTGAAGAAGTTTGCCCGCTGTTCGAAAAGGAAATGTCTTATTACAAGCCGGACCTCGTGATTTTTGCGATTGGCATTAACGATGCTAACGTCGATGTCTTTAACGACAAAATCTTCCGCGAAGACTACGACAAGCTCATCCAGCGAATCCGCAAGGTAAGCCCGAAAACCGCATTCATTTTCGAGACCAATAACGATTCTTACCGCAAAGTCCGTAAAAGAAAGTACGTGCAGCACCCAAACGGCGAAGTTGCACGTAAATCGTTCTTTATGCTCGCCGACAAGCACAAGGCAGGCGTCTGGGACAAGTTCTCCATCATGGGTGGTCTTGGTTCCATGGCCAAGTGGGAAAAGGCGGACCTCGCCAAGAAAGACAAAGTCCACTTCAAAACCGCAGGCTACCAGTTGCTCGGCGACATGTTCTACAAGGCTTTAATACAGGCCTACTTTGACCATATCGCAAGCCTCCCTGCAGAATCGCCGGCCGTTGTCCAATCTAAACCGGCACAGCCTCAGACACCGGCAACAATTCCGGCAGCATCAAGCGTAGCTCCAAAGGTTCAGGCGACACCTACGGCCAAAACAGCCTCTAGCGCAGCGCCAACCATTCAGGCTAAGGCTCCACAGACTCCAGTCGAAAAGACTGCAGCAACCATCCAGGCAAAGGTAGCAACGCCGCTTCCTTCTAAATCGGCTGATGCCGCCCCGGCAAAACCAGAATCGACGGCCAAGCAAACTGCCGAAAAAACGGTCGCCCCTCCGCAAATGCCAAAGCTTGCCGCTGCCGCCCATAAAGATGTCCCGATGCCTGAAGTCGTAAAGCAAACAGCACAACCCGCGCAACCAAAAATTCAAGTTCCGCTGAAACCCGAAGCACAGGACGCTAAATAATTTTCTAATTTACAAGCCCAAAAATCATGCTTGACTATATCATCCCCTACCTGACCCGCACATTTGCGTTTGACCCGAACTCCCCGTTACTCTTCACCCAGTTCTATTTCTGGGGTTTCTTCGCGGTCGTCTTCGCCATCTTCTCGTTAGTCCACAGCAAGCTTCTGCTCCGCAACGCGTTCCTGTTTGCGACGAGCTTGTTCTTCTACTACAAGACGAGCGGCAGCTACGTGTGCATCCTCATCTTCTGCGTGATAGCAAACTTCTTCATCGGCAAGTGGATTGAGAAAGCTGAAGAAAAGTGGAAAAAGAAACTTTTGATGATTATAGTCGTGATTATCGACTTGCTGGTGCTCTGCTATTATAAATACTCTTACTTCTTCCTGGACGCACTTTACGACTTTACCGGCATCGAGCTCCACGTGTACAACTTCTTTGCCGCCGCAAGCAATGCGATGTTCAACACGCACTCGCTCGTGGATACAATTATCCTCCCGGTGGGCATTTCGTTCTTCACGTTCCAGGCAATGAGTTACTGCATCGACATTTACCGCGGTAAGATTAAGGCTGTAGACAACATTTTGAATTTCGGCTTTTACCTTTCGTTCTTCCCGCAGCTCGTGGCTGGTCCGATTGTGCGTGCAGACAAGTTTGTGCCGCAACTTTACAAGCCGTATTTCCTCCCCCGCCGCGCCTTCGGCATGGCCGTGTTCTGGATTTTGAACGGTCTCGCCAAGAAAATCATCTTGAGTGACTACCTCGCCACGAACTTTGTGGACCGCGTTTTCGACACGCCGCTCCTCTTTACCGGCCTTGAAAACCTGATTGCCCTTTTCGCTTATTCGTTACAGGTTTACGCCGACTTCTCGGGTTACACGGATATCGCGATCGGCGTTGCCCTCCTCATGGGTTTCCGCCTGCCGCAAAACTTCAACAGCCCGTACAAGGCAAAGAGCCCGACCGAATTCTGGCGCCGTTGGCACATTTCGCTTTCTAGCTGGTGGCGCGATTACTTGTACATCCCTCTTGGCGGTAACAGAAACGCAACCGTCGGCACGTTCTTCTGGATGGGATTCTTGAGCCTTGTGGCCATTCTCCTTTCTGGCAGCATGTGGGTCGGCATTGCTCTTGGCGTGTTCTTCCTCTACATCGCGATTTTTGCTTACTTCAAGCCGGAATCCCGCAAGACGATTACCACAAACATGAACGCCATGGCAACGCAGATAGTCGGCGGTTGGTGGCATGGCGCAAGCTGGAACTTCATCATCTGGGGCGGCTTGAACGGCTTTGGTCAGGTGTTCAACAAGCTCTGGGTCAAGCGCAGCGCAACCGTCCGAGCATCGATTGCACTTGGTTTCTTTGCACTGAGCGCGATCCTCTACAAGCACTACACGATTCCTATATGCGCGATTACCGCTGTATGGTTCGGCGTGCTCTTCGTAGGCATCTACTCGACCATTATCTACCACTTGTTCTGCCAAAAACAACTGCCGTGGCTCACAACCGCATGGAATGTGACGCTCACGTTTGTGTTCATCACGTTCACGCGTCTCTTCTTCCGCGCAGGTTCAAACCTCGACCCGGCAGAAGCAAACGAAGTCGCATGGAACACGGCAAAGAACATGGTGCACCAGATGGGTACCGCCTGGCGCTGGGACACGATTCTCCCGATTGCATGGGAACACATCAATATCATCCTCGTGTTCATCGCTGGTATGCTTATCCACTGGATTCCGAAGCGCGTGAAGTCCCGTTACCGCATCACGTTTGCATCGCTCCCGATTCCGGGAATGGTGGCGGCAACAGCGTTCATCATCTTCGTGATTTACCAGTTCATGAGCGCAGATTCCTGCCCGTTCATTTACTTCCAATTCTAAATCAGACGACAAATGCGTAAGGCGAATGAAGCAGACTTGCTTGCAAGTCTATTTCTGAGCCTAGCATTTGGTACTTGTACAAAGACAAAAGGGGCGTGCCAAGCACGCCTTTTTTATTATAGACAAGCCTCATCAATAAGATTGTTCTATATAATACATTTATCCAAACAAATACAGAACAACCCTCAAGAAACTGCGCTTTTGAGGTCAATTCTTACATTTCTTTACATCCCATTAATTTATTTTGTATAGTAAGTGATGTGGAGGAAATTCGATGCTTAAAAAATTTCATAACATTCTGGGGAAACTGTTCCTTTCGGGGGCTTCGTTCTTTTGGACAAGCTGCGATTCAGGAACGTCAGCCGAAAAACCTTCAGCATTTATCGACATTGACAAAGAGCTCGCCAAATTAACAACAACGGATACAACCGGGCTCAGAGGAACATGCATTCCCGAATATCAATATTGCGAAATGACAAAAGGCTGGAGTAACCATTACAACGCCCAAGCTCACGCAGCATCTATCGCCTTCGAAAAGCTCGATGAACAGCACAAGGATAATCCGGACTATTACGGCAATAACAGTTGTTACAGGGATCTCTTAGGTCATCTAGGGAACGCGCCTGTATATGGTGTTCCAGAATGCCCCACAGGCCTGACTCCTTGCGAAATGGACAGCACCTCCATCTACAGCATTTATAAAGGAGTCCGCATCGACGACGCTTACATAGCGGCTCTCCAACACAAAGAAAAAGACTATTACGAAACCGTTAAAAGCACACTCGAAGAAATCAACGAAGGCATAGAAAAATGCGAAGTGCAATAACGACTTTTTGACCATTTTTATAGAAATTTACGCATTCTAGGGCTTCCATAAGTTTACAAGAATACTACACAAAGTTTTCTTGTTAATATCTCGTGAAAAATTGTTCTAAACATAGTGACAAAACTCCAAAAATAGAGTATTTTTGAGCCCATATATATAGATTGCGTATTTTATATGAAGATTAAGACTATACTCATTGCAGGAGTCCTGCCTCTCGCCCTTTTTGCAAAAGACGACGACATGGCCGGAAAAATTGTTCCTCGCTTGGTTGACTCCAAAAACACGGAATTGAACCAGACTATTGACGGCATAAATGACTTCGCCCCTGAAGCAGAAGCACCTACCGTCGGAAAATTCTACATCAACGAAAGCAATTTTACTCAGAAAAAGTCCAAGTCTCGCAAGGCTAAGGCAGCGCCCAAGGTCGAAAAAGTCGAAAAAGTCGCCAAGCAAGACTTGATTAACGATTCTGCAGCAGCGGATCTCGGAACAGAAGAAGGCATCAATAGCGATAGCCTCGACACCGAAGAAGCCGTCCGCGAATACGCAGAAGCCGATGCCGACATCAAGGCTACAACGGACTCTGCCTCTACAGGCGCACCTGCTAAGCTATTTGTCCTCGACATGACGACGTCCATCATCCCGACGGAAAGCCGCCGTATTGCAGGTCATTACGGTCCGCGCAAGCACCGCATGCATCGCGGTGTAGACCTCGGTCTCTGCCACGGTGAAGACCGCACAATCGTTGCCGCTTTTGCAGGCAAGGTCGTCAAAGTCCGCAACCAGGGCCGCCGCAAGGGTTATGGCCGCTACGTGATCTTGGACCACGGCAACGGTCTTACAACGCTTTACGCCCATCTTGAACGCTGGAAGGTCAAGGTCGGCGATGAACTCCAGGCCGGCGATACGATTGGCGTTGGAGGCAACTCAGGTCGCTCGTTCGGCGCCCACTTGCACTTCGAAATGCGCTACAACGGCGTGTACATCAATCCTGAAACAGTCTACGACTTTGCCGAAGGCACTTTCAGAGATATTTCCGTCACGCTTGATACAGATAAACTTCAAGAAGTCGAAGCCGCCTACCAAAGGGAAATCGGCAAGAGCAAGTTTTACAAGGTCCGCCGCGGCGATTGCCTTGGCAAGATCGCCCACAAGTATGGCACATCTGTCGAACACATCAAGCGCCTGAACAACCTCAAGTCCGAAAAAATCCGCCCAGGCCAAGTGCTCCGCTGCTCGTAAGCAGCCCCAGTAGCCTTCAAAGGTCAGAAGTTTATCAAACGAAATGCCGCGCCTTTCAAAAGCGCGGCTTAATTTTTTAATCAAACAAATCTTTATTGATTCTGGTTTTGATTCTGATTCTTGTTTTCGTCGAGTTTTTCTTGCAGGTGGTCGATCCGGTTTTCGAGCAGCTTTTCGATTTCAGGTAGCAGGCGATCCTTGACTCTATCAAGGTAAAGGCACTGCAGCTGGATCATACGGTTACGATGGCGACCGGCAAATTCCTGAATCCAGTGGCTCACGGCCTGCTGGCGGTCCTGGATTTTGTCATGCAAAGAACGCTGGATGAAAGTTCTCTGGACTTCCATATAGCGCTGCATGTTGAACGGCATGCGGTAAGTACGAATAAACTGCTTTAGCAATACCAATAAGCAAAGATGATCATTGCACTGATGATCGTGAATGAACTGCTGCAACTCTTCCAGATGTTTCTGGAAGAATGGCACAATCGCTTTATCATCAATCTGATAAAGTTCAAGTTCATCCTGTTCTTTTGTCGCTTTATCGACTGCCATGTTCCAAATCTATTTTTTTATGGTATATTATGAATTTGCACGTTTCACAAGAAAGCCAAATTTGGCGATTTTTTCGCTATTTAAGGTATTTTTTCCCAAAAAAACGCGTCCTTCAGTTCCCGGATTCAACCGATCCGCAGCTGCACCGCGGAAATCCAGCATTTCCTCGACTTCGCACTTCTGCATGCCATCGGGAGTCATGAGTTCCAACGTATCATCCATAGAGAACGGATTTTTCACATTCACAAGGCATGCGCCCGTAGCATCGTCATAGTCCTTGATCTGGGCCGCCACGCAGCCACCAGCGGCATCCACGTGAGTCGCCTCGTAATTCTGCGGCAACGGTCCGCGCAAGAATCCCGGCATAAAGCCTCGCCCATCGACAAAGCTAATCGCACGACGGCTTTCTTCGGGTACAGGATTTCCTTCTGCAACGGCATCAATAGCCATGCGGTAAGCGCGCACGACCTGGCTCAAGTAATACACAGAACGCGTACGACCTTCGATCTTGAAGGAATCAAGACCGCCCGCCACAAGTTCTGGAATCACATCCAAGGCGCAGAGGTCACGACTACTCATAAAGTAGGTGCCCCAAGTGTCTTCGTCGAGGGCAATCGGATCAAGTTCCGGACGGTCAGTTCGCTGAAGCGCAAAAGAGCCTTCATGTTCGCGATAGTCCTCGACCTGTGGACCGGAGTTCGCATACAAGCGATAAGGCATGCGGCAGCTGTTATCACAGGCGCCCTGGTTTGCATCGCGGTGCGTCACCCAGTTCGAAAGCATGCAGCGGCCAGACATAGCCATGCAAACAGCGCCATGGACGAACACTTCAAGTTCAAGGTCCGGAACTTGTTTCTTTATCTCTAAAATTTCAGACAGGCGAAGTTCACGGCTCAAAATGATACGGCGAACACCCAAATTCTTCCAGAACGAAGCGGCAAGATAGTTTGTCGTATTCGCTTGCACAGACAAGTGAACTTCAGTTTCGGGATGTTCTTTCAAAAGCCAGCCCACAAAGCCCGGATCTGCGACAATCAAGGCATCCGGCTTGAGTTCCAATGCGGCATTCAAAGCCTTCTGGAACGATTCCACCTTCACGTTACGCGGAATCACGTTACTCGTCAGGTAAAACTTCTTGCCATGTTCGTGGGCGTACGTAATGCCTTCGGCAAGGTCATCGAGATTCTTGAAACCGTTTTCGCGAGCGCGCAACGAGAACGCCGGCTGTCCGGCATAAACAGCATCTGCACCATAGGCAAATGCATACTTCATTCGTACAAGGTCACCCGCAGGTGCTAAAAGTTCAGGCTTTTTCATACATTCTACCACTTGAATCCCGCGCGAATATACGCTTTTTTATCATCAATTAAAGTCAGCTCGCCCATAAACGAAAAACGCTGGCCTTCGTAGCTAATCGCAGGCGTAAGCATGTACTGGAGCTTTGCGCCACTGAGGAACTTCTTTGGAAGTTTTAGGTGATTACCTGGTGTCGTATCATTCACGGCACTACCGTAATCCGTTCCCTTCCAGAACCAGGTCTGACGAACCGATGCGAAAATGCGGCCGTCCAAGCGAGCAAACAAATTCCAGTCAATCGTTCTGCTGTTCGGCCCACCCTGATTTCCCAAGGGATAACCTAAGTGAGCAACCTGAGCCGTATTTCTGTCAAAATGCGAATAGACGTAAGGTTCTACACGGGCATATTCAAAAATCGTACCCGTCTCAATCTTATGGCCCTTGTAATAAAAGTCATGACCTGCCTGGATACCCGCCATCCAAGCCCACTTGGCTTCGATATTGTCGTTCCTGATCAAGCTGATCGGAGATTCCATATCATCCAAAAAGAATTCCGTATAGAAGCGAACCGTGTTGAACAAGCGATAGTTAAAATCAAACGAAAGGGATCCATTATTGCTGTTTTCTGAATAATTACCCTTTTCCATAAACAAAGGAGCCGTCGGGACAAAGAGCCACGGTTTCATGTTGTCATAGAGAATCTGGAGTTCGCTAATACCAAACGTTGCATTGCCAACAGCAAGTTCATAGCGATGGCCAAAAAGATTTCTCGTGTTATCCTTATTCGACATGCTCATACTGTTATTGAAGATTCGCAAATCCGCATAAAAACTCATCACGCGAAGAGGGCCGATCATCAAATCAAGGCTCAACATGTTGTACGGAAGCGCAAACTGGTTCAATGTCAAGTTGTTATAGTAACCCGGGCCCCAGTGCATCACGTCACGGCCAAAGTCCAGGCGCAACCAGTCGTAGTTGAAAGCAAAGTGCGTGCGGTAACGAGCATAGCTCGTGTATTCGACGCCGGAATTGTTTTCCTCTCTCTGGACTTCCAGGAATTCACCATCATAGGATTTCGGACACGATATCGATTTTCCGTTGCGCAAGCATCTAGCCGAGTGCCCTTCATTGTAAATGCGGGCATCCAACACAAAGTCAACGGAATCGACAAAGCCACGCAAGTAAATACCGCCATCAAGACCCGGCCAAATCGTATCTCCAACAGATTTTCGATTCATGCGATAATCTTGTCCAGATAAAATCGTATCACCGAGAGATTCTCCGCCACGATAATCAATCCCACCAACAATGCTTGCTGCAATTGCCACACGCGGATTTACCGTATCAGACGGGCCAAAGCCCTTCCCCAGAATACCAGGACCTCGCACATTATCAAAATAAAGGAGTGCGTTTCCTTCGGTCTTAAAGAAATTCTTGCGGAAAGTCGTGTCCCTACGCGGATACGTAAAGTACTGGCGCTCATTACCAATTGTCTGACGATGATACTCAAACAGCATTGGCGCCGTTTCAAGATTTCGCAAATTGCGAGAATGTTCCGGTTCAATCACCGGCGAAGCAGCAAAAGATTTGCTCACACCCGCAAAAAGAAAAACGCAAGATAAAAGGGGAAATATTTTCTTAAAAAGCATTTTCCAAATTTAGCATTTTCAATCATGAAATTAGCTTAAACGGGAAAATTTGAGCCCTTTCGTTCCATATGGAACTTTTTGTTCCGCTTAAAAATTCAATGTCCGTAAAAAAGAACAATTCACACATTTAAAAGCGATTTCATCTAATATAAGTTTTAAGAAAATGTTGAATGGGAGATATTCTATGAATAAAAAGTTTCTGACCATGGGCTGTATTTCGAGCCTTTCATTAGCAATGTACTCCGGCTGCTCGGACTCGACTTCGGCTGTTAATCCATACAGCGCAAACGACACTGCTACAGAAATCAATGGAGACAGTTCTTCTTCTGCTCTAGATGATATCGAAATCATCACCTCTAGCGAAAGCCACGATTCCAATAGCGCAACTAGCAGCGCTACAAATTCCGGCAATTCTACAACATCTAGCAATTCCACAAATACGCCAACAAGTAGCGCGAACAACGGCACAAGTAGTGCAAGCAATGGCACGAGCAGCGCCGTAACCGCATCGTCAAGCAGCATTGTTCCGGCCATCAATTCGAGCAGTTCTACAACCCAGACCGTACAAAGCTCTTCAAGTGCTCCCGCAGCACAAAGCTCTTCGAGCGCTCCTGTGACGCAAAGTTCCTCCAGCACTCAGCCTGAACAAGTGAGCGGCAACACCGGGGAACGCCCTGTAATCACTTACGCCGCAAGTGGCGCCACAGCTACAAACGCAGGCAACTGCGTCTCCGTTACAGGCGGTACAGTGACTATCAAATGCGGTGGCGAATACGACTTTAGCGGTTCTTACAGCGGTAGCGATGCCCAGATTCTCGTGAACACAGCCAAAACGGACTCCTCCGTTTACCTGAACATGAAGGGGCTCACACTGACGAACACTGCTGACGCCCCGATTTACATCCAAAAGGCAAGCAAGGCTTTTGTTGTCGCCAAGAACGGCACAACCAACACATTCACGGACGGTTCTTCAAGAACAAAGAACTACACTTATACCAATGACTCCGGCGAAGCCAAGACCGATACGACTGGCGCTTGCATTTACGCCAAGGACGACCTCACCATCAAAGGCGAAGGTACGCTTATCGTCAAGGCTAATTACAACAACGGTATCCATACCAGCAATGATTTGAAAGTGAAAAACGGCCTCATCACTGTGAACGCCAAGAACAACGGCCTCAAGGGTAAAGGCTCCGTTGAAATCAGCGGCGGTACCATAAACATCACCACAACCGAAGGCGACGGCATCAAGAGCGATACCGAAGACGCAACTGATTTGGCAAACGGCAAGGGTTCCATCGAAATCACAGGTGGTACAATCACCGTCACATCCGCTTTTGACGGCATCACGGCAGCTAACGCCGTTGTCGTTGCAAACGGCGAATCAACAGCCCCAAGCATCAAGGTTACAGCTGGCGGCGGCCAAAACTGCCTCAGCTTGAACACCAGCACGACCGGCGGACGCGGCGGAATGGGCGGCAGTTCCGGCTCCCCGAGCGAAAGCATGAAGGGCATCAAGGGCGATTCTAGCATTACCATTAGCGGTGGCGTTATCGACATCAACAGCCGTGATGATGGTCTCCACAGCAGTGGCACGATTACTCTCAGCGGCGGCGCAATGACCATCGCTACAGACGACGACGGCGTTCACGCCGAAAAAGCTCTCTACGTCAAGGACAATGCCAACGTGAGCGTGACCATCGCCTACGAAGGTATGGAATCTCCGGACATGAACTTTGAAGGCGGCATCACAAGCGTCATCACTACAGACGATGGCTGGAATGCCGCTGGTGGCACGAGCACAACGACCGGGAACAACGGTGGCAACACGGGTCGCGGCGGTCCTGGTGGATTTGGAGGCGGTGGATTCGGCGGCATGGGCGGTAGCACAGGCAACCTCAAGGTCACAGGCGGTTACCACTACATCTACGTCGGCACAGGCGACACAGACGGCATCGACAGCAATGGCGGCATCAGCATTACCGGCGGCGTCATCATCGTGGAATGCCGCATGAACGGCGGCATGGGCGGTATGGTCGATTCGGACGGAACGACATCGATTACAGGCAGCAAGTTGCTCGGATTCGGCACAAACAACTCCGAAGAAGGTACACAATACAGCGTTAATTTCGACACCAATAGCTATTATGGCACATCGGATATCGCGTTCAAGCCAAGCTTCTCTGGAAGCAAGATGGTTTCTAGCGCAGGTAAGCCGGGCGTCGTAAGCAGCGTAAGCGGCATGACCAAAACCTGCTTCGGCAACAGCACCGATCGCTGCGTTTATACGAAGTAGTGCGGCATAGCCGCAGTTACTAGTCAATAGTCATTAGTTACTAGAAAGGCGAGCAATATTGCTCGCCTTTCGTCTAAACTACATCCAGCCGCGGTCAGATGTACCAGAAATACCACGAATCTTAAGATCAAAGTCATCGCGGTTCGTAGCGGCGTTCATTGCCGTTTCAAGCGAAATCTGCTCGTTCTGGTAAAGTTCCAAGAGCGCCTGGTCAAACGTTTGGCTATGGTATTGGATATGGCCTTCAGCAACAGCCTGTTCCACCATGTCAATCTTGTTCTTATCCTGGATGTATTCCTTGATAGCGCCCGTATTCACGAGAATTTCAGCAGCCGGGACTCGCCCCTTGCCATCCTTCGTCGGCAAAAGACGAAGCGAAATGATGCCCGCCAAGACTTCTGCAAGCAACAAACGCACTTCGTCATGCTGGTGCGGCGGATACATCGAAAGCACACGGTGAATCGTTTCCACAGCATTCGTCGTATGGATAGTCGCAAAGACCATGTGGCCCGTATCAGCAGCGGTTAATGCAATCTGCATCGTTTCAAGGTCACGAATTTCGCCCACGAGGAGCACATCCGGATCCTGACGGAGCGCCGCACGGAGTGCATTCGCATACGAAAGCGTATCCACGCCGATTTCACGCTGCGAGATAATCGCTACGTTATCTTTATAAAGGTATTCAATCGGGTCTTCGACGGTAATGACGTTTACGGATTCCTTGTGGTTGATGTAGTCAATCATCGAGGCAAGCGTCGTCGACTTACCAGAACCCGTCGTACCCGTAACAAGCACAAGACCGCGCTTGGTCAAGGCCAAATCGCGAATGACTTCGGGCAAATGCAATTCTTCAAACGGCGGAATCACAGCCTTGATATGACGAATGACAACAGCGATCGTACCACGCTGACGGAACACGTTCACACGGAAACGGCCCATGTCGCGGGCACCAACAGCAAAGTCACATTCCTTGTTCGCTTCAAAGCGCTGCTTCTGGTCGCGATTCATGATATCATCCAAGAAGGAATCCATCATAGCGCTATCGATGCGCACATCAAAAAGCCTTTGTAAAGCACCATTGATACGGTAAACAGGCGGAACGCCAACTCGCAAATGCAAGTCAGACGCCTTGCGGTTTACCATTTCACGCAAGAGCTGTTCAATGCGAAGTTCAGCCATATTAGCCTTCTCCAAACTTTTCGCGGCAGAGTTTTTGGACTTCTTCCAGACGAGATTTTATTTCAGCATTATCCGGATTCTTCTTTGCCAAGTCCGAATATATTTCGAGAGCCTTGGAATAGACGCCCTGTTCCATATAAATATCCGCAAGCGTACGCGTGTTGAGACTGTCGTCTAAATCGACAGCGCCACGTGAAAGCGGAGCATCCGCATTTTCTACGAGGCTTGCAGCCACTTCGTCATCAGAATCACCGGACATCAGGTAGTCTACACCGTTATTGTTCGGTTCATCGGATTCCGGCAGGGAATCATCTTCATCAAAGAGGCCCTTGAATGCGTTAGAAACTTCGGAGTCAATAGAATCGAGTTCTGCAGACGGAGCAGTCTCTTCTACAGCCTGTTCAGCAGGAGCTTCTTCTGCGACCGGTTCAGCCGTTTCAGCAACAGGTTTTTCAAGCTGTTCTGCGGCAGGCTCTTCGAGAGTCTCGTCAGACGGTTCTTCAAGAATTTCAGACGGAGCAGAGAATACACTTGTCGGTTCTTCGGCCGGAGCTGCGGTTTCTTCAATATTTTCGGTCACTGAGCTAGTCGAAGCGTCAGCAGGAGCTTCAGCAACTTCGGATTTTTCTTCCGGAAGGTCATCTGCATCAGAACCGAAAATACTATCAAAGGATTCATCGACGCTCTTTTCTACGTCTTCCTTGACAGCACTTTCTTCAAGTTCTGCGCTCGTCGCTTCCTGACTCAAAGATTCTTCAACAGGAGTTTCTTCGGCCGATTTTTCGGCAGGAACAGATTCTGCAGGTGCAGAATCATCCTTGTCACCGAACATGGAGGCAAAAGCACCACCCATTTCTTCAGCCAAATTTTCTTCTTTCGGCTGTTCCGCGACAGGTTCTTCAGCAGGAGCTTCTTCAGCAGAAGTTTCTTCTGCAGGAACGTCGTCATCATCGCCAAAGAGAGCGTCAAAAGCGCCATCCACTTCTTCAGCTGCAGATTCTTCTTCAGTAGTAGCTTTTTCTTCGGCAGCAGGTTCTTCAACAGACTTTTCCGCCTCCGGAGAGTGCTCATCTAAATCGAAAATGAAATCATCATCAGACTTCGAGGCATCTTCATCATCCGAGAAATCCATATGGGATGTCGGAACAAGGCCTTCAACCGGAGCCACATTTTCAGCGGATTCTGTCGGAGTAAATTCCGGAGCCTTTTCAAGAGCTGTTTCCGCAGCATCCGAAACTTCAGCATTTTCTTCAGTCGGATTTTCAGCAGGTTCGTCATTCAAGCTAAAGTCTGCATCAGCGGATTTTTCGAACAAGCTACCAAAAGATTCTTCTTCAGCAGGAGCTTCTGTAGCAGAAGATGCAACTTCTTCGAATTCAACTTCAGCGGGCTTTTCTGCAGTTTCCTCTGCTTCAGTCGCTGAATCAATCGATGCATCAGCAGAATTGTCTTCACTCAAGCTAAAGTCTGCATCTGCGGACTTTTCGAACAAGCTACCAAAGGATTCTTCTTCAGCAGGAGCTTCTGTAGATTCTTCCGTTTTTTCAGGCTCAGAACTAGCGGATTCTACCGGTTCATTTGCTTTTTCTTCCGGGAGTTCATCGTCACCCAAAAGCGAAGAGAAAGCATCATCAATATTTGTTTCCGATTCTTCGGACTTCGGAGTTTCGTCTAAGCTAAGCAAATCCGCAGCGCCAACGTTTTCTTCATCAGAAAAATCCATATGCGTAGCAGGGATTGCGCTTTCAGCAGCCGGTTCCGTCAGTTCTTCCGTTTTTTCAGGTTCTGCACTAGCCGATTCAACCGGTTCATTTGCTTTTTCTTCCGGAAGTTCATCATCGCCCAAAAGCGAAGAGAAGGCATCATCGACATTCGTCGCCTTTTCATCCGCATCCAGCGGTTCGTCCAAACTGTCAAGACTAAATTCGGCGTCTTCGGACTTTTCTTCTGTAGCTTCTGGAAGCGGTTCGTCAATAAGTTCTTCCGGAATATCATCGAGCTTCGGTTCTTCAACCGTTTCAGCCTTTTCGCTTTCATCAGAGAAATGCGAGAAGAGCGAAGATGTAGCGGATTCCTCTGCAGCAGGTTCATTCTTTTCTGCAGATTCACCCAAGTCAAGATCGTCATCGCCACCCAAAATTCCAGAAATGGCAGAAGACACTTCAGAAGAATTCAGCACATGACCATCGAAGTCCGGAATTTCTGTTCCATCCGGATTCTTGGCGATTTCATCCGATGCAAAATTCAAGGAATTGCGTAAAGCATCCATTGAAGCGTTGTCTTCTTCGTCTGTATTCGGGAGTGACGCCGCAAGATTTGCAAAGATATTGTCTTCGCCATTTTCCGCATTTTCAGAATCATCCGAAACATCCATCGTGAACGAGCTTTCGTCCATCGGCGGCGGAACAAGCGTCTGTTCCTCTTCTGGCAGGACATCGTATTCATCCTTCCAGAACGGATCCAGCGGGTCCATATCGTGGACACGACGGAAACAGGCATTACGCTCGGCTTCCTTGCCAAGCTTATCGTAGGATTCTCCCATTCTCTTATGAGCAGAAAGGCAGAACGGATCTTTGGCAAGCACCTTCTTGTATTCAGAGATGCTACCCGCAAAATCCTGCTGGCCCGCTAAAATTTTGGCACGGACCAACATTGCCGGAATATCGGACGGAGATGCAGCAAGAGCGGCATCCACAGTCTTGAGAGCCGCTTCGTAATCACCCGAAGCACGCTCCATGTCAGCAAGCCAGGCCAAAGCCTGAGAACGCCCCTTATTCTTTTTTACAGCCTTTCTGAGAGAATCCAACGTTACAGCCATCATTTCTCCAATGGAAGAAGAATAGCTTCATCCGCTAAAAGTACAGGAATGCCTTCGCGAACCGGATAAACACGAGAACCATCAGGTGTCGTAAGCGCTTCGGTCAGGGGTTCAGTAATAGCTTCGCCAGCAACGTTCTTGAGCGTACCAGCCTTAATTGCATTGTTCAAAAGAGCGATGCAGTCCTCGCCCGCCTGGGAAAGAGGTTGACGAGTTTCCGGGCAGCAAAGAATACTTAACAATTTAGAATCGAGCATAAAACCTTTTATATGTGTTATTTCGTTAAAAAAAATAACACATTTTTACAAAAAAGGGCGATTTTTAACGAAGATATTTCAGGTTTACGAGGGCAAAATTGCCGTTTTTGCCATTTCCGATGAGCAAATACACGCAGATGCCCAATTTATCAAGCCAATTGATGTTGAATTCTTCGCGATAACCCGAGAAATTCGAGACCACCAGGAGCTCGCGGCAGCCCGTGCGGTTGCGAATGGACTCCATGTCCGAAAGCGGTCCAAGGAGATGCTTGCGGTTTTCTTCGCTCAACATTTCGGGTTCAGAGCTCACGCAACCGAGAATTTCAATGCCCGGAATCACGTTGTAGCTATCGAACCAGTTGTTGAGGGAATCTTCGCGACCACCCAGCAAGATGGAGCGGTGGCGCTTTTTCGCAAAGATGCGGTAGAAATAGTTTATCCAGAATGCAATGCGGCGCCAAGCAAGGAGAACCAGCGGGATAAAGAGACTGGAACAGACAGCATAGACGCACCACCCAATACTGGGATAGATTGTAGACTTGTCTCCCGGGACATAAGAAAATTGGGCAAAGTAACGGAATACCTCATACCCACCAACAGCAAAAAGGTTCAGTGGCACAAGGTACTGCAAGAACTTTTCGCCCTTGAGGCTGGATTCCGTGTATTCCCCACGGAAAATAAGAAAGACCATATTAACAATGGCGACCAAGCCAACAAGCCACCAGTCTTCAAAAGTCGTTATCACCCCGATGGATTCCTTAATGGATGTAAAAATGCATCCGTCGTTTCCCAAACCGGGCAAAAATACAAGTGCCCAAATGGCAACCACGCCCAAATCGAGGAACATCTTCCAGAACTTCGGGATAAGGCGCGAGAACATTCCCACGAATGCGGCAAATAAAATACCGAACGAAACGAGGAAATTCGGGACAAAATAAAGATCTTTGTGCTTTTTCACAAAGATGAGCATCGCCTTGTAGAAATCCACATACGAGCCCCAACGGCGCGTGCGGCAGCTCTGGCCCTTAAAATGCAGAATGTTCGTGACCGGCGTGTAATAGTTGTGGAGCCCCATTTCCTTGGTGCGGAAGCAAAGATCAAGGTCTTCACCGTACATGAAAAAGTCTTCGTCAAAGCCGTTCAGTTTTTCATAGACATCGCGACGGATGCAGAAGAACGAACCGCTAATGGCATCGACTTCAATCATCTCGTCTGGATCCGCATACGACATGTTGTAGCTTGCAAGCGTCTTGTTTTTTGGGAAGAGGGCCGCAAGGCCAATCGTCTTGGAAACGGCAGACACAATCGTCGGGAAAGAACGGCGGCAGGCCCACTGGAGCGTACCGTCTTCGTTCAGAATTCGGCAACCGACCGTGCCCGCTTCCGGGTGCTCTTCCATGAACTTGAGCATTTCGCGGAAAGCGTTCTTCGAAATAATCGTATCCGGGTTGATAAAGAACAGATACGGCTTGGTCGCATGCTTTTCAGCGAGGTTACAGCCCTTACCAAAGCCCAGGTTTTCCTTAGAGTCAATCCATTCCACTTCCGGGAAGAAGTTCTTGATTTCAGGAATAATCGGCTCATTGGAACCGTTGTCCAAAACGATAATCTGCGAATCCAGTCCTTCGCATGCATCACGAACAGACTTGAGGCATGCCGGAATGAAATCGCAAGAGTTATATGCAATGATAATGACAGAACAAGAAAGCATAGTAGACAATTCCAAACTTAACTAGATCCTTCACGCTTACGCGCTCAGGATGACGAGATGCAGGACTAAGCGAGTCCGAGACGAAGCTTGAGCACGAGGAAGAATGCTTCGGAAATGATTCCGCCACTCATCTTGGAGGTACCACGGGTGCGGTCCGTAAAGATGATGGGGATTTCCTTGACGCGGAGCCCCTTCTTCCAAATCTTAAAGGTCGTTTCGATCTGGAAGCAGTATCCGTCACTCTTCATCTTGTCGAGATTCAAAGCCTGCAAAGCTTCACGGCGGAAGCACTTGAAACCACCTGTAGCATCGCTAATCGGGAGGCCCGTCACAATGCGGGTGTAAACGTTTGCCCCATAGCTCAAAATCAAGCGGCGCAAATCCCAGTTCACTACGCTGATGCGGTGATCCTGGTAGCGGCTACCCAGTACAAGGTCGGCATTTTCAGCAGTTTCCAAGAAGCGGTTCAAGTCCGTTGGGCTATGGCTAAAGTCGGCGTCCATTTCAAAAACGCGTTCGTAATCGCGTTCGAGAGCCCACTTGAAACCCATCACGTAGGCAGAGCCAAGACCCATCTTGCCCTTACGGCGGATCAAGTGGATTCGCGGATTCTTATCCGCTTCGGCCTGCACGAGATCCCCCGTACCATCCGGGGAGCCATCGTCCACCACCAAAATTTCTAGACATTCATTCTGTTCCAGAATCGCAGACATGATAAGGAGAATATTCTCCTTTTCATTGTAAGTCGGAACAATCACCAAACTCTTAGGAAACGCCATTAAATACCTCTCTAAACACAAATCTATACAAAATTACAGTTCGCCAATGACATCAGAAACCGGATATGTCCGTTTTTTATTGCCATTCATCATCTCGCCCAAAAGTCCAAGCGAGAAAAACTGAACGCTCATGACGAGCGAGAAGGCGCCAGCCAACAAGAGCGGACGAACATGCATCGCACCGGTCTCAAACCATTCATAGCCAAAATAACCGCACGTGCCAAGGCCGAAAAGCATCAAGACAAGCCCAATCAGACCAAAGAAATGGAGCGGTTTCGACGAGAAGCTACGCATGAACATGAGGGAAACCAAGTCCAAAAAGCCACTCACCAAGCGGGAAACGCCGTACTTCGAGACTCCATGAACACGAGCGCGGTGCGCGACCGGCATTTCAGTAATGCGGAAGCCCTGCCACTTGGCCATGACCGGGATAAAGCGGTGGTAGTCACCGTAAAGCTGGATAAAGCGCACCACGGAGCTGCGGTACGCCTTGATGCCGCAGTTGAAATCGTGCAAGCGCTTGCCACAGACCATCGATACCGTCAAGTTGAAAAGCTTGGAAGGCATAGTCTTGTGCCACGGATCCAAGCGGCGGATTTTCCAGCCGGAAACGAGGTCGTAACCGGATTCGAGAATCTTGATCATCTTCGGGATTTCGAGCGGGTCATCCTGCAAGTCGCCATCGAGCGTTGCGACGTACTTGCCGCGTGCCTTGGAGAAACCAAGAGCGAGTGCAGCAGCCTTGCCGCAGTTGAACTGGAAACGGAAGGCGCTCACCGATGATTTCGGCTTTACACCATATTCCTTTGCAAGCCCCTCTACCACTTCCCAGGTATTGTCGCGGCTACCATCATCAATGATGATGACCTCGAATTCCATACCGGTCGGCTCAATAGCGGCCCAAATTTCCTTCATCAACTCAGGAAGATTTTCACTTTCTTCCTTAACAGGGATAACCAAGCTCAAATCCATGACAATACCTCAAGACTAGTTTACTGCAGGTGCTGTTTCTGCGGCAGGCGTTGCTGCAGGTTCTTCATCGACCTTGAGCGTTTCGTCCGTAATCGTTTCAATCTGCTGACGGCTCATCGTGAGGCGGCTCTGGCCCGGAGCATCGTAAGACGGAATGTTCTTGAGGCCGCGATCCACGACATCAAGAGCCTTTTCCTTCATGCCTGCAGATGCGTAGACATAAGAAGCAGCCCAGTAATTGCGCCATTCTCTCGGGAACTGGTAAATGCCGAGTTCAAGATACTTGGCGGCGTCAGTAGCAATTCTTTCGACTTCAGCCTTGTCTGCTGCGCGGAACGGCTTCTTAGAGACGAGCTTTGCGATTTTTTCGCGAGCATCGAACGAGATCTGCAAGTAGAGCGAAACATAGCTGCTGAGCAAGCGTTCCGTTTCGGAGTTGATGTATGCAGAACCGTCACCAAGACCACGGAACTTGTAGACGCTGTCGATGAGAGCAGCGGTCTTTGCTGCGTCAAAGGCATTCTGCTTCGGAGAGAGGTCACCCTTCACAAGGTTATAGACCATGCCTTCCTGGACCATGTACTTTTCGAGACCCATGAAGTTAGACGTACCAACGGTCGTCGAAATTTCAATCGGGCGGTCCATGTTCTGGAGAGCAAGATCAATCACGAGCTTGTGCTGCGTGAGCATCATGCTCGAACGGGTTCTCTTAGCCCAATCCGTAAAGGCATCCCACACCTGGTAGTTCACCTTGAACTGGAGGAGCTTTGCAGAATCAGCGTCAGAGAGGTAGCCCTTAGCTTGCATCTGGTCGATTCTTTCCAAAAGCTTCGGCTTGAGCATTTCAGCGCGGCGAACCCACGTAGACACGAGATGGTTCGGGTTGTTTGCACTGCCGTTGTCAAGGACCATGTCGCTATCGATTGTTTCCTTGGTGTAAGAAAGCTTGAGAATCGGTTCATTGGTAAGCATCTGCTTGATATACCAGTCCGTGTTGCCCAAGGAGAGGTTCACCACGCGGACGTCCTTACGGATACCAGCAACTTCCTGAGCAAACCACAACGGGAACGTATCGTTATCACCATTCGTGAAAAGAATAGCATTCGGGCGGCAGCTGTTGAGGAGGTTGTATGCGTAATCCCAAGGAACCCAAAGGCCAGAACGGTCATGTTCCTTGTAGTTAGAAATGCTCGGGACAAGGAGCGAAACAAGCACGAGTGCGGCAGCAATCGGAGAGGCAAAAGCAGCCGTTGTTGCGGTCGTTGCTGCAATCAGCACAAGAATACCAGCACCAATACCGTAAATCATGCTCATGAAAATAAATGCTGGCGTGTAGAAGTAGTCACGTTCACGGACTTCCATATGAACGGCTTCCGGGAACGGAGCACGCTGGCCAAAACGGGCAAAGCTTTCTTCAATCTTCTGCCAGTTTCTCCAGGCAGCCGTATTTTCGGCATCGCTAACCTTCTTTTCGAATTCAGCGATACGAGCAGCCGGAGCGTTGCGCATGCGAAGACGTTCAATCGCAAGCTTGGAATAGTCAATCGTCTGACGGAGATCGATGAGTTCATTCGGATCCGGGAGGGCAGTAATGCCAGCGCCGGCATTGTTCAAGTCCGCCACATTACGAGTCATAGCGCTAACCCAGTAATCGCGGTCGCGCTGTTCCATGCGGGTTCCATCAGCAAAGTTGATATAGAAGAGAAGGCCGAGAGAGCAAAGGACATAAAGTGCCGATACAAAGACACCCACATGCTTATTGCGCTTATAGACATACACGCAAGTAGCGATAATAAGGCCATTAAACAGCAAGAAGAAGAAAAGCTGCATCAAGGTATTATCGCCCATGAACGTCATCTGAGTCGGGAACTTAAAGCCAAGGCGTTCAACCGGTTCATTTTCAGAAGCGTCAAATGTATAGACACCGTTAGCATAGTTCACCCCACCCACCTTATACGGCAAGTACTGGGCCATCTGGTAACCACCATAGCTCATGCTCGGGAAGGAGAGCACCTGGTGAGCCAAGCGGGAACGACGGTAGAAAGCACGGGAAATCATGCTTTCGGAACCATACTGCTTACGTTCAATAAAGGCATTGAAGGCATCCCAGTTCTTCGATTCGAAGAGGTTTCCGAGCTGGAGGTTGCCCTGTTCGTCACGGATGTTGAGTTCCGGGTCGTTTTCATCAATCGTCGGGTTGAGTTCCGAACGGATCGGGATGTAAAGGTGCGTGCTGTAGCCGACCAAAGCAAAGAATGCAAAAGCAAGGGAAAGAACGAAGCTACGCTTAAATCCAGCTTCTCTAGGCTTGAATACACTCTGGCTAATGCCTGCATAACCCAAACCAGCGACAATCAAAGTACCAATAATCGTAATAGGCCAGCTATCCGTAATCATCATCAAAGCGGCAGCAACCAAGATCGACAATCCGGCCACAGCGGTCTGCTGGAACGGGAACCTTTTGCTAAACAGAAGGACAAGGCCCAAAACGAAAACGCAAATCAGGGAAATTTCAATGAAAGCAGAGACCATGTAAATCACGGAGCAAAGGAGCGTACCCGTAATCCAGATAGGAATGCGTTCGACAATCTTTTTCGGCTGAGCCACGAGGAGCAAAACGAACACGGCCGGAACCGTGAGCATCGTATAAAGGTGAGCGCCCACGCCGAGGAATGCGATATAGCAAATGAAGATGAGGATGCGATCGCTACCCGATTCTTCACGCTTGTTGTACCACACGAGACCGAGGTAAGAGACAAGCATCAAGATGAGCATAGCGACGCCATAGACTTCGGCTTCGACCGCGTTGAACCAGAACGTATCGGAGAACGTAAGGAGGAATCCAGCGACGAGAGCGGCAGTGCCGAGCACAAACGTGCGCATCTTTTCAGAAATCTTTTCGGCAAGGCTGTCCGTCTTGAGGACCGTTGCCAAAAGTTCCCAGGCAAAGAGGGCTGTCACATAGACCGTTGCGGCAGAACTCACCACGGAGATGTAGTTCACGCGCTTTGCGATTTCACCCACGAACGGCAAAAGGAGAATGACCGCACGGGCAAAGAACACGAAGAACGGCGTTCCAGGAGGATGCGGAATGCCAAGCGTATTTGCGCAAGCGACGAATTCACCGCAGTCCCAGAAAGAGACCGTCGGAGCCATCGTCATCATGTAAACGATCAATGCAATAAAGCCAGCGATACCGGCAAAGATGTGCTTATGCCACTTCTCGTTAATCTTCATAAAAATTAAGCATCCTTCTTAGTATTGTTTGCAACCATGCCACGCTTCTGCAAGAACCCAGCGAGGAGTCCGTTCACGAATGTACCCGAAGAATCCGTGCTGAACTTGGCAGCCACCTGAACAGCTTCAGAGATGACCACCTTCATCGGGATTTCAGGAACATACAAAAGTTCGACCATCGCGATGCGCAGCACAATCCTGTCGAGAGTCGCCATGCGCTCAATTCCCCAATGAGCGGAGCAGGCTTCGATTTCGGAATCGAGTTCGGCCTTGTGAGCCAGGACCAAGTCGACAAGCTTCATGCCGTACTTTTTCATGTTGTCCTGGAGTGGCTGGGCTTCCAAAACGCCCGGGAGTGCATCAGCAACCGTACCGCCAGAAATTTCCATTGCGTAAAGCAACTGCATCGCAAAGACGCGAGCAGGTCTAAAACTTACTTGTGCCATAATTATTTTCCAATCTGCTTGTAAAGATTTACCATTTCAACGGCAGTTCTTGCCCAATTGCAGCCGAGGTTACCAGCCTTGAGACCTGCGCGGTTCATCGCCTGGTCGACCGTGTCAGTCGTCAAGATTCCGAGAATCACCGGGATCTTGCCTTCGGCAGCGAGCGAAGCGATTCCGCCCGTAGAATTGTTCACGACAACGTCATAGTGTCCTGTTTCGCCACGGATAACGGCACCGAGAGCAATCACGGCATCGTACTTGCCAGAATCCACAAATCTGCGGCAGAGGCCCGGCAGTTCAAAAGCGCCCGGCACATGAGCCACAGCGATATTATCGCTATCGACGCCGAGCGTTTCGAGTTCGCGGACTGCGCCTTCGAGGAGGCGGTCAGTCACCACTTCATTGAAACGGGCGACTGCAATCGCGACCTTCAAACCAGAACCATTGAGGGAATTTTTGAATTCTTTCATCTTATTTTCCTTCATCTAAAACTTCGGCTGCGCCATGATCTGCATTGTCGAGATGGAGCTCGTGGCCCATCTTTTCTTTCTTGGTGCGCAGATAAAAACGGTTGATGTTGTTGGGCTTGATTTCGATAGGCACGCGTTCCACGATCTTGAGACCATAGGCGGAAATACCAGAAATCTTGCTCGGATTGTTCGTGAGGAGTCGCATTTCCTTCACGCCGAGGTCTGCCAAAATCTGGGCGCCCGTACCGTACTGACGCAAGTCGGACTTGAACCCAAGGTGGAGGTTCGCCTCGACCGTATCCATCCCCTTTTCTTGCAATTCATAAGCGCGGAGCTTATTGCAAAGACCAATGCCACGGCCTTCCTGACCGCGCATGTAAAGGAACACGCCGCCATGTTCACCAATGAACTTCATGGCTGCGGCAAGCTGGTCTCCGCAATCGCAACGGAGGCTACCAAAGATATCGCCCGTGAGGCATTCGCTGTGGACGCGCACATAGACAGGCTTGCTGAAGTCCGGATTACCGGCAACCCAGGCCACATGTTCGACGCCATCGGTCTTGCTACGGTACGCATAAGCCGTGAAATCGCCGTACTTGGTCGAAACGTGCGGAGCGGCCACGCGCTGCACAAGCTTTTCCGTTTTCAGGCGGTAGTCAATCAAGTCGCGGATGGAGATAATCTTGAGGTCAAACTTCTTGGCGACTTCCTGGAGCTGCGGCATACGAGCCATCGTGCCGTCTTCGTTCATGATTTCGATGAGAGCGGCAGCCGGGCGAAGACCGGCAAGCTTGGCGAGGTCCACTGCGGCTTCGGTGTGGCCAGCACGGCGCAAAACACCTTCTTCTTGAGCGTAAAGCGGAGAAATGTGCCCCGGACGGCCAAAGTCACTCGGCTTGGAATTCGGATCGGCGAGAGCCTGGATGGTCGCTGCACGGTCGTGGGCGGAAACACCCGTGGTGCAGCCTTCGAGCTTATCAACCATGACGGTGAACGGAGTGCCGAGCATAGAAGTGTTTTCGGCAGTCTGACGCGTGAGATTCAATTCGCGGCAGCGAGAAATCGGAAGCGGGCAGCAAAGCACGCCACGCCCCTCGTGGAGCATGAAGTTCACCTTTTCCGGTGTAATCTTTTCGGCGGCGATAATGAAATCGCCCTCATTTTCACGGTCTTCGTCATCAACCACGACCAAGAACTTACCGTTCTTGAAATCTTCAATGGCCTCTTCAATCGTATTAAGCAAGGTCACGTTCCTTTAGATAGTTTTCAATATATTTGCCGAGCATATCGACTTCCACATTCACCACGGTGCCAGGCACCCAGTTCCTGAGATTCGTGCGGGCTAAGGTCTCGGGAATAATGCAAACGCGGATGTAATCCTCCCCTTTTTCGGCCACCGTAAGGCTAATGCCGTTCAAGGTGATGGATCCACGACGGATGACATAGCGGCGCAAGTCAGCTGGCAGAGCCAAATCGACTTCCACGCCCGTTTCGCGCGGAGTGACGCGCAAGACTTCGGTGGTACAGTCCACATGCCCCATCACAAAGTGACCGCCCATAAAGCTATCGGCGCGGCAAGGATACTCGAGATTCACGAGATCCCCGACTTTTGCCTGCTTAAAGGACGTATTCACGACGGTCTGGTGCATGAGACAGAACGTTGCTTCGTCATCGGTACAGTTTTCAACGGAGAGACACACGCCGTTATTGGCAATGCTGTCGCCCAGTTTGCTGTTTTTGAAGAATCCCGGCGACTTCATGCGCATGGTAAGCGCATCTCCCCTGTTTTCGAGGGAAATGATTTCGCCGGTTGCTTGAATTATACCCGTAAACATACGAGCATAAATGTAGAAAAAATGGCGTTAGTTATTAGTTATTAGTTACTAGTTACTAGGGGGAAAAGGCGGATTAGTTTTCGACTATCCCGGATAATACACCGTCAAGACATCGGGGCCGATGACAGCGGATTCTTTGGCGACGATGTTGGCAGGCAATTCAGGGTATTCGAGGCCAGCCTTGACGGCGCCAGACTCGATGAGATTTTCAAGGGCAATATCAACAGAAGAATCGGTGGAGCGCCAAAGATCAAGGCGATTCCAAAGGGGCTGCGCATTTTGCGTTTGCGAGAGATTGCGAGATTCGTCGTTGAACAGTTCGCAGGCAAGGCGTGCTCCCGGTTCCACCATCAATCGGTGCATTCCGCGAGCAGACAAGTCATCAACCATCGCACGCCAATTTTCAGCAAAGGAATCATTTAGGAGTACAACGCATTCCGCAACATTCAGCAATTTCGGTTGCGCCACGCACGAAAATACGATTGGCTTAACATCGCTAGCACTGAAAATTTTCAAACGCGAAATTTCATCAGCAGTAAATTCGTGATGCCCCGCCCAGACGATTTTCACAGGATTGTTGCCTGCGGCATAACGCACGTCAAGGCCCGGGTTATCGGCAAGGAGCGTGCCCGCACCAACAAGAACAGCATCACTCATCGCACGGAGTTCATGATTCCAACAGTTTGCGCCTTGCTTTGTAATTGCTAGCGGCAAACGCTTGTCAGAAGCATCAACGCTGCCCATAAATCCGTCTTGCGAAATAGCAGACTTGACTTCGACAAAGGTACGCTTGGTGCGTACAAAATAATCATACGCTTCAAAATAGCGTTCGACTTCGGCAAAGACCGCTCGACCTTCGGCTTCACGAGAAGCTTTATCCAACGGCAACGAGCTCGTAAATTCAAAAACACGGCATTCCGTACAAGATTCACCATTCGAGCAATCCTCAACGCAAGCGAGAATGCAGGCTTCCACGCCTTCGTGAACTTCAATCCCCGCGTCTTCCAGAATCTTGCGGGATTTTCCATGCACCACAGGATTCGGGTCGGAATGTGCGAAATAGACTTTCTGGATTCCCGCTTCAATAATCGCCTTGGTGCAAGGCGGCGTGCGACCATAATGGCAACACGGTTCCAGAGTCACAAAAATAGAGGCTCCGCGAGCGAGTTCACCCGCATCGCGTAATGCCATGACTTCGGCATGAGCACTCCCAGGACGCTGCGTGCGCCCCTTCCCCACGACAATTCCATCTTTGACGACTACGGCACCGACCGCCGGATTCGGGCGGCTTTCGCCAATCGCAAAGAAAGCTTGCTCTAAGGCAAACTGCATGAAGTTTGTGATTTCTGGAGTCATTCAAAAAAATTAGTTCTGCGGCGGGAGAGCGAGGATGCCACCTTCGACGTTGAACACACGGGTGTAACCGTTTTCAACGAGGAACTTGGAAGCGGCCATGCTGCGCTTGCCACTGCGGCAGTAAATCAACAAGTCCTTATCCTTCGGAAATTCGCTCAAGCGCTGCGGCATTTCCTGAAGCGGAATATTAATTGCAGTTGGAGCAGCCATGCCCTTTGCCACTTCGGCCGGGGTACGCACGTCAATAAGGACAGCACCAGCCTTATGCATTTCAAAAGCCTTTTGCCAATCCACAGTCGTAATCGGAGCTACTTTCTGTTCAACAACAGCTGCGGCCGGCTGGACAGCCTCGACCTTTTTTGCAACAGCCTGCGGCTTCGGTTCTTCAGAAGAATTGCAAGCCGTTGTGAGCAACATGGCACAGAAAGAAATAGCCAATAACTTATTCATTTAAAAACTCCTTGAAAATACAAAGTAAAAGATAACTGTTTTTTTAAGATCAAACAAAATATGCACTGGATTCTTCACCCCTTTGGGGTTCAGAATGACGTAATAATCTTTGGGATTCAGAATGAGGTTGCATTTAATCTTTCTTCACATGGGCATCGATAAAGCTAAACGTTTCCTGATACGCCTTGTCGCGAACATCCTTGCGAGAAAGGAATAAATCGTGCAAACCGTCGGGGATTGTACGCGTCGTCACCTTTTCGCCCAAATTTGGAGCCCATTCCTGAATGTGATCCACGTTCAGCACCCCATCACAATGCATGTAATCGTCCGTCCATTCGTCGCCATCTTCAGAGCAATCGCCATGCATCACAAGCACCGGAGACTTAATATCAAGCTTAGAATGAACTCGCTTTTGACCATTCATAATGGCACGGAGCCAGCCTAAATATTGCGTCGGGCGCGATTCACTCTTCAAATTTTCGTTGTACTCCCATTCGCCCTTTTCATGTTTCAAAAGGGAGTAGGCGTAGTTGGGATTTCCCGTAGAACCGACAGAAAAATCCGGCAAGAATATGGACAAATCCGCAAGAATCGGAAGGCCAATTTTACGCAGGAACCAATTAAAGTTCATATCCAAGAACGGGCTATTGAGCACAAGCGCTGCAAAATGTTCATCACTGCGGTCATTCACGTAAAGCGACGAAATCAAACCACCCTGGGAATGCGCCACAATCACAAACGGAACGCGTTCCGCCTCTTCGTAATCGTCCACTGCAATTTTCTTGCTGAGTTCTACAGCGACATCCAGTTCGGCATAAAACTCCTTGATATTACGCATGTCACCACGCGGGTCACCATCCACATACGAGCGTCCGCAATAGTGCAAATCTATCGCAAAGAATGCAAAGCCCGCAGAGTCCGCCTTTTCGGCAAGTTCCTTCTGGAAATAATAGTCGTTGTAGCCATGCACGTACAAGATGATACCACGCAAGCTCACGTTATTCTGCGAATCCGCACGCGGAGAACTCCCAAACGGATACTCAATCAACGTCGAGCGGAAAACTTCCTCGCTATCGGGGCTCGTTTCAATCGGGTAAACTTTAAAAGGCTCGCCGAGTTCCATGTCCGTCTGCACTTTAGACAGGGACTTTTCAATAATATCGGGATCCACATCAATTTTTGACGTGCTATCCAACATCACATCGTGCAACGCTTCGGCATTCGCAAAATACACATAAACCGCCGATGCGATAAAGAAAAGCACCAGCGGAATAATCATGACGATTATTTTAACTTTTTTCATAGCTACATAATACTAAAATTAGCGACGATCGGTCATTACGATAGGAGTTGCATCACGTCTTTTGCGACCTGCGACGGATTCAAGTGATTTTTCTCACAGAGATCCGCAAAGCTCACCTTGTCATAGAACTCTTTAGAAAGCCCGCGCACAAGCACCTTCGCACTTGTATCGCCAAGAGAGGTCGCGACCTTTTGGCCAAAACCACCCTCGATCACGCCATTTTCGAGCGTGACAAACACATCGTGAGTCTTTGCAAGTTCCAAAAGCAAGTCCTTATCCACACCGCTTGCATAACGCGGATTCACAAGCGTTGCATCAATGCCTTCGCGACGCAGTTCAAGCGCCACAGCTGCGGCACGCTGATAGAAATCGCCAAGACCAATCAATGCCACACGCTCGCCACGATGCACGACCTTAAACTTGTTGAGTCTGGAGTAATCCTTCTCGAAAATATCGCTGCGGTGATGTACAGCGTTCGGCACGCGAATCGCCACCGGATGTTCCGTCTGGTCAATCGCCCAATCCGCCATCGTCTTGAATTCTTCGACGCATGTCGGGCAAAGATAAACCAAATTCGGGATGTTCGAAAGCATCGGGATATCAAAGATGCAGAGGTGCGTCGTGTCGTTCATGCCGTCTGCACCCGACATCGTCACCAAAATTGTCGCCGGATTGTTGTTTGCGCACAAGTCCTGCGAAAGCTGGTCATAAGTGCGCTGGAGGAATGTTCCGTGCGTACTGTAAATCGGCTTAGCGCCACCCTTTGCAAGCCCGGAAGCGAGCGCCACCGCATGTTCTTCGGCGATACCCACATCGATGTACTGCTTGCCAGCCTCCTTACGGCGAGCCGCATGGAATCCAATTCCCGCCGGAACAGCCGAATGAATCACGACAACCTTCGGGTCACTCTTGATTTTTGCCATCAGGTAAAGGCCTAGAATTTCACCGTAATTTTCGCCACTGCCCCAGTTGATTTCGCCAGTTTCGATATTGAACGGAGCCGCCCAATGCCAGCCTTCGCGGTTCTGTTCGGCATAGGAATAGCCACGGCCTTTTTGCGTATGCAGATGCACCACGACCGGGCGCGTCGAATTTTTCACAGACTTGAAAATTTCAATGAGAGAAGCGATATCATTACCTTGTTCAAGATACTTGTAATCAAAGCCAAGAGACTTGAAGTAATTGTTTTCGGACTTGCCCGCAGTCGCGCGAAGTTCTGCCAGGGACTTGTAAAGCCCGCCGTGGTTTTCGGCAATGGACATTTCGTTATCGTTCACCACAACGATAAAATTCGTAGCGTATTCGCCCGCATTATCAAGACCTTCAAACGCTTCGCCACCGCTCAAGGAACCGTCACCAATTACAGCAATCACATTGCCAGATTCACGCAGCACATCGCGAGCGGTCGCAAGGCCAAGCGCAAGGCTCACCGACGTAGAGGTATGCCCCACCATAAAGAAATCGTGTTCACTTTCAGTCGGTTCGCTATAGCCCGTCACATCGCCGTAATGCGATTCTTCCAAGAACGCCTGGGCGCGGCCCGTAAGCATCTTGTGGCTGTAGCTCTGGTGGCTCACGTCATAGACAATCTTGTCCCTCGGAGAATCAAAAACGTAGTGGAGCGCAATCGTCCCTTCGACAAAGCCGAGGTTCGGCGCCACGTGACCGCCACGCTTAGAAAGCTTTTTAAGGAGTGCTGTGCGCATTTCGGCGGCAAGCTGTTCGAGACTCTTGATGTCCAACACTTTCACGTCGGCTGGGGACTTGATTTTTTCTAGGAACATGAGACCTCATGATGCCCGTCAAGCGGGGAAATACATTGCGGTAGAAAAACTTTTAAAATAATATATACAAAAAACGCCCGCAAAAATTGAGATTTCCGCGGGATTTTGTTACATAAGTATACAGAAGCTACAGCACGTAAAGCGCAAGAACAACAACGAGCGCAATAAACGGAAGTGCAAACAGCGCCAAAAATCGCAAGCAATAAAGAGCCACCTTCATATTCCAGAAGAAAAGGCGCCACCTCCCCTGCTTAGTCTTGCGGATTTCAGCCTGACAATCGGGGCAAATATTGCCGATTTTATTGCGATAACGGATGGCAAGGTTACTTTCCATCGGGGACATCCCCACCTTGTCATTAAATTCCTTTTTGCAAATTGAACATGTACTTAGCATGCTGCTAATATAACAATCTAAATTCCCTTAAACAGCGTGGTTATTTCCAGGGAGCCACTATTTCCTTTAAAAGAATGTCCATTATAATAACTGTATTTCAATTTCCATGTAATCAAAGTGTCCTTTTCCAAAGGCGATTCAAGATAGTTTGTCAGATAAAAGGAATTTCGGTAATAAGGCGTTGGGTAAGTATATGCTATTCCATAAGGGCGAAGCACATCCGTAATTGTAACAACGCAAATCGATGCAGAATCCTTAACCGTCTTACACACATCTTTTTTTCTTGTCGATGCCCAGTCCGGCAATCCTTCCACTGAAACAGAATATCCTGTGAACAACGTATCCATTCCAAAAATTTCTTTTTGCGTGTCTAGCGTATCTAACGCATTGCGGAACGCAGCCGTATCAAAAGCAGGCGCATTGATAGCAGGAACATAATCCGTCCATGCTGTTGGACCATAATTCAGGAACGTTGTGTCACGGGCAATGGTTCGATATGTCGTATGGAAAGCATCATGGAAAATAGTATCACGCACACAGCGGAACCCCGGTACAGAGCACACAGACTTACTCACTACTATTACAGTTGAATCATAATGCATATCCGGCAAACGAACAACAACAGTCTTAGCAGAACTTGCATCAAGATCATACATATAACAAACGCTAGCTTGTTTGCAGCTAAACGTCTTTTGCATATCAGAAGAATCTAGATTACAATAAACAGGTACACTGCCGCACGGACCTGAATCGCCACTTTTTTCAGCCGTGAGTTGAGTAAGCGTATCGTTTTTTTCCGTATACCGGTCAAAGTAAATAAAGCTGGTATACTTTTTATTGTCTGTAATTACGGTATCATCATAAACAGTGTCCTTATAAACATCCACAACGCTACGGACAAAAATGGTATCGCAAAAAGTACGCAGCGAGTCCAACTGTTCTTGCGTTTTAGTGTCCGACCATCCAATCGTACATTTGCCATCTGGAGTGTAACTTATCGGTTCCCGAAATGATTCCGGACCAGATGTTGAGCTATTGCACGACGCAAACAGAGCCGCAACCGAAGAAAGCAAAAGAGTTTGGACTAAATTTTTCATGTAAATAAAAGTATAAAATGTCTACAGAAAAACGAGTGCAAAAATGAACGAAAAACGGGAGTGGATGCGAGAAACTACGCCAAAAAAAGTCAGAATGTATTATATAGAACTTAGTTGTTTGTAATTGGTCACTAGTCAATAGTCATTAGTCAGTAGATTTTAGTTTGGCACCTACGGTGCGACTATTCTACTTTTTCACAGCCACCAGCATGGTAGAACCGAGAATCAAGGCGATACCCGCAATAATGCGAGTCGTTAGCGTTTCACCGAAAACGGTCACGCCAATCGCTACAGCGGTTACGGGCTCCAATGCGCCAAGAATTGCCGTAGGCGTAGAGCCAATAATTTTCACAGCCTTGACCATAAAAATAAGTGAAAGCACCGTCGGCACAAGGCCCAGCATAAAGCCCCAACCCCACGAACTGGCCTGCGTAAAGAGCGGCGGGAGGCCAGCGCCAAGTGTCACTGAATAATGCAACAAAAAACACAAGCAAAAGCAAATGGCGTAAAAAGTCATCTTCACGGAGCCCATCTGTAGGTTGATGCGGTTTGCCATCACCATGTAAATCGCATAGCTTATAGAAGACAAGAACACCAACAGGCACCCCACTGAGCTTAGCGTCGAGCCATCGCCGCCGCGATACAAGAGCGCCACGCCCACCATCGAGACCGCGATAGAAGCGATTGTCCAAGCCTTTATACGTTCCTTGAAGAAAAACGCCATAAGCACCGAGACTTCAAGCGGATAAAGGAACAATAGCGTGGATGCAAGCCCTGCGTCCATGTACTTGAAGGATGCGTAGTACGTAAGCGAACTTACCGCAAAGAGGAATCCGAACGCGACAAGCGCAAGGAACTCGCGAAACGAGATTTTAAAATGCGAGCCCTTCGCAAGAACGACTGCAAAAAGGAGAATCGCCGCCGTAAAAAAACGGTAAAACAGAACCGTTTCAGGCGAATAATTCTGAGCGTACAAATGCAATGCACCCAGCGGATTCGTACCGTAGCAAATGGCGGACGCCGCCGCGAGAGCGAAACCTTTTAGAGATGATAGACGAGAGACGAAAGACGAGAGGAACATAAAACTTTACTGGATCCTTCGACTACGATGCTACGCATCTCCGCTCAGGATGACACAAAGAATCAAGCAGCCATCGTGAGCCACAAGCGGCACTGAGCAAACGTGCCGTGGTGGCGAGAGCGAGGCGAAGAGGGAATTTTTCCATCAGCGATAGAGCCGAGCGGTCTATATAGCAAACTTAGTTGCGTCGGCAAGCTGCACGCTAGCGATGCGAGAAATACCCTTGATTTCCTGCGTCACACCGTAGAGCATATCGGCTTCGGCCATGGTACGCTTGTTATGCGTCACGACGATGAACAAGGTCTGCTTACTGAATTCACGGAGGAGCGCCATAAAGCGACCGACGTTAGCGTCATCAAGCGGACCGTCCACTTCGTCCAGCACGCAGTACGGAGACGGCTTTTCCATGTAAATAGCGAACAGGAGCGCCGTTGCCGTAAGTGCGTGTTCACCACCGGAAAGCGCCTTGATACCGCGCATTTTCTTGCCGGTCGGGCGGACGTTGATTTCGATGTCGGCATCGAGAATGTCCATCGGCTTGCCCATTTCGTCCACACGTTCCACGAGGTTCATCTTCGTTTCGCCATTGAGGAAGAGCTTACTGAACACGAACTGGAAGTTCTTCTGGATGCGTGCAAACGTATCCAGGTAGCGCTGGCGGGCAATGTCGTCAAGCTTTGTGATGGTGCGGTCGAGCGATGCGCGGGCGCGATCGAGGTCGTCGAACTGTTTTTCGACTTCTTCGAGGCGCTTCTTTTCGTCTTCGTAATCTTCCATCACGTTGATGTTAATCGGGCCCAGTTCCTTGATTTTGCCGCGGAGTTCACGAATCTCACGATCCGCTTCTGGCTGCGTGTATTCCACACGTTCAACATTTTCAGGATTGTCCAAATCGACAGTCCATTCGTTCGTGATGCGTTCGCGGAGGCGGTCGAGATTGTTCTGGAGGGATTCCTGACGACGTCCGACGTCATTCAGTTCCTTCATCTTTTCAATCATGTCATCGCGGAGGCGGTTGACTTCGTCGCGCCATCCTTCAAGGTCGCCGCTCACGAGGTCATAACGTTCACGAGCAAGGTCGCGGTTGCGTTCCAGTTCACGGAGCGCATTATCCTTCACTTGCGCTTCGTCAGCGAGCTTGTTGCAATCCGTCTCGAACGTTTCAATCGAAACCGTGTTCTTTTCGATTTCTTCACGGCGGTTGCGAATCGTATTGTCCAAAAATTCCATCTGGTCGGCAATAGCGACCACGCGATTCTGGTTCTGCTTTAAGCGAGAAGTCTTGTCTTGCGCACTGCGTTCGAGTTCGCGGACATCTTCTTCTTTTTCGCGGAGCATCGTCTCGTTTTCGCCGAGCTGGTCCGAAATCGTCTGGTAGCGTTCCTCGACCTTTTCGACTTCGCTTTCGGCTTCGGCAAGTTCCGCATCGCTGTTCTTGGACTGCGCCGCCGCATCAATTCTGTTCTGCGCGTTCGTCACTTCCCCATTCAACTGGTTCAAGCGACGCGTGCAGTTTTCAACCGTATTCCTGTGAATGCGGATAGAAGCATCGCCACCGCGCAGAGAATCGCGCTTTTCGCGGATTTCATCGACCAAGGACGAAAGCATCTGCGAATCTTCTTCGGTCAATTCACGCAAACGGTCGACGTTTTCTTCGCCGGCAGAAATATCGCCAAGCACCTTCTCCAAAAGCGCTTCGGCATCAGCAATTTCGTTCTTGCGGGAGAGTGCCCCCGACGTCGAAACGCCAAACGACACAAGGCCGCTTGTACGCACAATCGTATCGGCAGTGACAAAATTCAAGTTTTCGCCACGGTATTCCTTCGCCAAATTGAGTGCGGTCTGCAAAGAGTCCACAACAAAATAGCGAGAGAGGATTCCCGAGAGCCACGGAGAAACTTCGTCATCCGTCTTCACAAAATCCTTGAGCGAACCAACAACGCCCGGATTGTTCACCGGCTTGTCGTAAGCAGGAGCCGCACTCGAGACAAGCGACATGAGCACCTTGCCCACGTTTTCGCTCTTGAGCGCATCCACAATTTCGTTCACGGCACTATCGCCATTCACGACTACAGAATCAAGAATTTCACCGAGAGCAGCTTCGACGCTCGATGCGTATTCCGGTGTTGCCTCGATACGTTCCGAAACAAGACCGCCAATGAGGTTCGACTTGTTTTCCTTGAGGTAACGGTTTGCGTCCGAGCCTTCGTTCATCACGCTCTGGAGCACATCGATTCTCGACTGCAAGCGGGCTTCTTCGTTCTTCAAGCCCTGCAATTTCTGTTGCGCTTCGGTGAGTTCGGCACGTTCAGTTTCCAAACGTTCTTCGCGCGTGGCGCGCTGTTCTTCGAGATTTTCAATTTCGCGATTCGTGTCTTCGATACCCGCCTGGATTTCGGCGATATTCGCTTCGGCATCGGACTTTTGCTTGTCGAGACCTTCGATTTCGGTCTGCCACTTCGCGATGTTCGACTGGAGCATGTTGACTTCAGCATCCATGCGTTCAAAGCGCCCGCGGAGGGAGTTCACGCGGTTTGTGGCCTGCAAACGAGCATTCGAAAGTTCACGGGACTGCGTACGCAAGTCATCGACCTTGTCGCGCATGACCTGGAGCGTTTCTCGTTCGCGTTCCAAAAGCGCATTCAGCTCGTCCATGTCGTTTTCGCTACCGAGAACGGCAATTTCTTCTTCGAGGCGAGCTTTTTCTTCGGAGAGTTCCTGCGACTTCTGTTCGCTTCGTTCGATTTCGCCCTGAGCCTTTTCGTTCGAAGATTCAAGGGCCGCCATGGAATCGCGCAAACGCATGATGTTGTTGTTCAGGTCATTTAAGGCAATCGTCGCCGCCTGGACATTGCGTTCCAAATCGCGATAAGTATTTTCGTCTTCGCTAATTGCAAGCTTCTTTTCTTCAATCTTAGCTTGCAATTCCGTCGCCTGCGTCTTGGAAGATTCCACTTCGTGATTCATGCGCTTGGTCGTAGAATCAAGCGTGGCGAGACCTTCCTTATAGTCCTCAAACTTGTCCAAACTGACCGACAAATCGAGTTCGCGGAGGCGCGTATTTAATTTCTTGTAAGCATTGACCTTTTCGGCCTGAGTTTCATAGAGACGGACAGAACGGCGCACACTGCGCAAATTGTCTTCGACACGTTCCATGTCCATCTGCACGCGTTCGAGCTGGCGGCGAGTTTCCTTGCGCTGCTGCTTGTACTTGCTCACACCGGCGGCTTCTTCAAAGAGCACTCGGCGGTCATCCGCCTTGTCCGAAAGAACAGCCTTGATCATGTCGGCGTTCATCTGCGAATACGTACTGGAACCAAGACCCGAGTCAAAGAGCAAGGCGTGAACATCACGCAGACGGCATTCCTGGTTATTGATGAGGTATTCGCCCGAACCGTCGCGATGCACGCGGCGCGTCACAATGACTTCGGAATAATCAGAAGCAAGAGTGCCATCGCTATTATCGATGACAATAGAAACTTCGGCAAGACTCATGGCGGCACGTTCTTCGGTACCGCTAAAGATGACGTCTTGCATCTTGCCCATACGCAAAGCGGCGGCTTTCTGTTCGCCAAGCACCCAGCGGATGGCGTCCGTAATATTGGACTTGCCACAGCCGTTCGGCCCAACGACAGCCGTAAGACCCTTCGTCGGGAAGTTAATTTCCGTCCTCTGCGCGAAGGATTTAAAACCAAAAATCTTTAACTTAGTTATCTGCACTGTAGCAAAATGTAGTAAAAAAGTAGGAAGTAGGCGGTCATTTCATGAGACTAGACTTTACTGGATCCTTCACTACCGTTCAGGATGACGTTAACAGTCTACTTCAACTTAAACGCAACATTCCCATCTTCGTCTTGAGATACAATGAGGTGCTGACTGCCGCCTTCGAAGTCAAGCGTTGTTTCAGAATAGATCATGTGAACATCTTCTTCGCCGCAGCCTTTTACTTCTTTTTCAAAAACATTCGGTTCGCCTTGTTTGGCTAAAACATCGTACACTCTACTGGTCGAGCTATATGCACAAAACTTACCTATACTCGCAAGCAACTTGCCATCCCACTTGTCAAAGCGAACGCGGACCTTAAACGTTCCGACCCAATCTTCTTCGACAACCTTGCTCTTTTCGCCCGGTTCAATTGCATCGCGAATCCACGGCTGAACAGACGTTCCGTCTTCAGAAATAATATCGACCCCCAAAATCGTGACATCCGTCTTGTTTTCGACCTGGAGCCTGGTCGTCGTATCAATAAACACATGGCTCATGCAAGCCGTCAAAGAAAATACAACCAGACAAAGGAATAAACGCAAATACTTCATTAGTGACCTCCCTGAGTTGCATCCACTTTTTCGTAGCGAATTCCCTTCGCTTCAATCACCTTATTGCCCTGGGCATCCACCGTCGGATTTACCATCTTCTGCTGTTCCGCCCGAAGCTTCATAAACTTGTTCAAGTCATAGCTCTTTTGTGATGTTTCCATCGGAGCCGCCTTTGCAGCACCGCGACCAAAGAACTTGCCTTCAAAAGCACCCAAGTCAATGTGGAATTCGGCAATAAACGTACCCTTAGCACGGAACATGTTGTCGTAGTCAAAGGCAGAATTATAAGCAAGACGAAGGACAAATATATCAATGGCACCACCCCAAAGCAATTCCCTAGAGCCGCCAATTTCATTACGGCGCAAGCAAGACGCTTCAAAGCCCATCAAACGCGAAGGGTCCGGATAATACTTCAAAGTCGCCGAATGGAAACCGCCTTTCGGGAAGTCATAAGCGACATCCGCATAAACAGTTTGTTTGTAAAGATTCTGTTCCCAGTTCAAACGGACAAAGTTATCGTCATCATCATTATTCTTACGGCGATAAACAGTCGCACTCAAGTTAGGCAAATAAGTTTTGTAGCCACTCCCTACACCGCCATAAAGTTCTCGAGATTCCAAATCCAAAGAGAAGCGAAGCGTCTGGAACGTATTGCGATAGAAACTCCCCTGGAAGCTCACATTCTTATAGCGAGCATGCCCCCAATAGAAGAGCATAGAATCGCTTTCCACAGGGTAAAAACGTCTCGAAGCCTGTTCCAGATTCTGATGCTGCATACCCAATGCAACCGTAAAATCATACGCCGTATTCGTGTAAGAAAAGCCCCATGTCAACGCCGATGAAATGTGCGCCGGTTCGCCATTGTGCGGAATGAAGAAAAAGTCCTGAGTGTCCCAACCAGCTCGGTCAAACCATGTGAGGAATCCCAAATGAGAAATGGAGTCCAGGACCCAGCTACCGAAAATACCATAATGGTGCCTGAAGGCAAAACCATCGTGGACGCCGTACTTGCTTTGCAACTGCAACTGTTCAGACGAAGGCGTATAAGTGTAGCCGATATCGACAAAGCCACCTCGCCCACCGCGCATCACAAGGCCGATATCACGGAGTTGGCGGTCACGCATCTGGAGACCGCCCTGAGTTAAAGCTTCTGTTGGAATCGGATCAGCAAAGGCAACTCCAGCCGCCATAGAAAGCAAGAGAAAGACTTTTTTTATTTTCATAACTAGAACTGGAAATAAAGGAACGGGTTGTAACTCTGGGTAAAGAGCGCAAGCGTTGCCAAAATAAACAAGCCAAGCGCAATGAGCGACTTTTTGAAAGAAACGTCAATGCACCAATCGTAACTGCGGAACTTCCAGAACGAAAGTAAACCCGCCAGCAACATGAACACAACGCATGTCGGCGTGAAAATTTCAGCAGATAAAATCACGTCGGAAGCAGCCGTTGCGCCAAGCCCAATCATATTCTTCCACATGCGGACAGCATCGCCAATAGAATCCGCACGGAACAGCACCCAGCCAAAGAGCACAATCACCTGCGTCAAAAGGATTTGCACCACGCGAGGAGCCTTGTAGTACCAGGCATTCTTGTTGTTTGCACGTTCCACAATCATGAAGAAGGCGTGATAAAGGCCCCAGCACACGAACGTCCAGTTTGCGCCATGCCAAACGCCACTCACGAACATCACGAGGAAAAGGTTGAAGTACATGCGACCCGTCGGCACGCGGTTGCCACCCAGCGGAATGTACAGGTAATCGCGGAACCAACTCGTGAGCGAGATATGCCAGCGCTTCCAGAAGTCCGTAATGCTAACAGAGCGGTACGGGCCATTGAAGTTGCGCGGAAAATGAAACCCGAGCATAAGTCCAAGACCAATCGCCATATTAGAATACGCCGAGAAGTCAAAGTAAATCTGGAACATGTAGGCAAGCGAGCCCCACCAACTATTGATGACGCCCGGAGCATCAGCCGCAAAAACGCGGTCTGCGATAATGCCCACCTGGTTTGCAAGGAAGATTTTTTCGGTAAAGCCAAAGCAGAAAAACAGGATGCCACGCACAAAATTTTCAAGCGTATGCGTGCGGGTTTCAAGTTCTTCGGCGACCGTATTGTAACGCACAATCGGGCCTGCCACAAGCTGCGGGAAAAGCGCCACGTAGCATGCGAATGTCGCAAAGTTCTTGACCGGAGGAGCGGAACCGCGATAAACGTCAATCGCATAACTCATGGACTGGAACGAGTAGAACGAAATGCCCACCGGCAAAAGAACCGTCATAATCGAGAAAGGCTCACAGCCGAGCATGGCCGCAAAATCGTTCACGATCCCCATGCCGAACATGTAATACTTGAAGAACCCGAGCGCCCCGAGATTCACCGCAATTGCAGTCCACAGGGCAACCTTACGCTGCATGGAACTTGCATTCGGCGCCGAGATGAACCGCCCAGCTACGTACACCACGAGCGTACAGCCGAACATGAGGAACACGAGCCACGGTTCGAGCCAGCCGTAAAAAACGTAACTGAAGATGGTAATGAACAAGTTCAGGAACGAATGCTTAGCCCCGAGCTTGAAGAGAACAAAGTAGCCAACCAAAAACGTCGGCAAGAAGTAGAAAAGGAAAATCTGGGAAGAGAAGACCATTAATTACTCATTCACTTCAATTGCGAGGTAGCGCGGGGATTCATCGTCAAAGTATTCATCTTCGACTGCACCGTCCCAGTTGCCTTCAAGCGGGATGAGCTTGAGCGTATGTTTTGCCTTGGCCTTGAATTCACCAACATTGCCCTTGGACTTGTCCGCCATCTTGTCCTTGACCTTGCCACGGGCGATGAGCGGGTTATAGACGCCCACGAGAACTTCCTTAGCGTCGAGCTTGCCCGAAACAACTTTCGAGACCTTGTACTTAAATACATAGACATAGCTATATAAGTCATTGCTCGGCATTTTGCCCGGAATTTCGGTCAAACGCCCTTCAATGGTGATCGGGTCGGCGGCAAACACGAATGCAGCCGCAAGAATCAGCGAGAGAAAAATCTTTTTAATCATAATTACAAATTAGAAAATTTTATGGTGAGAGATTTAGAACAAGACTAGTCTTTAGCCATTGGTCATTAGTCAATTGTCATTAGTTATTAGTTTTGGGTTCTTGTTGTCAGACATTTGCGGGGCAAATCCGTTCTCGGATATATTTTTCGCACACTCGCCAAAAATTTCACATTATTTTGGATACAAAATGAGCCAAACAACAAATTTTAGCTCAAAAATCTTCAATTTTTACTTTACCACAATTCATCAAATTCAAACTTTTAACAGAAATCGTCAATTTTTACATTTTTCAGACTTTAAAAATCAAAAAATTTCACCAAAAATTGCAAAAATTTTCACAAAGTACGGTTTTCACCTCTTGCCACCACATTAAAATACTCCTATATTTCAATCCATCTAAATTTTCATCTATTCTTTAAAAGACAGGAAAAATTATGGCAAACAAGACCTTAAGTGGTGCCGAAGTGATTATCGAATGCCTCAAGCGTGAAGGCGTTGATACAATTTTCGGCTATCCCGGTGGATCGGCCATTCCGATGTTCGATGCCATCCTCGACTCCAGCATCAAAGTTGTGCTCAGCCGTCATGAACAGGGCGCAACCCACATGGCTGACGGTTATGCCCGCCAGACCGGTAAGGTCGGTGTAGCTCTTGTCACTAGCGGTCCGGGTGCAACGAACACGTTTACAGGTATTTATACAGCTCTCATGGATTCTAGCCCGATCGTCGTGCTCACGGCACAGACGACGACTCCGAACTTGGGCAAGGACGCCTTCCAGGAATGCGATACTAGCGGTATGACATTTGCAACCGTGAAGCATTCTTACTTGGTGAAGGACACGAACGACCTCCCGCGCGTGATGAAGGAAGCTTTCCACATCGCACGTTCCGGCCGTCCGGGCCCGGTGCTTATCGACCTTCCGAAGGACGTGACTGCAGGCCCCTGCACCGCTCCGTTCACGGACCAGATGGACCTTCCGGGTTATAAGATTCCGACCTACGCTTCTACTGAAAGCGTCGAAAAGGCCGCGGAATACCTCAAGAATTCCAAGAAGCCGCTTTTGCTCGTGGGCCACGGTGCCATGATTTCTGGCGCACACCGCCAAGTGAAGGAACTTGCCGAAAAGCTCGGCGCTCCGGTTTGCTGCACAATGCTTGGCCTCGGTGCATTCCCGACCGACCACGAACTTTCTCTCGGCATGCTCGGCATGCACGGTACAATTTACGCCAACAAGGCTGTCCTCGAATGCGACTTGATCCTTTCGATCGGTAGCCGTTGGGACGACCGCATTACAGGTAAGCTCAGCGAATTCTGCAAGAACGCCGTGAAGATGCACATCGACATCGACCCTGCCGAAGAAGGCAAGGTGTTGCAGCCGGATGTGTTCATGTGCGGTGACGCGAAGCTCGTCTTGGAACAGCTCCTCCCGATGGTGAACAAGCTTGATACCGCCGACTGGATCAAGACTTGCCAGACCTGGAAGAAGCGCTACCCGCTCACCTACGCCAAGCAGGGTGGCCTCCGTATGCAGCACATCGTTGCTACCGTGAGCGAACTTACGCAGGGCAAGGCTATTGTCACTACGGACGTGGGCCAGCACCAGATGTGGGTCGCACAATTCTTCCACATCAACTATCCGCGTCAGCTCCACTCCAGCGGTGGCGCAGGCACGATGGGCTTTGGCTTCCCGGCTGCTATCGGTGCCGCATTCGGTAACGAAACCGGTTGGCCGGTTTGCAGCTTCAGCGGTGACGGTGGTTTCCAGATGACCGAAGCAGAACTTGCAACGGCAGCCATCCACAAGCTTCCCATCAAGATTTTCGTGATGGACAACAAATACCTCGGCATGGTGCGCCAGTGGCAGGAACTCTTCTATGACCACCGCTATTCCAGCGTGGACATGAGAGGCAACCCGGACTTCGTGAAGCTCGCTGAAGCTTACGGCATCCCGGGTCTCCGTATCAAGCGCCCGGCAGACGCTGAACGCGTGATCCAGAAGGCTTTGGACTACAACGACGGCCCGATTCTCATCCACTGCGAATGCGAAAAGGAAGACAACGTGTTCCCGATGATTCCGGCAGGCGCTCCGATCACAAGCATGATCACCGAACAGCCGAAGACGCAGCTCGAAAAACCCACCGGATCGACGTAATAGGAGAATTAGAAAATGAAAGATATTGCACATTCTATTAGCTTGTTAGTGGCAAACCGCCCGGGCGTGCTCGTGCGTATTGCACTCGTGTTCTCCCGCCGTGGCTACAACATCGATTCTCTCGTCGTCTCCCCCACGCTCGACCCGAACTTCAGCCGCATGAACATCATCGCTCATGGCAATCCCGAAATCTTGATGCAAATCATCAAGCAGCTCGAAAAGCTCGTGGACGTGGTTCAGGCCAAGGACCATACCGGTACGGACGCTGTGGAAAAGGAACTAGCCCTCATCAAGGTTCGTTGCACTGCAGAACAGCGCACCGAAATTTTGCAGCTTTGCGACCATTTCCATGCCAACACGGTGGACATGACGATGACTTCCATGATTATCCAGATTACGGGCAACAGCACGAAGGTCGATACGCTCAAGAGCTTGTTGCAGAAGTTTGAAATCGTGGAATACATCCGCACGGGCAAGGTCATCATGCTCCGCGGTGAAGACAAGACGTAGCACGTCATTCTGAGGGCAAAGCCCGAAGAAATGAGAGCGAAGCGAATGAAGCAGGTTGCTCGCAAACCTATTTCTGAGCCGAAGCCTCGGACGCGAAGCGTCAATCCAGTTATATCTTGTAATAAAACTTAACTAGATGGGGCTACGCCCCAACTCTTTGGCTCGGTTATGCCCATGCAAGCATGGTCGCAACACTCGCCTTCTGAGTTGTCTTCCACCTTCGGTGTCAGGATGACGAATTGACAATTACGATAAAGACGCTCGGGAAACCGAGCGTTTTTCTTTTGCCCCCTCTATATGCAACGGATGCAACAAAATCGTTCAGCGCTATTCATAAAAACAGCCCAAAATTGCATTTTATATTCCAAAACAAACTATATTAAGATAGAGTGTTATGGTTGAAGGAGATTTTTATGAAAATCGAGAAGAAGAAAGTTATCGGAAATTCACGTTTATCCAAAGCCACTAAGGCAGGGGTAGCCTCGTTGCTTGGCATGTCCGCCATTTTGATGAGCGGTTGTTTAGACGATGCCGAAAGCAGTCCAGTTGCAGGCCCAATCGAACCAGACAACAACACCCCAAAAAGTCCAGAAAACACGTCCAGCTCCTCTGTAGCAGATATTCCGCTAAGCCACGAACGCCTCAGCAGCGAAGCCATCGAAGCGCATTCTTCTTCATCTGTACAATCGCCGAGCAGTTCTTCAGAAAATCTCGCCAGTTCTTCTTCAGAAACGCCCATTAGCTCCTCAGAAAAAGCCGTCAGCAGTTCATCCGAAAGTTCCAGCAGTACATTTGTAGAACACGTTCGCAGTTCTTCAAGTGATACTGTAGTCCCTCCATATCCAAGGATGTGCGAAACTGTAGATTCCACAGGAATTCATGTCATCATGTGCCATGATGACGATCGCGGTATGATAGCAAGCATGGTTTCCACATACGAAATGCTTGACTTGTCCTAATTGAATTTTGTAGCCTGGAGTAACCATGAAAATCGAGAAGAAAAAAGTCGTTAAAAGCTCAAAATTGAGCCATTTTACCAAAAGTGCAGTCGCAGCCGCACTCGGAATTGCAGCATCCATCGGCGCAACAGCCTGCGATGACAGCATGTCTGCAACAAGCGATGACAACAAAAAGCAAGAGCCTGAACCGACATGCGGTGAAACTGCATGCGGAGAACAATTCAGCAGTTCCAGCTATACCGACATTTCTTCAAGCGGCGAACACCTCAGCAGCGAAGCCATTGAAGCGCTTTCTTCTGCAAAACTGCCCAAAAGCAGTTCTTCAATAATCTCAGCAGGCATCCCTCACACTTATTCGTCATCGTCCGTCGAAAAACCTAGCAGTTCGTCTTACGAGCCAATTATAGAAGCGGGCATTCTCCCGCCGTACGAAGAAGATCTGGATGTAAGCAGCAGTTCTTCCGACACCACGCCGACATCGTCCGCAAACGAATCTAGCAGTTCTTCGGAACAGACTCCCTACGGTGATTGCGCTCCAGACGATCAAAAATGTATTGATGATTGGCGTTGCCAACACAACGACCCGCTCTGCCCGCAAATTTACATGTGCGACGACCCTAAAGACCCGAGATGCCAGATGGTCAGCATGGTGACCACGTTCGAACAAGATGACATTCAAGCATGAACTTAGTTCTTTGCCTTACAGAGCAATGTAATTTACGTTGTACCTACTGCTATTACAAGGAATCGCAAGCGGACCGCAAAACGGTCATGGACGATGCGACTCTCGAGCAGGCGATTAAAATTGCGCTCGACCGCACGATTTTCTTTAGGCAGTCGTACTTAAACATCACGTTCTTTGGGGGGGAGCCGCTTTTGCAAAGAGACGCAATTTATAAAGGTGTCGAATTCGCAAAGGCGGTTGTCGATAACGCGATGGACAATGGCAAAATTTCTAAAAATTTTAGGTTGCAATTTGCCGTCAACACCAACGGCACGCTTTTTGACGACGAGTTCTTTGACTTTTGCGAGCGCGAAAAGTTCCGCATTTACCTTTCGCTCGACGGGCCAGAATACCATCACGATATCGCCCGCCGCACAGTCAGCAATACGGGTAGTTTCAAGGCCATCGAAAAGCACATTCCACAATTCGTGAAACTCGGCGCTGTAGCATTGAGCACAGTCACGCGTGCACATGTTAGCACGCTTTTCGAGAGCGTCAAATGGCTGCACGAACAGGGATTCCAAAGTCTCACCACAAGTGTCGATTTTGACGGCAAATGGACAGGCGAAGATTTTGACAAGCTCGCCTTGCAATACCAGAAAATGGCAGAATATTGGAGGGCATGTCGCGAAAAAGGCGACAAGTTCTTCCTCGGCACAATTCACGACAAAATAAAAATAACGCTTATCAATTCACGATACAGGCTTTATTCGTGCCATGTATATAATGGAGCCATTGGTGTCGCCACGAATGGAAATATGTTCCCTTGCACACGGTTCATCACCTCAAACCCAAACACCCACTATGTGCAGGGGAACGTTTTCACCGGCTTTGACGAGACGGCTTGCGACAAGATTCGAGAATTTTTGGACAACGACAAAAAGGAATGCGAGGGGTGCGATATTCGCTACCGCTGCTGTGCACATGAATGCGCCTGCACGAGCTACTACACGACGGGGACAATAGAAGGAGTGTCGCCCGAAGTGTGTACGCACGAGAGAATGCTCGCAGAAATCTGCGATACATTGCTAGAAAAAATATCTGCGTAGAATAGAAAGGAGATTCCCGCTCGGAGGCGGGAATGACAAAGGAGCCGAGTGATGCAGAAACATGCTTGCATGTTTCTATATCCGAGGCGAACAAGTCAAGCCCCGTTAGGGGAATGACAAGCAAGGCGAGCGCAGCAAGAATGAGTATACTCATTCTTATTGCCGAGCCACAGCAGTCAAGCCACGAAGTGGAATGACAAAGTCAAACGTGTCATGCCCCACTTGATGGGGCATCACCTTTAGCGAACTGTAATCTTGCGAGAATAACTTTGTTTACGGCCAACGGCCTTCACAATATAGATTCCGCTTTGGCCACGCGTCTTCCAAAAGAAATCTTTACCAGAAGCAGTCGCCACAACGTGGCCGTTCAAGTCAAAGATTTTCCACTGAGCCTGTTCAGAAACAGACATCATCACAGCGCCATCTAAATGGCTAATCTTCATGCCGGCAATACCGGCAAGACGTCTTTCCGCAAGCTTTAACGAAGGCGTAAGCGAAGAAGAATCCCCAACTGTTGCCGCCTTCGGATTGTCAATGGCATCGACAACGTTCACAAAAGCACCGCTCATCATGGAAGTGCCGAACCAGGCAAGGAACTGGTCAAAATACATCTCGTTATGGAGCGTATCTTCGAGCGCGTCCGTTTCGTTCTTTGCAAGTCCAAAGTAATCGCCACCTTCATAGAACTTGCCCATTTCTTCACTGAAAGCAATTCGGTCAGCCTTCTCGCCCACAGCCATAGCAACCGTTGCCCACATGCCAATCGTCAAATGGCTGTGTTCACTGCGGTAACGCCATGTCGTAGAATCCTTGGAATTGTTGAAATCATACCATTTATCTTCAGCAGGCAACAGTTCGCCAGCATTTTCAATCTGGTAGAAGTTCGCAGCCTTAGCGCCACCCTTCGAATTGATAAACGTCAAAGCATTCTTGAGGAACGTCTTTGCGCGTTGTTCGTCAAACCAGATAGCGTCAATAGCGACACGCCACAAAATGCGGATTGCATCCTTGAAAAAGGCGCGGCTTTCAAAATAAGCATTATAGCCAAGACCGGCAGAACCAACCCAGCCGCCTTCTGGAGTCATCCAGTCCGGTACCATGCCCATGCTGTAACCCGGGCTTAGAGCAATGATTTCGTAGGACTTGTCAACCACAGTATTCCAACGATCACCATTGGAATCGAACTTAGCAAAGACCTTGTACCAAGCCGGAGAGAAATACCCCGGATTGACAAATTCATAACCACCCCAGCCTGCACCCGGAGCCAAAATTCCATTACTTGTAATTTGCTTGGAGCTCCACATGCAATCGAGAATTTTCTGCGCATGCGCCTTATAATCGGAACCAAGCTTTGCCGAAGTGTACGGCTGCCACTTACCCGCAGACACAAGCTTGTCGGCAAAAATCAAAGCCAAAGCGACATCTTCCTCGGCATCAGAAGCAGCACCCAAGCCCGTAATTTTTCCATCGGGGCCCATCTGCCAGTTGTAATAGCAGCTGCTCCACATCAATGTATTTGCTTGTTCCCACATTTTATTGAACGAAGCCTGATCATTGGCATAAAGCGAGACAAGCATTCCATAGCCAACGCCTTCACTCACGGCATCGCCCGGGGTTTCGCTCTTTGGACGGTGAATCAATCCAGCACCAGCACTATACGGCTGGATATTTCGACGAACTAAGCCCTGCCACGTACTATCAAGAGCCTTGTTCCAATAGGCGGCATCGACTTTAGGCTGTGCGTTCGGCAAGTCCAAAACAGCAAGTGACGTGGTGAAAGCCGTTGCAATGCAAAGCGGCAAAATACGAGAAAATAACATAAAACCTCCACACACCTAATCCAACCCAAACCAAATTTAGAAGTTTTATGTTGAAATTGCAAGAAAAATTTTAGACAAGAAAAGAGCTTAAAAACAAAGCAATTCGAAAAATATTTAGAAACCTAGCACGGCTTCGGAGATTTCATTTGCTTCGTCAGAACCGTCATCGGCGCGGTCTGCATTGAATTCACCCCAACCTTCGCTCGTTCCGCAGCCCACGCCAACATCCATCGTAGACCACTTGAACACGGCATACACGCGCTCGAAGCGTTCCAGGATTTCAGTCAGGACATCCTCAGGAGGTTCGTTTTCGACAAGGAAGGTTCCATCGACCGCATACAGTTCGGACTCAGGGAGTTCTTCGAAACGGCATTCGTATTCATCAGTCATGTAGTCTTCGACAGAATACCATTCTCCGGAATCGACACTCGGCAGTTCGGCCTCTGGGAAATGCTCCATGAATTCGGACCACAAAGCATCAAGATCCTCTTGAACTCCAATAAAGCGAACTAAGATTCTGCAATCCATACAACCTCCTTTTGAATTTAATTTAGAAAGATTTTTTGAAATTTACTTCTGTGAGCGATAAGCGACCCGTATTAACGGGTCGTGTTCGCGAAAGCGAGGCGAAGATGGATTTTTCCAATTGCACAAGAGCCGAGCGGTTCTTATAAAACAGAAAAGAAAAGGGCTCTCATGGAGAGCCCTTTTCTTTTCTGGAGGTGAGGGGAGTCGAACCCCTGTCCAAAATCACGTCCATGTACGTTCCTACAAGTGTTCCCTTCGTATTTAAGATCTCGTCTTATCCACGCCCAAGAAGGTCGGCGCGGAGTTTGACCAGCCTAGTAAATCTCGGGAGATGCCCCCAGGCATGACACTTCCCTATCCCATATTGCGTCCGGACGTACACCCCGATGGGAGCGGAATGAGGCCCGGCGTTGCCGTTAATTAGGCAGCGAGTGCGTAGTTTTCGTCAGCACTTATTTTTTTTCAGACTTTTTAACGAGTTGCCCTCGTCTGAGACCTCGACTTGCAACTAACACTTCGGTAACCCTGTCGAAACCAGAGCACCCCCGGTGCTTGCACCGGGGGTGCTCTGGTTGAGACCCGTCGATTAAACGCGACTTTAAGGAGCGTTTAAGCCTTTGAGAACGCCGTGCGTTCGAAAAGCCCGAAGGGTGAGAATAACGCGAGTAGCGTTATTCGAAGCAAACCAGAGTACCCCCGATTCAACGCAAATATACAAAAATCGATCGCACTTGGAAAGTGATTCGAGATGGAGATTTCCTCCCGGAACGGAGTCCGGGAATGACAACGGAGCCGAGCGATGCAGAAACATGCTTGCATGTTTCTATATCCGAGGCGAACAAGTCAAGCCCCGTTAGGGGAATGACAAGATTCATCTAAAACTTGACTTTATAGATTTGCGGCCAGAGCTTGCCGGTAATCCAAAAATCCTTGCCGTCGTAGGCAATGCCGTTCAAGACATCTACGCCAGGGAATTTTTCGCGAATCTCCCCCGCTTTTTTCGAGAAATCGATGTAGCGGAGAACCTTCCCGCTCGGAAGTTCAATTTCAGCAATAAAGTCCGTTTGCCAGATGTTTGCGTACAAAAGATTTCCGACGACTTCAAGTTCATTCAAAAGCTTAATTGAATAACGACCGTCGGTTACCTTAATAATCCCCGACACAGCAAAGCCACCCGGTGCAATTTGCAAAAGTTCATCGGAGCCATTGCTCATCAAAAGCTGGTCACGCCAAAGCGTAAGTCCCCAGCCTTCGGTCGGGATGCGAAACTCCCCTTTCTTTTTGAAAGGCTTGCGAGAATAAATAAAAGCCTTGTGCGATTTCCACGTGAGGTAGTAAATCTCGTCACCAAGCACAACGGAACCTTCACCAAAATAACGATCTTCAATGCGTGCGGAATCAAGAATTTTTCCGTCGAGCGTACGACGATACAGCCCCGATTTCCCATACTGGCCCGTGGTTTCAATCAAGTCCTTGCCATCAAACGAGAGCCCCTGCGTAAAGTGAGACTTTTCGTGCGGAATAGAATCAAGAATTGTCGGCACGACACGCGGAGCCTCGGCATAGGCAGACGAGAGAGCAAAGACGAGAAAAGCACAAAAAGATAAACTTCTAAACATATCGTAAAATTACTAAATTTGCGCGCATGGGTGAAATCAGAACTCCTGCCAAAGTGAAAATCATCGTTGGCATTCTCGCAAAAGATGCCGAATCCGTAGAAGCGGTCCGCGGAGTGCTCAAGTCGCGTTTCGGCGAAGAAGACCTGAACTTGGAACCGTTCCCGTTCACATTCACCAACTACTACAAAGAAGAAATCGGCATGGCTCCGGTGCGAGCATTCTTTAGCTACGAACAGCTCGTGGACCGCGAAACAATTGTCGATATCAAGCTTTGGACAAACGACATTGAACTTGAAATTGCAAAAGCAAACGGAACTCCGGGACTGCGCCCTGTAAATCTCGATCCGGGCTACATGACGCTTGGGCAGTTCTTTTTGGCAACGACCAAGGACCAGCGCCAGCGCGTTTATATGCAACGCGGGATTTTCGTGGAGCCGACGCTTTATTTTCAGGACGGACATTTTCACGCTTTTGACTGGACGTACCGCGACTACCAAAGCGAGAATTACATCAAGTATCTCGAAGAAGTACGCAAACGCCTCGCCTACCAACATTCTACAGGAAGACCATATAGATTGCGGACCCAGAAGTAACTGGATGGGGCAAGCCCCAATGACAAAACACTAACAACTAATAACCATTGGCTAATGACTAAATTATGAAAGCTGGTATTTTTACAATTCTCCTCCTCTGCTGTTCCAACATTTTCATGACGTTCGCTTGGTACGGCAACCTCAAACTCAAAGAAATGCACATCAGCACCGACTGGCCGCTGATTCTCGTGATTCTCGCTTCGTGGGGCCTTGCCTTCCTTGAATACTGCTTTATGATTCCCGCAAACAGCATCGGCAGCCGCATCAATGGCGGTCCGTTCAGCCTGATGCAATTGAAGATCATTCAAGAAGCCATTTCACTTACGGTGTTCACAACGATTGCCGTGACGGTGTTCCACACGGAAACGCTCCAATGGAATCACATCGTTGCATTCTTGTTCATCATCGCCGCCGTTTTCTTTGCATTTTTGAAATAAATTATTAGGAGATGCCCTCCCGGAACGGGGTCCGGGATGACAGGTGGGCATGACATGAAAAAAGTCCGCACATCACAACGATGTCGGACTTTTTTTGCAATAATCGTTAGACTTTATTTGGTATTGCAGAGGTCGTCTGCGCCACTGATGTCACTGAGATTGAACGGCTGAGTCCATTCGCTCCAGTCCGTTTCGCCCTTGCCCTTACCATTCGCATTATCCTTCCAGACAGCACGAATTTGTACATAGTATCCGCAAATTCCACGGACATAGGATTCAAGGCATAGCGCCATATTCGCTTCATTTGCAGCAATGGCTTTCCATTCTGCCGGATCCGTATCAGGATCATAAAGTTTAGCATGGTTTTCAGCCGTATATTTATATTTGGATGCACAGTCATTAAAGACTTTCGTTTTCTTTTCGGCATCAGCATAATCGTCATAGACACTAAAGCGCTTCGAAATAGACGGTTCCTGATACGGGAATGTTTCAGTCCAATAGCAACTATCGCACTTATTGGACTTCTTCATACCTTCGCAATTGCCCTTATAGTAGTTGTAATTTTCCAAAGAGGTGAACCAACGGGCTTCGTAATAAACGGTATCCGTGTACTCGGATTCAACGATATACTTGCTAATGAGGTTTTCCGTAATTGTATAAGTCGCTACAGCGCCTGTGTACACTTTATCTTCCGAAGAAGTATCCTTATCCGCCTCAATACCCGTGTTATAATACAAAGTAAACTTAGTCGACGGCGTCGGAGTATTGAGAGCCATGTAATCACGGTACGCAACATCCGGAGTCAACTGGACAGCTTCAGTAAAGGCAGAGGTATCACCACTATTGACTACAGCAATGCGATAATACGTTTCAATCTGGTCACGTCCCTGAATGTAATAGTTACGGACATTACCTTCGATCTTGGATTTAATGCTCTTCCACTTGAAATCCTTGAGCTTGGAAGTCTGGATAACAAAGGACCTGTTCGGATCATCACTTAAGTTACTGTATTTCCAGCTGAGTTCCCAAATGCTCGGAGCAATTCGCGTCAAAGCAAGATCCGTCGGCATATCGCTTGTCACGGTAGTCGTCGTAGAATCTTCAGTTGCGTTTCCGTCAGCCTTGATTTGCTGACGATTGCTTTCTTTAGACCTACCGCATTTATCAATAGCAACAACACGGTAATACTTACCGGCCTTTTTAGCCCCCTTCAGCATGTAAATGGTAACGTCGGCATTAGTCGTGCCTTCGCTTTCCCACTTAGGGGACTTATCGTCCATATTCAACGATTCAATTTCAAAATTAGTTTCGGCACGCGATTCATTGCGGGTATAATCCCAAGAAAGGAGCCACAGAGAATCGGATTCCTTGGTTACAGTGAAATTTGTCGGAGCACCAAGTTCAAGCTTCTTGAGAACATCACAAGTATTTGAAGAACTGTTGGAATTTTTACCGTCATCCGAATTTTTCGAGGATGTAGAATCGGTGTAGTCATCCGAATCATCCGGCGAAGAGGAATTCGAACAGGCGTTCATTGAAACAAGAAATGCCAATGTTGTGGCCAATTTCCATATTGTGAACTTTCTCATAAGACACTCCCGTTGGGAAAAATTAATTTACAATCAAATATATCATTTTTATGACGGAATATATATAAAAATGAGTTTCAACCTAAAAAAATTGAACAAAAACGAAAAAAGGGCCCTCAAGGGGTCCTTTTTCGTATCGGGGTAGCCAGATTGCCAAATCGTTCACTTCGTTTTTATGCTAGGGGTAGCCAGATTGGCTGCGCTGGCTTCGGTTTCGCTTCGCTCACTTCCCAGCTTGCCCTTCGGGCTTCACCTTCGGTGAAGCTGATCTGGCTACCTATGATACGAAAAAAGGACCCACGAGGGGTCCTTTTTTCGTATCGGGGTAGCCAGATTCGAACTGACGACATTCTGCTCCCAAAGCAGACGCTCTACCAGGCTGAGCTACACCCCGAAGTGCTCCAAATATAACAAAAAAAGCCCTATTTTTGAATATCATGATTATTTTTTTTCAACAAAATCATTTTTTTACAAAAAACTTTACTTTTGTGCAGTGAAAATATTGACATTTGCCCAGTTGTGCATTATATTTTATACATAGAAATTCCAGATTCCTTTACGACGAGAGGCTAACAATGGAAAATACAAACGAAAAACGCAAAGAAATGACGGCAAGACAAGAAGAGATTTACGAATACATCAAGAAGTATTCTAAAGAAAATCACATGCCGCCAACAGTTCGCGAAATCGGCAACCATTTCGACATTTCTTCGACGAACGGAGTGCGTTCCATTCTCGCTGCCCTCATCAAGAAAGGCTATATCAACCGCTCTCCGCGTCTCAGCCGCGGCATCGAAATCTTAAATGACGAAAAGGAATCCGGCAAGGAAGTCGTCAACAACACAATCGAAATTCCTATTGTCGGGCGTGTTGCTGCAGGTACTCCGATTCTCGCCGTTCAAAACCTCGAAGGAACCGTTACTATAGATCGAGACTTCCTCGCTTGCCGTAGCGACGTGTTTGCTCTCCGCGTCAAGGGCGATTCCATGATTAACGCAGGCATCTTCGATGGTGACTTGATTTTCGCTCGTCAGCAAAAGACCGCCGACCTTGGCGAAATTGTCGTTGCACAAATCGATAACGAAGCAACAGTCAAGTACTATCATCCGAGCGCCGACCACGTCGAACTCCGCCCGGCCAACCCGAAGTACAAGCCCATCATCGTGAACAACAAGAAAGACTTCTCTATTGCAGGCCGCGTCATCGGCGTGATGAGAAAGGTTAATTAATTTATATTCAATATTTTTTTTCAAACAAAAAAACCGAGGTTCAACGCCTCGGCTTTTTTTACACAATTAATGAATGGGCCAAGCCCCGAACCTTCGTTCGAGGTTGACGTATTAATCGTCGAAATCGGCGAGTTCTTCTTCAGCTTCCTTAAGGTCTGCTGCGTCCGGTCCTTCGATATCGTCATCCTCCACTTCATCCAAAGAGTCTCCACCCATGGCGCCCAGCTGGTATTCCACCTTGCGGGCTTCCTTGGACTGACCCAAGTGCAAAATAGCGGCGCATTCTTCGCAGTAGCCGAGATGCTTGTCGACCCAGAATTCCGGAGAAACAAGATTCTTGTTGCAACGCGTGCAAATCTGCGTTGCAGCTTCGCGCGTGAAAGCAGCGTTCTGTTCTTCGAGTTCCTTCAAGATGCGTTCCGTCAGTTCTTCCTGAGTTTCTTCAGCAAGAGAAATCTTGTGACGGATAGCGGAAGTCGGCTTCTTTTCGAGGTTCTTCATTTCAGAAGACACCTTCTTCTTGTTAGCGCGTTCTTCCTGTTCATCAATTTCAACAAACATAATGAACTTGCAAGGCTTCTTACCACCTTCAAGCAAAACAGCATACGGATAATCAGACTTCACGGTAGACTTTTTCGGTTCTGCCTTTTCGGCAACTTCAACTTTTTCAGGAGCCTTTTCAGAAACTTCCTTAACGGGTTCCTTGACAACACTCTTTTCAGAAACTTTCACTTCAGTTTCTTCAACTTTTTCAACAGCCTTCGGGGCTGCCGGAGCCTTGGCCACGACTGCCGGTTCAACCTTTTTAGCAGGAGCGGGCTTGGAAACTTCAGCCTTGGCGGGCTTTGCAGCAGGAGCCTTCACCGGAGCGGCCTTTACAGCCTTGGCTGGTTCCTTCTTAGCAGGAGCTTCCTTTTTGGCGACAGGCTTCTTGGCAACAGGAGCAGGCTTAGCAGCAGCCTTTACAGGAGCGGCTTTCTTTGCCGGTGCCGGAGCAGCCTTGGCAGCAGGCTTCTTTGCAGGGGCGGGCTTAGCAGCAGCCTTTGCAGGAGCAGCTTTCTTTGCCGGTGCCGCAGCGGCCTTGGCTACAGGCTTCTTTGCTGGAGCCGACTTTGCAGATTTCTTTTCAGAAGCACTCGCCTTTGCAGGCGCCTTAGATGTCGCTTTTTTGGAACTCATATTTACTTCTTTTCCACAATTTTAATGTTCAAAATCGGATCGTACGGGTCAATGCGGCAGACGACGTCTTGGCCTTCAATGACCTTACCAAACACAGTATGATGACCGTCTAAATGCGGCTGCGGGAGCTGCGTAATAAAGAACTGCGATCCACCGGTATTCGGGCCTTTATTAGCCATAGAAATCACACCGGCCTCATGCTTGAGATCATTCTTTTCATCATCAATGGTATAACCAGGATCGCCTGTTCCATCACCCTTCGGGTCACCACCCTGAATCATGAAACCGTTAATAACACGATGGAACACAAGACCATCGTAGAAGCCCGAGCTGGCGAGATCTACAAAGTTCGCTACGGTATTCGGAGCAGCCTTGAAGTTCAAGTCCACAACGATTTTACCCTCATGAGTCGTAATCTCGGCAAGAATCTGGGAAACACCCGTGTAATCCTTGTTGAAAACTTTACCTGCGGCAAAAGAATTTGCGGCAAGACACAAGGCACTGCAAATAATGAGCTTTTTAAACAAAACGTAACTTCCGTAGTTATATCGTTCAGATAGAACAGATTGTACCAGTAGAATATAGTTTTTTTTTAAAGGGTTCACAGCGAATACCAATAAACAGGCACAAGATTTCTATATTTACGCAAAAACTCTTCAACATCTTAATATGCCGCAAAACAACAATATTCGCAATTTTAGCATTATCGCCCACATCGATCACGGCAAATCCACCTTGGCCGACAGAATGATTGAACTGACCAAGACCGTTTCCAAGAACGAAATGATGAACCAGCTCCTGGACGACATGGACCTGGAACGCGAACGTGGCATTACGATCAAGGCTCATGCCATCCGCATGGTCTACGAAAAAGATGGCGAAGAATACATTTTGAACATGATCGATACGCCGGGGCATGTGGACTTCACCTACGAAGTCAGCCGTTCCCTCGCCGCTTGCGAAGGCGCCATCCTCGTCGTGGATGCAAGCCAGGGCATCGAAGCCCAGACGCTTTCTAACCTCTACCTTGCGATTGAAAACGACCTAACCATCATCCCGGTTTTGAACAAAGTAGACCTTCCGGGCGCCCAGCCCGATCACGTGGCACAGCTCGTCGGTGACTTGCTCGGTTACGATCCGGACAAAATTCCGCGCATTTCCGCCAAGACCGGCCTCAACGTGGAACAGGTGCTCGACAAGATCGTCGACGAAATCCCGGCCCCGAAGGGCGATGCAGGCAAGCCGCTCAAGGCTCTCATTTTCGACTCCGTTTACGATTCCTACCGCGGTGTGATCAACTACATTCGCATTGTCGAAGGCACGCTCAAGGCGGGCATGAAGATTCGCATGATGAAGACGGGTGGCGAATATGTGGTGACCGAAGTCGGTACATTCAGCATGCGCCGCGACCCGCGTCCGGAACTGACCGAAGGCATGGTCGGTTACGTGCTCGCGAACGTGAAGACCATCAGCGACGTAAAAATCGGTGACACGCTTACGGATGCAGCGAACCCGGCCGAAGAACCGCTCCCGGGCTACAAGGACGTGCTCCCGATGATTTACTCGGGTATCTACCCCATCGACCCGGAAGACTACAAGGATTTGCGCGAAGCCCTCGAAAAGCTCCGCCTCAACGACTCCGCCCTTTGCTGGGAACCGGAAACTTCCGAAGCGCTCGGTTTTGGTTTCCGCACGGGCTTCCTCGGACTTTTGCACATGGAAATTGTGCAGGAACGTTTGGACCGCGAATTCAATGTGGACATCATCACGACCGTGCCGAACGTGGAATATCACGTTTACATGAGCGACGGCTCCATGGTGAAAATCGAAAGCCCGTCCAAGCTCCCCGACGCTAGCCGCTATGACTACATCGAAGAGCCGTACGTGAAGGCCCAGATCTTTACGCCGAAGGAATACGTGGGCGCCATGATGACGCTTTGCGAAGAAAAGCGCGGCACGTTCGAAACAATGGAATACATCGACGAAACGAAGGTCATCCTCAAGTACGACCTTCCGCTAGCCGAAATCATGTTCGACTTCTACGACCGTCTCAAATCTCTGAGCCGTGGTTACGCAGGCCTTGACTACACGCCGAGCGAATACAAGCGCAACAACCTCGTCAAGCTCGACATTCTCTTGAATGGTGACCCGGTCGACGCCTTCTCCGTGATTATCCACCGCGACAAAGCCAACACCTACGCTAACGCCATCTGCGTAAAACTCAAGGACCTCATTCCACGCCAGCAGTTCGACGTGGCCATCCAGGGCGCCATCGGTGGCAAGATTATCAGCCGCTCGACAGTGAAGGCTGTCCGCAAGGACGTGCTTGCCAAGTGCTACGGCGGTGACATCACCCGTAAGCGTAAGCTCCTCGAAAAGCAGAAGGAAGGTAAGAAGCGCATGAAGAGCATCGGCTCCGTGGAAGTACCGCAAAAGGCGTTCCTCGCAGTCCTCTCGCTCAGCGACGACTCTACCGGCGGCAACGATTAATTGTAGTTTGTAAAGGCTATGTCAGCACTCGATCGTAAAGTCACATTTTTACAACGACGTCATTCCAAGACGCACGTGTTTGTACTTGTCTTTATTCTCAGTGTTGTTCTAGCCGCCATGATCGGCGTGCGCCACTATATTTTTGAACCAGTCCGCCTCCAAGACAATTCCCTGTTTCCGAAATACAAGAAGAACAGCATCATGTGGATGTGCAAGCTTCCAAGTTGCACCCAAAATGTTGGATATGGGGATTATGTCTGGGGCGTTCTCCGCAACCAGGACAACATGGTGCGAAAAGTTCTTGGTATTCCTGGCGACTCCATCACAATTACAAACAACAGTAAAGTCTATACTCCTCATAAAAACTTCAAATGGAAAGGCGAAGACGCCTTCATTGAAACTCGCAAAATTCACATTCCGCGTAAAGGCGACACACTCGTTTTTGACAAGCTAAACGACGTAGAACAAGACTACCTTATTTCTCTCATGCACGAGCAGAACGAAAAGTTCTATGTCAAATCAAGCCTTTGGCAAGGGAAAAGGCAAATGCCCCTTGAACGCATAGGCTCCACCAAGCTTGGGAACCGCCTTGTCAGCTTGCAAGAAATCGACTACATGCCATGGCAAGACCGCTACCTTGTAGAACTCCAGATATTCCTTGCAGAACCAGGAAACACGCCCATACACATCAAACGAGAATTATATAGCGCCAAGGATTCTTCAAAGATTTCTTTTTACGTTGTTCCTGAAGACTGTTATTATCTCATCTGCGAAAAATCAAACCACTGCGCAGATTCAAGGGAAATCGGCTACTTCACCCAAAAGAATTTTGTAGGCAGTGCAAATAAAGTTGCAAACAACATTCAAAAAAAGGTTGATAACCGAATTTTTCAGGCTAAAGAATTCGTCAAGAATCTCATCGCCAAAAGCAAAAGAAAGGACAAATCCAAGTCCGACAAAAAAGAAAAGGAAAAGTCTCAGCCTCCTAAGCGAGCTACCAAAACCAAAAATTCTTAAATTTCCACGCAATCAGCAAGCGTAGCGAAACAAGAAACCGGGAGAATTTATTCTTTTGTTTTAAACGCATTTTCCCACACACCATATTAAAATCACCGGCGGGAAATGTAGAATACTGATACTCAAAAAACGGATTAGGGTTTCATTTTGCAAACAACCGTTTGCAGGAACGCAAAAATAAAAGCATTGCGTATCAAAAAGCAAAAACGCACCCTGGCCGGGTGCGTTCTGCAATTTTCACTATAGAAGTCCGCGCATCTCGTACAAGAGGTTCGCGCGGCCTACAAGCAATTAGTCGAGCGTGTGGACCAAGAGACCGTCGCGAAGCTTCGGTTCGAACCAAGTGCTCTTCGGCGGCATGATTTCGCCAGCGTCGGCAATGCTCATGAGCTGATCAAGCGTGGTCGGATACATTGCAAATGCGCAAGCGCATTCACCGCTATCGACGCGCTTCACGAGTTCGCCGAGACCACGGATGCCACCGACAAAGTCGATGCGCTTGGAAGTACGCGGATCGTCAATGTCAAAGAGCGGCTTCAACACGAGCTTCTGGAGGAGTGCCACGTCGAGGCTGTCAACCGGGCCAAGATTCTTGAGGAACTTGTCCTTGAACGTGCAAGCATACCACTTGCCGCCCATGTAGAAGTTCACCTGATTCTGCTTGCTCGGGCTCTGCATGCTCGGCAATTCTTCGATGTCGAACACAAGCTTCATTTCTTCCATGAGCTGTTCCGGCGTGCGGCCGTTCAAGTCCTTAAGCACGCGGTTGTAGTCCAAAATCTTGAGCTGGGTGCTCGGGAAGAGGATAGCGAGGTAACGGTTGTACTCTTCGTCGCCCGTGTTCTTCGGATTCTGTTCGGCGCGGTAGCTGGCAGCGCGAGCACCAGCAGCACTGCGGTGGTGACCGTCTGCGATGTAGCTCACCGGAATTTCTTCGAAGGACTTGCGGATAGCTTCGATTTCAGCATCATCGTCGATGACCCAAACCGTGTGGCCAAAGCCGTCGCCCTTGCTCACGAAGTCGTAAACAGGCTTGCGCTTGGTCACTGCACCGAAGATATCGAACTGGCCGTTGTCGCGGTAAGTGAGGAACACCGGACCCGTATTGGCGTTCGTAGCGAGCACATGGCGCAAACGGTCTTCTTCCTTGTCAGCGCGGGTAAGTTCGTGCTTCTTGATGGTGCCGTTGAAGTAGTCGGCAGCCGGAACGCAGCACACAAGACCGTACTGTTCGCGACCGTTCATCGTCTGGCGATAAACGTAGAGGCACGGCTTCGGGTCGAAAGCGATCACGCCGTCTTCGATCATCTTGTCGAGATTTTCACGAGCGTGGGCATAAACCTTCGGATCGTAAGCGTCGACAGAATCCGGAAGTTCGAGTTCGGCACGCGTCACGCGCAAGTAGGAGTGCGGAAGGCCCTCAGCCATAGCCTTGGCTTCGGCGCGATTCATCACGTCGTAAGGGAGCGCAGAGATAGTCTCAGCTTCAGCCGGGTTCACCGGACGCAAAGCCTTGAACGGATAGATGTGCATCATAGGTTTCTTTCCTTTGTGTGCTTCTTTGATTAAAACTTCGTCTTCGGCAATCAAGTTATGGATATAACCCGTCTTTGCCGCAATCCATTTTTTCTTCCTGTAACTTACGATGAAATAAGCTAGAAAAAAGAAGATGATGCCGCCAATAGCCGCAACAATTGTAATGCCAATCATGAACGCCAACAGGTGGTCTGCAGCATCATTCCACAAATGCCCAATCACCGTCGTGAAATTCTTGAACGAAAGCCCCTGGAATTCTTCCAAAAAGTCAAACTTAATCGCCTCCGGATGGACAATCTTGCACCCGAGCATATAACCCGTCGGGTAGAAAAATCCGAACTGAGTCAGCGGGTTTGCCACAAACGACGAGACAATCCCCGGAACTTTCGGAAGGCGGAACAAGGCACAGAACGCAACCGTCAAAATAATAGCGACCCCAATCGTCGGCCAAATACCAATAAAGACGCCTGCCGCCACAGACCACGCCACACGCATGGCATCCTGACGCCTCGGAAACATCCTATTGTAATAAATACGGCTTAAGCGCTTGTACTTCGATTCGTTCCTTCTCAATTTAACCATATCACCTCTTAAATAACCGAGCCAAAGATAGTAAATATAGAGGAAAGACCAAAGACTAAAGCAAAGTCCAATGCGTCATCCTGAGCGAAGCAACGAAGTTGCGAAGTCGAAGGATCCAGTAAAATCTTGTACTACAAAAGGGGGAAGCCTCCCCCTGATTGCAGCCTTGCCCTATTGTCATGCCCGCCTCCGAGCGGGCACCTCCTTTTAGGGCAAGTCTTCCATCACCCCCTCGAACGGGGCTTCAATCGCCAGCCCCGTAACGCCCCGGCTACAAGTCCTTCAGACAACGAACTGAGTGAGCGAACTCCTTGTAGGAGCCGTCCAAGTTTTCAGTTTCGTAGTCGTAGTCCAATTCCATGCTGTAAGCCCAGATGTTGCCAATGTACTCAGTGGACTCAGTGGCACTCCAGAAGAAGGCGTAGTCGCCTTTATAGAAGAAATAAAACCCCTCCGGAATCCAGGTACGCCCGAAACCAGCAGGGATCGCAGAGAAGCCGAACGCATCCGTACCGTTGCTAATATTCCAACCATTCTGCGACTTAAGATTTTTTTCAGCAGTTGATTCTCCACCCGCTTCGATAAACAGGGTTTCCCATTCTGTTTTCGTCGGCAAGTGCCAACCATCGGGACAAATGCCCTGCACCTTTGCCGGGAGCGTACAGGTTTTGCCGTAACCGCAGTCCTGCGGGTTGTCGGCATCGGTTGCGAACTTCACCGAGTCTATCGCAGCCGCCCAAGTATAAAGGCGACCGGCCACAGCACAGTTTTCAGTTTTGTTTTTGTAGCACCAGCTCTTCCCCTTCAAGCTCGGAGTCTTAACACTATCGGCATAGTTCAAGTTTTCGGCCATCCAAACCTGATCACCGATTTTCACAGTCTTGTAAATCTGACCATCGCGGGAATCCGTCATTGAACCGTAGTCTATTTCAGGATTCAAATAAGCTTCCTTCGGCATATCCCAGCACCTGTCCCCATCAATTTCATTATCTTCGTTCGATGAAGAACTCTGATTACTAGAAGATGACACCGCCTCGTCCTTATTGCTAGACGATGATTTTGCCTTTTCACCACTAGAAGACATTCCATCCTTCAGGCAACGAACTGAAATGGCGCTGCCCTTGTCGTGGTGGTACAGACCGGTCTCCTCGTAGCTGCTGAACAAGTACATATCGTCAGCGTCGCCGTGATAGCTGTAGCGGGGGTTGCTATAGGTCTCAGTTGCACTCCAGAAGTAGGCGTAGTAGCCGCCGAGGCCGAAGGCGCCACCGCTATACCTGAGGCCTGCAGGAAGCGCAGAGAATCCATACGCATCCGAACCATTGCCACTTTCGTTCCAACCCGTCTGCGACTTGAGAGCCTTGCCAGCTGTCGATTCTCCGCCCACTTCGGTAAACAAAATGATCCATTCGGTGTCCGTTGGCAAATGCCAGCCCGGCGGACATATGCCTTGAACGGTATCAGGCAGAGTACAGCTTTTGAGCAAACCGCAGTCCTGCGGATTGGCGGCATCCGTCGCGAGCTTCAGCGAGTCAATCGCAGCTAACCAGGTGTAAAGGCGTCCAGCCACTGCACAATTTTCAGCCTTGTTGTTATAGCACCAACTGCGTTTCAACAGGCTCGGAGTTTTGACACTATCGGCATAGTTCAAGTTTTCGGCCATCCACACTTGGTCACCGATTTTCACAGTCTTGTAAATTTGACCATCGCGGGGATCCGTCATTGAATCATAGGCAATACCAGAATTGAAGCGACATTCTTTAGGGACATTCCAATTCCAGTCAGTCTCCCCTTCTAAAAGCGCCGAACAATTCAATTCAACAGATGAACTGCTACTAGATTCTTCGTGGCTATCACCACTCAGAATGAAGCTGGACGATGATTCAACTTTTGGGCTACTAGAAGAACTCTGAATTTCTTCAGAACTAGAAGTTCCATTGTCACTTAAAGCACTAGTACCGCTGTCGCCGCCACAAGCCGCAAGCAAAAGCAAACCAAAAACAGTCGCAGATGCCATGCCCACACGCAAAGACATCTTTCCACACCATAAATTTTTCAACAACATAAGACTCTCTTATATAAAATTTTTAATCAAATATACTTTATTTGATTCTATTAGAGTAGTCTTGCTCGACATAACAATTTACTTAAAAAAATCGGACCAGCTTCCGCTGGTCCTTTTGATTGTTCATAACAGACGTGGGTAGACATATTCTGCCCTGCGCGGCATTCGCCTCACCACTAATCCTTCAGGCAACGAACTGAAAGCCCTTCATCCTTGCCAATGCCGTCCAGGTACGCACGCTTGTTATCACAGAAGTTCAACTTCATTATGTAGGCTTCTTTGTCATCGAGCTGCGAGGCACTCCAAAAGAGGGCAAGTTGAGGATGAAAAAAGTAACTGGATTCTTCGCTACGCTCAGAATGACAATTCCATCAACCATCAATCCGTTAAATTTCTAAATTTCCTCTCATGAAACACTTGATTTCGAAAGAAGGCTTTGAAAAGTTCAAGGCAGAATGGGAACATCTCAAATATGTTGAACGCCCGGCAATGATCAACCAGGTGCAGGCAGCCGCAGCCGAAGGCGACCGCAGCGAAAACGCCGCCTACACTTATGGGCGCATGCGCGTGCGCGAAATTGACCGCCGCTTGCGTGAACTCGACCGCATTCTGGATGGCGCACAGATTGTCGAAAACGCCGCCACCAAGGATGGTTCCATCCGCTTTGGCGCCACCGTCAAGATGATCGACAAGAAGACTAAGCGCGAAAAGGTTTACAGCATCGTCGGCGACAAGGAAATCGACCCGCTCCAGGGCCGCATCAGCATGAAGTCCCCCATCGGTGAAGCCTTGCAAGGCAAAAAAGCTGGCGACACCGTCGAAGTCCAAGCCCCCCGCGGAAAGATTACGTACGAGATTCTGGAAGTAACTTATTAAAGCCACTTCACTTCGTCATCCTGAACGCAAGTGAAGGATCCAGTAACAATACTTAACTAGATCCTTCCTCCCTACGGTCGTCAGGATGACATGTTCAAAGTCGTCTGGATGACGTTCATAATTCACCTAATGTTCATTGATACCCATTGTCATATTGATTCTTACGAGCGCCATGCGGGCGAATCTTTTGATGCACTCCTAGAGCGCTTTCAGTCCGCTAATTTTACGACCGAACGCAGCTCCGCTAAAGAAAAGGCAGCCGCCTCCAAAATTGCACAGCCAGAAGCATTCATTCACGTTGCCTGCGACCCGGCAGACTTCGACCGCGCTCGCGAACTCAGCGAAAAGTATCCCTTCGTCTACTCCGCTTACGGCATCCATCCCGAGTACGTCGAAACAGAAACAACCGAAGACGAAGCCCGGATGATGGAATTTTTGAAGCACCCCAAGTGCGTCGCCTGCGGTGAATTCGGCCTCGATTACCATTACGGCGCCGAAACAAAGGCAGCCCAAGTCAAGCTCTTTGAACGTCATTTGCAGCTCGGCATCGAAAGCGGCAAGCCTCTCGTACTCCACCTGCGCGAAGCCGATGATGACGCCCTCGCCGTCCTGCGCGCAGCAAACTTGCACAACCGCAACGTTCATGTTCACTGTTTTACAGGCACGCCTGAATTCGTCGAGCAGCTCCTTCAGCTAGACGCAAACATCTTCGTCGGATTCACGGGAATCGTCACGTTCAACAACGCACAAAACGTCCGAGACGCAGCAGCGCTTGTACCGCTCAACCAAATGCTTTTGGAGACCGACGCCCCTTATATGGCGCCCGTCCCCTTCCGCGGCAAGCCCTGCCACTCCGGCTACATCCCGTTTATCGCCGACAAACTTGCCGAAATAAAAAACGTGACGGTAGAAGAACTCTACCATCACTGTCGTGAAAACACGAAAAAATGTTATAGAATCTGAACAACTTTATTTGTCATGCCCGCCTCCGAGCGGGCATCACCTAGGACTACAAAAAGGAGATTCCCGGTCATCCCCGTCAAGCGAGGACAAGCGCCGGGAATGACATGCAAGGGTATCAAGCGAGAGGTCACTTGTGAACTCACATTTGATACCCGCAGCAGTCAAGCCCCGTTAGGGGAATGACAACGAAGCCGAGAGTAGCGCGAAAGCATGCTTTCGCATTACCGAGGCGATCAAGTCAAGCCCCGTTAGGGGAATGACAAAGGAGCCGAGTGATGCAGAAACATGCTTGCATGTTTCTATATCCGAGGCGAGCAAGTCAAGCCCCGTTAGGGGAATGACAAAACAGAGTTTGGGCATGACAAAGGCATTTATGCTTTAACAACGTTCTGTTCAGTCTCAAAGGTCGAGCCCTGCGTCGGAACGTTATAATGTTCCTTCATGTACTCTAGCGCCATATCCGTATTGAGCGGCCTGCTAAAGTAGAATCCCTGAATCAAGTGGCAGCCTTCGCGATACAAGAAGTCGAGCTGTTCCTTCGTTTCAACGCCTTCGGCGATGAGGTCCAAGTTCAAGGACCTCGCAATGCCAATCACCATGCGGGCAAAAGAAGCATCTTCTTCGTTATCCGCCACGTGATCCACAAAGTACTTGTCCATCTTGAGCGTATGCACCGGATAACGCTTCAAGTACGAAAGTGAACTGTAACCCGTTCCAAAGTCATCAATCGAAATCTGAATGCCCATATTCGAAAGCGCACGCATGATTTCAATCGTCTTGTCCGCTTCGCACATAGCCGTGTATTCGGTAATTTCAAGTTTCAAGTTACGCGGATTCAAGTTTGTCTCGGCCAGCACACGGCGCACATCGTCAACCATGGAATCCATCGAGAACTGCTTAGCAGAGAAGTTCACCGCCACTTGGATATCCTTGTAGCCCATGTCCACCCATTGCTTGGTCTGCTTGCATGCCATGCGCAAAATGAGCGCACCCATCGGCACAATAAGGCCCGTTTCTTCGGCAATCGGGATAAATTCAGCCGGCGAAATAATGCCGCGTTCCGACTGGTTCCAACGCACAAGAGCTTCAAAGCCAACAATCTTGTTGCCCGCCTGGATATCGACAATCGGCTGGTACATCAGCACGAATTCTTGCGCCTGTATTGCACGGCGGATTTCGAATTCAAGCTTGTAAAGCTTCATCGCCTTTTCGCGAATGCCACCGCTAAAGAACTGGATACCGCCATGGTTAATGCCCTTCTTCATATCGCGAAGGCTTGCATTTGCATTGGCGAGAATATCTTCGACGCAATCGACATCCTGGTTCACGACAATCGACATTGAAACACTGATGTAAAGGTCCTTGCCTTCCAGCGCAATCGGAGACTTAACCTTGTTATGGATGTTACGGACAAGCGGAATCAAATCGTCATTCGGGTCACGGCTCTGGATGTTATGCAAGATAACAGCGAACACATCAGGTCCAATACGAGCCACGCAGTCATCCGGACGGGCAACAGATTTTAAACGGTCTGCAATCGTACGGAGAACATTATCACCGATGTTAATGGAATAAGAAGCATTGATAGCACCAAAGCTATCGACATCCAAAAGCGCAACTGCAAAAACATAGCCAGGACGCTTTGCCGCAATATCCACATCATTTTTCAATTTTTCGAGGAAGTACTTGCGGTTATAAATGCCTGTGAGCGCATCTTGATAAACATAGTTGTAATGTTCGCGTTCAACAGACTTGCGGTCAAGAGCTTCTGTCAAAGAACCTATCACGCGAATCGGGCGACCCAGATTATTGCTCTGAACGCGACCGCTAATCACAAGTTTTGCGTTTTTCTTGGAAGCATCAAGTAAAGTCAAAGAGCAAGAGAATGTACCAGAGGTCTGTAAAGCGGAATTGAGCTGTTCACGGAAAGCATTCCAATCGCTTTCGATAACACGCTTTTTCAAGGGTTCAAAAGAATCTTCAAGGTTTGCGCTTTCGGCATCAAGCAACTTGGCAATCCGATTCGACCAATAAACCTTCCCTGATGCGACATCAAACGTCCAGAAACCATCCGACGAAACATCAATCATCATCTGGAACATTTCATCTTTTTCTAAAAGATCCTTACGGAGATCACGAATCGGCTCAACCACCTTCGGTTCAGGGATTTCCACATCATTGCGAATTTTCCGGCCGTCCATCGGGAATTTATAGAATAGGGCGACATACGCCAAAAAAACTATCGCCAAAAAATATGGTATAAAATTATAGACGTGCTCCGTAAAATTCAGAATATCCGGTATAGATTCTGCAAACAGAAAACACGCTAACAATAGCGCAAAGCGCAAGACTACATGTTCATCGAAAAGTCTCATGTCAACCCAATCCTATTTTACACCTAAAATAAGCAGAATATTTCAAAATAGAACACCCCGAAAGAATTTTGTAATGATATATTTACTCCAACTTCTAGTATTCCAACTTGGAATATTAATTGTGTTAATTGGCATGGATACCTACAGGTCAAAATTTGCAAGTATCCACATTCTCTATAATTGAATATAGGCTTAAAATACTGAAAAAGTTCATTTAATATAAAATAAATTTTAACATTCAAACAAATTAATCTCAACTATTTCTTAACACCAATAAATACAAGGATTTGTGAGGAACCTCACACTTCTTCATATTGCAAAACGGTCCAAATTGTTCCGAAAAAATCAAAAAAGCAGCCTCCTCAGCCACCATTTTCTCAAAAAATTTCATCCAAAAATTTACGAAGTTTCGCCCCAACCCAACTTCCGTATGTAAAATATCAGTTTTCCGTAATGTAAATACCCGTAAATATTTCAGGCAACAAAAAAAGCCTCCAGCTTATGACCGGAGACTTTTTCAATGTTTTTCGCATTTGGCATTTAGCCATTGGAAATGTAACTGGATCCTTCACGATCTACGGTCGCTCAGGATGACGCTTTCGCGTCAATTACACTGCACCCTGCCACTTCATGGCATCGGCAACCTTGAGGAAGCCAGCGATGTTTGCACCCATCACGAGGTTGCCCTTCTGGCCGTACTTGACAGCGGCAGAGGAAGCTGCGGCGTAGATGCTCTTCATGATGCCTTCGAGCTTCTTGTCCACTTCTTCGAAGGTCCAGGAGAGACGTTCGGAGTTCTGAGACATTTCGAGGCCGGAGGTAGCAACGCCACCAGCGTTAGCAGCCTTGGCAGGTCCAAAGAGAACGCCAGCCTTCTGGAAGGCTTCGATAGCTTCCGGAGTAGACGGCATGTTAGCACCTTCAGCAACGGCCTTCACGCCGTTAGCGATAAGAGCCTTTGCACCTTCGAGGTCGAGTTCGTTCTGGGTAGCGCACGGAAGAGCGATGTCGCACTTGACCGTCCAAACGCCCTTAGAACCTTCGTGGTATTCAGAACCCGGAACAAGCTTAGCGTATTCGCTGATACGAGCGCGCTTGTTGTTCTTGAGGTCGAGAACGACGTCGAGGTTGATGCCGTTCGGGTCGTAGATGTAGCCGTTGGAGTCAGAAACGGTAACAACCTTAGCACCGAGCTGCGTTGCCTTCTGGCAAGCGAACTGAGCAACGTTACCAGAACCAGAGATCACGACAGTCTTGCCTTCGAAGGAGTCGTTAGCGAGGTCCTTGAGCATTTCGCGAGTGAAGTAGCAGAGGCCGTAACCGGTAGCTTCAGTACGAGCGAGAGAACCACCATAGGAGAGGCCCTTACCCGTGAGAACGCCCACAAATTCGTTGCGGATGCGCTTGTACTGACCGAACATGTAACCGATTTCGCGAGCGCCAGTACCCTGGTCACCAGCCGGAACGTCCGTGTCAGCACCGACGTGCTTGCAGAGTTCAGTCATGAAAGACTGGCAGAAACGCATGACTTCGTTGTCGCTCTTGCCCTTAGGATCGAAGTCGGAACCGCCCTTGCCACCACCCATCGGGAGCGTGGTCAAGCTGTTCTTGAAGATCTGTTCGAAGCCGAGGAACTTGAGCATGGAAAGCGTCACTTCGTTACGGAGACGGATACCGCCCTTGTACGGGCCGATAGCAGAGTTGAACTGCACGCGGTAGCCACGGTTGACCTGAACGTTACCCTTGTCATCGAGCCAAGGTACGCGGAAAGTGATCACGCGTTCCGGTTCGACGAGGCGGTCGATCACGCCGTTAGTTTCCCAAGACTTGTCCTGTTCGAGGACCGGGTCGAGGGATTCGAGGAATTCGCGGACAGCCTGGTGGAAGAGGGCCTGGTCCGGGTCACGGGCGACGACCTTGTCATAAACCTTCTGAAGGTAAGCATTCTTGATTGCCATTTTTTATATCTCCGTTGAGAATTAGATTGTTAATGTTTTAACGGTTGTAAAGATAGTAAAGGGTGCTCCGAAAAAGTGAAAAAGGAGTAAAAATCTTCAATTTCTTACAATTTTGTAAGTTAGTTTTTCAACAGTTTTACCGATTGCTTTTTTTCGCGAAAAAACGAGGGTCTACAGCACAAACACTTACATTTTTGTAAGTTTATGATTTTTGCAAATTTTAGTAAATAAAGTTTTACATTCACTACAGTGTTTTTCTTTATACGAGAAGGCGGTGCGCTCCCCATACGCGGATCATGACCACATAAGAGCTAAAGCTCTAAGTGGTCAAAGAACTCGGAGGCGGGCATGACATAGCAAAAAAGCCTGCGCAAAGCAGGCTTTTCAATACTAGAAATGACTGTATCCTTCCGCCTTCGGCGGCAGGATGACATGCGTCTACTAGATTTCCATGAAGGCTTTGAGGTCGCCCATGCGGCGCTTGGCGTATTCAAGTCCCATGTTGTAGGATTCGTCAAGTTCATTACGATCCGTTGCAAACAGGTCGCAAACTTCTTTTTCCGGGCGGAAAATCAAAAGCTTGCCTTCCCTTTCGAGCTTTTCCATCTCGGCAAACATTTTCTCGTAACGCTTGTAACGCAACATGAGCGCACGGAAGAAATCCGGGTACTTGCGCTTGAACATCGGGTTCAAAATCACACGATACTTGCGGAAATCCGTCACAATTTCGCCAGGGTAATGCGTCGAGACCACAACGACCTTGTCGCAGCCCTTTTCAAAAGCACGCTGGTACGGAATCGGAGAGGTCACGCAACCATCCGCATAATGCTTGCCGTCAATCTGGGCAATCGGGAAAAGCATCGGAAGGGCACTGCTCGCATTCACGATATCGAGCAAGCGCTTTTCGCTCATGTATTCCTGGAAGAATTCCGAGCGCCCCGTTTCGAGGCATGTCAAGCCAAATTCGCATTCAACACCCGAACCAAAGAACAGGTGAAAATCGAACGGCATATCGCCATACGCCGCATTGTAATGAAGCGCGTGGCATTCCTTCTGGATGCCATCAAAAATGCGATGAGCCTTATCCCTACCCTGCTGGATTTTTGTCGGCTGGATAATGTAGCGGAAACGACCACGCTGGCGCGTGACAAAGTTCATGGCCGCATGACAACCAGCACTTACTCCCGAGATATACGGGAAATAAACACCTTCATCCAGCCAAGCGTCCAAAACGCCTGCCGAAAAAATGGTCTGGCGAGATCCACCCTCTAGAGACAAGCCGATTTTCACTACTTGCTCTCCTCGGGGACGATTTCTTCAGGCGTTTCGGCAGCGACAGGGAGAATAGCTCCCGTCTGTCCTAAAGCGCGCTGCTTGAGATTCCAAACCTTCTGGCGGAAGTATTCACTGCGTTCTGCAAGATGCTTAGAAGACGGAATTCCCTTGACGCGTTCAATCGTTTCGGGTTCGTCCACCACAATCTGCGTGCGGTGGCCAATCTTATAAATACCATCAATGCCAACAGAAAGAACAGGAGCGCCCGTGCTACGAGCGAGGAAAGCAAAACCCGTCTTGAACTCGTTCATGAGTCCATCATAACGACACTTGCCTTCCGGGAAAATAATAACGGAATTGCCCTTTTCAAGTTCCTTCTTTGCAAGGAGCGCCCATTCGGTATCGAGGTTAAAGCGGTCACAAGGAATGACGTTCTTAAAGCGGGAAAGTGCCCAATGAAAATGCGGGTCTTCGACCTGATCCTTGGCTACAACAATGCTGCGCTTATGGAAGAACAAAGACTGCACCATCAACGGATCGAGCATGCTCGTGTGGTTTGCAATGATTACCATCGGCTGCTTCAAGTCCGTCGACGTCACAGACTTTCCCAAGAAAACCATCTTAGGGCGATAGAAAATCAACAAGTAAGTGCGCACCCCGTGAACAACCAGGAAGAGCACAAACTTCCAGAACAAATCAGCAATTATTTTTTTCGATTTCTCAATCATCAACTGTATATAAGGTGATCCCGGCACAAGGCCGGGAAGACACAAAGGACAATTAATTTATTTGCCCAGAGATTCTTTGGGGATGCTCGTAAACGTCAACGAGCCCTTGGCGTGGACATTGCCGTTCACCTTGACAACGCAGTCAAAGCCGACGATGACTCCACCGCCCTTCGTCTTGTTGACGGAGATTTCGAGCTGGTCGCCCGGAATCACAGGCTTCACGAACTTGAAACCGTCAATCTTCAAAAGAACGTACAAGTTCTTTTCAAGGTCTTCGGCCGGCTTCTCGATAACGAGAGAGCAAAGCTGGGCGCAGGCTTCGCAAATGAGGACGCCCGGCATAATCGGGGTGCCCGGGAAGTGGCCCATGAAGTACGGTTCGTTTACAGAGACATTCTTGATGCCCGTTGCAGATTCGTTCGGAACAAGTTCCGTGACCTTTTCGATCATCTGGAACGGCGGACGCTGGGCAATCTTTTCGCTGATCTGGTAAATGTTCATCACAGGGAAAGGCCTCCATCCAAAACGATCACCTGGCCAGTCACATAGGCGAACTGGTCAGAAGCAAGAGCAGAAACGACGTTTGCGACTTCGTCAGCAGAGGCAAAGCGCTTGAGCGGCACCTTTTCGAGGTAGCCCTTGCGGGTTTCTTCCGGGATGGCTTCGATCATTTCTGTAGCGACAAAGCCCGGAGCGACAGCGTTCACGCGAATGCCATAGCCACCAAGTTCCTTGGCAAGCGTCTGCGTAAAGGAGTTCACGGCGCCCTTCGTAGCGCTATAAACAGCCTGGCCTGCGAGAGCAAACTTAGAAGAAACAGAAGACATGTTGATGATAACACCAGACTTCTGCTTGTACATCTTGACAGCGACCTGCTGTGCGCAATAGAAGTAGCCCTTCACGTTCAAGTCAAAGCACTTGTCGAGCGTATCCGGGTTCATCATCAAAAGATATTCGTCACGGACGATACCGGCGTTGTTCACGAGCACGTCGATACGGCCATAAGCCTTGAAAACATCGCGCACCATCTGCTTGACTTCGGCAAGAACGGCGACGTTAGCCTTGTAGACCATGCCATCGCCACCTTCGGCCTTAATTTGTTCAAGCGTCTGGAGAGCAGCTTCATCAGAGCTGGAGTAGTTTACGACGACCGTGTAGCCGTCACGAGCGAGGCGGAGGGCACAAGCCTTGCCAATCCCCTTAGAAGAACCAGTAACGATTGCAACTTTCATTATAAATTCTCCTTAAAAAAATTATTTACCGAGCACGACGGCGCTGTAAGAACCGCCCGTAGCAAAGGACGTGACCAAGATCTTCTTGAAGCCTGCAGTTGCGACCTTCTTCTTGGACACTTCGCCATTTGCGATAAAGTAGGCGTTTTCTTCGGCAAGTTCACCACCGAGCATGAGAGCAGCTTCGGCAGCGGCGAGTGTCGCGGAAGCGGCACGGCCTTCGCCCACGCGTTCCTTCACCTGGAAGAGCGGGAGACTTGCGAGCTTGTCGCCAAACACGCGTGCGTATGCACCCTTTTCGATATCGTCAATCTTCTTGAAGCCGTTTGCAAAACCGCAGACAGCGTCAATTTCGTCAATGCTGACGCCAGCATCGTTGAGAGCATCCTTGATAGCAAGGTCAAGAGCATCGTCAGAACCGGAGATGTGGCCGAACTTCACGTTCTTGCGGCCATTGCCGTAACCGAGAGCATAGCAGTAAACCTTTGCACCACGGGACTTGGCGTATTCTTCAGTTTCCATGATGATAGAAACAGAGCCATCGCCCACCACAAAGCCATTGGAGTTGGAATACGGTTCCACCACCTTGTCGGCGGCGACGTTCATCTTCTGGCAGAGTTCGGTGATGATCGGGAGGTTTTCGTCCGTACCCGTAGCCATCATGGCATCTTCCTGACCGTCGTGGATGACGTTCATGGAGTAGCCGATGCTATCGAGACCGGAGAGCGGACCCGTCGTGATGGTGACGCCGTAGCCTTTGATTCCAGAGAGAATCGAGAGGTAGCCACCGGCGGCATTATAAACTGTGTGAGGGAACTTGAAGGCGCTACCGCCAGCATTACCGGCTTCGGCAATGAGTTCCTCGAAATCGTAAGTGGCACCGAGGCCGCCTTCGCTGGTACCCACGATGATACCGATCTGCTTGGCATTATCTTCAGTGACCGTAAAGTTTGCATCCTTGAGGGCGCGCATGCCGGACACGGTCTGGAGCTGGCCCAGATTGTCGAGCTTGCGGTAGAAGGCCATCTTGATGCCGAGTTCCTTGTAGTCGTCGTTCGTGACGGTAGAGCAAATGGAAGCGGATTCCGGGAGCTTGCCGTTCTTGACGGCGTCAAGGTAAATTTCCTTGCTGTTACCGATTGGGCTTACAATGCCAATACCTGTCACAGCAATCTTCTTATCCTTAGCGACCTGGCTCTGCACATCGCCCGGCTTCTTGCTGAACACGATACTTGCGTTCGTGCCGCCGAAAGCGACGTTGTTGCTCATGACGCATTCGAGTTCCTTAGCACGCGGGGTGTTCTGCACGTAGTCCATCACGCCAACCTTGGCCTTGAGGGCTTCGGAATCTTCGGCAGAGTAATGGAGCGTCGGCAAAACGGTATTCGTCGTGAGAGCCTTGATGCTGAACACGGCTTCGATTGCACCGGCAGCGCCGAGGCAGTGACCCGTCATTACCTTGGTCGAACTGACACTCAAGGTCGGATTTTCTTCGTCAAAGAACTTGTGGAATGCATTGATTTCTGCATTATCGTTCTTGCCCGTACCCGTACCGTGAGCGTTCAGGTAACCGATGTCAGACTTCTTAATGCCAGAATTCCTGACAGCGCGGTCCATCGCTTCGAGGAGGCAGACGCCATCTTCGCGAGGAGCCGTAATGTGGTGAGCGTCGCTTGTGACGCCTGCGCCGAGAACTTCGCAATAACGCTTGGCGTTACGCTTTTCGGCATGTTCCAGAGATTCGACAATCACGATGCCAGCGCCTTCACCGAGGGTGATGCCGTTGCAGTGGTTGAACGGAGAGCAACCGTTTTCGTCCAAGGCATGGAGCGAAAGGAAGCCAGAGTACGGAACAGAAGCAAAGGAGTCGGAGCCACCGGCGATCACGACATCAGCCTTGCCAGCGCGGATAAGGTCGCAAGCAAGAGCAATGGAAATCGTACCGGCAGCGCAAGCGTTGCCCACGTTTGTGACAATGCCGCCCGCATGGCAAGCTTCGGCCACCTGGGAGGCGATTGCAGCAATGGGCATCTTCGGAATTTCGTTGACGTTCTTACCGTGACGATGATACTGTTCAATGCTGAGGACTCCACCCACGCAGCTACCGATAATGACACTTACGCGGCTGCTATCGGCAAAGTCACCGAGACCAGCATCGTTCAGGGCTTCTTTCATAGCCTTGATGCAGAGCTTGGAGGCGCGGTCTTTTTCGTCCGGGCATTCGATATCGTCCAGCGTATCACAGTTCACTTCGGCAGCCAAGTCTGCATAGCAGTTCTTGGTATCGAGAGAAGTGGTCTTGTGAATACCGGAGACGGAATTCAGGGCGTTTTTCCAGGTTTCTTCAACATTGTTGCCTACAGCGCAGATAACGCCAAGGCCAGAAACAACACAGCGACGATTATTAGAAGTCATAGAAATTCCAAACAATACTCAAATAAAAAGGCTTGATTAAGCCTTGTTCTTTTCGATGAAAGCGGCGATGGTATCGATGCTCTGGAAGTTTTCCTTAGCAACGCCAGTCATAGAAACGCCGAAGTTGTCATCGACGAAGGAGATGATTTCAAGGGAGTCCACGGAGTCAAGACCGATTTCTTCGCCGAAAAGCGGAGTATCGTAATTCAGGACATCGCCGTCTACGCCGAGATCGGACATAAAGAATGCCTTGAGTTTGCTCTTGATTTCTTCGTTTGCCATAATATTGTATCCTCTTTTGATAAAATTTTAGTGCAAAGATAGAAAAATATTCTTTCGTAAATTGCAGTTTTCACAAAAAACATACAAAATGCAGTTTTTAAGGATGAATGGTAATTACACATCACACCTATATTAGTTAGTGTGTTTAGGGCAAAATGCGTATTGTAAACTTTTTTAAAAAGTATGTTTTCTGTAATATATAAATACCATTTACAGTAATATTATTTACTAAATTTGAGCCATGATTTCATACGTATTTCCCGGTCAGGGTTCTCAGTTCCCAGGAATGGGCAAAGATTTATTCGAATCGAACGCCGACGTAAAGTCGATGTTCCTCAAGGCAAACGAAATTCTCGGCTTCAACATCACTGACGTGATGTTCAATGGCACCGCAGAAGACCTCAAGCAGACAAAAGTCACACAGCCGGCAGTATTCCTGCTCTCTGTTGCTATGGCTAAGGTTCAGGGTGGTAAGCCGGATATGGCCGCAGGTCACTCGCTCGGCGAATTCTCTGCACTCACGGCCACGGGCGCCATCACTTTTGAAGCTGGCCTCAAGCTCGTTGCAAAGCGTGCCGAAGCCATGCAGAAGGCTTGCGAACTCCGCCCGGGTACGATGGCCGCTGTTCTCGGCGGTTCTGACGAACTCGTCGAAGAAGCTTGCGCACAGGTCAAGGACGCAGCAGTTGTTCCGGCAAACTTCAACAGCCCGGGACAGGTCGTTATTTCTGGCGAAAAGGCCGGTATCGATCAAGTCGCAGCATACCTCACCGGTAAGGTGAAGCGCGTCGTTCCGCTGCAGGTCGGTGGTGCATTCCACTCCCCGCTCATGGAAAGCGCCCGTGCAGAACTTGCAAAGGCTATCGAAGAAACTGAATTTTCGACTCCGGTCTGCCCGGTCTACCAGAACGTAGATGCCAAGCCGCACACGGATCCGAACGAAATTAAGGCAAACCTTCTCACTCAGCTCACCTCCCCCGTCCGCTGGACACAGACGGTCAAGAACATGATTGCAGATGGTGCCACAGAATTTAAGGAACTTGGCCCCGGCGAAGTTCTTACCAACCTTATCAAGCGCATTCAGAAGTAAGCGCAAACACACAGGAATACTATGTGGGATAAATCGTATTTAGAAAAGTTGAGCGAACGCAACGCCAAGGCACAGGCCGGTGGCGGCGCCGCTCGTGTAGAAAAGCAGCATTCCCAGGGCAAGCTCACTGCTCGCGAACGCCTTGAAATCCTTTTTGACAAGGGCACGTTCAAGGAAATTGGTGCCATGCGCCTTTCCCAGAGCATCGAACTCCCGGAATCCAAGCGCATTTACGGTGACGGTGTCGTGACGGGTTATGGCAAGATCAATGGCCGCCCGGTTTACGCTTGCTCCCAGGACTTCACGGTGAGCGGCGGTTCTCTCGGTTCCGCACACGCGAAGAAGATTTGCCACGTGATGGACCTCGCCCTTGATTCAATGGTGCCGTTCATCAGCATCAACGATGGCGGTGGCGCACGTATCGAAGAAGGCGTTAGCTCCCTCGACGGTTACAGTGGCATTTTCGCCCGTAACACTTGGGCAAGCGGCGTGATTCCGCAGATTTCCGTGATTCTCGGACCGTGCGCAGGTGGTGCTTGCTACTCCCCGGCTATTACAGACTTTATCTTCATGACAGAAAAGACGAGCCAGATGTTCATCACGGGCCCGGCCGTCGTGAAGGCTGTGACTGCTGAAGTCGTGACCCCGGACCAGCTCGGTGGCGCAGGCGTTCATTCTTCCAAGTCCGGTGTTGCACACTTTGTGTACAAGGACGACAGAGAATGCCTCGAAGGTGTCCGTAACTTGCTCAAGTACCTCCCGCAGAGCAACACAGACAAGTCTGTCGCTCAGGCCGGTACGATCGTGGACAAGTCTGCCGACATCGAAGAAATCATTCCGGACAACTTCAAGCGCGCTTACGATGTTCGCGACGTGCTCAACTGCTTTGCCGACAAGGATTCCTTCCTCGAAATCCAGCCGGAATTTGCAAAGAACGTTGTCATCGGCTTTATCCGCCTCGACGGTAACGTGATTGGCGTTGTCGCTAACCAGCCGAAGTACCTCGCCGGTTCTTTGGACGTGGACGCTAGCGATAAGGCAGCACGCTTTGTCCGCTTCTGCGATAGCTTCAACATTCCTATCCTTACGCTCGAAGACGTTCCGGGTTACATGCCGGGCACGAAGCAGGAACACAACGGCATTATCCGCCACGGTGCTAAGCTCCTCTTTGCATACGCCGAAGCAACAGTGCCGCGCGTGACGCTCATTCTCCGCAAGGCATACGGTGGCGCATACATCGCCATGAACAGCAAGAACCTCGGTGCAGACTGCGTGTTCGCCCTCCCGATTGCTCAGATCGCCGTTATGGGTGCTGAAGGCGCTGTCGACATTCTCCGCAGAAAGGAAATCGCCGCTTCTGCTGAACCGGCCAAGCTCCGCGAACAGTACATCAACGAATACGAAGAAAAGTACTTGAACCCGTATATCGCCGCTGGCAACGGATTCATCGACGAAGTCATCGAACCGAAGAGCGTTCGCGACCGCCTTGTTTCCGCCTTCGAAAACTTGAAAAACAAGAAGAAGGCTGTGCTCTGGAAGAAGCACGGAAATATTCCGCTGTAATCTTTAGACGACAAATGCGTAAGGCGAGCGTCGCGAGAACTGCTTGCAGATTCTCATGACCGAGCCCAGCATTTGGGATTAGAGCGAAGCGATAATCCAAAGACGAGAGACGAGTTTTTAGTCTAAGTTTATCGCAAATAAAAATGTCCCGATTCCGTCGCGGAATCGGGATGTTTTTTTGTTATACAAGACTTGACTGGGTCCATCACTTCGTTCAGGACGACGACGGTTATTCGTCATTCCGAGCAACGCGAGGAATCCAGTAAAGGTTCGACTAGCGCCTATTGCAAAGTTTTCACGAGGGTGTCGTGCAACAGTCCGTTGGTAAAGATGACCTGTTCGGCATCGACGAACTGCATGGGAGTACCGTCAATGTGTGTAGACTTGCCGCCCGCTTCTTCGACAAGGAGCGCAATCGCCGCGATGTCCCACGGATAGCTCATGGTCATCACAAAGCAATCGATGCGGCCGCAGGCCGTAAAGCAGCCTTCAATCACTGCAGAGCCCAAGCACTTCACGCGTTCGAACGTTTCGGCTTCGCGTGCAAAATTGTGAGAATTCTGCGCATTGATTTTTGCGGCATCGCCTACGTTGAAATCGCCATTCGAAACAATTGCATGTGTCGGATTCGATTCTCGGCTCACATGAATTTGTTTGTCATTCATGAACGCACCCATGCCTTTTGCAGCTGTGTAGAGTTCACCAAGCTTCGGCAAGTTCACAACAGCAACAAGCGGTTTGCCTTCGAAATGCAAGGCAATCGAAATGCCCCACAGCGGAATACCACGGCTAAAGTTCACCGTGCCATCAACCGGGTCGATAATCCAGCGGTAGCGCGGATCGGAGCCTTCGATGATGCCCGCTTCTTCGGTGCGGATGGAATGTGTCGGGAATGCGGCACGCAGCCCATCGACAATGAGCTTTTCACTAGATACATCGGCGATAGTCACAACGTCTTTAACAGTCTTGTAGCGGACATCGCCAAGGTTGTTCTGGAGTTCAAGGCAAAGGTCGCCCGCCTTACGGGCAAGTTCCTTTGCGACATTCAAAAAGTCTTCTGTATTCATTTCTTTTTACTTCTTGTACGCGCAGCAGCGGAAGCCAACAGCAGGCGATTTGTAGAACGATGCTGCTTCGCGATAATGGAGTTTTTCACCCGTCAAGAACACGACTTTTTTGCTTGATGGTTTATAAGTCAATCCATTTGCAAGTGAATCCAGCCAAGATTTACCGCCCTTCTTGTATTCACGATAAAGAGAGAAATCCTCGCCAATAGTCTTGCCATTTGCATCGACAACATCATAGAACTGGAGCGTATCTCTGAAATCTTTCGGAGTCAATTTTTCATACAATGTTCTAGTCGTATCAGCAGCATAAACAGTGTCAATCTTAGTACCTTCACGATAGAGATAAACAGTATCCAACGTATAACCAGGACGAGTGTAGTATGGGAACGCGCGGTTGGTGCAGTAAGCAATCGATTCACGGTCAAGGCCATTGAACACCATATAGCTAGATCCCTTCAGCACTGCAGCGGTGTCTTCGGAACGACCTCGCACCCACTCTTGGTACTGCCCAGGCAAGTCCCGAACGCCCATCGAATTCATGCACCCCGGATCACGCATTGTGACATTGGCAGCCAATTCTGCATTTCCAGTACCGACATTGCAAACTCTGAAAAGATAATCAGATGCTTCCGAGCCATTCTCTTCGATCACGCCATAAGCAAGGGAACCGCCAGACAAGCATACAAGTTCCCAATCGCGCTCACCACATAACGAGACTTCAAAACCGCTAGCGGAGATTCCCTCACAAGCAGCCAAAGCTTCGGAATGCAAAACACCCGTCATAAACTTGCCATCATCATCGCGATGTTCGAACCGCTCCATGCAGAACGACGTCGTATCAGACGTAGAGACCGCAACAAAACCTTCAGGGCAATTAAGGTCTGCGGCAACATCGCCCGGCGAAACAAAAACAGAATCCACAAGGGCTGCAGAATAATAACCAGAATTATCGACACCTCGAATTCGCAAAATCAAAGTATCACCAGGAGCCACCCAACGAATCGTATCCGTCACAAAGCTACCCACGCCTGTATAATCACGATAGAAGTGGCCATCCTCATCACGGCCATAGCGTTCACTATAACGGGTCTTGCCGCCAGCGTAGGAATAGGCATTCCAAGAATCATCTAGTTTATTGTAATATTCAATCTCATAATGCGACACAATCTTGTAGCAGCTATTTTCGTTACAGCCTCTGGGAACAACCAATTCTGAATCAACTTCAATTCCATGATTCTTAGAAAGCGGATCTAAGCTACGGCTCCAGAAAATACGAAGCCTATTATTGCTATCCAGTTTTGCAAAACCAGGGAAAAGAGAATCCTCTTCCGTAAAGATTCGCTTTGCCATAAGAGGAGCTATAGAATCGGTTCTTCTGATGACCTGATTCGAATCCACCGGGTTTGACATTTCAGAACCACTGTAATTGCCCGCCATATCCCAAGAAGACAAACCAATGGTGTACTGGTATTTTTCGGTTTCAGACTGGGTGCGAAGACCTTCGATAAAAAGACGGAAACGATTCTTGTTAATGTTTTGCGTATCGTAGCCCTTGCCATCAAAAACAACAAGATGCAGATAGTTCTTTTGTTTGTCAATGTTGGAGCTAGAATCTACAAGAAGAGAGTCGTAATGCGTATGGATGTGGGCATGACGTTTGTAAAGCCTGTTCCCTTCATAATCAACACCATCCGGAGACTGAAGGGTTATCTTGAGCTTGCTAAGATCCTCGTCGGCGTCCTTGGCCCAGATTACAATGTTGTATCCAAAAATAAGGCCAGAATATTCTCCCGGAGTGAGAATATCCGTACGGTCCATCGGGCGATACCATTCAAACATAGCGCCAGTAGACCAAACAGAATCCTTAAGCGGTTCAACTTTAGATGGCGGCTGGTCATCGACGAAACTTAAGAACACGCGCTGCAAAGCACCGGGATCGCCATCGTCAGAGTATTCGCTAAACATCGCCACTTGGAGAGTCTTGTAACCATCCTCGATAAAATGCGCAATAGAGTCCGTCAAGTCAAGCGTATCGTAATAGCTACCTGAGGTAGAATCGTACTTGACAAAAAAGGCGTCCCTAACGCTCTTACTATGAGCCTTGTCAATTTGCTTATCGCTGACTGACCTCGACGTGCTATCGACAATCGTCGTATCAAGCCAAACACACAAGCCGGAGTAATTCTTGAGGCGAATCGGATAACGATACCGAATCTTAAAGCAGACGCTACCTTCGGGAGCATCGGAAGCACATTCCTTAAGGACGGAAACTTCGGAAATTTCCCTATCAAAGGAGAATTCATCGCCTTCGTCATCATCGGCGCAAGCGAAGAAAAATACAGCCAGAGAAAATAAGAGATAAAGTTTTAAATAGCGCATAGAATTCACGCTATTAATTTAGAAAAAACGATAGTAACACGAACACCAAGAAGCTATATAAAACGTGTATACCGACCCCGGAACGGAGTCCGGTGAGACAAAGCCGAATAAGTCACAAGCCACCCCTAAGAGGGGTGGCTTGCTTTGCCCCTAGAAGGGGCTGTTACTGCCAGCGCCTTAATGACGCTGGCTTTCTCTTCGTTCAAGCCATTGTGGACTGATTACCGGCCACCCTTGAAAGGGTCATCGTATTCTTTCGTTGTGAGCTTATCCTCTATCTGATCCGCTTTCTCCTGCTCGCGGATATACTTTTCTACAGTCGCAGAGTTTAACCCCACTGTACTGACATAATATCCCGTTGCCCAGAAGTGCTTGTTGCCGAACTTATACTTCAGGTTTGCATGGCGTTCGAAAATCATCATCGACGACTTTCCCTTCAAATAACCCATGAAGCTTGACACCGCATATTTAGGCGGAATCGACACGAGGAGATGGATATGGTCACTCATTAAATGACCTTCGATAATTGTGACACCTTTCCACTTGCACAAATCTTTTATAATTTGGCGTATATCCGTCCGCAACTGGAAATAGATTATTTTGCGACGATATTTAGGTGTAAAAACGATATGATACTTGCATACATACTTGGTATGCGCTAGACTTTCTGCCATTTTGGGATGTTTCCTTTTGATAGTGTTGGCTTGAACAACTAAACATTATCAATTTTGGGAACATCCCTTTTCTTCTATTCGTAATGGCTTAAGCTCTAATCTCACCCGCATAGCGGGTGGTTGTTAAAGCCGCTGCTACGCATCGGCTTCTTACCTAAAGGACTTAAAACAAAAACCGGGCGCTTTCGCGTCCGGCTTTTAAAAGCTAACCAAAGTTATTAGGCTTCTTCAGGATAGACAGAGACCTTCTGGCGCTTTGCATCGAGGCGTTCGAACTTCACAGTGCCATCAACGAGGGAGAACAAGGTAAAGTCCTTGCCCATACCGACATTGTTGCCCTTGTGGAAGTGAGAACCGCGCTGACGAACGATGATGTTGCCAGCCTTGACGGTTTCGCCCGCATACTTCTTAACACCAAGGTACTTGGCGTTACTGTCGCGGCCGTTACGTACTGAACCTTGACCTTTCTTATGTGCCATGGATTAAGCCTCCTTAGCCTTACGCAGAGAGTTCTTCTTGACCTTAGCCGGCTTCGGAAGTCCCTGAGCGATCTTTTCCTTGCGAGTGAGCGGCTTGTTCTGAACCTTCTGCTTAGCAAGGGCAGCCACGCGAGCGCGGTTGCGGGTAATAACTTGAGGGTCAACGACTGCAGATTCAGCGCCGGAGCGGAGTTCCGTGACGAGCACCTCGGTATAGCCCTGACGATGACCGTTACGACGTTCGTAACGGGTACGACGCTTCTTCTTGAACACGATGATCGTGTCTTCCTTGCCATGGGCGAGAACTTCGACCTTGACAGATGCGTCATTCAGGACAGGGGTGCCGACTTGCACTTCTTTTCCGGAGAAAAGAAGAACGGACTTGAGCTCCAGTTCAGAACCAACAGCTGCGTCGATCGTCGGGACCTTGTAGGCCTTGCCGAGTTCGACTTTATACTGGAAACCACCTGTTTCAACAATAGAATACATTTTTGTAATCCTTTTTAGGTTGCTATTGGGGCCCAAAATATAGTAATAGTGCACAGAAAATCAAAGAGGCACAGAAGTGAAAAATGATAAAAAAGTGCATTTTCAAAAAATAACTGGATCCTTACGCCTTCGGCGTCAGGATGACGAGAGTGAAAAGGAGTCTGGATGACGAGAGAGTCCGCTCAGGAAGACGAGTGAGCGGAAAACGAAAGAAAAGCAGCTCGTTTAAGCCTATTCTCTCGTCTCTCGTCACTCGTCTCACATCTCTTTTTGCTAAATTATCGCTGAATTTTATAAAGGATTCCCTAAATGAGCAAAATTATCAGCCTTGATGGCGATTGGCAGATGATCTGGGACACGGAAGACACCGGCATCTCCAATCGTTGGTATGCAACGTATCCTGAAAAAACACAGACTGTTAGCGTTCCCCACATCTGGGAAAGAGCTTTCGACAAGCTTTTGATGGCCCAGGACTGCGCATTCTATTTCAAGAGATTCACGATTGACGACGAAAAGCAGGTCACAAAGCGCATTTTCCTCCGCTTTGAAAAGATCGCAACGCACGCCACCATCTGGCTTAACGGTAAACTTTTGGGCGACCACTTTGGCGCCTACACGTCCTTTGTCATTGAAACGCAGAAGGCAATCAAGCTCGGCGAAGAAAACATCCTCTGCATCCGTGTTGCTAACATGGGTGCAACGAACAGCCGCATCGACTTCGGTCGTGAAAGCAAGGAAGGCGCAAACGACCGCTACGCCCACCCGGGAGAAATGCCGGTTGGCCTCCCCTGGTCGCAGTATCCGTATGGCGGTATCTGCGGTCACGTGGACTTGATTCTCGGCAACGCCGCATTCATTTCTGATATTCACGTCGAACCGGACATGGACCAGGAACGCGTTTCTGTCGAAGCATTCTTCAACAACCCGCGTGGTTACCAGTCCCGTCTCCGCATCCTCATGAAGAACCCGAACGGCGACGTTTACGAATTCTTCAAGGATATCAAGCTCGAAAAGGAAAACGCCACGCAGAAGTTCTTGCTTGGGATCAAGGACTGGAAGAAGGACAAGTGCGTCTGGAGTCCGGAACGTCCGAACCTTTTCGCCATCGAAATGCAGCTTGAAATCAAGGGCGCTAAGGGCAAGGCTCCGGAATACACCTTCCCTGTCGTGAAGACTTTCGGCTTCCGCAAGTTCGACTGCCTCAAGGGCGACTACTACATCAACGACTCAATCGTGAAGCTCATGGGCGTGAGCTACAACCAGCAGTGGAGCGAAGGCGGCCTCTGGACGGACCAGAACCCGGCTCTCGAAAAGGACTTGAACGCAGTGAAGGCTGCAGGCTTCAACGTCATCCGTTCTTGCGGCGCTCCGCTCAGCAGCACGGCTCTCGACATCTGCGATAGAATCGGTTTGTTCGTGTTCCAGGAATTCCCGATCCACACGATGCGTTCGACCGCACAGGGCCTCGAAATCACGAAAAAGCTCATCAACGACATGGTGCGCGACCAGCACAACCATCCGTGTATCGCCGCCTGGATTCTCGGTTCCGAAAACGGAACGTTCATGCTCCAGAACGGTAACAAGCTATTGAACGCTATTAGCCCGATCGACACCTGCCGCCCGGCTATCAGCAACTTCAACAGTATCTACCTCGACAACGAAGCAAACTTCCACAAGGATACGGGTAAGATTATCCCGGTCTCCATCGACCGCATCTCGCAGTACGCCACAATGCGTATCAACCCGCGCGAAAACCCGAGCGCTGCTTACACGCACTACCTCGCCCACATGTTCGACAAGGAAGATGTGGAGCTCATGGTTCCGGATACGGGTCTCGGCGACAGCCACTTCCAGGATGAAGAAGAACCTATTTTGAACGACATCGAAAACAAGGTTTTGGTGACGCTCAAGAACAACACGCTCTTCCCGAAGCGCGCAACCACCATTGCCGGTCCTCGCAGTGTCAAGAGCCAGAAGGCCATCAAGAACGAATTCAAGTCTGTGGAAACGTTCGTCGACGATAGCAAGCTCTCCATTTGGCCGAACTTCGAATCATTCAACGCCGATGTTTACCGCATTGCGCTCAAGAGCAAGTATGACCAAATTACCGCCTTCCAGAGCAACCCGCAGATTTCCGGTTTCTTCCTCGACCAGTGGGCCGACAACGGCACAGACTTTAGCGGTCTCAACGACGAAAACAGAAAGTCCAAGGGCATCCAGACGTTCGCCCGTGAAATCACGGCACCGAGCCGCGTGCTCATCAGCGAACTGGAACACGTCGCCACACCGCAGAGCGAAGTCAGCTTCCAGCTCACGCTTTTGAACAACAGTCGTCTGGAAGATGTGGAAATCGAAGTTTCGCTTATCGACGCTAAGGAAAAGGTTCTCAACACGCAAAAGGTCATGCCCGAAGAACCTGCAGAAAAGAAAACTCTTACGCAGCTTGGCATTTGCACGTTGATGGCTCCGCGCGCTACCGGCATGTACAAGATTAAGCTCACGCTCAAGGATTGCGGCAAGGAAATCCATTCCAGCTACGAAGACTTGATCGTAATCGAACAGGCCGACGTGAAGGACGCCATGAGCAAGGTTTGCTTCCTCGATAACTACGACGAATCTAGCGATGTGCTCGCCGCGCTCGACGGTTCCGAACAAATTATCTTCACAGCAAACTTGAGTTCTTGGCCGGATGAAATCTTGGAAAAGATTATCGATGTCACGAAGAACGGCGGCAAGACTTTGTTGCTCTCCGATATGACGACTGAAGATATCGACCTCTTGAACCAGAGCCACAACTTTGAAAGCAAGATTGAAGCACACTGGACAACGGGTGCAAACGAATTCAGCTTGCATTACTTGCCGAAGGATTCTCCGCTCCTCGCTGTGTTCGGAGGCAACGGCGTTCTCGACCACAACTCCGCATCGGCTATGCCGGGCATTTCGTTGAACGAGCTCGCTGGCGCTAAGGTTTATGCACGTTCCGTGACGCTCAAGGATGGCGAAATCAAGACGGGTGTGGACCTGCAGCTCGTGCCGTTTGGCAAGGGACAGATCATGTTCAATCAGTTCAGCGTGATTGAAGGCTTGGAAACGAACGCCCTTTCGGATGCTCTGTTCACGGCAATCGTGAACTTGCTGTAATTGGTTCGGCAGGCTCACCAACCTTATTAAGGTCCAGGTCCCTGAGCTCAGCCGAAGGGCCGAAGCGTATAATTAGTAATTACAAGAGTCCCGCCCTGGTGCGGGACTTTTTCGTTAAAAAGGAGGTGCCCGCTTACTTCGACTTCGCTCAGCACAGGCTCTGGCGGGCATGACAAAGCACGCAAACCGTCATCCTGAGGGCGACAGCCCGAAGGATCCAGTGCAATACATATTAAATTTCTATATTTGCTCTTATGACACAGAATAACGTTAATTTGGAAAAATACTCTGACGAGCTCGCCAACAATGCAAAGAACGCGAGCAAGAAAATCCGTACATTGAGCGCTGAAAAGCGCGCAGCCGTGCTCGCACGTGTTGCAGAAATCCTCCGTGCAAAGAAGCCGGAAATCCTCGCCGCTAACAAGCTTGACCTCGAAGCTGCCGCCGGCAAGCTCGACGATTCCAAGATGGATCGCCTGACTTTAAACGATGCCCGCATCGAATCGATGGCCAAGGGTGCCGAAGAAATCGCTGCATTTACCGACCCGCTCGGCCGCGTTCTTGAATCTCGTGAACTCAAGAACGGCATCAAGATTAGCCGTGTCGCTGTGCCGATAGGTTCTGTGTTCTTTATTTTTGAAAGCCGCCCGAATGTGACGATTGACGGAGCTTGCCTTTGCTTCAAGGCAGGCAATGCCGTAATTCTCCGCGGCGGCAAGGAATCGCTAAACTCCGCAAAGTGCCTCGCCGGGATTTTCCACCAGGCTCTTGAAGAAAACGGCGTTGACAAGGACGCTGTGCAGCTCGTGACCGAAACGAGCCATGATCTCGTGGGCATGCTCTTGCAGCGCAACGATTGCCTCGACCTCGTGATTCCTCGCGGTGGTGAACGTTTGATCCGCGCCGTCGTGGAACAGAGCAAGATTCCTGTCATCAAGCACTTCAACGGCATCTGCCATGTGTACGTGGACAAATCCGCCGACATGGAAAAGGCCGTGAACATTCTCATCAACGCCAAGACGCAGCGCACGGGCGTGTGCAACGCCATGGAATGCGTGATTATCGACCGCCACATTGACGCAGCAAACGTCAAGAAGCTCATTGATTGCCTCGCCGACCGTGGCGTAGAACTCTTTGGCAACAAGGACGCCCAATCGCACGACAGCCGCATCAAGGACATCGGCGATGACAGCAACTACCATCACGAATACCTCGCCCTCAAGGCTAGCGTCAAGTTCGTGGACAACGTCGAAGAAGCCTGCGATCACATCGAAAAGAACAGCAGCCGCCACACGGAAGCCGTTGTTGCAGAAGATGCAAGCGTTCAGGACTACTTTGTCGCAAATGTCGATAGCAGCAGCGTCATGGTGAATGCCAGCACACGCTTTGCAGACGGTGGCGAATACGGTCTCGGTGCTGAAGTGGGCATTTCTACGGACAAGCTCCATGCCCGCGGCCCGATGGGCGTCGAAAGCCTCTGCAGCTACAAGTGGATTCTCCGTGGCAATGGACAGGTTCGCGGATAATTAGACGAAAGAACGGCGCTTTGCGCCTACAGACGAGAGACGAAAGATGAAGTTTGAAGACTTAATCAAAGAAGTAAAATTCGAAGTGGAATTCGGTGGAGTAAAACTCGCGCCGGCAATCGTTCAAGACGCCGACAAGGGCGACGTGCTGATGATGGCATGGATGAACGAAGAAGCGCTCCGCCGCACGCACGAATGTGGCGAAATGGTTTTCTGGAGCCGCAGCCGCAAGGAATACTGGCACAAAGGTGACACCAGCGGAAACGTGATGACGGTCGTCGAATGGGCCGCCGACTGCGATTCCGACGCACTGCTGTTCAAGGTGCGTATGCAGGGCCCGCAAGTCGCTTGCCACACAGGCGCTCGCAGCTGCTTCTTTAAGAAGTGCGAAAAGTAAACAACACTTCCAAAAATTTCAGCCTAGTTTGCACACGCAAGCTAGGCTTTTTTTTGTAAAAAAAAGACACCAAGAGCCACTCGGCAATCAAAAAAATGGTAATTTATTTGTGGAGAAAATATGATTCAACGAATATTTGCATTTTTACTTATTGCCGCAGTACTCGGGTTTGGGCAGGCCAACGCCACCGAAGATAACGGACAAACGCGCTTTTATAAGGATTCTGTACAGGCAATCCAACACGCAGAATTTACGCAAGTAGACTTTGATGGCTATTACGAGAACTTGATCCAATCCGAAAAAGACATTGTCAAAGAAGCAACAATCGGAAGCGTTGTCAGCGGAGTCGCTCTAGGATTTGGCATTTTCACCACAATCATCGCTTTTAGCGATAACGAAAAAAACGACAGGAATTCATGGGCCGAAATTCACAGACAAACTCTACAAATTTCAGGCGTTAGCCTAATAACCGCAAGTTCTATAGGTCTATTTGTCAGCCTCTACACAATCATCACCAGCACCGGCGAGAATAGCAAACGCGCCGCGTACGAACGAGTCTACGAGATCTACAAGAAGAGACGCGCCGAGCTCAAGAACGACACAAAAATTCTTGTTACTCCAGCAGTGGACTTACTTGGAGGCTCCGCCGGATTAAAAGTGGATGTGGCTTTTTAATTTCGCAAAATGCGAAAAATCGCAAATTGTCAGTATATGACACATTCAAAAATAGGGCATAAAACATCAAACGCATTCAACCCCAAATTTCCCCATAAAAAAGGGAAATCCCCCGCATCGGCGAGGGATTTCTTGTGTTTCAAATTTCTGTTGTACTTTGTCTTGTCTCGGACGACTCTTGTCCGTAACGTGGCTCCATTTTGGGAGCCGTCTATGCGTCGCATGCGCATCATATCGCTTTCTTTGGCGGTTTCAGCAACCTTGCTGAACACTTTATCTTTATTTTTAACCATGACAGCCTCCTTAATAGACAAATTTAATATATTTCATTTGAATTAAGAAGGGTTTCTAATATGAAAAAGACTTACGCAGTTTTATTTGGCATGTTCATGCTCACCGCCTGCAGTGAAGACAATCCGACATCGGGGCTCGACAACACTCAAACAACAAAGCCATCAACTCAGGCAATAACGGATTTTGGCGATGGTTACACATACGCCATTCCGATTAAGTACGACGAAGCAACGGGACGTATTTATCAGGGAACATACGCTTGCAATTACCACCCCGACACCAAAACATTCGCTTGGGAAGAATATCCAGAATCTCTAGATCCGGGCACTTATAAGATTGTTGGCGATTCACTCTGGATGGGGCCAACAGAAAAGGAAGTTTCGGATGATCCCGATGAGCAACAGTTTCTTGACGTTTACCGCAACTACGAAACGTTGGCATTGAGTAGTGACCACAATGATATTTATGGGACGTGGAATGTCACCAGTTGCAAGAGAAGCCTTGGGGATACAGAAATCAAGTGTTCCAAATACATCGGTGGCATAAGTGGAATTATAAGAACAATGAAAATTACAAAAGACTCCATTTATATCATTACAACTGTTGATTCAGACAACCTAGATCCAAACGATGTTAACATCGGAAAAATTATAAATCGTAGTTTTGGTTATGATATCGGCGACGCCACCATCAAGCAGCTGATGCTTGAAAAAACGATAAAGAAGGAATCTAAAGATTTTTTAACGCAATCGTTCATTATTGGCAACCAACTCTTTGAAGTTACTTCGACTCCTAAATTCAATGCAGCAGGAATGAACTACATTACAACGATGTCTAGCAACGGAAAGACTTGTACAAACACGCAAAGATTGGGATTCATCAACGAGAAATTGTGCAAAGAAGAAACCGCAGAATTCTTATTGAGTGCACGTGATAAAAGCGACGATCAATCTTACTATAAAGAAGGACCTGTAGAAGGATTCAGCATTGATAACAGCGACGAATTCAATGAATGTGCAAGAGGTCTTCCGACAGAAGATACAAAGCAATTGTTGAGTCAGTACGTCAGCAATTACAATGATTAATTTAGGGGAATAATTTATGAAAAAGATTACATCTCTTCTTTTTACGGCTATTGCACTTATCGCTTGCAGCGAAGATAATCCGACAAGTATTTCTGAAGGCCCAGTATCTTCATCCTCCGAAGATACCATTTACAGCTCGGATATCGCAACAAGCTCTTTCTCCGAAAAAACAGACAGCGACAAGCGCATCCTTTCATGGACGCAAACTCGCGAGTTTGCCTTCTTAGACACAATTCATTTGAGATACTATCATCTTGAACACGATTGTATTTACAAAGAATCCTCAAATTCATTTTCGTGGGAAACCGGCAAATATTTAGGATTCGTCGACATAGACACGTTATACGAAAAAGACAATTATGATTACAGTTCGTTCGGCTATATGCTTTCCAATGATACGCTATACGAATGCGATTATATTGCAGCCGAATGCAACGACGTGTCTAAAATGAGTGCAGCCTCTGTTTACACAAGTTCTTCAAAATCGCTATTTGGCACATGGAATTATGTTGGACGAATTTATGACGGAATGTTCTTCGTTGAAGAAGATTATGCAAATGTTGAAATGACGATTACCCCCACGGGCACTACAGAAAAGATTACTTACGTACATGACCCGGCACCGTTATATTATACAAACAACTTCTGCTCCATCGTATATGATTTATTCGACGAAGCTGATGAATTAGAAAATGCATGCTTTGACTATTTTGGAGCAATAAAGAAACATAACGGGAAATACGAGCGTTACATTAAAGAAACAAATACTTACGAATCTATTCCTGACACAGTTAAGTTAGGTGATAATTATTGGGTTACTGCAATAAACGCTAACGAAATCATTCTTTTTGTAAATGGAACCAATTTAAATGTCAAATACAACCAGGATATGCTTGAGAACCCAATCACGATGAAACGTGACATGACCGTTTCGAATGGGGAAAAGACCTGCGAATATCATTCGACACAAATAAATCAAATTACCAAAGAAATCTGCGAAGCCGCAACATATGATTCTTCAAAAGTGATATCAGACTACAGTAACATCACCGGTAAAGAAGAAAAGATGTTAAGTTCTTACTTGAACAACAACTACGAATTCAGGCAGTGCATCAAACAGCTTTCAAAAAAAGATTGATTTCAAAATTTTGTTATTTTTTTGCTATCTAAACAAAATGGAATTTTTTATGAAAAAAATTATTGCACTTGCAATTATCGCATTTTTGTTCATCGCCTGTTCCAACGATGGATATACGTTTTCCACAACATACAGTTACGATGAAAACTCAGGTATCTTAAACCGAGGAACAGTCTCCTGTAACTACAATTCCGAATCCAAGACTTTTACATGGGGAGAAAACAACAAGCCCTGGAACTCGAATAAAATCAAAATTGTCGGAGATTCCATGTGGATTAGTCCGGCCCAAAGAAAAATATCTGATGATTCTTCGAGACAACAATTCTACGACGAAATCTACAATCTTGACACATTGGCATTAAGCAACGACCACAACGGTCTTTACGGCACATGGAATATGACCAAATGCACTAGGATTTACGGAAAGACCGAAGTCAACTGCGACTCCTCAAATGAATTCGCTATATACAATCGTACTTTGAAATTTACGCAAGATTCCTTATATGTTACCAAAACTTTCGAAAAAGGGACTCTAGCAAAAGATGATTCCATCGGGAATAAAGAAACTGAACAAAAAAGATCAACACTCTACAGCTTTATATTGTTAAACACATTAGGATTAATGTACGAACCATACATGAGTTCCGTTTTAGTAAAACTTGGAGTCTTCAAATTTTCAAAAATGGACTATTACCATCAAGTTTTTTCTATTGCAAACCAGTCTTTTGAATACACCAAAAGCATTTGGCTTGATTCTACAGGAGAAAATCTTCTTGAAGTATTTTCTAGCAATGGCAAAACTTGCAGTCGACAAAACAAAAGTGCTTTTATAACAAAAAATCTATGTTTAGAAAAAGATGAAAATTTTCTACTCAGCGCTAGAGACAAATATATTGGCCCCAAACGTTATGACGATGGCCCCGTATTCATCTACGACATCGACAATCAAAATGAATTCTATACATGCGTAAGATCGCTCCCGACAAAGGAAACTTTAGATTCATTAAGCAAATACCCACACATCGACTACGGTGATTAAGAAGAATTTTACTCTTGCCCTGAACTCTATTTGATTGACTTTCGATTTAGTTGAAAATATTCGCCATCATGGTTTTAAGCGCCTGCTGCTTGCAGTTTCAGGCGGTTTAGATTCTATTTGCTTGGCTCATTATTTTATCGAGAACCGCGATGCACTTGGAATTGAATGGCTAGGCATTGCGCATGTACATCACGGGCTACGCGAAGGAACGGCAGACAGAGACGCAAAATTTGTAGAAGAATTTGCAAAGTCGCACGACGTTCCGTTTTTCTTGAAGAAGTTGGATGGTGAAGCTCTGAAAGATGCAGACGGTTCGCTAGAAGAGAACGCACGAGATGCAAGGTATAAAGCGCTAGTCGAGATTGCTCTGAATAAAAAATGGCGATCCCGGAACGGAGTCCGGGATGACATTGAAGAAGGGTGCGTTACGATAGCTATCGTGACGGCGCATCATGCGGGGGATCAGGCGGAGACGATGTATATGCGTCTTAAGCGAGGGACAACGCTAGCCGGGCTCCGCGGGATTCAGGAAGTAAGGGAGATTCTGGACAAGAAGGAGATGCCCTCCCCATACGCGGATCATGCTCACATAAGTGCTAAAGCACTAAGTGATCAAAGAGATCAAGTCGGGCATGACATTCCCTGCATTCACATCTATCGTCCATTCTTGAACGTCACTCGTAGCGACCTCCTCGCCTATGCTCGCGAAAATGGTTTAAGCTGGTGCGAGGACGAAAGCAATGCGGATGTGAAGTTCGCACGCAACAAGATTAGGCACGAGTTTTTGCCGAATCTGGAACGAGAATGTCCGGGGGCAATCCAACAGCTTTGCAAGATTGCGGGGCTAGCAGACAAAGCGTATGCAAAAGTAATCGCTAAATGCTCTAGATCCTTCGACTTCGCTCAGGATGACACAAGGGGATTCCCGCTTACTTCGGCTTCGCCTCAGGATGACAATGCAATACGTACGATTGCGCTGGACAAGAAAAAGCTCAACAAGATTCTACGCGAATACGCCAATGCAGATCTGTCCGAAATGTTCCGGTTGTGGCTCACAGAAAAGGGTTTTCGGTTCCCGATTGGCTTTTTCTACGGTCCTAAGGAGCCTGCCCACGTGAAAATCCCGGTCCGGGCGGTTTATCGCCGGCGTTCCGTCGTCAAAATAGCGCATACTGTCTGGATTTGCGAGTTCAAAGACGCGCTTTCAGCCGCAAAATTTGTATCTTGCGAGAAGAAAGAAAAGGATTATAATGAATCAACCAAAGAAGCCAGCTCCGTTTAAGAACAAGAATTTTATCATTGTTCTCATCATGCTCCTCATGCTTTTCGTCATGTTCCCCATGACCGGGAAAGAGTCCAGCAAGGATATCACCCGCACCGAATTTTTAGCCATGATGGGCGATTCAACCAAGGTCATTACTGAACTCACCCTCCAGAAGACTCCCGATGGCGTGATTATCGAAGGCGCTTACGAGATGTCCCCGGAAGAAATCGCCGAGGCCAAGAAGAGCCAAAGCGCTCTCGCCAGGTTCACTCGCAATAGCACCGACACCAAGAACAAGCATTTCAAGAGCCACATGCTCGATATTTCGAACGAGCAGATTTCGACTTGGGAAGCTTTCAAGGGCGTGAAGGTCAAGGTCATTCACGAATCGACCACCTGGATTGATACTCTCGTTGCATTCTTGCCAGCCATTTTGCTGATTGCGTTCTTCTATATCATGATGAGCCGTCAGATGGGCGGTGGCGGTAAGAGCCCGTTCTCGTTCGGCAAGAGCCAAGTGCGCCAGCTGAACTCGCAGAAGAAGACCACGTTCAATGACGTTGCCGGTTGCGACGAAGCCAAGCAGGACTTGCAGGAACTCGTTGAATTTTTGAAGGATCCAAAGAAATACGACAAGCTCGGTGGCCGCATCCCGAAGGGTGCTTTGCTCGTTGGCCCTCCGGGTACAGGTAAGACGCTCCTCGCCCGCGCTGTTGCAGGCGAAGCAGGCGTGCCGTTCTTTAGCATGTCGGGTTCGGACTTCGTGGAAATGTTCGTTGGCGTGGGTGCATCCCGCGTGCGTGACTTGTTTGAAACCGGTAAGAAGAACGCTCCGTGCATTTTGTTCATCGACGAAATCGATGCCGTGGGTCGCCAGCGTGGTGCAGGTCTCGGAGGCGGTCACGACGAACGCGAACAGACTTTGAACCAGTTGCTCGTGGAAATGGACGGCTTTACCGCTAACGAAGGCGTGATTTTGATTGCCGCCACGAACCGTCCGGATGTGCTCGACAAGGCTCTCCTCCGCCCGGGCCGCTTTGACCGCCAGATTGTGGTGGGCCTCCCCGACCTCAAGGGCCGTGAAGAAATTTTGAAGGTACACTTGAAAAAGCGCAAGGTGCCTCTTGGCGATGATGTCGATGTGAAGGCAGTCGCTAAGGGAACTCCGGGACTTGCCGGTGCAGACCTCGAAAACTTGGTGAACGAAGCAGCGCTCCTCGCCGCAAGGTTCAACAACAAGAAAGTGACGATGCTCGACTTTGAAGAAGCACGCGACAAGCTCAGCATGGGTGCTGAACGCCGCACGCTCCTCATGACCGACGAAGAAAAGCGCCACACCGCTTACCATGAAGCAGGCCATGCCCTCATGACGCTTCTCTGCAAGCACTCCGACCCGCTCCACAAAATTACGATTATCCCTCGCGGACGCGCTCTCGGTGTGACCATGAGTTTGCCCGAACGCGACCAGGTCAGCTACAGCCGCGAATACGCCGAAGAACGCATCATGATCATGATGTCCGGCCGTCTCGCCGAACTCATTTTCTTCAACCACCAGAGCACAGGTGCAAGTAACGACATTCAGCGCGCGACAGAACTAGCCCGCAAGATGGTGACGGAATGGGGCTTTGACGAAGAAATCGGACCGGTCTGCTACAGCCGCGCCGATGGCGAAGTATTCCTCGGACGCGAAATCAGTAAGCCGAAGGAAATGTCTGAAATGATGGCCGAAAAGATCGACAACGCCATCAACAACTTGATCAAGCGTATGGACAACAAGGCAAGACTACTCCTTGAAGAACACAAGGACAAGCTCACCGACCTCGCCGAAGCGCTGTTTGAATTTGAAGTGCTCGACCGCGAAGAAATCGACAAGGTCATGGCTGGCGAAAAGCTCACCGGTACAAAGAAGAGCCGCCAGTACAAGGCCATGGAAGAGCTCGCAAAGAAACGCGAAGAAGAAAATACTCCGCCGCCTGACCCGGGTGACCAACCGCCGGTAGCTCCGATTACCGACGTGCAGCCCGCCCCTGCATCAGGCAACGAAACCGCTACAAATTCTGTGAAAGAAAACGAATAAGGTCGCTCAATGCTCCGCTCTCTATTAGAATCTAATCGTGCAATCTCTTGGAAAATTGGAAACGACATCATTCCAGCTTCGAGGATGCCGCTTGTCATGGGTATCGTGAATGTTACCCCGGACAGTTTCTTTGATGGAGGCAAGCATAACACGCCCGAAGCCGCTTACGAGCACGCCATTTCGTTGGTGGAACAAGGTGCTGTGATTCTCGATATCGGCGGTGAAAGCAGCCGCCCCGGGAGTGCTCCCGTGAGCGTTCAGGAAGAACTTGACCGCGTATGCCCCGTCGTAGAGGCGCTCGCACAGACCGCAACCATTTCGGAAGACCTCGACAATCCGGGATTCCGCAAGTTCTACATCTCGGTCGATACGGTCAAGGCTAAAGTCGCCGAAGAATGCATGAAGCTCGGTGCGCACATCATCAACGACATCAGCGCCTGCATGATGGACCCGAAGATGATAGAAACCGTTGCAAGCACAAAGGCAAGCGTGGTGCTGAACCACATGCGCGGAAACTTCGGAACGATGCAGCAGGACTTTAAGCCATACACAAACGTGGTGCAGGAAGTTCAAGAAGAACTCTTGGCTCAGGTGAAGAAGCTCCTTGACGCCGGTGTCGAAAAAGAACGCATTTGCATTGATCCGGGTATCGGTTTTGGAAAGACGGTTCAAGACAACATAGACTTGATGAAGTCCGTGGACGTGATGCTCAAGGACGGCTACCCCGTTTTGATCGGCACGTCGAGAAAGTCCTACATCGGAAAGATGCCTGGACTTGAAACAAGCGATAGACTTATCCCGACCGTGACCGCAGACATTATCGCCGCCCTTGGCGGTGCAAGCGTTATCCGCGTTCACGATGTTCGCGAAGCAAAAGAATCACTTTTATATTTGGAGGCTTTGAAGTCCCATGACGCTGTTTAAGTTATTCGGCATCATCGATGTTCGTATGGCTGACATTCTGGACGTTCTCCTCATATCAGTCATTCTGTACTATATCTTTTTGCTGTTCCGCGGGACGCGTGCAGCACAGATGATTTTCGGCGGCTTTTTGCTTATTCTCGCATGGCTCATTGCGCAGTGGTGGGAACTCCATACGCTTGTGTGGATGCTCAGTAACCTCGCTACGCTCGGTATTATCGCCATCGTGATTTTGTTCCAGCCCGAAATTCGAAGCGCCCTTACGCGAATCGGTCAGAGCGTGAGTAAAGTGGACTTGCGAAACATCCTCTTCCACGCGAGCGGTCTCGATGACATCGCCCAGAAAATTTGCTCAGCCGTTCAGGATTTGGCAAAGACAAAGACCGGCGCGCTCATCGTGCTTGAAAAACGCGTGGGCCTCAAGAACTACGCTGATACGGGTGAATACCTCGATGCACGAATCAGCTCTAGACTTTTGCGCGCATTGTTTTTCCCGAACTCCGCTTTGCACGACGGCGCCGTGATTCTCAACTGCAAGTCGATTGTCGCCGCAGGCTGCATTCTCCCAATGCCGACCGGTAACGCCGAAGGCGATGCAGGCTACGGTATGCGCCACCGCGCCGCTAAAGCTCTCGCTGCCGAAAGTGATGCCCTCATCATCATCGTCTCCGAAGAAACAGGTAAAATTTCTACCGCTTACAGAAACAACCTGAGACGCGGCCTCACCCCGAAAGAACTTAAAGCAGAAATTTTCCGCCACTGGCACGACCTCTTCAACGAAGTTATTGAAGAAGATCAAGCCGAAGGTGAAAACGAAGCAGTCGAAAACAAGGTGTAACTTATGGCAAACAACGAAAAGAATTCTACGAAGAACGCACAAAATGCGCAGGGCAACCAGAAGAAGAAAAACGGGAAACGCAATCTCGTCATCTTGATTTTGATGTTCCTTTTGCTCATCTGCCTTTTTGTAGTGCAGTGCCAGCTCAACAAGGTCAAGCAGCAAGCGCTTGAAGAACAGAAACTCTCGGAACTCGCACTCCGCCAACAGCAGATTCTTGATAGCCTCCGCGCCGAACAGGCCAAGGCCGACAGCTTGAAGGCTCTCGAAGAAGCTAGAATCGCAGACAGTTTGCGCATCGCGGACTCCATCCGCACGGCAGATTCGCTCGCCAATTTGCCCAAAGTCCCGGCAGTCAACAAGGACAGCATCCGTGCCTATCGCAAGTTCCGCAGGGATAGTCTCGCCCGCGTTAACGACTCGCTCGCACGTATCGAGAGAGACCGCCAGGATTCCCTGAACAAGGCTCGCTTCGCCGATAGCCTCCGCAACTCGGACAAGGTCCCGCCCACAGCCGAAATCACGCCTCCTGCAGGCCGCTACTACGACCCGATCAAGCTCAAGGTCAAGTGCGACGAAATCAAATGCAAGACGTTTGTTTCCATCGGCGATACGCTCAATCCGCAAGACGCAAGCAAGGGCATAGAATACAACAAGACCGGTTCCGTGTTCTTCTACGCTACCGACTCCGTCGGTAACCGCTCCGCTTGGGAAGAAGCCAAGTACGACATGGCAAGCGATAACATTTGCGGCAAGAACGCCTACCCCGTCCCGGTTGGCGGAAAGACCGTCTGCGTAGACGCCTATGAATACCCGAACCAGCCGGACGCTACACCGAAGGACATGGTAAGCCAGGAAGAAGCCGCACGCATTTGCAAGAACGAAGGCAAACACCTCTGCACAATCGAAGAATGGCAAGCCGCCTGCCGTGGCAAGGACGGTTTCAAGTTCTCTTACGGTAATGGTTACAAGCAGAGCAAGTGCAATACCAACACAAAGGCAGCCAAGAGAAGCGGTCGCAAGACGCAATGCCGCAGCTGGTATGGCATGTACGACATGAACGGAAACCTCTGGGAATGGACAGCCTCAACAAGCAAGCAGCACCCGGACAAGTTCCTGGTCGCAGGTGGCGCATGGAACACGAACAACGAAAGTAGCTGTTCCGTAAGCAAATTCAGCTTCTACCCGCAGAACCAGTACCCGAGTGTCGGTTTCAGGTGTTGTAAATAACTCACCGTTAAAACAACATTACATAGATTCGCTAACCCAACCGGAAAAAATTATCTAATTTAAGAGCATGAAAACGAAACTTATACTCTCCGCACTTTTAATTTCTTCGTTTACGTTCTTCGGCTGCAACAATGAAAAGCCCAACTATACGGGTTACTGGAAAGGCGAAGCCGACATGATTTTCGAAGTTCTTACCGAAAACAACGTCGATTACACCATCAGAAACGTGAACGGCGACCTCACGGCCAAATACGAGAACAACGCTCTCCGTGGCAAGAATTCGCTCAACATGGACATTTTGATGCGCGTCAAGGGCGACTCCGCCTACTATGAATTCGGCGAAGACGAATCTGGCAAGATCGTGACGGGTTACATGAGAATCTCGAAGGACGAATACGACAAGATTTTCAAGGCTCAGTCCGAAGCTAAGAATAGCTATAACTAAGCGCTGAACGCCGGCTAAATGCCGACAAGATGCACGCGTTTAAAGAGACCCCGGTTTTAAAACCGGGGTTTCTAGTTTTTATCGTCATTAAAACTTAACTGGATGGGGCTACGCCCCAACTCTTTGGCTCGGTTATGCCCATGCAAGCATGGTCGCAACACTCGCCTTTTGAGTTGTCTTCCGCCTTCAGCGTCAGGATGACGAAGAAATAAGGCGGGGATGACAAATAATGGTGATCCCGGAACGGAGTCCGGGATGACAACTTAATGCGGGAGTGCCGCGACAGTCTACTTCTTGAGTGCGGACAAGAATTCCTTGAGGCGGGTGTCCTTCGGGTTGTCGAAGACTTCTTCAGGGGATCCGTCTTCCTTAACGTAACCGTCGGCAAAGAACAGCACACGGTTTGCCACTTCGCGGGCAAAGCTCATTTCGTGCGTCACAACGATCATCGTCATTCCTGACTTTGCAAGGTCCTTCATGATCTTGAGCACTTCGCCCACCATTTCCGGGTCCAATGCACTCGTCGGTTCATCAAAGAGGATGGCTTCGGGCTGCATTGCCATGGCACGGGCAATAGCAATACGCTGTTGCTGACCGCCCGAAAGCTGTGCCGGGTAATGATCTGCACGGTCCAAAAGTCCCACACGCTTCAAGAGTTCACGAGCACGCGTTTCGGCTTCTGCCTTGGACAAGCGACCGAGTTTCACCGGCGCAAACATGATGTTCTTGAGTGCGGTCATGTTCTTGAACAGGTTGAACTGCTGGAAAACCATGCCAACGCGCTCGCGAATCGAAGGCTTCGAAACGTCCTTTGCCAAAATGCTCTTGCCATCCAAAAGGATATCACCGCTCGTCGGCTGCTCAAGCAAATTCAGCTGGCGCAAGAACGTCGACTTACCACAACCAGACGGGCCGATAATTGCAATCACGTCACCGCGATGGATATCAAGCGAAATACCCTTGAGGATTTGCTTGTCACCGTAAGATTTGCAAAGGTTCTTGACCTGGATTAAAGTTTCTGCATTAGCGTTCATTTTTCTTCAACCTCTTTTCAAGTTTTGCAACACAAGCCGAGAGCCCGGCGACAATGATAAAGTAAATTGCAGCCACAGCAAGGAGCGGGAGCATGGCTTCGTAAGTCATACTGCGGATGATATCGCCACCGCGAGTAAGGTCGGTAAGGCCGATGTAACCGCAAATGGAAGTTTCCTTGATGAGCGAGATAAATTCGTTCGTGAGAGCCGGGAGCGAATTCTTGAACGCCTGCGGGTATACGATGTAATAAAGGACAGTACGGAACTTGAGGCCAAGACTACGACCAGCCTCGATCTGTCCCGGGTCTACGCCCTTGATGCCGCTGCGGATGATTTCGGAAACGTATGCACCCGAGTTGATGCCGAATGCGACAATCGCGACGAGAATCTTGTTGATGTTCACCGACGAGAATACGATGTAGTAAATGATGAGGAGCTGGATCATCATCGGCGTGCCGCGAATCACGGCGAGGTATGCCTTCGCAAACCAATTCAGTACCTTGAAACGACCGTTAAATTCATTGCTCGTGCGAATCTGCGCAATCACAAAGCCAATCATGATGCCAAGGAGAGCCGCAAAGAACGAAATCACGAGCGTGTTGCGGAGACCTTCGACAATGAACTTCCAACGGGAATCCTTCACGAAATTCTTGTAGACATGATCGCCAAAACTTTCTTCGCTTTCGACAGTTTGGTCACCGCGAACAATCACGACGACTTTCGAGAGCGTGTACGGAGTCGTAAAGTTGATGGACTTTTTGCGTTCTTCGGTCACGGTGAATCCCGAGAATCCGACATCAGCCTTGCCCGATGCGACCGCATTGATAATCGCGTCGAATTCAATGTCCTGAATTTCGACCGTGCGGTTGAGGTAGTCGGCAATGTAGTTCACGATTTCGATATCGAGACCGACAATCTTTGTGTTCTCGTAATATTCGTATGGCGGGAACTGAGCGTTGGTCGAAACAACGAGCTTCGGGCCTTCGGTCACTTTTTTCTGGTAGTGGTAATTGCCCGAACGGTAAATGTACGTGTTGAAGAGGGAATCGTAAACGCCATCCTTCTTCATCGCTTCAAGCGCCTGGTTCACTGAATCCAAAAGCGCTTCGTTGCCCTTCGCGACAACGCCTGCATACATTTCTTCGACGAAGACTTCTTCGAGAATGCGAAGCGACGGATTCTGGAGCACGAAAGCCTTGGCTGGCTGATCATCACTCATGACCGCGTCAATCTTTCCCTGCAACAACGCTTGCACGGCATCGGCAAGTTTCGTATAGCGTTCGACATCGATTTTCGCCGTGTCGCCACCAAAGTCCGACGCGTAGATATCGGCGGTGTTGCCTATCTGCACGCCCACTTTTTTGTGGCCGAGATCGCTGATGGAATGAACCCTGTTGGGGATGACGGTCTGTTTCTCGCTTTGGCACGATGTGAGCGCGAGCGAGAACAGTGCAATAAGAAGAGGGAGATATAACTTTCGTATCATTTTCTAACCTTAATTAAAAGTTAGTTAAAAGCCGAAAGTTTGGGAACCCTTGTGAGTATTATATAATATATGGGCTTAATATATCAGCTTCATTTCGTCAATGACGAGTGTAGCGCCCTTTGTGCCCTTGTAATGGTTGCCATCGGCACTCGAAGCAAACACAACACGGATATGCGTCACGGGCTCGTCGCCTGTCCCCTGCACCAAGCCGTTGTTGATGGCGGACTTGTTCGAGGATTCAAGTTTCGTGTTGAACGTCGAAGAATTTTCAATCGGTGAACCTGCGAGCGGTTCGCCGTACTGGAGCTTGAGACGGAGCGTACGCATCTTATTTTCGTCCGGTTCCGAGACACTTACGACATCAGGATTTTCGCGGCCGGAATTATCGGCCTTTGTGGAACGGAACCAAGCGGAAGCGACCAGCTTGTTCACGTCACTTGATTTGCGATTGACGTTCTTGTCGCCGGTGCGATTTTCAAGAAGAATGTAAATATCGCAGCTGTCGCCTTTACCTTCGTAGCTGAACTTGACTTCCATGAATTCAGGGCGAGCGTTAAAAGGCTTGCCGAAATCCAGGAGTTCATTGCCGTCGGGCCATGTCGAAGAACTCGCCATCGAGAGAGTACCAACGCCTTTGGGATTAAAGACCGCCGTGTAAAGGCTTCCGCTTGCCGTTTTTGTAAGAGCAGAACTCGTCTGGATTTGAGCACCGATCATGGAGCCAGACGTGATTTTTTCCGTCGTCGTCAAAATCGTGTTGGCATTACCCCAGATGGAATCAGGCGTGACATAATCACCTTTCCAGGTGTTAAAATTCGATCCCGGCAGCTGATAGCCCGCCTTGATAGTGTACGTTTCAGATTCGTCGTTTGCATTCGTGACAGTCACTTGAACGCCAGCACCAAAGTCATAAGACTCACCCACTTCGACATTGGCGGTCGCACCTTCTGAAAGTTCCATTTCAGAAAGTTCAAGCGTTGTGAGATCAGTGCGGAAATCCAGATCGTCCACGTGGAACGTTTTGCGGTCTGCATCAAATTCAGCGGATTTGCCTGCGATGGAAAGCGAGAGGATGCGCGGGGCGGGAGCTTCGCGAGAATCGCTAGATTCTCGAGAGCCGCTGGATTCGACGGGATTTTCAGCAGCAGAACTGCTAGAGTTTTGAGAATCGCTGGATTCACGAGAGTCACTAGAGTCAGGAGATTCGTCGCTATTTGAACTGCTCGATTTTTTCGTGGAACTGCTCGACACACTACTTGACGTTGCGGATTTTGTGGAACTACTCGATGCACTACTAGAAGCAGAACTTTTCGCGGAGCTACTAGACTTTGCAGATTTTGCAGAAGAGGAACTGCTTACCGGTTCGAGTTCTGGAACGTTCAACACTAACTGCCAAATTGATTTTTTCCCGCTTTCGGAAACAACAACGACATAAACAATATGGTCGCTAGGGACTTGAATTTTATCGCCAACTCTTACCGCTTTTTTTGAACGAGAAACCTTTTTCGTCAAAGAATCCAGCGCCAAAGAATCCGTCGGGAATTCCTCAATTTTACCATCAACCAAATAGAGTGATGCAAAATGACTCATATCGATATTTTCGACTGTCACAGAATCCCAGGTATCAAGCGATTCTGGCGGTGCTACAAAATCAAATTCCATGCGATGTTCTGCCGAATATACAGCAGATGAGCCATCCTGTTCTGCAAACGAAATTTCTTCTAAATTGCGGTAATCCGATGCCCCAAATGTATCGTAATCTGCCGAACATCCATTCAAAAGTACAATTGCGACAAGTCCAAGGAGCGAGAGCGCAGCACTAGCACAATATCCATTTTTCGTGCGATTAAAATTTTCTAACAACATTACAAACTCCTAGAAGAAATACACCAACGAGAAATCAAGGGCCAATAAGTTTATCTTAAAATTCACAATGTTGTAAGAAACTTCACTGCGTTTTTCACCATTTTCTTCAACTACAATCCACGAAGAGTTCAAGCCCAAAAGTCCGACTGAAGTTTCAAACGCCAAACGATCCAGCACCATAATACTCAGGCCAGGATTAATGCCAAACTTAAACGTCCAGCCATGATTTTTCGTTTTCGAAACATCCTTGCCATCATCCGATTGCGAGATACCGTAGGAATATTCTACCGTAAGCGAAGTTTCGTTAAAAAAGTAAATCGTCTTGGAATCAAATACTTTCAAATAGTTCTTGAGGAACGGCTGAACAAAAAAACCGTTACTCACATACTTGCGATGTTCCTTAACATCGGCCAGATCTTCGAGGATTGAATAGTCGATATCTACATATGTACGACTGTACCCAGCACGAGCGCCAATCGCCATAGCATCACGAATAAAATATCCACCAAAAACTTCGGCGGTAAAAGTATAACCTTCGGCCTTGTAAATATCACCAAACAGAATGTTCAGCGCATCTTCGTCAGAATTTCCTTGAAGCAAGAAAAGCGTTGCGCCCGTGAGGATATTTCCACGATGGATTGCCTCATCCTCTTCAACTGGATAAAGGCTACCAAGAAGCCCGCCCTTTTTCGAAGGTTTAGTAGAATCCGCAGGAGCTGCCGAATAAGCAAGCGCAACAAACGTCAACAAAAAAATGAAAAATTTTGACTTTAAACTCATGGGGACAAAGATAAAAAAAAGACCCCATTAAGTAAATGGGGCTTATATTACAAAATAATTTCCATATGACTAATCATCATGGGAATTTCTTACAATTTTATTAGGTTTTTACTTTCTGAAAAAATTAATATTCAGCCAGCCTTTTTTACTATCTTCCGTGAGAGCAATACCACAAGCGACCGTTTTGTAATTGCCCTTCATGTTCAGGTAATGGCCGATATAGGAATAATCCTCTTTTTTGTCGGGATCGCGCTCACCGCTTACCACAAGAGCCTTTTCATCTTCCCACATCATCTTGAGGAAAGCATCGGTTGCTTCTGTTGCAGTTTTGCGCCAAGAGGTGCTAAAGTTAGGACCCGAATTTTGCGCACCTTCGCCGCAATCACCAAAATGACCGTGAGCTTTATTCGAAGCGAGGTCGTCGGCAGCTTGATTGTCAGTGCAGGTTTGCTTTTCTTCTGGTGCGAATGTCAGCGGATCGAGATTCTCGGTTGCACGATATTCGTTGATTTTCGCAAGGCAATCTTCGCGCCAAGTTTTACTGAAAAAGGACTTTTCCGCAGAAGAAGAGGATGATTTTGCCGAGGACGAAGACGACTTAGACTTAGCAGAGGAGGAAGACGAACTTTTCTCAGTAGACGAGCCTTCATCATCAGAGACTTCTTCATCAGTGACTTCTGTTACATCGATAGACACCACATGACGTTCATCGGAACATCCCGAAATAACAAAAGCGAGTGAGGCACAGATTGCGAGCTCCACCATATTTTTAAATAAATTAATTTTCATAGTAAACCTAAAAAACAACTGGATTCCTCGCGATGCTCGGAATGACGGTTTTTCTACTGGATCCTTCGCGTTGTTCAGGATGACACGTTTAATAATAGCTTTTTCGGGCTAGCAATGCCCAAGCCCCCTACAATCCCGACCCACAATTTACTATCTTTGGCGCCATGCTTAATGTTTCTAATGTCAGTCTCCAGTATGGTAGCCGCGTCCTCTTCAAGGAAGTGAACCTTTCTTTCAAGAGAGGCAACTGCTACGGTGTCATCGGCGCAAACGGTGCCGGCAAGTCCACATTCCTCAAGATTCTTTCGGGCGAACTAGAACCGAACACGGGTGAAGTCACGAAGGACCCGGGCGAACGTATCGCCGTTTTGAAGCAGGACCACTTCGCCTACGAAAACAACACTGTCCTCGAAACCGTGATGATGGGTTTCCCGGAACTCTACGAACTTGGCAAGAAGCGCGACGAACTTTACGCGCTCCCTGAAATGACCGAAGAACAGGGCATGCAGGCCATGGAAATCGAAACGCGCTTTGGCGAAATCGGCGGTTACGAAGCCGACTCCAACGCAGCCGTGCTCCTCAAGGGCCTCGGCATTCCCGAAGAATTCCACTACAACTTGATGTCCGAACTCGATGGCGGCCAGAAGATCCGCGTGCTCCTCGCCCAGGCTCTGTTTGGCAACCCGGACATTTTGCTCTTGGACGAACCGACGAACCACCTTGATTTGGAAACTGTCGGCTGGCTCGAAGACTACCTCGAACGTTTCGAAAACATCGTGATCGTGGTGAGCCATGACCGTCACTTCTTGAACGCCGTCTGCACGCACACTTGCGATATCGACTACGGCAAGATCAACATTTACGGCGGTAACTACGAATTCTGGTACGCAGCAAGCCAGCTCGCCCAGAAGCAGCGCAAGGACCAGAACCGCCGCGCAGAAGAAAAGATTGAAGAACTCAAGGCGTTCATTCGCCGCTTCGCATCTAACGCCGCTAAGGCCAAGCAGGCCACCAGCCGTAAGAAGCTTTTGGACAAGATGACCGTCGAAGAAATGCCGGCCTCCAGCCGTAAGTTCCCGTGGGTGAACTTCAAGATGGACCGCGAACCGGGTAAGATCGTACTCGAAGTCAAGAACGCCACCGTTGATGGCGGCGACGGCATCGTCTGCAAGGGATTCGACTTCTCGCTCGGCAACCAGGACAAGGTCGCTCTCGTCGGTGAATACGACACACTCAAGACGGCATTCTTCCAGCTCATTGCCGAAGAAATCAAGGCACCGGATGGCGTACTCAAGTGGGGCAACACCATCAGCTACAACTACTTCCCGAAGAACAACGACGCTTATTTCAAAACGGACCTCTCCCTCGTGGATTGGCTGCGCCAGTACAGCAAGGAACAAGACGAAACGTTCATCCGCGGATTCCTCGGCCGTATGCTCTTTACCGGTGAAGAAGCTTTGAAGAGCGCAAACGTGCTCTCCGGTGGTGAAAAGGTGCGCTGCATGCTTTCGAAGATGATGCTCTCGAACGCAAACTGCTTGCTCCTCGACGAACCGACCGCACACCTCGACTTGGAAGCCATCACCGCTTTGAACAACGGTCTCAAGGCATTCCAGGGTCCGGTCATCTTCTGCTCTCAGGACCATGAATTTGTTCAAACCGTCGCAAACCGCGTCTTGGAACTCACGCCGAACGGTGTTGTTGACCGCAGCATTACCTTCGACGAATGGCTTGAAACCAAGAAGACGAAGAAGAAGTAATTAGCAGTTCTCTGTTTTGAAACGGAAAAGCCCGCACTGTGGCGGGCATGACTATGTTAATATCCCTGTCACAGCAAGTGGCAGGGATTTTTTTGATATGCTAACCAATCTTAAACTGCAAAATTTCTTCGGCAGTTAGTTTATCAACGGTTTTCCCAACGCGCCTTGCATACCGTCCTAACTCCAACAGATTTAATTTGCTTTTCGGGGGATTTTTATACGGATTTGGAGGCGCCATATATTCTTCCATAGAATCCGCTAAAATAACGGCAGGTTTTCTAATAGAACATTCATTCATACTACTTGATTGCAAAAGCGGCTTTCAGCAATTTCTCAGGCACTCCATGAGAGCGAAGGTATTCAACAATCTTCTTATAACGAGCAGCATACCTTTCTTTTACTTTTGCTTCGCCTTCAGCCAAACCTTTTTGCCGAGCGGAACTCATACACGCATTGAATTCATCTCTATCGATCATACTTGTGCCTCCACTATCAACTCATTTAAAATACCTTTTTCGAGAATTGACGGCAAGAGGGCGAAGTTTTGTGGAATTAAGCGTTCAAACCAAGAATAAAGAAAAATAGAAATATAGGAACTATAAAAATCCACACGCCTTGAAAATAATGATTCAAATCGGCATCACTCATTGTCGAATGATCTACAAGTGAAATTACCAAATACCACAAGCCAACATTCATCTCTAAAGATAGCTTTGCTGTAAAAATATAATTCAGCAAAAAACACCCCAAGCCAATACCAACAACAGTCGGCGCAACCGCAGTCAAAGAATGTTGTACGGCTTGTATGAACCAAGGCCCACGAACTTGGTAACTAATATGTCCAAGGCGTCCATTATCATTTTCAAACATACAAATTTCGTGAACTTCTGCACCCGTGATAACCGCAAAAATCAAATGAGACATTTCATGAACGAAAGTTCCTGGGAAAGTGAGAAAGTTTACGAAAAAAAAGGCAAAATCATGATTTAGATTTTTGAGGATTTCAACCTGCAATCTTTCCAAGCCATAAAGCAGCATGCCAGCCACAACAGGAATAAAAACTACAATTGTAGTCAAAACGGCACTGACGCCAGCAATAGCACCAATGCCGTTACCCCAGCCAAGCCAGGCGATGAGTTGTTGCATGAGAGAAATCATTCACAACAATATAGAATATTGAAAAAAAATTATTATTTATTAAGTGATTCTATTTTGCCTATACCAATCTGCAAATCCTCAAGAGCCTTTTTCTTGCGAAATTCAGACACTCCTGCAAAATTCTTGACAAAAATTTTCATACTGTCGATATTTAGCATTTTTTTCTTCGCTGATTTCCCTAAGAAATCATAGACCCGAATCATCAATTTATTCCCAGCATCTATTTGTTCCTGAGTTCCCTTTAGTCCCATTTCATTATGGTAGAACTTATTTGCAATACCAAAATAGAAATTAGCCAAATCAGCATCACTATTAACATCCTCCACTCCATGAAGATATGCTGGTATTTTTAATTTTTCGTCTTTTTGGGGTACAATCGTAGGGGATTGTTCAATTTGATCGTTTACAACATCACTCGACCGAATATTAAACGGCGGGGCACCCCACAATACAATTATAGCCCCAATAACAAAAACGGAAAATGTCAAACAGCCAAGTCCATCTTTCAAGCCTCCAACACGAGAAATTGTAATGACACCACCAACACAAAATGCGATCAAAGCATAAAAGAGTGAATCCACAAAAAAATATGTCGCAACCGCAAAAACACCACCAACCAAACAAGTCAGCCCTGCATTTCGTTCTTCTCTTTTCCCCGCAGGTGATTTCCAATAAGCTTCCACAGCTTTTCTTCTTTCATTTTCTTCATCAGCACGAATCGCCGTACAACGTGGACAATAGGAATAACCATTAAAAGAACCACTCCAACCAATAGGAGTCATCTTACTACTAGTTGTAACATCTGCACCACAACGATGACAAACCCATGAATATTTTCCCATGATAATCTCCTTACCAATTTGTTTTTCAGTTAAGTTCAATCAAAAAAAAATCACATCTTGAATAAAGTATCAACACACGCAATATTTTGCATACTGTATTAGCATTGATGCCTCAAAATGAACTTTTAGGTACGAAAGACGACTTTTTGAGGTTGCGCTTCGAAAGTTACATGGAATGTATGATAGGCAATCCCGATGGAGCGGTGGCATTGGAGGCAACAACATTTTTCTTACTGAATTCAAGGTCATCAAGGCGTTTCTTCAATTCCGCAACTTTTTCTTTCAAGTCCCGAATTTCTTGTTCCACATTCTTATTATACCTCTAGAGAACCACCCGCACTTCGTTACACACCATGTCATGCGGATTTCGACACAATGCGTTTTTCAAAAGCTTTTGCCAGATTCAATCAAAAATCCGGAGTTACCCCCAGCTTTGCAAAAGAAATGAGAACAAGAGCAAAAACTCTATTTTACGATTAGAAAGATAACATTAATTTTTTGAAAAAGGCTCAAGTTGTATAATTTTTTATTACAAAAATACAGAAAACCTTATCTTTTTTTTCTATTTTTCGAGCATGTTCCATCCGATTCGTCATTTCATTACGATTACCAAGCACAGGAACGAAGTGATTCGCCTTTGCTTCAAGGCCGGTATCGGGTTACAGGGACTATTCCACGATTTATCGAAGTACAGCCCTACCGAATTTATTCCTGGAGCCAAGTATTACACGGGCAAGGAATCGCCAAACAACGGCGAACGCCGCGACACGGGCTACAGTCTTGCATGGATGCACCACAAGGGGCGCAACAAGCACCATTTTGAATTTTGGTACGATTACGACATGAAAACAAAGAAAATCGTGCCGATGGACATGCCGGACCGCTACATCAAGGAGATGTTCTGCGACCGCGTGGCTGCCTCCAAGACGTACAACAAGAAAACCTACACGCAAGAAGCTCCGCTCCAGTATTTGACGAAAAGCACCGCGCACGAGAAAATGACGGAAACGACTTACAAGAAGTTGCTTTTCTTGCTCAAGAAACTCGCAAAGGATGGCGAAAAAGAAACGCTTAGGTTTATGCGACATTGCAAGGAACTGCCGACGGAGTAAAGCAAAGCATTCGAACTACGAGAGCCCTTGCGACAACTAGCGCAAAAAAGTATATTTGTAGAAATCACTGGATCCTTCCACCTATGGTGTCAGGATGACAAATCCAGAGAAAAAGTATATTTAAAGGAGATGCCCGTTCGAAGGCGGGCATGACATTAATGAACCGCGATTGTTCGCGGCAACACTTGAACGGAAAGGCAAATTATGGAACTTGGAAGAATTAACCGCGCACGCGTCGAATCAATCACGCCACAGGGTTATTACCTGGAACTCGAAACTGGAGGAAGCGTGCTCCTCCCCGGCAACCGCAACAAATTCACGCTTGTCGAAGGCGAAATCATTGACGTGTTCGTTTACACGGATTCCGAAGACCGCCCGATTGCAACACTTGACAAGCCGCTCGCCCAGGTAGGCGAATTTGCAGTACTCACCGTCAAGGAAGTCAACCGCGTTGGCGCATTCTTGGATTGGGGGCTCAACAAGGATTTGTTCCTCCCCTTTAAGCAGCAGCTTGGCGAATTGCAGAAAGGCGACCGTTGCGTAGTCTTTGTACTCGAAGACGAAAAGAGCGGACGCATCATCGCCACAGAAAAGATCAAGAGCTTTATCGATCCGGACACGAACGACTTGCATATCGGCCAGCGCGTAGAACTCGCCGCTTACGAAGTCACACCCGACTACGTCGATTGCCTCGTGGATTACCGTTACACGGGTCGCCTCATGATGACGCCCGGCATGGAACGCATCTACATCGGCGATACGATGCCCGGATTTATCCAGCGTTTCACGAGCGACGGAAAGATTACGCTCAACTTGACGCCGATCGGTTACAAGGGAGTAATGAAGAGCGAAAGTCCCAATGCGGTCATGCAAAAGCTCGAAGCTGCGGGCGGATTCCTCCCCTACGGCGACCACACCGACCCGGAAACTATCCGTCGTGAATTCGGAATGTCCAAGAAGACGTTCAAGAAGATTATCGGGACGCTTTTCCGCGAAGAAAAAATTGTGATTACCGAAGACGGAATTCGCGCAGTTTAATCCCCTAAAAAGGAGATTCCCGCTCAGAGGCGGGAATGACAGCTGAAAAGCCGCGATTGCGGCTTTTTGCGTTTTCAAGATTCACGCGGCTCATCGGCCGCGCATTTCGTTTTTTTGATCTCGTTTTTAGAAATTCACTTCATCGGCGTTGAGCACTTTAAGCTCAATGCGACGGTTGGCACGGCGACCCGCTTCTGTCGAGTTGTCACCCTTCGGGCGGCTCGGGCCATAACCCACAGCAGTCACACGGTCAGCATCAATGCCCTGTTCAATCATATAATTGCGGACACTGTTTGCGCGATCTTCAGAAAGCTGCTGGTTGAGTTCTGCGGAGCCATCGCTACTTGTATGGCCTTCCACTTCAATCTTGGCCTTCGGATTGCGCTTGAGCCCTGCAATCGCGGCATTGAGAGTCTTCAAGGAGCTCGGCACAAGTTCTGCACTGCCCGCCTTAAACGTCACACCCGTAAGTTCGGAACGAGTATCGTCAAAAACGACCGAAATTCCACCCGTGCTTGCCGTGCGAGAAACATACGGAGTTTCGCCGCATTCGAACGGTCCCGTCAAGCTTTCGCAGAGAATCGTGTAAGAATCTTCACGCGGGATATGGAAGCTAGCTTCGCCATACACGTCCGTCGTGATAACCACCTTTTTTCCCTTGTTCTGCCCCAAAAACGTGAGCTTTTTCTTGGCATGCGGAACGTTTTCTTCGTTCGTGTAAGTCACGTTCAGCACGGCGTGCGTCTTGTTCGGCGCAAGTTTGCCTGCAGATGCAAAAGAAACGGCCACTATTGCCGAAAATGCAATACGGGAAATCATTCTCATTCTTGTACTCCAATGGATATTTTGTGAGGCAAAAATAAAAATTGAACAGGCTAGTTTCAAATTATCTTTAAATAATTTTTGAAATTTCTAGATTTGCGCACGAAAATCTTATACGGAGAAATCATGAACTTTAAAACAATGACAAGCGCACTTTTGGTTGCAGGCATGTGCTCTGCAGCCTTTGCAGCCGATGGCGAATTCAGCCTCAAGGGCAACGTCCAGACTCAGGCCACCAAGATGATTGCCGATGACGACAACAACCTGAGTTCTTTCTGGATCCGCGCCAACGTTGGCGGTCTTTACAAGAGCGATAACTTCGATGCACAGGTGATGCTTCGCATTTTCGCCCCGCAGTTCGGCAACAAGATTAAGGACGGCGACGGCAAGACCACTAGCTACGACAAGATTCTCGCAGACCTCTACTGGGCAAACTACAAGTGGAATTTTGACACCTACAAACTCAACCTCAAAATCGGTCACTGGAAGACGGACTGGTCTCAGTCTACCCACTTCGGTACTTACATCGATAAGGACCTCACTGCCCGCGGTCTCTGGATGCGCGATTACAGCCACAACGCTGTTGAATTCGGCTGGCAGACCGGTTACTCGAACTTCACCGCCATGGTCGCCACAAGAGACAACAAGTTCAATACGGGCTATGTCCGCATTGAAGAAGATCTCAAGTTCGACTTCCCGCTCGAAGCAAAGTTTGCCTACCGCGTGAACGCAATTGATCCGGTTCAAAATACCGTAGCCATCACCCACCGCCTCGCAACCTACCTGAGCTACAAGCCGCTCGATTTCTTGCGCGTTTATGGTGAATACGGCTTTATCGTCACACAAGATGATGAAGTCAAAACGACAGCCCCCAACTACGTTGCTCCGGAATACAAGTACATGAAACCGGGTGACGCTTACCATCCGTTCTACCTGGGTGCTGAATACTCTCCGAAAAAGGATTGCTTCATGAGCACGCTCATGAGCAGCCTCTACGTTGAATGGGAACACATCAATGACCGTGCAGACCTTACCGGTGGTAAGAAAATTGATGACTGGGCATGGACAGTGGCATGGGCTAAGAAGATTGCCAATTCCAAGCTCCAGTTCAGCGTCTACAGCGGCAACGAAATCAGCGATGTCGGTTTCGCATTCCGCTTGACCAGCACAATCAAGTAATTGAAAGCTAAAATGCGCGGGCATTAACTAAACCGCGCAAAACTCGCTTAAAGCATATGAAAAGCCAGGGTACAAACCCTGGCTTTTTACATTAATAAGTGAAAAAGCGAGAATACCAATTACTTTAAGAAAAGTTTTATCGTTGTGAGAATGGAGCGTCGGCCAAGGATGGGGAGGGTGCAGGGAGGGGCCCGTGCGGCCTTCGCAACTCCGAGCTGGGGCCCCGCCCGCAAGACTTTCATATTACAAAAAAAGCCTAACCATTTCGGTTAGACTTTTTTATACCCCCAAGCGGACTCGAACCGCTGTTGCGGGAATGAGAATCCCGAGTCCTGGGCCACTAGACGATGGGGGCGAGTGCGGCACATTATAGCAATTTAAGCTTTATCCGTCAACCAATAATTGAGTTTATTTGTTGACGGGTTTTGTGCGAACTCGAGAGCATAGCTCTCGCGAAAGCCCTTAGTCTCTGTAGAAGAGATCGAGGTTGCTCTGAACCGGCGTAGAAGCTTCGAGAGTCGAAACGTAGTCGTTGAAAGCTGTCATCACACCAAAGCGATAGGAGTTGTCTACATCCTGCTTGATGGCTTCTTCGACTTCTTCGAGCTTCGGAGTCTTCTTGGAAATGACCTTGACCATCACGGCGCCGTTATCAGCGACAACCGGAGCAGTCCATTCGCCAGCCGTAGCCTTGCCAACAACCTTTGCAGTCTGGGCGCTGCCGTAGCCGAAGCCCGGAACAAAGCCGTCGACAGAAGCGTTCTTGGATTCAAGTTCGACCTTTTCAATCTTGGCAGCCGTATCAGCCGGGTTCCAAGCCTTCACCTGAGCTGCAACAGAGTTCAAGTAGGTTTCGGCAGCCTTGCCAGCCTTCTGCTTGAGGAGCGTTGCCTTGATATCATTGTAGTAAAGCGGAAGGCTACGTTCGCCAGCCTTGTAAGCACCGATCTTCTTAGCAATGACAACCCACTTGTTGTTTCTGAGCACGCCAGAAATTTCGCTTTCTTCCTTCGGGAGGTTTTCGTTCGGCCATGCGAAAGAAGCAAGCCCCTTGAGGTAGCCAAATGCACCGATGTTGCCATCACGAGAAACCCATTCAGAAGTCTTGACTTCAAGACCGCGAGCCTGAGCTTCGGTGAGCAAGTCAGAACCAGCATCGACATCCTTCTTGATGTTGGTGAGGATCTTTTCGAGGCTATCAATAGTATTAGAAGAAGCAGTGACAGTGAGGAGGATATGGCCAACCTTGACCTTTTCAACTTCACCCTTGTCATTTTTCACATTACCGTAAGACTTGATGATGTGGTAACCGAACTGAGAACGGATCGGTTCAGAAATCTTGCCAGAGTCAAGAGCGAAAGCAGCTTCTTCGAACGGCTTCACGTAAGTGCCACGACCAACAAAATCATCGCTCAAGATGCCACCCTTTTCGGCGCTGCCCGGATCTTCAGAAGAAACACGAGCCATGTCTTCGAACGTTGTCGTAGAAGAGGAATCCGTAAGCTGGTAGTAAAGCGTCATTGCATATTCACGGATGCTAGCGTCATCAGCAGCCGTTGCTTCGACCGGGAGGGAAACATACTGGAATTGAGCAGCATCCTTCTGGACAAAGAAACTATCAATATGAGCGTTGAAATAGCCAGCGACCATCACGCTATCCACAGAGTTGCTATCCACAACAAATGCAGAATTCGGTGCAACCGCCACCTGCAGTTCGTAGTCCGTCATGCGACGTTCAACATTCCACTTGGCTTCGAGAGATGTCGGATGGACAGAAGCACCGACCAAGGTCTGAAGTTGACGAGCCGGGATGGTGTTGTTCTTCATTTCGTCTTCGAGCATGAGCATGGCGCTCCAGCGGTATGCAGCCGGAGTTTCAATCCAAGCATCGTAATCAGCCTTGTTGAAAGTCGTGTCCGTGAGGAACTTCGGCAAAGAGCTGAGGTAAGCCTGAGAACGCTGGATCAAGTCTTCCTGAGAAGTAGCCTGCTGCTGAATAGCATAGAGGCGAGCCTGAGCTTCCTGGACCAAGCGTGCACGAACGGCGTCGGAATTACGCTTGAATTCGTTCTTGAGTTCGGCGACCGAGGCACTCAGTTCGGCCTTTTCGTACTGTTCGGCAAAAAGAGCCTGGCGAACGAAGCTAGAGAACACCTGAGCGCGGAGCTGAGAGTACTGTTCATCGTCCAAGTGCTGGTTCTGATACTGGTTCTGCACGATCATCTTCACGCGAGAATCAAAATCCGTATAGGAAATCTTGGTATCGTTGACAACGCCGATAGGATAGCTACGTCCCTGATCCGGAACACGGTCCATGGCGAGAAGACCGATGGCGATACCGGCGGCAAAGATCACAATTACCCACTTGGCTTTTTCATTAATCCACGTTAACATAGAGACAACTCCATTAAAATTTTGTCGCACCGAAAAATAGCAAAAAAAAATGTTTGCATTTTATTTTATCGAAATTACAAGCCAAATATAATGCCGAAAAGCCCTATTTTTTCTATTTATGGGATATAAAAATACAACAATTCCTTTGGAGTATCTCATGTACGATATTTTGGTTCTGGGTGCCGGCATTTCTGGATTGAGCGCCGCCCTCCACGCGGCAGAAAAAGGGTTCCACGTTGTCATTTTAACCAAAGGTGCAAAGCCGGACGGCTCATCGAACTACGCTCAAGGCGGTATCTGCTCTGTCACCGAAAAAACAGACAAATTTGAATTCCATGTGGCAGACACCCTCGAAGCAGGTGCAGGTCTTTGCAAAAAGGACTCCGTGAAAATTCTCGTGAAGAACGGTCCCACGACCATCAAGCAGCTCGTCAAGTGGGGCGTCCAGTTCACACCGTCGCCCGAAGACAAGTCGCAGTTCGACCTTCACCTCGAAGGCGGACACAGCCACCACCGCATTTTGCACGCCGCAGACCTCACCGGTAAAGAGATCATGCGCGCCCTCCTCTGCGAACTCCACAAGCAAAAGAACATCGATTACCTTGAAAACTGCTACATCAAGGACTTGATTTGCGAAGGCGAAGGCAAGAACAAGCGCTGCATCGGCGCAAAGATTATTCACCAGAAGTCCGGTGAAGTCGAAAGCATCTACGCCAAGGCCACCATCCTTTCGACAGGTGGTGCAGGCCGCATTTGGCAGTACACCGTCTGCCCGCCCGATAGCTGTGGCGACGGCATGGCGATTGCAGCCCGCGCAGGTGCCGCCCTCCAGGACATCGAGTTCATGCAGTTCCACCCCACTAGCTTGTACGCACCGAAGTTCAAGAAGCCGTTCCTCATCTCCGAAGCTGTGCGCGGTTTCGGCGGCATTCTCAAGAACGACAAGGGCGAAGAATTCATGAACCAGGTGCACCCGCTGCACTCCCTCGCCCCGCGTGATATTGTCGCTCGCGCTATCCACAGCGAAATGCAGCGTCTTGGCAAGGACCACATGTTCATTGACCTTTCTGGCCGTACCCCGAAGGACATCAAGAGCCACTTCCCGCACATTTATTCTAAGTGCATGGATGCAGGCATTGACATTACGAAGGAATGGATTCCGGTCGTTCCGGCAGCCCACTACATGTGTGGCGGTGTTCTCGTTGACACCTGGTCCCGTACCGAAATCAAGGGACTCTACGCCTGCGGCGAAGTTGCAGCAACGGGCGTTCACGGAGCAAACCGTCTTGCCTCGAACTCGCTTTTGGAAAGCGTAGTGTTTGCCATCCGCGCTGTCGATGATATCGAAAAGAGCGGCATCACTAAGGATAAATTCACCGCACCCAAGTCCAAGAAAGAGACCGTCAGTTTTGCAAAGGCGGCCTACTGGCGCAAGCGCAAGAAGATGCTCCAGGACATGATGTGGACGCACTGCGGTATTGTCCGTACCGTAGCAGGCCTCAACCAAGGTCTCAAGGTTATCGAAAGCCTCGAAGCCGACGTTGCAGCCGCTATCAAGAACAAAGAAACTGAAAACTTGCACTTCCTGGAATTCCTGAACGCCCTTCAGGTTTCCAAGATGATCCTCATTGCCGCCCTCCGTCGCAAGGAATCTCGCGGGCTTCACTACATCCTCGATTACCCCAATCAGGACCCGAAGACGAAGCACCAGAGCATTTACCTGAGCGACAAGAAATAAATCTTTTTCTATATAGGGCAGCATGGAAGAGGTCAAGGCAACACAGTCTAGGAAAAAAGTTAAAGATCAGCTTCCGTCAAAAATCGGCGGATACAAACCTATACAAGCTCTCAATAGCGGAGCCATGGGTAGTCTGTGGCTTTGTAGAGACCCGTCTCTCGACAGGCTCGTTGTTGCCAAGAGGCTCAATACAAACTTGAACCAGCAGGACATCTACATCAAGAGATTCCTGCAAGAAGGGAGCATCCTCGCCCACCTGAACCATCCAAGCATCATCCAGCCGTATGCCCTCTGGAAAGACAGCGACGGCAACTACACGATGTCGATGGAATACGTACAAGGTTCAAGTCTCAAGGACTTGCTTCTGAGAAACAAGCGACCGCCAGTCTGGGTTGTCGAGACCATTTTGTACGAACTTTTGAATGCACTCAGCCACGCCCACAGAAACGGCGTGACCCACCGTGACTTGAAGCCCGCCAACATGATGATCGACAAAGACGGACGCGTTCGCCTACTGGACTTCGGCATTGCCCACACGGATACCCCGCTCGAAATTGGCAAGGAACTCACGCAGACCGGTTGCATCATCGGCACCGCCGCCTACATGAGCCCCGAACAGATCATGGGACAAAAGGTCAATTACGCAAGCGACCTTTTTAGCGTAGGCATCATCGCAAGCGAAATGCTCATTGGCGAGAATCTTTTCCGAGGCAAGGACTTCGAAGAAACACGCGAAAACATCCTCAAGATGAAGTTCAAATTGGAAGTTTTTCCAAACGATGTTCCGAAGCCGCTCCGCAAGTTCGTGTTGAAATTGCTCAACAAGCGTGCCAGCAAGCGCCCCTCTTCGGCCTGCGATGCAGCCAATGAGCTAGCCGACCTCATGAGAGAATACCCGCGCGACATGACACCCTACATCGCCGAATGGGCAGATACGGTAAACGAAGACCAACCGATCGATTCCGTGATATCTCCGAAGCCGCAAAAAACTACATTTAAGTACGGAATAGGATTTATACTAGGAGTGATAGTTGCCGCCATCGCATTTATCGGTGTGCAGTTGGCTATCTAGAGGATTTGTCCAATGAATTGGATAGATATAGCATGCGCAGCTTGTCTGCTTGTGTTTAGCGTTATTGGGTTATGGCGCGGACTTTTGAGCAGCGTGTTCAAGCTGTGCGGGTGGATTGCCGCTATTTTTGGCGCTTACTTTGCCCAAGACCTTTTAGGCGATTTTTTTGTACGGAATTTCGCCTTCGGTGATTTCGCCGCCCATCTCATCTGTACCTGTATCGGTTTCTTAATACCGTTCCTGCTATTTTCGTTTATTGGGCATATTGTCGGCGATTCCATCAAGGATACAATTGTCGGTAAAACAAACCGTATTTTAGGGTTGTTGTTCGGCATTATCAAAGCATCGCTAATTTGTTTTGTATTTCTCACCATTATGCATTTGCTCCCTGTCGAAGGGAACCTCAAGAACGTGAGAAATGATGCCATTGCCTATAGCATTTACAAATCTTCCCTTGAAGCCATGGGCTATTCCTCGGACGAAGTCAATCTCCGCAAGATGGCTAAGGAAAAAGCAAGCGAACTCACCAAATCGATTACAGATAAAACAATCGACAAGGCTAAAGACACCGCAGAAGAAGCTGCCGACAGCGCTAAGGCTGCCGTCAAGAACGCCGCAGACAGTGTAGCGACCAAAGTCACCGAGACTGCCGAGAAGGCTAAAGACGCCGCCATCGCCGCCAAGGACGCTGCCGTAAAGACGTTTGAAAACGGAAAGAATTCGTCTTCAAGCGCCGCTAAAAAATAAAATACCTTCTTTTACAAGATGGCGATCCCGTCCCCATACGCGGATCATGACCACGTAAGAGCTAAAGCTCTAAGTGGTCAAAGAGAACAAGTCCGGGATGACAAAAAGGAGATGCCCGCACAGTGGCGGGCATGACAAAGCGGCGGCAGAATGCCGCCTCTTTATTTAGAAGCGAGGCGGGTAGCGCATTCGCGAGCATCGCGGAGGATTTCTTCCTCCCCATCGACGTGGCGGCCACGCATCACGAACTTGCCATTGCACATCACAGAATCAATTGCACTTGAATTTGCAGAATAGACCCAGTTGCTATAAATGTTGTAGCACGGCACCATGCGTTCATTGTTCAAGTCAATCAGCAAGCAATCTGCGAGATAGCCTTCTGCAATGCGGCCGACATTGATTCCAAAGAACTGCGCAACATTGCATGTAGCCATCTTGAGAGCATCTTCGGCAGGAAGCGTTTCTGCGGTTCCGAGATACTTCGCCAAGAGTGCAACCGTCTTCATTTCTTCTTGCATGTCGAGGTTGTTGTTCGACGAATCGCCATCCGTGCCAAGACCAAGCTTCATGCCGTCCTTAATCATTTCGGCAACCTGCGGAATGCCGCTGTTCAGCTTCATGTTGGAGCACGGATTCAAAATGGCAGTTGCACCTGATTCCGCAAAAATCTTGCGGTCAGACGCCGTGAAATGCGTGCAGTGCGCCGCCGAGAAATTTGAATTCAAGCCGCCAAGGCGCTTCCAAAATTCCACAGGAGTACAGCCGAACTGTTCCATGCAATTCTTAATTTCGGTCATCGTTTCGGACAAATGCGTGTGAATCTTGTAATTCTCGGCATGAGCAAGTTCAATGAGTTCTGCAGTTTTCTCCTCACCCACCGTATAAACGGCGTGCGGCATCACCACAAGCTGCACACGTTCCGATTCGCCCGTGTGATTCTTCAAAAAGTCGACATTTGCAGCCCAGGCTTCCGGCGACATCAGCGGTTCTGCAAACGTAACGCCAATTGCCGCACGGATTCCCATCTCTTCGACAACGCACATCGTCTGTTCACGATGCCAGTACATGTCCGCAAAGAAAACCGTTCCCGACTTGATCATTTCGAGAATCGCCAAGCGGCTACCAATTGCAATATCCTCATCCGTGAGTTTCGCTTCTGTCGGCCAAATGTATTCGTTGAGCCACTTGCCGAGTTCCATGTCGTCAGCAAAACCGCGCAACAGCGACATTGATGCATGCGTATGGCCGTTATAGAAAGCAGGCATAATCGCGAAATGTGAACAATCAACGATTTCAGCGCCTTCGTAATCAGCGGGTTCCAGCGGACGCGTCACCTTTTCAAAGAGATTACCGACGATCAAGATGTCGCGCTTGGCGCCATCAAAAAAAACATTTTTTAGAACAGTCTTTTTGTCCATTGCAATTTTCCCCTATTTTCGAAAAGACCGCGCAATCCTAACACGACCGCACGATACTGATGCGCTTAACGATTTTCCAAAAGTTGCTTTACCGAGCGAGCGAACTCTTGCAAGCTCGGATCTCTTGCGCCCATCAGCAAAATCGTGTCGCCTGGTTCTGCATATTCTAGCATTTTCTTGGCGCACTCGTTGCGGTCAGCAATGTAAATAGCCTCACAACCCTTGAGAATCAAGTCATCTGCAAGGTCACCTGCACTGATGTCTCGCGTCACGGTTCCGCCAGCGTAATAGATTTCACTGAAGAACATTACATCGTTCTTGCGGTCAAAATCCATGTCCATCGGGCGGAGCGTTTTGGCGATAAAGTCCACCAAGTCCTTGCGCAAGAATCGCGTGGGGCCAAAGCCATGCGGCTGGAACCAAGCAATCACGCGGCCTTCGGTAAAGTCCTGAGCACTCTTGATGCTTGCAGCAATTTTTGCCGGATTGTGAGCAAAGTCATCGACAAGCGTAATGCCGTTAAACGTTCCGAGAATCTGGTGACGGCGGAACACGCCCGGGAACGTCGAAAGCGCATCGGCACATGTGTGGAGCGAAACGCCCGCGCGAAGTGCGGCGGCAGTGGCAGCCAAAGCATTTTCCATATTGTGCTTGCCTGGCAGCGGAATTTCGAACTTCACAAGTTCATTGCCATGGCGCACGCGGAACTGGATGTGAGTCCCGACCGACTTGAAATCAATTCCCTGGACGCTCACATAGCTTTCATAGCCAAAGTCAAATTCGCGACCGGCGCTAAACTTCTTTGCAAGCGGATGCGCATCGTTCACAATCAGAATGTGACCTGCGCTCAAGACGTTCTGGCTGAACTTCAAGAAAATTTGTTCGAGCTCGGAGATTTCCTTGTGGTCTTTGTCGATGTTCAAAATGACGCCGATTTCCGGTTCATAGCGAACAAGCGTTCCATCGCTTTCATCGACTTCGGCAACGAGCCATTCGCCCTTGCCACTCACGGCGTTACCAATCTTGCCCTGAGCCTGCAAATTCACAAGACCAGCCCCCGTCATCACAGACGGCTGGAGTCCTGCGTAGTCGAGAATGTGGTAAATCATCGCGGTCACGGTCGATTTTCCGCTCGTGCCTGAGACAGCAATCGTGCGCGCTTCCTTGGAAATCTTTGCGAGCATTTCACTGCGGTGCATCACCGGAACGCCAAGTTCCTTGGCTCGCTTCAAATCGGGATTCGTATCTTCGATAGCGGTGCTCACCACGACTGCGGTAAGACCTTCGACAACGCCGGAACCATCCTGCGCAAAGCACTTGATTCCGCAATCTTCGAGTTGGCTCATGACAAGTGGCTTCTCGGCTTTCCCGTTCAGGAACTCGCCGAACTGGCGGTCGCTACCGCTCACAGCAACGCCCTTGCCCACCAAATACTGCGCGATGGCACTCATGCCCACGCCAGCAACACCGATAAAGAAGTAAGAATTAGTCATTGGTCACTAGTCTTTAGTCAATAGTTATTAGCAATTCGAGACTTTACTGGATTCTTCGACTCCGCTACGCTCCGCTCAGAATGACACATCTTTCGCCTTTGGCATTTGTCGTCTGTAGCCACGCAGTGGCGTTCTTTCGTCTATTCCAACAGCTCAGGATCGATTGTGGGTTCGTAACCTGGTTCCACGAAATCTTCCGGGGCAATACCCTTGCGACGAGCGGCCTTCATCTGCTTGATGAGCTTGCGTTCGGCAGCAACGGCGCGACGCTTGGCGGCAGTCGCCTTCTTCTCGGCGAGGCGCTGAGCACGCGTCTTGCGTTCCTTCACAGGAGCGGCTTCATCCGGCGAGATTTCCAGCGGTTCTGCGTATTCGTCAAATTCATCATCTTCGTCAAAGCGAATCTGCGCATCGAAATCGCGGAAACCTTCTTCTTCGTCATACACAGGCGCCGATGCCGGGCATTCCTTCTTCAAGAGCTTGAGCACATTTGCAAACGGCTCTTCCATCGGAACCTTGAACGTAAGCTTCTTGTTTGTGCGCGGATGGATGAGTTCGATTTTCACAGCCTGCAAAAGCTGCGCCGGAGCAATTTCAAGAACCTTCTCGGCCACCGGCTTCATCAGAGGCGGCACGCGGTTCAAGCTTTCGTCGCGACCATCATAAAGCGGATCGCCTACAACCGGATGGCCCGTGTAACGGCTATGCACGCGAATCTGGTGCGTACGGCCAGATTCCAACTGCAATTCTAAGAGCGTCGCAATCGCAAAGAACTGCTTCGCAACGTAATGCGTACGGCTTTCCTTACCGCCCTTCACCACCGCCATCTTGAGACGGTTCTTCGGGTTACGGCCAATCGGAGCGTCAATCGTTCCTTCGAGGTCACGCGGGCAACCCCATACAAGCGCATTGTACGTGCGATGGAGCGTGCGCGTTTCAAGCTGATGCGCCAAATGCCTATGAGCGGCATCGTTTTTCGCGACCACCATAAGCCCCGGCGTATCCTTATCCAAACGGTGGACAATACCCGGACGGAGCGGACCGTTCACGGTCGAAAGATTTTCCTTGAAATGGTACAAGAGTGCTGCAGCAAGCGTTCCTTTGCTCACGCCATTACCCGGATGCACCACCAAATTGCGCGGCTTGTTGATGACCACAATATCGTCATCTTCGTAAACGATGTTCAGCGGAATATCTTCGGGTTCAAGCGTCGAAGATTCCTTCTCAATCATCTTTTCAACGACAACCGCCATCCCCGTTTCTACGCGGAAGTTCTTGGAGACTTTGCCACCGCCGACCTTGACTTCGCCCGCTTCAATCAGCTTCTGCACGTCTGTGCGGGAGACATTTTCCATAACGCCGACAAGGAACTTGTCGATACGTTCACCATTATGCTTTTCTTCTACGATGTAATTCATTTTTCGGGTCGCGGCTTCGCCGCTTTGAGGTATGGGGTTGTGTTAATTTTTTTCATGTCATGCCCGCCTCCGAGCGGGCATCTCCTCTTCTATTTTTTCAAGAAGGGGATTGAGCAAAGCTCATCTCCCCTCGCTTCAGTCATAAAATATACAAGTATATTTTGCGACATTCAGCTCGATGGAGATTCCCGGTCTAAGCCGGGAATGACAGCTAATTCTTATTTTTTTTCAGCAGCGTCTTTCTCTTCTTTTATTTGCTTATGCAACTTACGTAAAATCACGGGAGATAAAATCACGAGGGCAACGCCGACAGTCACAAACGAGTCCGCCACGTTAAACGTCGGGAATCGAGTCATGATAAAATCTGGGAAATCGCAGTCGATAAAGTCCACAACCATCTGCATGCGCATGCGGTCAATGAAGTTTCCGACAGCACCGCCGAGAATCATCACGACACCCAAGCGGCTCAAGTAATCACGCTTGTCGATGGACTTATAGAACCAAGCGAGTGCAAAAGCGGCGACAATCGAAATCAACAGAAAGAACAGCCAAGGCGGCAAGAACGGCATCAAGTCTTGCGGACGGCTGCTGAACGCAGCACCCTTGTTGTACACAAGCTGGAAGCGCACAAGTTCACCAATCACAGGAATTTTCTCGTACGTAAAATTCCCTGCTTCGTCCGTAAAACGCGCCACCGCCCACAGTTTCGTCAACTGGTCAGAAATAATGCTAAAAACAATCACCGCCACATGGAACGGCCACTTATTATAAAACTTCGAATTATTCTCCATTACGATTTCCTTTAAAAAGCACTGGATCCTTCGACTTCGCGCTACGCGCTCCGCTCAGGATGACAAGACTCTCGTCTCTAGTCTCTCGTCTTTCGTCTAAATGTTCCTCTTAATTTTCGCGTACGCCTCATCAATCCACTTGTCCGAATAGAAGTGCATCGATGTTTCCTTGACAATCCGCTTCACGGTATCGCGCGTGATTTTCACCTTCTTGTCCGACGTGAACACCGACACGCCATTCCCGATCAAGCTCAAGTTCTCCGCCGCCATAAAGAGCGGCCAGAGGCAGAAGAGCCTTGTGCGCATCTTGATGTTCGGGATGAGCTTCGTGTAGGCTATCGCATCGTCCAAATGATGCCAAGCCTTCTCGACAAGTTTCGAAAGCACTGCGCCGCATTTTTGAGCGTCAGCTCCTGCAGCAAAAAGTTCGCTCGGGTGCGCAAAGCCATGACGCTTGCAAATCTCTTCAGGGATAAAGCAAACTCGGCGTCCAGAATCCTCGACGCAGTCCTTCACGATGTTCACGACCTGCAAGGCAAGCCCAAAGCTCACGTCCAGCTTCGAAAGTTCCGCTTCACGTTCCGCACTGATAAAGCACGTGTCCGCCGAGAAAAGCTTGGTCAAGAGCTTCCCGACAATGCCAGCCACATAGTAACAGTATTCATCGAGTTCGCCCACGTTCGCAAGCGTGAACCAGCCCGCCGAAAGCGCAGCCTCCTGACGGAGTGCAAACTTCGCCATGCCACCGCACATTTCAATCACCACGTCGCAAACCGGCTTCTGGTAGTTCTTAGGGAGCGACTTCAAAAGTGGCACCACGACTTCGGACTTCGAGCAAAGATCCTTGTTCGGGTCTTCGGAGCCATGCCAAGATTCTGGGAGCGCAGCTACGAACGTGCGGATTTTCTCAGTCTCGAGTTCGCCCGTCTTGAACACATCGGCAAACAGCGCAAGCACGCGGTCCTTTTCGGTCGCTATCATGTCCGGGTCATCTTCGACCGTATCGGCAATGCGCAAATAAAGGTACGCAAGCAAAATACTGCGGTGCAACTTGCCACGCAAAACCTGGATGTTCAGCGCAAACGTACGCGACACCAACTGCAAGATATCTTCGGCATACTTCCACGCCGCCTTGCCTTCGAGCACCTTCTCGCCCACATCTAAAGAATCCAATTTATCAATCATATGAGCTAGTACACCTCAAACATTTCCGGCGGCACCTTTTTAGACGCGGCCATCGACTTTACGTACTTCCAAAAACGGCCATGGTCTTCGGCATTGCGGAGCTTATGCGCATAGCTGAGTCCCGCACGGTCACGCACGTTTTCATCCGACATCGTAATACCCTTGCGTTGGATCCCATAATTGACCCAACGATATTCCAGATAAAAAGCCGACTGGAACAAATCCGTGAGCTTGAGTTCCGTCCTGCGCTTCATCAAATAAGCGATCCAGACAAAAATAAGTACGGACACAAATCCATAATAGGCGTTAGTGCCAAGCCCAATCTTTTGGAGAGTCCACACCACCGTGGCAGAGGTCGCCACCGACGTTATCGCCGTAAACAGATAATCGCAGAAACGCAAAAAACTCACGCGCCCCGGATTTTTCACAAATCCGCTCAACACGTAAGCCCATTTTTCGCCCCGATCGAGCTGGTTTTTCAAAAAAACGACGTACGAGACATTCCTAAACCAAAAATGGAGACCGACCCAGAGCAAAACGGGCGTCCAAAAACTGTATTCCACAAGCGTATTTATTACCATCATAGCAAAATTAGAAAATTTGTAAAATTTAAGCGATTTTCGCCAACGCACGAAGGCCCAAACGCGCACGTTAATTTTCATTTACAAAGAAGTAAGAAAATTTTTAGGTTTATTTCACTCACAATCTATCAACATCCCAAAGAATTAGCTAAATTATAACGCCTAGTTGTTGATAGATTATTAATCGGATGAGGATTGAAGATGCAGGTTGAATGGGAAAGATGCTTGAACTACCTCCACGGAATGCTGTCGGATACGGTATTCAAGACATATTTTGCACAGACCAAGCTTGTAAGCCAAACCCCAGGACACGCCGTTATCGCAGTGCCCCCCGGACTTGACGTCAAAGTCTATGCCGCTTACAAGGACCTGATCCGCCTCGCCTGGAAAGACGTCTCCCACGACGATGCTCCGGTAGAATTTGAATTCCAGCCGCAAGACGTTTACCAGCCGCAAGTAAGCACCTCCGACAACTCTTTCCGCGAATTTATCAAGCCGAGCGTTCCGCTTTCTGGCAGCTTCCGTTTCGAAAACTTCGTCCCGGGTGACAAGGCCCAGCTCGCCTTCAACGCCGCTCTCGCCGTCGCCAGGAATCCGGATGGAACGCAGTACAACCCGCTATTTATTTATGGTTCTTCCGGTCTTGGCAAGACGCACTTGCTCCAGTCCATCGGTAACTACATTCTCGAAGAAGACCCGACCAAGCGTGTGATTTACCTCACATCCGAAGACTTCTCGCAGCAGTACATGAAATGCCTGCAAGAAAAGCGCATCACCGAAATGTCGGACTTCTACCGCAACGAAGTAGACATTCTCTTGATCGATGACATCCAGAACTGGACAGGCAAGTACGAAACGCAAAACGAATTTTTCTTGATCTTTAACGCATTGCACCAGGCAGGCAAGCAGATTGTGCTTACGTCTGACGCTCCCGCTGCCGAAGTCAAGAACCTCTCCGACCGCCTCGTGAGCCGCTTCTCCTGGGGCTTAACTGTTGACATCCAGCCGCCTGACGTAGAAACCCGCGAAGCCATCCTTCACAAGAAGGCCGAAGAACGCCATCTCGAAATCAGCGACGAAGTCATCCGTTACCTTGCTGAAAATATTGCAAGCAACGTGCGTTGCCTCGAAAGCGCCATCATCAAGCTCACGCTCCAATCGAGCCTCATGAGCCACGACATCGACATGAACATCGCACAGAAGGTCGTCACCGAAATCGCCCCGACGCTCCGTCGCCGCGTAAGCCTTGACGCCGTGCTCCATGCCGTATCGCAGCATTACGAAGTTCCCGAAACCAAGCTCATCGAACCGGGCCGCGGCACCAAAGAAATCTCGAAGGCTCGCCAAGTCGCCATGTTCCTCATGCGCGAACTCTCCCCCATCAGCTTGCAGAGCATCGGCTCCCGTTTTGGTGGTAAGGACCACTCCACCGTCGTGCACGCCATCAAGAGCGTCAAGAAAGAAATGGAAACCGACCCGAGCTTTGCCCGCTTGATCGAAAGCCTCAAGAATACCATTCACGATTAATACGCCTTCGGCGCAGTTCTTAATTGTCATGCCCGTCTCCGAACGGGCATCTCCTTTATACAAAAAGCCTCGGGTTAAACCCGAGGCAATTTCTTTTGCAATGTCACCCAAAATTGTCATCCCGGCCTCTGTGCCGGGACGGGGTCGGCATATACATTCTTATTACAAGCCGTGAGCCATAGGCGACTACAAGCAATGAGCTCTCAAATCTTCGTCGCTAAGCGTGCTGAGGTATGCAGGCGGAACGTCGAGAACAGTCTTGCAACCAGTCTGGCCGTTAGCCTTCATGCGGAGAGCAGCGCGTGCGTAAGCCACGAGAACGCTCGTCGTGAATTCCGGGTTGGAATCGAGCTTGAGGCTGTATTCGATTACGTGCGTGTGTTCCTTGTTCATGCCGGTCTTGCCGGTACGGATCACGAAACCACCGTGAGCGAGGCCGCTGTGGTTCTTGTTGAATTCTTCTTCGCTGATGAAGTTGACCGTAGTGTCGTATTCATCGAAGTAGTTCGGCATCGTCTTGATAGCGTTTTCGATGTAGGCCTTGTCTGCACCTTCTTCGGCAACCACGTAAACGAGACGAGTGTGCTTCTGACGAGTGGTGAGTTCCGGCATAGAACCGCTACGCACAGCTTCAAGAGCAGATTCCACCGGGCAGGTGTACTGCTTAGCATTCTTCACACCCTTGATGCGGCGGACAGCATCGCTGTGGCCCTGAGAAACGCCCTTGCCCCAGAACGTGTAGTCCTTGCCTTCCGGAAGGATAGACTGAGCGTACACGCGGTTCAGGCTGAACATACCCGGATCCCAACCGACAGAGATCATGGCAATCTTGTTTGCGCCCTTGGCAGCAGCGTCAACGGCAGCAAAGTGCTGCGGAATCTTGGCGTGCGTGTCGAAGGAGTCGATCACGTTGAACATAGAAGCGTACTTCGGGGTGAGCACCGGCAGGTCCGTAGCAGAGCCACCGCAGATGATGAGCACGTCAACCTTGTCCTTCCATGCTTCCATTTCAGAAACGTTCAACACCGGAACGCCAGCCGTCTGGATCTTGACCGTCGACGGATCGCGACGAGTGAAAACGGCGACAAGTTCCATATCCGGAGCCTGCTTCACGGCGCATTCAACACCGCGACCGAGGTTACCGTAACCGAGAATAGCAATCTTTGCCATAAGAATAATCCTTGTTAAAAATTTTTGCGTGGGAAATATAGGAATTAGACGAGAGACGAGAGACGAAAGACGAGAGAAATTCATGTAAAAATAGTAGGTATGAAAAACGTGCTCTAGAACACAAAAAGCGCCCATATAATACAATTCGGAGTATTTTTTTACAGAAAATGTCCCGCGACGGCGTAAATCGATATAATTTTCTTACAAAGGGCCCTGGGCGATTTTCATAAACCGCCTTTAAATTTTTTGAAGGAGAAAAATATGAAAAATCATTTTTTGAGCGCTCTTAGCGCTGGTTTTCTGCTTTTCACAACATGTTTCGCACAGTCTGCAAATGAAATTGCCAAAAAAGTCCACGACTTACCTTCCGGGAAAACATCTTCCGGACTTGTATCTGTAACTTTGATTGATAAAAACGGCAAGACACGTAACCGCGAATTGGTTTCTTACACCATGAAGGACGGCACAACCGACAAGACTGTTCTAATGTTTAAAACACCGCGCGACGTGGCTGGCATCAGCTACCTCACCTATGACTACCCCGACAAAGCCGACGGCTCCACCGTCGACAGCGACAGCTGGATTTATATCCCAGCCATGAAAAAGGTACGCCGCGTTTCTGGCTCCAACAAGGACGACGATTTCCAAGGAACCGACTTCACGTACGACGATCTCGGCACCCGCAGCCTCTCCAAGGACAACTTCGCCCTCCTTGGCGAAGAAAAAGTAAACGGCACCGACTGCTGGATTTTGGAAGCCAAGGCAAAAGACTCAAAGGCAAAAGTGAGCCGCCGCGTCACTTGGGTGAACAAGAAGACCTTCGTCGTCCAGAAAGGCGAATACTACGACAAGCAGAACCGCCTGCAAAAAACGCTTACCGCAGACGATATCAAACAGGTGAACGGCTACTGGACCACGCTCAAGCAGACAATGACTAACGTCCAGACCAACCACAAGACCATCTACGAAGTCAAGAACCTCAAATACGATGAAAAGGTCAACGAGAGCTACTTCACAGTAAGCGCTCTTGAACGTGAACAGATTAAGTAGATAGAAAAGGACGGCAAAATATGAAAGTCGAAAAATTCAACAAATTTTTCGGCAAGGTCGGACAGGCGCAAATTCGCAACCGCTGGAAGATTCTTGCCGGATTGCTTATTGTCACGGTCATTTGCTGTTTAGGCTTGAGCAATTTTTCGCTAGCGCTTGGCGAAGAAGGCTGGTTCGGCAACTCAGATGAAATCACCATCAACACAAAAAAATACGAAGAAACCTTCGGAAACCTGAACGGGATTGGCGTCCTTGTCGTAAAGCAAGGCGAAGGCGATGTCTTTAGCGAAGACATGCTGAAGGTCATCGAAAAAATCGGCAACCGCATGCATAATGAAATTCCGTTTGCAGACCGATTGACCTCCATCGTCGAAGTCGATATTCCAGTCGGCAATGACGAAGGATTTTCGATTGTAAAGCCCTATGAAAACGGTATTCCTTCGGATTCCGAAGGGCTTGCAAAAGCACGTGATCTCGTGATGCGCGGGAGCGAAAAGACAAATGCGCTCATCAATTCGCTTGTCAGCGATGATGGCAAAGAAACGTGGATTTCCCTTTCACTCCATCCATTCACAGGAAAAGAGCTCGAAGAAAAGTACGGTGGGGACAACACCGAAGTTTCAACAGACATCGGCTACAAGCTGATGAACATCATCGAAAGCGAAGAATTCCAGAACAAAGGATTCAAGCTTTACGGTGGTGGTATGCCATACGACAGCGCTAACGAAGACCGTTACGAAGTTCCCGAATACGGTGTAAGAGTCCTCTGCAGCATTGTCGTGATGCTCTTGTTCTTAGCGATTTGCCTGCGCAACGTCTTTGGCGTGATTGTTCCAGCAGTGGCAACAATCAGCGCTATCGCCACGGTTTTTGGAGCGATGTCGTTCTTTGGTGAAAAAGCCGACTCCGCTCTTGTGACTTTACCGGTTGTCCTTGGCATGGCACTTGCAGTCGGCTATTCCGTACACTACATCAAGATGTTCAAGTTGCATTTTAGACGCACGGGCAAGCGCAAGGAATCTGCCATCAAGTGCATCGAGGAATGCGGCTGGCCAGTACTGTTCACAGTTCTTACGACCATGGCTTCGTTTATCAGTTTCCTGTTCGTGAACATGAAACCCCTAGAATGGATGGGTAAAACATCCGCTTTTATCGTGCTCGCGATTTACATCTACGTTACCGTGCTCATCCCGATTCTGCTCTCGTTCGGCAAGGACCGCGCACCCAGAGCTACTCAAGTGAACGGAGCTACAAAACTGGATCTCTCTTTTTCGAGATGGTCTAAGTTTGTCCACGACAGAAAGAAATCGTTCATTGTCATTAGCGCATTGGTTATCGCCGCATTCATTCCGGGGATGTTCAAAATCACGGCACAGCTCGATTACCTGACCATCACGGGCGACAAGATGCCATACATTCAAGAAGTCAAAAAAATGTTGGCGCAAAAGCTCGGCAACCAGTACAGTTACACGGTCATGATTTCTTACGATGAAGAAGGTGCATTCAAGAAGCCCGAAAACATGAAAGCGCTTGTGCAGCTTGAAGATTATCTCGGCACGCTCTCGCTCACCAAATGGTCTGGCGGGAAGGCCCGCATAACCTCGGCAACAAGCATCCTGAAAGAAATGAACCGCGCCCTCAATGAGGGCAAGGATTCGATGTACATCGTCCCTGAAGACGAATACGTACTTGCACAGCTGATGGAACTTTCTTCTATCGAAATGCATAACGACTTCAGCGATGTCATGGATGACGATTTCAAGACAACCGTGGTCAGCGTGGACATGACGCAGTTCGCCACAGAAGAAGCTCTTGCCAATATGGAAGCGTTGAAGGCAAAACTCACCGAGCTTTTCCCTGGCGCCAAATGCACCTTGCTTGGCGACATGATTCGCTATTCCGAAATGAGCAACCGCATTATCTTTGGCGGCCTGAAATCCTTCGGATTCTCACTTGTCATCATCGCCATTATGCTCGTTTTCGCATTCTCTAGCCTTAAGCTTGGTCTTATCGGCATGATTCCGAACGTGGCTCCGGTCATTCTTGTGGGCGGCGTCATGGGCTATTTCAATTACGCCCTTGACTTCAGCACCATCACCGTGATGCCCATGGTTTTAGGCATTGCCGTTGACGACACCATCCATTTGACGACGCACCTGAAAATGAAGCATGAACAAATGGGTTCTAGCGAAAAGGCCATGGAAGCGACCTTCCGCGAAATTGGCGCTACGATGTTCCTGACGACCGTTATTCTGTGTTCCATGTTCAGCGTTTATCTGTTCAGCCCCATGCATTTCTTGGCGGTTCTTGGTGTACTCATTATCGTCGGTCTTTCAAGCGCATTGATTGCCGACTACACGATTACCCCCGCCCTTTTACATGTGGCAAAACCCTTTGGCAAAGAAAAGGAGGAAGTATGAATAGGCATTCCTTTTTCAAAGCAATCCCAGCCATAGCATTCGCAACAATGGCTCACGTTTCGGTCCCAACGCTTCACGCACAAGAAATCGCATTTAGCGGAAGCCTCACAACCCAAGCGGGCATAGGCCTCCCCAACGCCCACAAGCAGAAAGGCGATTTTTTGCTCGGCCAGACAATTTTCGATGGCTCCGTCAAGGCATTCTACGACGAAGCCATGATTTATGTAAACGGCCAATTAATCCACGATGCCGTTGGGAGCCAGTCTTCTAATGGAATGTCTGGATTCGCTGACGAAGACGGATCTTTCGCATTAAAGCTGAGAGAAGCCTATATCGACTGGAAAAGCGGAATATTCGCACTCCGTATCGGTCGCCAGATAGTCTCATGGGGAAAAGCCGACGACATCCAAATTACCGATGTCGTGAGTCCCTTTGATGAATCAAGAGTAGTCGCAAGCGATTATAACGAATCCAAACTCGGAATCGATGCAGTACGTTTGTCTCTCTTGACAGACAAAGCCCAAGTCGATGCATACTACATTCCGTTCTTTACGCCGAGCATTCTTCCGCTCTCAGCCGGGAACCCACTCCGTGCCCGCATGTTCCCAGACCAAATGGACGGAATTCAAATTTTTTGCCCATATTTCTATGACGATTTTGAGCTTCCCCACAAAGACATTTACAATAGCGAATACGCCATTCGTGCAAGTTTCTACACATCTGTAGCAGACCTGTCTTTGTACGGATTCTATGGCTGGGATGACACGCCATTTATTAAATACTCGCCCTACTTTTACGTGTACCCGGAATCCCCAGAGGATGTCGGCATGATTGATGTTACAGGCAAATACAAACGCATGGCCATGATTGGTGCCGATGCAGCAATCCCTGCAGGCGATTTTGTATTCCGTCTAGAAACGGCGTTTTTTCTAATGCGGCATATTCAGACAACCGCAGATTACCAAATTGAGCAATTCTTTTACGAAGAGAACGTTACATCAAGCAAGAAAAGGCACCAGCTTGTAAGCCTTGTCGGTTTCGATTGGACATTGAGCGACGGCTGGATGATTACCGCACAATACATTTCAGATGTTGTTTTCAAGTACAGAAAATACTTGGACCGCAAGCAGTACGAACACCAAGCAACCCTCAGCATAGAAAAGACTCTCCTAAACGAGACTCTCACCATTTCTGCTTCTGGGGCACTTGATTTATGCAACTACTCTACAGCAAGCGAACTCGAATTCGACTACAAACTAACAGACGCCATTACCCTCAGCCTTATCGGCGATTTATATTTGGAAGGCCCAGACGGCAAGGATGGAATGTACGGCCAATACCGCGATTTCAGCAGTGTTACGTTCAAGGGTAAAGTTTCGTTCTAATTTCATGTGGGATGTTTTATGAATAGGTTTATTTTAGTTTTACTATTAATAGTTTGTTCTGCGCTTTTTGCCGAAGAGCCTACTCCACAAAAAAAATCCCCTCTGGAGTTTACACTCACAACATCGGCAGCGTATTACCCAATGGTCGACCATAAAACAGGTTCCTCGCACTTTTCAGGGATTAGCGGTGCTTACGATGGTGTCGAAGCTGTTACTGAATTTGACGCCACCTACACCATGCCATTTTTGAACGGTTCAGACGAACTTACCGTGGACAACCATTTGGCATTCAAGCTCGGGCTAGAACTATCTCCTGTCACCATTGCGCCTGTAGCCTCCGTGACATTTTCACCGATAGCGTTCCTCGAATTTGCTATCGGCGGAACCATTGGCACAGGCTGGCCACTCACCGACGACATACAAGGTCTTGCCAAGCTTGATGAATCTAAGCCAAAGTATAAAAACCTGACGCCATTTGCAAACTGGTACTTTTACACATGGGCAAGCGGCTATTTCATGTTTGACTTGGCTGCAATATGGGAAGGCGATTGGCATCATGTCGTCACGACCGCTACATACAAAGCAGGCTACCAAAAAATGACGGGCACCAAATCAACCGTCTGGGGTTGGCGAAATTCCTACGGTTTTGCAAACGGATGGGTGTACGAACAGGAATATTTCCTGGGATACCAAATGCCACTCAAGGTCTCTATGGCTGGCATTGGAGCAACTCTTTGGGGAAATTACCAGAGCAGCGATTACGGCAAATTCTCGGGCAATTACGATGGCGACTTTATGACCATCGACATCTGGCCTATGGTAGAAATCAAGATTAGCAAGAAAGACCTGCTATACGTGCTTACCGACTTCAGAGCTCGCCGCAGTTTCCGTGAAAAATACGATGATGATGCGCACGAGCCGTTCATGACAAAAACAGGCCGCGAATGGTTATTCTATTCCATTGCAGCCCAGTGGAAACATACGTTCTAAAAATTAAATTCCGGTAGAGCCAAAGCCACCGCGGTCAGCGCCATCAAGCGCGCCATCCACAAACGTGAGCGTCGGCTGAATTTCCATGATGCGGAACTGCGCAATGCGGCTCCCTTTTTCAATGGTAACATCGCGGGTGGCATAAACAGGCATTTTCCACCAGTCATTTGCTCCACAGTAACTAGAATCGACCACGCCCACAGAATTCGCCTGCAAAATGCCGAAATTTTTGAACGTAGAACTGCGTGGAGCGATATGCGCCTCGTAGCCTTCAGGCAATTTCATGGCAACACCCAAATGAATCAGGCGAAATTCACCAGCCTTGAGCACTACCGTCTCAGCAGCAGCAAGGTCAATCCAGTCGGACTTGCCGCCAACGTAAGTGAGTTTCGGGATGGAATCGTCTAGGTACTGAATTTTAATGGTCTTTGTGGTCATGATGCAAATATAACATTCCCAATTGCCTACCGCACTACATTTTACAGAAAGCAACAGCCTGTTTCTTGATTTTGCATTAGAGCGTTGATATATTTGACTCTGTAATCGAACAAAGGAGTTTCCATCAACACGTTGCTCGACTTTTTGCTCACGCACATGCCGAATCCCGACAACACGCCCGATGCAGAACGCCGCAAGACCTTCGATTCGTACCTCTCGCAGTTAAAGCATTGGAGATAAGCAGGCTCACCGCCAAAGGTACATCTTTGCAAGATGCAAAATGTACATCATGCGGGCGGGGCCCCAGCTCGGAGTTGACGCCTACGGCGTCAGCGGCTTCACTCGGTTATGCCGGTCTGCAAGCAGCCCGTCGCAACACTCGTTTTGCGCGCTACTGCGAAGAAAATACCTTGGCCGACGCAACCACTATCACAACGAACTTTCTCTACACCATTATTTCAAAACCAACAATCTCGCTTATTCTCATAAAAATTGCAATAATAATTTTTATGCAATTTCATTTCAAAAAGGTTTTGTTATATTAAGGGCATGGAATGGAAAACAACTCAGCCCGTATAAAGCATTTTAAAAGGAACTTTTCCAATGAAAAAACATCTATTGGCTTTAATCGCCTCATCTACAGTATTTTTTGCTTGCGGGGACAACTCCAGCACAGGTCCATCAGACGATGAGGAAATAAACTTTTTCCAAGCATTTCCCGATCAAAAAACATTTGTCACAATCACAACCCATGCTCAGAACACGTGTGTGGTAGATACAACCAATAAAACAGCCGAATGGCAAAAAATAACAAGTTGGCCAGATACAAATGCTTATGCCTACGAATTACACAACGACACTCTAGTACTTTATCCAATTCTCACAAAGTATTTTAATTTTAAAAACGGCACATATACCTCTAGTTTTGCTGACAAAGAATGTGAAGGTCAAATGTATATTGGGCAAAAAACAGGTTCCTTATATGGGGAATGGAAAGCAATTCCCGGTTGTTACGACGCCACAAGAGGAGCTCTTATAGATGACGACGATTTAGAATTTGACTGGCCTGAAATTTATTTATCTATAACAAAAAGTAGTTTCGTTACCGACACGACGTATTCTATAGCGACGTTCAAAAAACTTGCGATAACCGATGATTATTCTGAATCTCTTTTTAGATTTTATTTGTATGATTTTCTAACAAAACATCAAAGAGATCCGTTTTACCCACGAAGTCTTTTATATTCATACGATTGGTCTGACGAAACTATTCGTTATGGGGGTTCCGGAAGTATTGACCCATACAACTATGGTGTAACCATAGAGAACCAAACAAAGAATTCAGAAACCTTTACCATCGGAGATAGAACATACAAAGTCAACGTAACGCAAAGAAAAGTCGAAGGAAACATTCGACAACATGGAAATGGAGGCTACGCTTTTGAAAAAGAAAAAGGTGCTTTGAGCGTAGTTTCTGAAGGCATCACCTGCTCTTTAACTTATGAGTATAAAAGCAACATATCCAAAGATTTGTGCATAGACGAAAATATCAACAATTTTGAAATAGGACGCGGATACACCATTCAAGGGGACAGGATTCTTTATGTAGAAGGCTACGAAACAGGCAACGTCAAAGCATTTGAAGAATGCCTTAACAACATAAAACCGCAAATTTTAGATGATGAGGAATAATCTACAATTTAACAGAATTCAGCAAAAAGAACTCTCATTACGCCACTAATTTTCAAGCAAGCCATCTCATTTTGAGATGGTTTTGTTATATTAAGGGCATGGAATGGAACGAAGAACAGCTTAAAGAACCGCGTTTAATTGATATCCCTATCGCTCACGACCAGCGAGGCAACTTGAGCGTTGTCGAAGGCGGCGAACTCATCCCGTTTGATATCAAGCGCGTGTACTACCTGTACGACGTCCCGGGCGGAACAACCCGCGGGGGCCATGCCCATCGCAAGCTCCGTCAGTTGATCATTGCTGCTAGCGGCAGCTTCGACGTGATTCTGGACGATGGCAAGACGCGTTCCAAATATTCCCTGAACCGTTCCTATCACGGTCTTTACATCCCGACAATGCACTGGCGCGAAATCGAGAATTTTTCCTCGGGCGCTGTCTGCATGGTGCTCGCCTCCGAGCATTACGATGAATCCGATTACATTTACGAGTATGAAGATTTCAAACGCGAAAGTTTAGAGCATAAAGACTAAAAACCATCCCGGAACAATTCCAAGATGGCAAAAGATTCTCTAAAAAATTCAGAACACTTATTCCGATTTTTCAGACGCTTTTTGAGCGGCTTCTTGTGCTGCTTTTTTTGCTTCTTTTTCAGCGGCGTGCTCTAAGCGAGCGGGCTTGCCAGCCAAATTGCGGAGCAAACCGAACAAAGCTGAGAGTTCGTTACGTGTCGGGTGCAAGCGCTGCAAGAGCGTGTTAAGGAAGCTATCGCGCCATGCCTGATCGTGATACTGGCCCGTGAGATAGCGGTCGAGGAACTTCTTGAAGCCGTCAATCTGCTGAATGGTTGCAGGACCCGTTTCGGCAACGCCTCGCGTTGTGCGCTTCGCGCGGCCCTCGCCGTTGGCGAGTGCCCCGGAACGGCAAAGTTCGTACAAGCTAATCGAGACCGCTTGTCCAAGATTCAAACTCATGAGTCCCGGCACCGGAATTTCGCACTGGTACGTGCAAGCGTTCACTTCTTCAAGCGCAAGCCCGCAAGATTCACGACCGAACACGAGAGCAATCGTTCCGTCTTCGGGAAGCATGTCAGACAAGTTCTGCACCATCGTATGCTTGATAGAACTTGCAAAAATACGGCGGCTGTAAGCGACAGCGCAAGAGCAATCGCCAATGGCATCTTCAAACTTGTGGACTACTTTTGCGTTATCCAGAATATCATGGCTATTGGCGGCCGTATGGTAAGATTTGTCCAAGACTTTGTCGCGCTTCGGATAGACAATATAAAGTTCCGGCAATGCATAGCAATGCATGGCTCGTGCGACAAAACCCACATTGTGCGGGTGTTCCGGTTCAACAAGTACTACTCTAAACTTTCTCATATTTTAAACTTTCCAAACAAAACCGCGACCACGGATCTCGTTTTCGATGGTCTCGCCAGGTTGAATTTCGGCACCTTTAAAAATCACGGAATGCGCAATTTTCACACCGTCAGGAATGACAACGCCGGGTTCCACAACCGCTTCATTCTTGTCGCGACCACATTCCGCCAAACGCGCTTCCACAGCAGCCATGAGACCTTCAGGCGAACCCATATCAATCCACGTGGCATGCAACTGCGACATATCGACAAACGGCGCACGGCCAGCCGCAATTTCCTGTTTCCAGAATTCACGAATATCGAACTCACCGTCGCGGATTCTCGCAAGCGCTTCATCGCTGTACCACGAAATTCCAGAGAACGTCGCAGACACGCCTTCCGTAGCACCGAAACGACCGACAACGCCTGCAAGACGGCCATCCGCCCCCACGCGGAACGTGTTTACCTTCGGGAAATTGACCGCCAGGAGTGCAACATCACAGCGGTTTCGTGCATTCCGCACAAACGCACCCAAGTCAAAATTGCAGTACGCGTCGCCATTCATAATCAAGAGACCACCGCGATACCCGGCCGCATAAATCCGGCGCAATGGGCCTGCAGTCCCGAGGATTTCAGGCGTTTCGACCCAGACTTTTTCAAAGCCAAGGCGTTCGCCTTCACTTACAATCTGGTCAGCCAGGTAATGCGCATTCGCATGCAAGCGGACATCGCCAAGCGACTTCGCCCGCTCCATCTGGATTTCGAGAATGCTCTTGTCATAAACGCGAACCAACGGCTTCGGGATTTCCGACGTCAAAGGTCTTAGCCTTGTGCCAAGCCCCGCCGCTAGAATCAACACGTTCAATTTATCGTCAGCTCGCGTCATAACACAGCCTTAATTAGACCATTGCAGCGCTAAAGGAGGCGTTGCAGATAAGCGTTTCGCCCTGCCAGATTTCGCCCGTGTACTTGTAAATGCCATGGCGAGCCATCACGAGCGTAGCCTTGAGCGTCAAGTCCTGCGGCGGAATCACCGGAGCGCGGAAACGGCAGTTTTCGACACCCATGAATGCCGGGCGCTTGCCTTCGACATCGGCCTTCTTGGCAATCATCGTCAAGAGCGTTGCAGCCTGAGCCATGGATTCGATCTGAATCACGCCCGGGAGCACCGGATTGTTCGGGAAATGACCGTCAAAGAACTTTTCCTTGCCCGTCACGTGCCAAACAGCAACGATAGACGGCTGGTCACCTTCGGTGATTTCCTGAATTTCGTCCACGAAAGCAAACGGAGCCTTCTGAGGGAGGAGGGCATGTACTTGTTCTTCATTGTAAAGCATAGGGCAACACCTTTTCTAAGATTGTTCTGTGGCTCAAGTGACCACCGTTGATGATTTCCAGACGAACTTTCGGGAGTGCAGGCTTTGCAAAACAAAGGTCTCCCAACAGGTCGAGGATTTTATGACGAGCGGGTTCATCGGCAACTCTAAACACGGGGGCTACATCCTCCGGAGAATTGTCAAGCAAGAGCCCACAGGATTCATCCACCCCGCCAAGCAAACCTGCCTTGCGGGCTTCGTCAAATTCGTTTTTTAAAATGAAAGTTCTCGCGGCAAAGACGTTATACAAGTCTTCTGCCGAGTAAATAGAAACATTCGCCGCCGACTTAAAGACGCGACCGTTTTCGTTTCGTTCCAGGATGTATTCCACCTCAAACGCTTCGCTCGGCGTGATTTTCACGGAACCGTAAGGCTTTTGAGCTTGAGCATCATCAGCGACATCCGTGCGGAACAAATTCCACGAAGCATGCACGGGAACATCGTAAAAAGCGAGTTCTTCGGGCGCACCCACATTTCTGCGAAATTCGCTAAAGAACGGAAGCGCACTGCCGTCCATCAGCGGAACTTCAGCAACACAACCCTTGTCACTTTCTTCGTTGCAGGCGACATCGACCACAAAGCGGCGAGACGGCCACATCAAGAATACTGGTGCAAGGTGTTCCGGGGACGCAAGCGTCAATGCATGAGCGCCTTCGCCCGATTCATAAATTGCAGTACGAGCCACACTGAACTTCAAATCCGTGAAGCACTTTGCGCAATCGGTACTGTAAAAAGAACGACCGCCCACGCGCCATTCGACGCGAGGCTCCAGTTGCGGATTGTACTCCTGGACTTCAATTTTTACGTTCGCTTTGCCATAAGACAAAGACGCAGAACTAAATTCCCACTCACGCGGGCTTTTACGAGAATCTTTTTTCATTTAGATAACGGGAATTTATAAAATTATTTCTTACCCATCATTCGGAGTTTCACGACGGAGCGGCGCCAAACGTCAATTTCTTCGGCCGGGTAGCCCGCGTAAACCTTGCCCGCCTTGAGGCTCTTGGTCACGCCCGCCTTGGCTGCGACTTTCACACCCTTACCAATCGTCAAATGCCCCGCCGACTGCACGCCACCAGCGAATTCCACGTCATCTTCCATAATCACGGAGCCCGCCACGCCAGACTGCGACGCCATCATGATGTTGTTTCCAAGACGGCAGTTATGCGCCACTTGCACGAACGTATCGAAATGGCAATCATCGCCAATCACCGTCGGAGAGACAAAGCCCGCAGCAACCACGTCATTTGCGCTAAAGCTACAGCGGTTCCCGATACGGACACCCGCCAAATGCGGCACCATACGGCGCTTGCCTTCGTACTCGTAAAACCCAAAACCGCGAGGACCCACGACAACGCCCGCCTGAAACACGCAATCTTCGCCAATCGTCACACGCGGGTAAACAGTTACATTCGCTTCAAGAATCGTGCCTGCGCCAATCGTAGCGCCCTTCATCACTACGCAATTCGGGCCGATGACAGCATTCTCGCCCACCACGCCCTCGACAACCGCCGAAGCATGAACTTGTGCAGATGCTGCTATTTTCGTTTCTTCAAAAACTTCACGACGTTCCACAAATTCCTTCATGAACGCCACCATCGCATGGTACGGACTTTCAACCGGGCATACAAAATGCACATTCGGCAAAAGTTCCGAATGACCATCCACGCAATATTTTTCGTACAAACTCGGTACAAAGAGGAGCCCCGCCGTAACGCCCGCAAAAGCACTTGCGCTCACGCCACCGGCATTCCCTGCAAGCCCCGTTTCTGTTTTGGCATCGCCAGTCCAGAACGAGACATCGTGCATTCCCGCCTGATCCAGCGAAGAAAATCCAGTCAGTTCAAAATTTAAAACGCCCTCGTTCGAAGGCATTTTAAGATTCATTGTTTCAAGAATTTCAGATAAAGAAACCGAAAACATCATTCCTCTAACGTGAGCATGCGCACCTGGCTTGCAAAAGCGATGGTAACATGTTCGCCCACTTTACCACTCAAGTCTTCACCATCCAGCTGGATGTATTCGTCATCTGCAAGATCAAGTTGCAGAGAACGCACCTTATGCGACTTGAGCAAATACTTTTTCATGATATAGCCAACGACCGGAATGTTTCCAACCGCAATCGCAAGCAAGAAATTCAGCATATTCGGCACGCAGACCACTTCCAAATAGCCATCAGCCATGTTGGATTTAAAGAACGGGTTGGCGCCACTGGCAAAGCTCGGGATATTCCCAACAATGACGGTCTTGTGGCCCGTCAAATCAACACATTCCTCATGATCTGAATTTTGCACTTTCATAGAAATCCGACCACGCTTCAAGTAATACGCCCTATCGGCAAAGAATCGCTTAACGTAATGCAATTTATTTGCAACTACGGAATTCGAAGAAATAACGCCTGTTGCACGGTCCTGGTTAAAATCGTGCGCAATACGCGCATCAATACCTGCCGAGAAATAGTTTGCAAGCGCATACTTGCCGTTCACGGTCCAAATATCAAACGGCCTAGACTTCGCCATGAGGAGCCTACGCACCAGATATAGAAGTCCCTTATCCACAAACGGCTTGTAAAGTCCAAGCACGCGGGCCAGGTCGTTGCCAGTACCAAGCGGGATAAGTCCGATCTGAACCTTGTCCGCAAACCTGGACTCAAGCATAATCGAAAGCACCGACGATACCGTTCCATCGCCGCCAACTGCCACAAGCGTTTCTGTCGAGGAAAGCGCCGTCAGGATTTGTTCATCCATTCCTTCCTTGCGCGTAAATTCAGACTTCCACTCGTCTGATTTAAAATCCATCGACTCCATAATTTCAGGAAGAAACTTATGGATGACCTTACCTTGTCCACCTCCACTCACCGGATTTATTAGGAAAAAGAACTTATACATCTTTTAGAAGTTCATCCTTTGCGTCCAAGTAGTGTTCTACGCCAATCTTTACGTTTTTAATTTCGTCTGCAGTCAGTGTTCTAGCGATGTGCGCCGGAGATCCCACGATCAAAGAATTTTCGGGGAAATTTTTTCCAGCCGTCACAAGAGCGCCTGCACCGACAATGCAATTTTTCATGATAAGGGCTCCATCCATGATAATTGCACCCATGCCCACAAGAACATTGTCTTCAATCGTACAGCCATGAAGCACAGCACCGTGACCAACAGTCACCTCGTCTCCAATGTTTACGCCAACACCCGTCGAAACATGAACACTCACATTATCCTGGATATTGGTACGCTTGCCAATCTTGATTTCTGCCAAATCGGCACGCAACACGGCATTGTAAAACACAGACGAATCATCGCCGATGCTCACATCGCCCACAAGGCATGCACCTTCGGCGATAAATACGCGCTGCCCCACCTGCGGGGCTTTGCCTTTATACTTAATTATGGAACCCATAGTTTCAATTTACAAAAATACATGAATAGATGAAACAGAATATTTTTTAAAAATGCTTTGTTTTTCAATACCAAAAACGCCGTTTTTGCTCAATTTGTTCTATCTTATTGTGTATGAACGAAATACATGGGATCGATATCAAAAATATTTTTGAGGCTCAAGGGGAAAATCGCTGGAAAATAGCCCAGACGAGCGCCAAGGAGCGTATCCAGAAGCTGAAAAAGCTTCGTGAAGCCGTCGTGAAGCACCAAGAAGAGTTTTACGAAGCGGTTTGGCAGGACTTCCACAAGCCCCGTTTCGAAGCTTGGCTCAGTGAAATTTTCCCAACCATCGAAGAAATCGACCACACCATCAGCCACCTAAAAAAGTGGATGAAGGACAAAAGCGCAAGTCGCGTGTTCTTTTTGCCCACGTCCAAGAGCCGCCTCCACTACGAGCCCAAAGGCCGCGTGCTTATTTTTTCGCCGTGGAACTATCCGTTCTTGCTACTCGTGAACCCGATTATTTCGGCAATTGCGGCAGGCAACGTGATTATGGCGAAGCCTTCACACAAGACGCCGCACGTAAGCGAAGTTCTCGTGAAAATGTTTAATGGACTTTTCCCTGAAAATGAAATTGCACTGATCGAAGGCGAAGGAGCTGAAATTGGAGACAAGTTACTAGAGCTTACGTTCGACCATGTATTCTTTACAGGGAGTCCGAAGGTCGGCGCACACATTGCAGAAATGGCAGCCAAGCACCACGCGAGCATCACGCTTGAACTTGGCGGAAAGTCGCCCACGATTCTACTCCCCGGCGTTAACGTCAAGAAGCATATCAAACAAATAGCCTGGGGCAAGACGCTAAATGGTGGGCAGACCTGCATTGCACCTGATTACGCCCTTTGCCCTGAAGACAAAGTTCAGGAATTTGCAGCAGCATTTGCCGAAGATATCAAGCGCAGATTCGGCGATACCGAAGCCAAGCGCCATGAATGCAAAGACTTTGTACACATCGTCGACAAACGCGCCACAGAGCGCCATGCCGCACTCATCAAGGATGCAATTGCCAAAGGCGCTAAGCAAGTCATCGGCGGAGTGAGCGATATCGAAAATTGCTACACGCCAGTTACAGTGCTTACCAACGTCACGCCCGACATGGAAATCATGAAGTCCGAAATTTTCGGACCGATTATGCCGATTATCGCCTACAAGACTCTCGACGAAGCAATCGCATTTGTACAAAGCCGCCCAAAACCGCTTGCGCTGTACATTTTCGGTACAAACAAACGCGATATCAATTACGTTCTGAGCCATACCACATCGGGTTCCACTTGCGTGAACAACACCATTATCCAAATCGAGAATCTTGATGTTCCCTTTGGCGGTGTGGGCATGAGCGGTACCGGCAATTACCACGGATTTTTCGGATTCAAGACGTTTAGCCACGAGCGCAATATCATGGAACAGAAAGGGTTCGATGCAGTGACATTTTTCCACCCGCCTTATGGAATTGTTCCGGGCAGTTTGCGTTCCAAAATTCAAAACTTTGCAGAAAAAGCATTACGCTTTTTAAAGTCGATGTAGGAGGTCACTTATGGCATCTTTCCTTTACAGATTCGCCTGCCGCGCTTTCCAAAAAGCGTTCTTTGTCGGCGTTCACTTTATGCCATGGCGCGAGCCGCAGCTCATTCACGGCGCAGGGAGCTTAAAAGAACTCCCTAAGCACCTCAAGGCAAACGACATCGAAAAAGTTTTGCTCGTTACAGACGAATTCCTGGCCAAGACTGAGCATTTCCAAAACATCAAGAAGTACTTGGATGAAGCAGGAATCCATTACGCTATTTACGACAAGACCATCCCCAACCCGTCCATAGACAACATCAACGAAGCGGCTCGCATTTATCGCAAGAACAAATGCAAGGGGCTCGTTGCCTTTGGTGGAGGTTCTGCAATCGACTGTGCAAAAGGCGTAGGCATCCGCATAGCAAGGCGCTGGACGCCAATTACTTTTATGCGAGGGACGCTCCGCGTTCTTCGCAAGATTCCGTATCTCGTGGCCATCCCGACGACAGCGGGGACAGGGAGCGAAGCGACTGTGGCCGCCGTGATTTCTAATCCGCAGACACATGAGAAGTATCCGATTAACGATTTTGTCTTGATTCCAAGCCTTGCGATTCTCGATGCCAACATCACGCTCGACTTGCCTCCGAATCTTACAGCGACAACGGGCATGGATGCGCTCACGCATGCAATTGAAGCTTACATTGGCTACAGCAATTTCAATGGCAGTGCCGAAGCCGCAATTCTCGCCGGTCGACTGATTATCGAAAACATTCAAGACGCTTATCGCGATGGGCACAACATCAAAGCAAGAGAAAACCTGCAAAAAGCAGCATATCTCGCAGGATTTGCCTTTACGCGCGCCTATGTCGGTTATGTGCACGCCATTGCCCATAGCTTAGGCGGCACGTACCACACGCCACACGGACTTGCAAACGCCGTAATTCTACCGCATGTTCTGGAATTTTACGGAGAATCCTGCGAAGCCCGCCTTGGATTCTTTGCAAAAGCCATCGGCGCCGTCCCGGCAGAGCTCGACAACCATGAAGCTTCCAAGGTTTTCATTATGCAAATCCGCGAGCTGAACCGCTCTATGGACATTCCTGAGCACTTGGAATTTATCCAAACCGAGGACATTCCAAGACTCGCGAAGTCGGCAAGCAAGGAAGCGAACCCGCTTTACCCTGTGCCGAAAATATTAAATGCGAAAGAGCTCGAAACGCTCTATAAGATTGTCAAAGGAACAAAAATGTAATCCAAGATGGCGATGCCAGCTCGGTGGCCGGCATGACAAAATGGAAGCCAAGCCCCAAGAGGCAGGCATGACATTCCTTACTTTACTTGAAAGCGGTCTTTAATTTCTTGAGGGATGGCAAACGGCCTTCCCTTTTTCATATCCATCAAAACCCACTGCGTTTCGGATTCAAACACGACCTTGCCATCGGAAACGCGTTCAAAGCGGCACTTGCGTACGCTCGCGACCTTGCTGTAGCCAGCGACCCAAGTCGTACCACGGATTTCATCGCCCAAGAACGCCTGGTTCTTGTATTCCACAAACTGCGTATGGATCATCCAGCCGCAACCGAACTGGTACATAACATCGGTCGCACCAACGGAATCCGAATGAGCAATCGAAATATCCTGGACCCACTGCACCGCCCAAACATTGTTCATGTGCTTGTTTTCATCAATCATCTCGGGCGTCACCTTAAAAAGCTTTTCAAACTTCATCGGATTTGCATTTTCTTCCATCACTACAGCCATTATAAGCCTCCATTGTAAATAAATGTAACAAAATAATTCAAGACGAAAGAACGCTTGCAAAGCAAGCTACAGACGAGAGACGAAAGATGTTGCATTCTCAAGCGTATCCATTGCATTCGCCTCTCTCGTCACTCGTCTACCAGCAAAGCGGTCTCTCGTCTAATTAATTATCAAAATATTACGGTTTTTATTGCAATTATTCGCATAACATTCCCATTTTATGTTATTTTTCTTTGCGTTAAAACATTAAGTGAGAAAATCTATGGAATGGAACGATTTCACGAGCCTGACCGCAGAAAACATGCAGGCAATTTGGGACTTCAAGACTAAAGACCCATTTTCAATTTTAGGTATCCACCCGCTCGAAACCGATCGCGGGATCAAGACCGTCATCCGCACCTACCAGCCGCAGGCCAGCTTTGTCCGCGGTGAATCGTGCGACGGCACTGAAGAATTTGATTTTGTGAAGCTTGGCGACACAGGATTTTTCGAAGCCATCCTCGACTTGGAATACAAGCCGTTCTTCTACAAGCTCATCATCAAGCAGGGCGACGGCATCGAATACACGCTCGTCGATCCGTATGCTTTCTTGCCGGTCCTCAGCGACTTTGACCGCCACCTGATTGCAACAGGCACGCACTACGAACTTTACCGCAAGCTCGGCGCCAACCTCATCGAACACCAGGGTTTCAAAGGCGTACACTTCGCCGTCTGGGCTCCGAACGCACACGCCGTTTCTGTAGTCGGCAACTTCAACAGCTGGGACGGTCGCCGTCACCAGATGCGCATGCTCGGTGCAAGTGGCATTTGGGAAATCTTCATTCCGAATCTTGGTGAAAACGAACTTTACCGTTTTGAAATTCACGGTGCCGACGGGAACCTCCATGTGAAGGTAGACCCGCTTGCAAAGCTCGCCGAAGTCCGCCCGGCAACCGCATCCATCACGACCCACCTCGACGGTTACGAATGGGGCGACGATCTTTACATGAAGACGCACTGGGCCACAAAGGTCTTTGGCGCTCCGATGAACATTTACGAAGTCCACGCCGGTTCCTGGCGTCGCGACCCGGCTAATCCGGACCGTTTCCTCAACTGGGACGAACTCTCCGAACGCCTCATCCCGTACCTCAAGGAAATGGGATACACGCACGTGGAATTCTTGCCGCTCGCCGAACACCCGCTCGATGAATCCTGGGGCTACCAGGTTACCGGTTACTACTCCCCCACGAGCCGCTACGGCACACCGGACCAGTTCCGCCACTTTGTGGACCTTTGCCACCAGAACGAAATCGGCGTGATTTTGGACTGGGTTCCGGCCCACTTTCCGAAGGATGCACACGCACTCGGACGTTTCGACGGCACAGCCTGCTACGAGCACGCCGACCCGCGACAGGGCGAACACCCGCACTGGGGCACATACATCTTTAACCTTGGCCGTAACGAAGTCAAGAACTTCCTCATTGCAAACGCGATGTACTGGCTCAAGGAATTCCACTGCGACGGTCTCCGCGTCGACGCTGTAGCCTCCATGCTTTACCTCGACTACGGTAAGGGTCCGGGCGAATGGGTGCCAAACAAGGACGGCGGCAACATCAACTACGATACGCTCGAATTCCTCAAGCACTTGAACAGCATCATGGGCCGCCTGACCCCGCATGCCATCCTCATCGCCGAAGAATCGACAAGCTTCCCGAGCATCACTCGCCCGCCAGAGCAGGGCGGTCTCGGCTTCCACTACAAGTGGAACATGGGCTGGATGAACGACTTCCTCTCCTACATCCAGCACGAACCGATCCACCGCAAGTACCACCACAACCAGCTTACATTCAGCATGGTCTATGCTTATTCTGAAAACTTCATACAAGTTTTCAGCCATGACGAAGTGGTACACGGCAAGGGCTCCATGCTCGGCAAGATGCCTGGCGACAACTGGCAGAAGTTTGCAAACCTCCGCCTCACCTACGCTTTCCAGTACGCACACCCGGGCAAAAAGCTCAACTTCATGGGCAACGAATTCGGTCAGTTCCGCGAATGGAACGAAAAGCGTTCACTCGACTGGCACTTGGTCAGCTGGGATAGCCACGGCAAGCTCCTCGAAATGATGAAGGTCTTGAACCACATCTATAAGGAAAATTCTCCGCTGTGGGAAATCGACCATTACTACACCGGCTTTGAATGGATCTGGTGCGACGATGCCGACAATTCCATCGTAAGCTTTGTCCGTAAAGATGACCACGGCAACATGATTCTCTGCGTGTTCAACTTCACGCCAGTTGTCCGTAACGATTACCGCCTGGGCGCTCCTGCTCGCGGTGCTTGGAAAGAAATTTTCAACACCGATGCAGCCATGTTCGGCGGCTCTAACGTGGGCAATCTCGGTGAAGTCTGGACGCAAGACATTCCGTGGCAGAATCGCCAGTGCAGCTTGAACATCAAGCTTCCGCCTCTTGCAGCAGTTTACTTCAAGCTCGAGAGATAGATTACACGCCGGCTGTAAAGCCGGCATTTTTTAATTGAGCGTCACCGAAAGCAGGAGCATTATGGAAGACGAGCGGAACACGCCATCGTCATCGGACCAATACTCCGCAGAATTGAACTCGACAGATGCGCCCACGGCAAAGTGTTCACTTACCCACCAGTCCTTGCCCACTCCGACGTCAAAACTGAACGCCTTGAGCCCCGTATTGCCATTATACCTGCGGCAATCCAAATCGTAACCGGTCACGCCAAGCGAGCCACTGAAAAAGACGTTATTCCATTCAGGCACATAATATGTAGCGCCACCACCCAAGTACACAGAACTCAGAATATTGAATTCATGGTCCGTATATCTGGAAACGCCATACCAAGCCTCACGAAAGTTGGAATACATCACATATCCCAAATTCACATGCAGCGCCAAGTCTTGCATCACATAATAGCCCAGTTTTCCATGGAGCTTTGCGCCAAAACCATTCGCTATTATAGATTTTTCACCATCAGCGTTTTCAAATGAAGCGTAGCCAATTCCAGCAGATGCATTTGCAAAAATACCGTCATGCGTAAACGGCGCAGCAAAAGCGACGGTCGACACAAGCAGCAACAAAGAGAGGATACGTTTCATAATCTAATTCTAGTGACTAAATTAGAAAATTCAATACCACACTCTCATTACATGCCAAGTAAAACCTAATGAAATGAATGGTGAATATCCTTTTGCAAGCCCGAATTCAGGAGCATTGACATTCTGCATCCCAAGCTTTAGCCGCACGCCGAATCGGTTCCCTATCCCCGGCTCGAAGAAACTATCGACAGGCTTCCCGATCAGCTTCGGGAACAGAGCTTCGACATGAACACCAAAGCCATAGCGGAAGTAGCGTTCATGCTGGTACTCTGAATCATCTTTTCCCCGTTCTGGCGAGATTTCGATTGCCGCGAATCCAAGATTTCCCCAGACTCCGCTCTCAATATAATCCGTTTTCAGCCATAAAAAGCCAAGCTCCACGTGCGCACCAAAATCGCCCGTACCACATGAATCGCATTTAGCATCAAGTGTGCGAATGCTAACCCCAAGCCCTCCAAAAAAGTCACCCAAGTAAACATTAAAACCAAAATCCAAATAAAATACAGGGTCAAAGTTCGGAAAATCGCCAACCAAGAACGGCCGCCCAAAATCGGCATACGCGTTGAACCGAATAGGTCCAACATCTTTAACAAGCTTTTGCGAATTTTTCTTCAACATTTCAGCACTTGTAAGAGTTGATGTTTGGGCGTACACCGCATTCAAATCAACATCATATTTCAAGCGATGTGGAAAGTACTGCAGATTTTCAAAAATAGATGTATCGACTAGAGAATAGCATTCTTCAGAATAACCATCCATAAAGAAGATTCTCCTGACTGGCATAAGCTTTTCTTCTGGTTCATTCAAATGACTCATCATCCGCTGAGAAATTTTCCACGACGTATCCTGCGATATATCCGGCCCCACATACGCAAAAGAAAAGAGTTCCTTTTTCTCTTCGCCAGGCTTGGGCGTCACCCACGTTTTTGTTTCTTTGTCATAAACTTTGTCTACACGAATTTCATCGTGGATCAAGAAGAACCCCTTCACATTCATTGCGGAATAACGTTGTTCAAATACCTGTTGCAATTTTTCAGGCGCCTGCGTCAACAAGTCATTTTGCCGTTTCAGCTTGTAGTCAGACCATCCCATAAATGACTGGTACACTTCCGGAAAGTTCTTTTCGAATTCTGGATTGTACACATCAAAATATTCACGTTGCAGATATTCTCTTTGGATAAGCTTGCCATAATAGGCGACCGGAGCGGTTTCCAGCTTTTCGGCCACAGTTTGCATTTTAGAGAACTTGTCTATAACAGAACTAAACGATACACGCCAATCAGCAATGTTCCAATCCGCAAAGGAAACCGAAATAGCAATTAAAAGGAGTACAAGGCTACGCATTATCATTTTCACGATTCTCCTTTTATTGAAGGTTTTATTGAAAGTTCGAATTCAATAGACTTTTGGGATTAATATACACAAAGGGTGGTTTTGAAAACCACGCCATTTACACACAAAAAAAGGAACCCCGCCGTTTCCGACGGAGTCCTTTTCAAGATTTCGAGAATCTAGTTTGCGAGCCTTAGCTCAACACCTTATTCCAAAGTGATGAGGGTAAGGGTGCGCTTGCCGACCTTGATACCCTTAGAGATATCGACAGTCTTAGCCTTCTTGGACGGGTCATTTGCCCAGCCTTCCTTAAGCTTTTCGGAGGTCTTGTCCAAAGTCTGGACCTTGGCCTTGCCCTTGAAGCCCGGAATGTCAAGCTTGATGTCGAATTCGCTGTACGGGCTCTTGTTCACGAGGAGGAGCTGCTTCTTGTTGCCGTTTACAGTGTAGTAAGCGGTGAGGAGAGCGTCTTCGTCACCCTTGATGGTGGTCTTCATGAGCTTGCCACGGAGAGCGTCGGAAGCCATCTGGAATGCCCAGTAGCTCGGGCGCGGGCAGTTCATGCATTCTTCACCAGAACGGGTCAAGTAACCGTAGTCACCGCCTTCCGGAGTGATGTCGTTGTGGATATCCCAGTACTGAGCGTTGTCGACGTTTTCAGTAGCGAGCATACCGAGGTAGTCAGCGACGAACAAGCCGTTTTCGACAGACAATGTCTGCGGACCCGGGTTGAAGTCAACAGAGTTCCATTCGGTGAGCCAGAGTTCGATCTTCTTGCTCTTGTTGAACTTTGCAGTCCACTTGTCCACGACCTTGTGCAAACGTTCGTAGATTGCAGTGAGTGTCTGCGGAGCAGAGAGCATAGCAAAGTCGTTTTCTTCACCGAAGTGCTGCGGGTAGTGGTGGACGATAAGACCGTCAGCAATGTCACCCGTTTCAGCAAGGACCTTTTCGTTCCAGTCGCCTTCGAGAACGCCGAGCACAGCCACCTTGATGGTCGGGTCAACTTTCTTCATGGCTTCGATGAACTTACGAGCGCGCTTACCATAGATGGTACCGCCGTCCTTACCATACTTTTCGTAATACGGATGCCAGTTACCGTAGATTTCGTTACCGATTTCCCAGTAGAGGATGCCTGCCTTCTTGTCGATGTTCGTGTGCTTGACCCAGTCAGCGGCTTCCTTTTCAGTGCCGGAACCGAAGTTCACAGTGAACATAGCGTTAGAGCCAGTCTTCTTCAACCATTCGAGGAATTCGTCTGTGTCGACCATCCAGTCGTGGTTGTCGAGGATTTCCTTCCAGTGGTCGTCATCAGCACGGAGACCACCCGGATAACGGATAATGCCGTGGTTGATGCGCTTTGCAAATTCGCGAGTCTGAACCTTGAAGTTCTTGTTGTCGAGCATGTCGCCGTCCCAGAGGGCAGCGTTGATACCGAACAAGCCACCAGAGATATCCGGGTTGAGGACATCCTTTTCGCCCTTCACCAAGACCTTGATGACAGCCGGACGTTCCTTAGCCTTGACTTCGCGCTGGTTGGTGAGGCGGATGTTGTCGATCTTGAAGCCACCGGCAGTACCTTCACCACTCGGCTTGAAGTCGAGAGCAGTTACACCCTTGAGGTCGAAGAGACCGTTTTCAACAGCGTTAGGCGGTTGATAGTACGGGAACTTGCCGAACGTACGGAACGGAACGAGGATCGTGGTCTTGCCCTTCGGAGCACCGACGTTGGAAACGAAGATTTCGTTGCCAGCATCCTGAACCTGAACGGTGATGGACTGCCAAGCCTTTTCAGAATAGACGTCGAACATGAGGCCCCAGTGCTTGGTCCAGTCGCGGTCAGCAGCCGGACGGCCAGACTTCTGCATGTCGAGCACAACGTCAACCCAGTCAGCAAGGAGGTAGTGTTCGATATTCAAGCAGTTGCTCTTGAATTCGGCGCAGTTTTCAACCTTGAACTTGAGCTGAGACTTCGGACCGGTGGACGGTTCCCACTTGTCCTTAGCAAACTTGCCTTCGAAGTCGGAAATCACGTAGTCCGGAGCGTTGGACTTGAAGGAATCCCACTTGAGATCCGGGTCCACCCAGTCGATGTTGGACGTGAAGGTGATCTGGTCCACGAAGACCGTCACAGGAGCCGGCTTGCCCGGTTCGCCTGCGTTTTCGCCCTTGCCAACAGAGAAGCGGATTTCCTGAATCTTGTCCCACTTGATGTCCTTAGCGACTTCAGCGGACTTGTTAGCGTCCCAAGCCTTACCCTTGTCGGTGAAGCGCTTGAGAGGAATCTTGGCGAGCTGCCAATCCTTGGAGACCTTGATCCAGTCGTTGAGGCCGACCTTGGTCTGGCTCTTGATGTCGTTGCCCTGGTTGTCGAGGATACCGACGTAGAGCTTTTCGCCGCCGAGCTTACCCTTGATCCAGAAGTAGAGACCGCCCTTGTCGCGAACCTTGGAGAGGTCAATGAACTTGCCTTCACCGAGAGAGTAGGTCACGCCAGACCAGTCGTTGTTATCGATGTACATGGCGAGCACGTTCTTGTTGCCCGGAGTCTTGGACTGAGCTTCACGCTGAGCAGTGAGACCACCGTAGCTGTAAGAGAAGCCCTTGACCTGGTTGTCATAGAACGTAGCGAGAGTCTTGGCCTTGCCGTCGAGCTTTTCCGGGTTCTTTGGGCCGTCAATGATATCATTGTTTTCGTCCCAGTAGACCATCTGCTTCTTCGGAGCAGCCTTCTTGTTGCCCTTCACGATTTCGATGTTGTCGATCCAGACTTCGAATTCGCTTGCAGCGCTCTTGTCAATGGAGAAACGGATTTCAGCAATCTTGTCCCAGTCGATACGAGACGGGAATTCGGACTTGCGGGTGTTGTCCCAGTAGAGACCACGGTCCGGGAAGTCCACGAGAGGAATGGAAACCTTCTTCCAATCCGTCGTCACAGCGCCGCCTTCGATGTACTTGTTCATCGGAAGCACGACCTGAGTCTTCTTGCCATCAGAAACTTCTTCGTCGAGGAGGCCAACCTTAACGGCTTCGCCACCATGCTTGCCCTTGATCATGAATTCGACCTTGGAGTCGAGCATGTACTTGTTCAAGTCGAAGAATTCGTTGTAAAGGCAGATGGAAGCACCGGAGTATTCCTTCGGGTCCAACTTGATGTTGAGGGCGGCCTTGGACTTGTAACCACCAGACTTGGTGATGGTAACGCCCTTGCTCGTGCCACCGTAAGAGTAGTCGTATCCACCCGGACGATACTGTTCATCGAAGAACTTGTAAACGGCCAGATGCGGCTTTTTCGGCTGAGCCATTGCAGCTGTAACGCTCAAGCCGAGGACGGCGAGCGAGGCAACTTTCAATGATTGCTTAATCATAATGTGCATCCTTTTGTTGTTTTTGATTTTAAATTACAAACTTGATAATTAAAAAGCGCACACGTCAATCGATTTAACGTGCACGCCTGAAAACGTAATTACTTGGCTTCCTTCAACATCTTTTCGACGAGATCCGGGCTGAAACGGTCCTGACGCTTGCCGTTGATGTAGAAGTTCGGGGTGCCCTGAACGCCGACCTTGACGCCCAACTGGAAGTCCTTGTCGATGCGTGCGCTCATAGCAGAATCGAGAACCATGTCCTTCTTGAACTGTTCGACGTTGAGGCCAACTTCCTTAGCAACAGCGAGGTAGATGGAATCGCCGAGTTCGCGAGAGTGCGGTGCGAGAGCATAACGGTATTCCCAGAACTTGCCCTGCTTCTGAGCTGCAATAGCGGATGCTGCAGCAGCCTTAGCATTGGAGTGGAAGCTGAGCGGGAAGTGCTTGTAGACGAACTTGATCTGGTCCGGGTACTTCTTGTTGAGGTCCTGCATCACCGGAGCAATGCGAGAGCAGTACGGGCACTGGAATTCGGTGAATTCGACAATCGTGAGCTTCGGGTTCTTGGTGTTGCCAAAGACCGGGCTGTCTTCGTCAGGGATGTCCCAGACCTTGTTGTCGGCTTCCATTTCAGCACGGGCCTGTTCAAGCGAGATGCCGCGCTTTTCAAGAGCGTACTTGAAGATTTCGAATTCTTCCTTGACCTGCTTGAAATCCTTTTCAAGGGAGTCGAGGCGAGCCTGCTGGTTGAACGAACCGCCAGCGGAAGCTTGGTTGCAAGCAACGAGGCCGGAGACTACAAGAGCCATAGCAAAGAGAGAGAGACGTTTCATTTTTGTCCTTTGAGTTAAAACTTGAGGGCACAATCAGCCCACGATGTGTGAGAAATATAATAACGAAAACTTACTTTGATTTGGGAAAAACATCAAAAAAGCATACACAATCGTCTCATCTGTATCCAATAAAATCGATTGTAAATTCCGAAATTTTGACCATTTTCCGCAAATCGTAATCCGTAACTATAAGCAATTCAATAAGTTACAAAAATGAGAGGGGTAAAAAACGTGACTAAAATCGCACGAAAAGAATTTACAAAACAGTCTTTGGCCAATAGTCATTGGTCAATGGTCAGTGGTCAATAGTAATTGGTCAATGCGCAATGAGCAGAGGTAAAAAAGAGGGTATGCATATAAGAAGGCTTATTGACAAAGATTTATATGCACGTTTTCAACAAATTAACCAACTTTAAAGTTTTTAGCACAATAAAAATGCATATAAAAACAGCATTTCTCACTTTTTATATGTATTCGTATAAATTCACACTTTTATTTTTAGACGTTCATCACAAAATGATGCATATAAAATGGTGTTTCTCGCATTTTTATATGCATGAGGTTAAAAAACAGCTCCCTTCCGATAACAAATCCCTATCGCCTAGCAGCAATCTGCGAGAGACTTTTAACTAAAGGCTAAAGTCTAACGACCAAGAACCAAACATTTTACTATTTTTTATGCATATGAGTGAATATTTGCATAAATCATTTGGTCCCGTAGTCCCGAAAGACTTCAACAAGGATTATGGTGAACAGGGCTTTTTGCTGGAGAATGGTAAAACTCTCCCGGCCCTGACCATCCGTTACGAGACCTACGGCTCTTTGAACGACGCCGGCGATAACGCCGTGTGGGTTTGTTCGCCGTTAACCGCCGATGCGCACGCCGCCGGCTGGTACACCGAAAATGACAAGAAACCCGGCTGGTGGGACGAACTCATCGGACCAGGCAAAGCTATTGATACCGACAGATTCTTCGTGGTTTGCAGCAACATCCTCGGTGGATGCAAAGGCTCCACGGGCCCAGCAACGATCAATCCGCGTACGGGCAAGCCCTACGGCAGCACATTCCCTACCATTACGATAGGAGATATGGTGCACGCCCAGAAGGAACTCGCGAACGCACTTGGCATCAAGGAATTCTACAGTGTCATCGGCGGATCCATGGGTGGATTCCAGGCGATGAAGTGGGCCATCTACTACCCGGAACAGGTGAAGCGCATCATCGTGATTGCAAGCTCGCCCAGATTCTCGAGCCAGGCACTCGGCTTTGAAGTTGTGGCCCGCGATGTCATCACGCAGGACCCGAACTTCCACGGTGGCGACTATTACGAAGAAGGCCAAACGAGACCGGACATTGGCCTTGCAAACGCCCGCAAGCTTGCGCACATCACCTACCTCTCTGCCGTGGGCATGGAGAAAAAGTTCAAGCGCGCCCAGGACCAGGAGAACAGAAGCCACGCCGTCACTTACTCGACGCCGTACGACCTGGACTTGCCGATCGAAAGCTACTTACGTTATCAGGGAACAAAGTTTGTTGACCGCTTTGACGCCAACAGCTACTTGCACATCGCCCATGCGACAGACGCATTCGACCTCGAAACGGAATACGGCAGCATCGAAAACGCCTTCAAGGACATCAAGGCCGAAGTTTTGAACGTAAACCTTTCGACCGACTGGCTTTTCCCGCCGCACGAGAGCCGCCGCATCACAAGCGCCCTTTTGAACGTCGGCAAGACCGTGACGAGCCTCGAACTCGACACGCAGTTTGGCCATGACGGATTTTTGATTGAAGTTGGCGAACTCGGTAAGGCTGTGGGCCGTTTCCTCGATTCCAAGATTATCCCGCAGAACGGAACGCAAGCATTGCCAGTATTCCACGACCAGAGCGACTTCCAGCGCATCAGCAAGCTCGTGAAGGAAGGTAGCCATGTACTCGACCTCGGTTGTGGCAGTGGCGACTTGCTAGATTACCTTATCCGCAAGAAAAACGTCACGGGCTTTGGCATCGAAAAGAACATCAAGGGAATTCTCGACTGCCTCGAAAAAGACGTACAAGTTATCCAGCGCGACTTGGATGAAAGCGGTCTCACGGACATCAAGGACGGAAGTTTCGACTACGCGATAATCAACCGCACAATTCAGGAAATCCGCGACCCGGTTGCCCTCTTGAACGAACTTTTGCGCGTGGCAAAGCAAGTCATCGTGACGTTCCCGAATTTCGGCCACTGGTCGGCCCGCGGAAGCCTCATGCTCCACGGTCGCATGCCGATTTCGAAGGAACTCCCCTACGAATGGTACGACACGCCAAACATCCGCGTGCTTACGCTCAAGGACTTCTATACGTTGTGCAACAAGGAAGGTTTCAAGATTGAAAACTTGCACTTCCAGAATGAACACAAGATAAGCAAGTTCCTGACCGCCATTGGGCTCGCGAACTTTGGCGCCGAACATGTGATTGCGACAATTTCGAAAAAGGTTTAGAATGTCTATTATCTCCATGACCGGATTCGGCAAGAGCGAATCCACATTGCAAGGAATCACATGCGTTATCGAAGTGCGCAGCGTGAACAGCCGTTTCCTCGAAATCTCGAGCAAGATTCCGAAGAACTTCGCCTACCTCGAAAACGACTTCAAGGCTCAAATTAAGGACAAGCTTGTTCGCGGTTCCGTGAACTTTTCGATTACGCTTGGTGCAGGCAATGCCGGGAACATTCCCGTTTGCTACAACGAAGCCGCCGTGGAAAAGTTCGTAGAAATCACGAAGGCAATGCAGAAGAAGTACGGCATTGCAGGCGACATCAAGCTCGAACATGTGCTTGCCATCCCCGAAGTTTTGCAGTTCACCGACGGCAACGGCGACAACGAAGTCTGGGAAAAGCACCTGAAGGCTGAACTCGACAAGGCTTTGGACGGCGTCATCGCCATGCGCGAAAAGGAAGGTGCAAACCTCGCCGTAGACCTCACCCGCCGTGTGATCCACCTGAACGAAGTCATCGACAAGGTCGAAGTCCTCGATCCGCAGCGCATTGAAACGTGGAAAGTCAAATTCCGCGAACGCATCAACACGCTCATGAAGGATTCCGAAATCGACGAAGTGCGCCTTTTGCAAGAAGCTTGCATCATGGCCGACAAGCTCGACATCCACGAAGAAATCACGAGATTCAGGAGCCACAACAAGCTGTTCCTCGACGCGCTCGCCAAGGGTGGCGCCCAGGGCAAGAACCTCGGATTCATTCTCCAGGAAATGGGTCGTGAAGCGAATACGCTTGGCACCAAGTGCCAGAACGCCGACATCGCAGCACTTGCCATCGAGCTCAAGAACGAGATTGAGTGCATTAGAGAACAATCGATGAACGTGGCATAATTCTCAACACCATTTCTCAACATGGATTTTTTATCCATGAAAAGCCCTACGAAAGTAGGGCTTTTTGTTTCAAAACAATCTAACTTATAAATAGAAAGAATAAAACATCCACACTCCAACAACAAGCGTCTCGTGCAAATCGCACGGGACGCTTTTGCGTAAAGCAAGACTTAACTGGACCCTTCACTTCGTTCAGGGTGACAAGCGTGCGTATGGGTGACGAGTGCGACCTGCGTCTTCGTCATGTTGAGGGGCGAAGCCCTGAAACATCCAGTCATTTCTTGTATTGCGATAGCGAGAATTGACTGTCCCCTTCCGCTGGCGCGTCAGGGTGACGAGAGTGCGTATGGGTGACGAGAGGGAGGTGCCCGCATCCTTCGGCTACGCTCAGGACAGGCTCCGGCGGGCATGACAAACTTTATTTTTTCTTTGAAGATTTCTTTTTCTTGTCGTTCATTTTGACGCGGCGAGAGCCGGAGCGGATACGTTCCCACGGGGCAAAAGACATCGTCCCGAACATAAAACCGAAGAACCACACGTTAAACGACACCCAAAGAAGGGCTGCAATACCGATTCTTCTCCAGTCCACAACGACGCTCATGTCAATGACAAGTGCCGAAAGGGCCAAAAGCGAGGCAATAATCACTGGGGCAAGCATTTTCTTGCCAGCCTTTACGAGAGCGCCAGCCTGAGGCGCACCTTCGCCGAGTTCCTTGCCGGCAATCAAGGCAAAGGCAACAACGCCCGAGAAAGCGATTGCGCTAAGCACAGCCCACATGAGCCAGGCCTTGCCAATCATCAACGGGAACCAGCTTACAAATCCCGTGAGCAAAAGCCATGAAAGGGCAAACGGGAACAGCGCACAGGCGACACTCCACTTGGCAAAGAGCACCAGCAAAAGTGCAAGGCCAGCAAACACGCCAAAGAACATGAGCAACATATCTTCATCGCCGCCCAAGGCAAAAAGCGAGCCCACAAAAGCCGCTAGTGCAAGCAAGCCACCGAAACCGCCACGGACACCGCCAAAAACGAAATACAGCACAATCATCGAAAGTGCGGCCACAAAAATGTACTGCGAAGAGTTCCATGCCGACATAACATTCGTAAATTTTGCAATCCACATGCCAAGCGCTTCGGATGCGCCCAACGGGAGCGAAGCCATCTGTTGCCAACCCGTAGCGAGGAACGCCACAGAAAAGCCAATCATCAACAGAACAAAAATCAGGCGAAAGCGGAGAGAAAGTTCCAAAAGCTTTTGCACTTTGCCCGGTTTTTCACGTAATTCCATATTTACCTCGAAATCAACAGTTTTTGTTTTTTAGTCCAAGTTTGAGTTTTTGTCTTAGAGTCCGAAACGCTGACCTTAGCTTTGCTTCGAACAACATAGTGGTACAATCCATTAGCGAGCAGGCGCCCGTAATTATCCTTGCCATCCCAATGGGTCAAGCCCGATTTGGCATCTTTGATAACCTTGACAAGACGGCCATGCTGGTTATAAATGAATATCGTCACTACTGAGCCCGATCCGGCAGCGAGATCCTTGAAGTAGAATGTCGTGCCCTTCTTGCCCATCGGATTCGGGATGTTGAACACGTCCGAAAGTCCGGTCTGCATCGATTCCGTAATCTCGATATTGATAGTCTTTACAGCGACATTTCCAAGGACGTCCAAAGCGCGGACGCGGAACACGTAATTTCCCGGAGGATAGTTTTCGGTCGTCATCGACTTGCGAGCAACGGCACGCTTAGATGCCTGTTCCAGGAACGGAGCAGGATGGTACGGATTTTCAAGCCCCACCATTTCAAATGTAATGCCTTCATCGGCCTGTTCGCGATAATCCAGAGCGGTTTCGTCTTCGACAATCACTTGCAGGCAAGCTGGAGTCCAAAGCTTGACAAGCTGGCCATCGGCAAAGGATGACGAAGCACCCGCATTGCACGATTGGATCGTAATCACAGGTGGAGTCTTGTCATTCAAGGAATCGGCATATTTCGAGACACCCGAAATCACAATATTCGTATCGAGATAGCGACCAACGGCAATGTCATTTGAAGAATATGCCCATGCACGCAATTCAGCAAGAGAATCCCCGATATTCAGTTTTTTCGGCGTCACAAATTCCGTCTCGAAACGTCCATTCTTCACAGGAAGAACTTCCGAATAAATTAGCGGTCCATCGTACTTGACGTTGATGGTATCGTTAAGGCGATTCTGCATTGCAAGGCGCTTTTGAATACGGCCTTCCCTCAAGGTCAAGGCGATACTTCCCGACGAAATTCCAGACACCTTTCCAGACAACTTCATTTTATCCAGAGCCTGAATGGAATCCACCGGATTATCCAATGAAATTTTCAACGTAGCATAAGGCATGCGAATCACAGGTTCACCGACAAATACATAGTGTTCCGAGTTATACACATCGCCGGTCATATTTTTACTCTGCTTAACCACATTGTCCTTGGCAAGCATGTAGGCTTCACCGAGATAAATACCGTTTTCAAGAACAGCGCGGCTTACAAAATTTCTAGCAAAAATCTTGTTCGAACTTTCAAACGTTTCACGAGAGGCACCAATTGCTGCAATAGCTCCGACATCCGGGTCCAGAACAAACGCTTCAGACATGGATTTCGTATCGCCTTCATCGAAACGTCCGACCGTACACGAGAAGGAATTCAAAATCGTGAAAGCCTTTTCATTTGTCAGCTTTGACAAGTATGCCGGTTTCAGCAAGCCTTCCGAAGCCCACGCCACCTTAGAACCATGACCAAAGTACATGGTCATCAAGGCGCCCTGACTCATGATATTCAAGAAATCATTTGTGGCTTCCTGTTTCTGCCCTGCAGCATCATACTCGTAATCCAGCAGATAGACCTTTTTCAAGTTCATTCTAAAGCCAAGCTTGTTCGAAACGGAATCAATCAAGGAGGCAAGTTCTTCCTGGTCTTCAGTATGCTTTGCATCGTCAGCGACAGTACCATTGCGGGCATCATCTGCCGCCATCAGTAACGTAGACTTCCATTCGCCATGGTCAAACACACCAATCTGATCGTATCGTTTGGCCTTATCGACATAATTGGCAAATTCGCTTTCGCTCGAAACAGGCAAGCGACCCACTGCCAAATCAACATCGTACGCAACAGCGCCACGAACAACCTCTCCAGAATCGAGCACGGCAAAGAAGTCTTCGGTTACCGATGATTCCTTTTCAAACGGCGGCATATAGTTCTTGCCATGTCCATCGATGCCGCGATAGTCATAATGGCCCGACCCCGCAAGCAAGACAAAACGCAAGTCCGGGCAAACGCTACGAGCATAGGCGATATAGTTTCTGATGGCAATCGGAGACGCGGCGCCACCTGTGTAATGCCTATAGATATTTTCAGCAGCGACAACCGCCGTTACAAATTGACTTGCCGACTTGTCACTCGAACGGAATACAGCCAAAGACTCTGCGGGTGCCAAAAATTCTTCGGGCGTGATAATCAGGTATTCCGTCTTCTGCGATATATTGGCAAGATTCTGCACCACATTTTTAGAAGGCTCCGGAATGGCGTTGATACTAATAGCCTTGCGACGGTCGCTACTGCGATAGAGCATATAACGCACATCATCGTTATAGCCAATGCTATCAAGAGCTACCCCATTTGCAATTTTCAAAAGACCGACAGGCTCCATGTTCTTGAACTTCATCAAGTTCAAGTTTTCATCCTCGCCCACAGGAATGCGGATGACGCCCGAAACAAAACCCGGCAACAGCCATTCCGCAGAATCTACTGAAACAGACGACGGATCCCAGGGATAAGCGACAGAATACCCGTCAAAGCGGTCATACTGATAATTATTGGGAAGGATAGTCAGTTCATATTGGTTTCCCGTCTTCTGGAACGACTCAAACGTCATCGCAAAGTTGCCGCCCGGCAGAAGAGTCCCATCATACCAGATATCTTCTTGACCATCGGTCTTCGAATGCGTTTCGCCATTAACGTCAAACTTGAAATGAATATGCTTCATCCTATTCTTATAGGATTCCGTAGAAAAAACGCCCGAGCTCTGGTATTCAGAAATACTGGATTCCACGCCACTGATAGACCTGTAAGGGAAGAACGAAACGGCAGCGTAGCCAGCCTTGCCTTCGATAAGACCAGGCAAGTCTACGGTTGGCTGCTGAGCGCCAAGCTTACTTGCCGGCACAACAGTTTCTTCGTTTCGGGCGTGCCATTCCCAGAACCATTCCTTACCAGTCGTATGTTCCCAGTCCTGCACCATACCATAATAGGTGTCGCGCAAGTACACGTCCTTTTCGGCACGCAAATATCTATACCAGTCAATCGTCTTCGGAGTCGACTTCGGCGGTTCCAGAGTTTCCAAGCGAAGGCCAGTCCCAGATTCCTTATACCCAAGAATAAAGTGCTGATAGTAGGAATAGGGCGAATACGAATGGAAATAGCTCATGCTCGTTCTAGGAGCATCATACGGTTCGGCATCGATACGTTTCCAGAAAGCGTTGCCATACCCCACAAAATAGATGGAGTCTCCACGACTGGAGCTGGCATCGTCAAAAATACCATTGGAGTTCTGGTCCACAACTTTGATAGGCAGTTCAAAAAGCTGGTTCGGGTTGCGGAGTTTTGCACCAGGGCCCATGTCAGGGAGTGTATCTGGAGAAGCCGCAAAAATGCAAAGCTTTTCTATAGGAATGCCATACACAAGCTCCTGACGGTTAATCTTGCTGAGCGCACTACGGATGGCATTGAACCCAATGGCGTACACGCCATCTTCGCTAAATGTCGCAATATTCTTGTCGCCCACAACCAGTTCGACCAACTGGACAACTTTGTCAACTTCGGAACTTGCTTCACGGCGCAATACGGAACGGGACGAAGCCAGACCAAATTGGGAGGCAGCCTGCTTGTTCACCACATGCATCAATGCACGTGCGCCAGGATTACGGCCACTAGCCGAAGCCGTTGCAAAATCGACATTCAGGCGGAATTCCTTGCGAAGCGCAACAGAACCGCCCTGTTTTAAGTAAAGCGGGACAAGGACATCGGTCACCCACACGCCATCTTTGATATACGGAGTCGAAACAGATACCGACTGGACCTTTGCAGGAGTCGACTTGCAAGGCGAAGAACCAAGTGGAACAAGCTTACTGTTCGTCACAGAAACCGAAGGCTTTTCGCTCGACGGCAAAGCCACGCGATAATGGCGGAACGGAACAGAATCCATGTAAACGACACGTTCGGGATGAAAACGCTTTCCCGAGCCATCTTCACAAGACTCCCTGGAAGAATCCAAGACCTCGTCGTCCAAAATAAAATGTTTCCTGGAATCTTCTATGACAGAAGAAGCCAAGCTAGAAACAGTTGCACAGGCAACAAGAAGAATCTGAAATTTTTTGATGATAGATTTCACGAATTCTAAAATAGTAAAAAACAGAAATAGAGATGCCCGCTCAGCGGCGGGCATGACAGGCAGAACGATAAACGGAGATTCCCGCTCGGTGGCGGGAATGACTGGCTGAATATTAGGGTCTTGTAATGACCATTTCGAGGAATCCGTTGCCAGTTGTACGCATTTCGATCATTTCGCCCCCTGCGGCTTTCGCCTTGAAGACCGTAATGTAGTCGGGACGCACACCCTTGGCAAGAATCATTTCGATATCCTTGGGAGAAATCATGTACTTGGAGTTCCATTTTTCCATGTACCAGTGCCATGGCTGCCAATTGAATATGCCACGAGTCGACTGGACAAATGCACGGAGCATCATGGAATATTCGTATTTTAGGAACCCGAGGTAATCATTCACTTCGGCATGTTTATCGACGAGCGTTTTCGTCGCAAAATCAGGATCGTAACGGAGCGGCGTCTTATCGGGGTTATCATACGTAAAATGAATTCGCTTATCTGTAACAGTAATTTTCAAGTTCGAGCGGTCCAGATGCACAAATTCCTTTTCTGAAATTTGTTTGTAATCTCGAAACACGACGTCGGGTGTAAGGACCTTGTTGAGCTTGAGCTGGACAGGCTTCGCGTCAAGCGCCCCAAGTTCGTAAAAGACAATCACCTCACCGGAGCCCTTAGGCAAAAGCACCGAGAGCAAAGGCTTTTCACGTTCGGTAATCGCCCAGATCATCTTGGGCTTGTTCGAGGAATTCAAAAGCGGGTCTAGAATTTTTGCAACAGACGGGTCACGGACGCCATTTACGTCCCATTCCATCCACGTTCCCGTGCCACCGACAGAATCGAGCACGTCAAAGAGGCGACCGCCTAAAAAGCCTTCCTTCGCTTCGACAGCTCCATAGATTTTAGTCGAGCCCGCCGGCTTTGCTTTCGAAGAAGCTGGGGCCGCCAATACAGAAGTCGAAAAAACAGATAAAAGCGCACAAACAGCAAGAAACTTACGCATAAATTCTATACCCTGATTTGGGATCCTTTAAATGACTAGAAACCAATCGGTTCCAAGAGAGAGTCGTCCAAGCGCGAATACTGCAAGTGGTACTTCTTGTCAAGCCAATAGAGCGCAAGTTTAGCACCGGTCCAGTTTTTCTTTGCGGCCGTCGCTTCGACCCCCTTCGTAATGAGCGGGAGCGTTTCAATAAGGTCCAGTTTCCACTTGGTATCATCCCAGGTAAACAGCATAATGGGGACTTTCGGGCTAGAGGCAAGGCCAACACTGCCACGGTCGTTCTTGACCTCGAACGGGCCCATTTTCACATGATCGGCCAAGTCCAAAAAGCCGCTATCGTAAAGCAGCAAGTAAAGCATGCGGTAATCCGGCACGGTCCACAAGTGTTCACGTTCATAGAGCCTGTAAAGCACGATGGCATAAGCTTCGTAGAACTGGCAGGTATCCATGGCGGCGGCATCGTAGGTCTTGGCGTGGCTTTCAAGTTCATTAAGCCAATCTTCCGAAGGATCCGTCAAGAAATCGAGCAAGATATCGGACGGGGCGCGATTCCTTACCGAAGACTTGAAGAGTTCATACATCTCTTCGAGCATGACAAGCTTTTGGGATTCCTGGGCCTTGACCTTTGCGTCGCGGACAGCAGCCGTCTCGGCAGGTTCACCCGCAGAGCCCTGAGAAGAACCGGCACAACCAGCCACAATTGCAAATACGCCCACCAAAAGCGCTAGAACTATTTTATTTTTCAGAACATGCATCGCGATACCTACCTGAAAATGAATCTTGATGAACTGTTACGCGCCTGCTCCCTGAAAGGTTATCAGGGCAGCGGGCCCGGTGGCCAGCATAGGAACAAGACCAATACCGGCGTTCATCTTTCGTTACAACAATATAATTTAGAAATTAAGTCTTCCGAAAGCAGAAGCGCAAAAGAGAACAAAATTCATGCCCTCCACCGCATGCAAATGGCGCTTGCATTGAATGTACGCGAAGAACCTCCCGCCGTCGAGATGAAATTTCCGGGTAGCAACGGACACATCCAGCCGAGCAATCCGCAGTTTCCGCTATTTGTGGCCCATGTCTTTGATATCATGGCGACCAAGAACGGGGATACGAAAGCGGCGGCCGCCGCATTCGGGCTTAGCCCGAGCGCGCTCGTGAAGATTTTACGGCAAGACAAAGCCTGCGCGGCGAAGTTGCAAGGAAATCGCGTCGAGAACGGGAAAAGCAAATTGCATTTGTAAAGAAAAGGCGAGAGGGAGATGCCCGTTCGGAGACGGGCATGACAGCAAAAGCGGGATGACGAGTCACGCCTGTATTTAGAAAAATTTACAAATTTCTAGCGAAAAATTTGGCGTTTACTTGCGTGTTAAATAAGTGGGACCCACCCTAAAAACAGGAGGTTATATGAGTCCTACTTTCAAAAAACACGTCTGCCGTTGTGCGGCTACAACACTCACCGCTCTTGCCTTGTGGAACTGCTCCGAAGATTCTCACGCAAGCGATTCAGACCACGCCATCTTGCTTGGCGAAACAGCCAATGTAGCATTCCAGCTCGATTACGCAGAAACACCCCTGCTTGACAGCATTGTTCTGGACTGCTATGGAACGGACACAATCCACCTTGTGCATTCTGCAGAAAACAATTCGTTCAATCTAGACCTTTTCCCTGGCGAAGATTGGATTTTCAACGCCAAGCTCTACGCAAACGGCACTCTGATGCAACAAGGAGAAGTCACGACCTCGCTAGAAGCGGGCTCTGCCGTGAATCTGAAAATTCCGATGCATGCGCTTATCGGCTTTGTCTACGTCAAAGTTCCCATTGGATTTGGAAACCCCGCCGGAATCAAGAAAGGCGAAATGAAACTCACAAGCAAAGGAGAATCGTTCACCTTCCCCATGGAGTTTGAATCAGACTATGTCACCTTTACAAGTGACGAGCTCAAGCTCGACCGCGAATACCACATTACAATTTCGATGGAAGACAAAAACGGAAAGGCCATTTTCAGTTTGGAAGACGACTTTATGCTTGACGAAAACACGCCTGTACCAAGCTTTCAGATTGAATCGCTCCGCAGCAAGATTGCGCTCGCCATCGACCTTGCGAAAGACGTAAATCTGCAAGTGTCGCTCACGCTCCCCGCAATGAAACGCGCTCCAGCCGTAGACGACATTGTGATAAGCGAGTTTTTCATATGGACAAGTACAAAGGACACAACGCAATACAGCTTCGTTGAACTGTACAACGGCAGTACAGACACGCTCATTTTGGACAAATGCACAATCGGCAAAACATCAAACGTGAGCGGTTCTGCCGAATTCGAAACCGTTTCTTTGCCGCCAAACGAAATTCTCGTTGTAGGCAACCGCGACAAAGCAAATACGGCGGGCATCTACAAGTCCGTCGAAAACATGCCTGCATTCGTCAAAAACGCGGGTTCGCTTGTGCTGCAGTGCAATGGATCCGTAATCGATTCGCTGTACTATGGCAAAGCCGATTCCATACACGTATCGCCGTTGCCTGTTGGCACCACCTCCCCTACGGCCCCGAAAAGCCTGCAACTGAATATCGGTTTTTGGGATAAGCGAGCCGAGCCTGATTCCTGGTGCACGGACACGCCTACGCCGGGCGTGATTTCCGCCTGCGGGAATTAAAAACGCCGATGCCGGAATAAATCCGGCATGACAAACAAGGTCGTCCCGTTTGGGGCGACCTTTTACAAGATGACGATGCCGTCCCCATTCGCGGATCATGACCACATAAGAGCTAAAGCTCTAAGTGGTCAAAGACAACTAAGTGCGGCATGACAGCATAAACAAGATTTTACTGGGTCCTTCGCTTCGCTCAGGATGACGAGAGTGAAGCGTCAGGAGACAATGCTTACGCGTGGATCTGGGAGCTGGCGCGCTCGATATCGAACAGGCGGCGCAAGTTTTCGGCCTTGGCCGGTTCACGTTCTTCAGGGAGCGTCAAGGGACCCATGTTGATAGCCACGAGGATGGACCCCGGATAGTTGTTCACGCGCTTGATGAAATCGCTGACGGAAACACCTTCGGTGTAGAAGTCCACGACGAACGTATCCCAGTCGTCTTCTTCGAGCTGCTGCAGAGCTTCTTCTTCGGTCCTTACGGCCTTGAAGTAAGCGCCCACGAGCAAGTCCGAAAGGACTTCGAGGCAGGCTTCACGGCGGACATCGTCTTCTTCCCAAATAAGGATGCGGCGGTCGCTGTAGTCACGGACTTGCGGGACAAAGTTTTCTTCGGCGTTCAATGCATCGAGCATCGCACCGTTAGCTTCGTCCATTTCTTCATCATCAAAATTATCGATTTCTTTAGCCATGCTGTAAATATAGTAAAAAGAAACTTAACTGGATTCTTCGCTACGCTCAGAATGACGAAAAAGCGAAGTGGTTATGGGTTTTCGTCGAACCAGCGCTGGAGTATGATAGCGGCAGCAGTGCGGTCGATAATGGCCTTGTTTTTCTGCTTTTTCTTTTTGCTCATGTACGAGGTAAACTCCTGCGCCTGCACGCTGGAGTACGATTCGTCCTGCGTGTGGATTTTCATCCCTGGGAAGCGGAGCGCCAAGTCCTTGATAAAAGCCTCCACCACCACGTTTTTGCCATCCTTGCGGCCATCTGGGTGGTAAGGCATCCCGACGACAAATTCGTCAATCTTGTTGAGGCGCACGAGCTGATCCAGGCGCTCGAACAGGTTCGTCGTCTTCTGGTCAATCGTCTCGCGCGAAAACGCCATTTTGAGTTCGGAATCGCCAAAAGCGACCCCGACACGATGCTCTCCGTAATCCAAAGCCAAGTAATTCACGCCCCTAAATATAGAATACGAACGCTAAATATTGCATTTTTCCACTCATTTTTCTATCTTTGCGCCGAAAATTAAAGCCAAACGGTAAAATATGGATCAATCAAAAATCAGAAACGTTGCCATCATCGCCCACGTTGACCACGGTAAAACTACCCTGGTGAACCAGCTCCTCAAACAGTGCGGAACCTTCCATGAAGGTGAAGAAATCGTGGACCGCGTGATGGACTCCGACAACCTTGAACGCGAACGCGGCATTACCATCCTCTCCAAGAACACGAGCGTGATGTACAAGGGATACCGCGTGAACATCGTCGATACCCCGGGGCACGCTGACTTCGGTGGCCAGGTGGAACGCGTTTTGGGTACAGTCGATGGCGTTCTTCTGGTCGTTGACGCATTCGAAGGCCCCATGGCCCAGACCCGCTTCGTGACGAAGAAGGCTTTGGAACTCGGCCTTACCCCGATCATCGTCGTGAACAAGATCGACCGTGACGGTTGTAACCCGCTCCTCGCCTTGGACAAGGTCTTTGACTTGTTCTGCGAACTCGATGCAACCGAAGAACAGCTCGATTTCGACAGAGTTTTTGGCAGTGGCCGTAAGGGCATTTGCCGCGCCGAACTTGAAGACCCGGATGGCGACTTCAGCATCTTGATGGACAAGATCATCGAACGCATCCCGGCTCCGAAGGGCGATCCGAACGGCGAACCGCTCCTCCAGATTGCCTCCCTCGAATACTCCAGCTTCCTCGGCCGTTTGGCTGTGGGCCGCGTGCAGCAGGGCGTGTTCAAGCCGAACCAGACCTACGCTCAGGCATTCCCCGACGGAACCGTCAAGAACGTCCGTCCGCAAAAGATCCTCCGCTACGAAGGCCTCACCCCGAAGCCGATCGAAGAAGCTGGTCCGGGCGAAATCATCCTCATCGCAGGTCTTGACTACTTCGATATCGGTGATACGCTTTCTTCTACGAACAATCCAGTTCACTTGCCGCGTATTCACATTGACCCGCCGACAATCTCCATGCTCTTCACCGTGAACACTTCGCCGCTCGCCGGCAAATACGGTGGAAAGTTCATGACGGGTAACCAGCTCCAAGAACGCTTGGAACGCGCCCACATGGCAGACCCGGCCCTCCTCGTCGAAAAGGCAGAAGGCGCATCTACATTCAAGGTTTCTGGCCGTGGCATTTTGCACCTCACGATTCTCGTCGAAAACATGCGCCGTGAACTTTATGAATTCACCATCGGTTCTCCGCAGGTCATTTTCCAGAAAGACGAAAGCGGCAAGCTTTTGGAACCGGTCGAAGACTTCAAGGTCGAAGTTCCGAACGAATTCAGCGGCGCCTGCATCCAGGAAATCCAGCAGCGCAAGGGCGAAATGGTCAACATGACCACCGACGAAAACGACCGCGTTTCTCTCGAATTTATCGTTCCCTCCCGTGGCCTTATCGGTATCCGTCCGAAGCTCCTCTCCCTTTCCAAGGGTTACGCTGTGACGCAGTCCTTCTTCAAGGAATACCAGCCGTACAAGGGAGAAATTCCGTCTCGTATCAACGGTGTACTCATCGCCAAGGAACCGGGCGAAGCTGCAAGCTATGCTCTCTCTAACTTGGAAGATCGTGGCTACCTCATCATCGGTCCGGGTGCCGAAGTTTATCCGGGCATGATCGTGGGTGAACACAACCGCGACGTCGATATCACCGTGAACGTCACGAAGGGCAAGCACCTCACCAACATGCGTTCGAAGTCCGCTGACGACATGATCCAGCTCACGCCGTACCGCCGTATGACTTTGGAAGAATGCGTCACCTTCATCAACGAAGACGAATGCATCGAAGTCACTCCGGAAGTGCTCCGCATCCGCAAGACCGAACTCGATCCGATCAAGCGTAAGCAGATGTCCAAGAAGCCGGCTGAAGACGACGATTAAACAGTCGCTCCAATCTACAGACATTAAAAGAAGCACCCTTCGGGGTGCTTTTTTTTAATGTTACTGGATTAATGTTACTGGATCCCTCACTTCGTTCGGGATGACGAAGCGAAAAAATCGAGATTTAACCTTGTTAAAAGTCTTTAGCTAATCGCCCCTCGCCACTTTGCAATAGCTCGGTGAGGTAATTCTTTGCCATTTGGCAAGCTCCAGGGAGCGTATGTCCAAGCGCCAAGTTCGCTAAAATAGCCGATGACAGATGGCAGCCAGTACCATGTTTGCCATTCCCCGGGATTCGCGGACTCGTGAACTTGTACTGTTTACCGTCCTTGTCCCACAAGGTATCAACGGCTTCGTCATCCGTCGAATGCCCGCCCTTCAAAAGCAAGGCGAAATCCTTCCCGAATTCAAACTTTCCGCGAGAAGCGGCCTGTTCAAATCCCAGGAATCCGAACTCGTCCAGATTCGGCGTGACCAAATCAATCTTCTTCATCACCGGCATAAATTCATCGCGTTCTGCCGAGCGCATAAAATGGAAACCCGCCGAAGCACTTGCAATCGGATCCCAGACAATGTAAGCATCCGGAGACTTTTCACGGACAAATTCAACAATTCGCTGTAGGACCTTCGCTTTTTCGACAAGCCCGATTTTCACGAATTTGAACTGGCGCTTGGCAAACAACGTTTCAAGTTGCGCTTCGATGCGTTCCCAGATAACCCATCCAGGCGCCACAAATTCATCTTCGTTCTGTTGCGTGAGTGCGGTACATACAGATTCACAGAACACGCCAAAATGCGCCATCGCCTTAACATCCGCTAAAATTCCAGCGCCCGCAGAGCCATCGAAGCCAGCGATAGTCAATGCAAATTTCATTTTTTCAGACATTTTATACCACCGAATAAATTCCAATCATCACTACGGACACGCCGCAGATAAGCCCCACCGCCGGGAGAATCGGGCGGCGCATGGACTTCGCCCCAAGGAAATACACCATGCAGCCCTTGGTAAGCGTATTGGCAAGGCTCGCAAAAAGGAGCGCCAAGATCAAGTTGTGGTGTTCAAGAGTAGCCTTTCGGCACATGTCGATGAGCGAAAACGCCACGGCATCCATTTCAGCCGCACCGCCCAAGAAGCTACAAATCATCAACGCACCTGAGCCAAAATAAGCGTGAGCCGCATTCGCGATGAACATGACCACCGTAAAGACCAAGCCAAACTTAATTGCAGGCAACAGCTTGAACGGGTTGTTAAAATCAGTTGTCTTCTGGCGATGATCCTTAGATTCACGGAGTTTCAGGTACGCCGCATAGCCAAGCCCCGGCACCACAGGCACAAGCAAAGGCGCCAACAACGGGAGCGCAAGTGACGGCATCAGGAATACGCAAATGAGATAGAGTCGCGCATACATCACCGACCAGCTAAGCACAATGCCTAGCGTAAAGTCCGCCGCATACTGTTCGTTATCAACGCTACGGCCCGCCAAGTTCAGCGTGAGTGCGGTACTGCTCGCAAGCCCGCCCAAAAGTCCCGTGAGCCAAATGCCTTTACCCGGACCGACAAGCTTGATGAGCACATAGCCCACAAAGCCGATGCCGCAAATGAACACGACAAAAAGCCAAATCGTATGCGGATTCAAGACTTCAAGCCCCGCCGGGCCATAAGCATGGTTTGGGAGGAACGGCAAAATCATGAGAGAAATCACCGCGAACTTGACTGTCGCGATAATGTCTTCGGTCGAGATCTTTTTCGCAAAATCGTGAAGCTGCCGCTTGACCGCCAACAGCCACAAAAGCACAATCATGAGGATACACGCTTCCAAGAGCCGGTTGAACCAGCAAAGCGCCCCCAAGAAATAAATCATGATAAGTGCCGCACTAGTCGTGACGCCCGCAGGCCCGCCATTATTCTGGTTCGAAAGGCCGTACGCAATATGGCTTGCCACAAGCAAAAGCCCAACGATCACAAGGCCAACGACAAAGGGAACAATGGAGCCCATCAGGTCGCCCAGGTAGCAAGACAAGGCGCCACAAAGGCTTACAATTGAAAACGAGCACAACCCAGCGGGGTGCCTAGAATTATTGCGGGAATACGAGTTTTCACGCTGCATACCGATAATAAAACCGATACCCAGCGCAGCCGCAAGCTTATAAAAGATATTGAACTCAATCATCATTCAAAATCTAATCAAAAAATTGCGGAGAATGAATTTTTTTGTGAAATTACGCCATTCGCTGTTGCTTAGAAGCGAGCTTCATGGCGTACATGTTTGCATCCGCCATGCGGTAAACATCCATTGCTGTCACGGCATCACCGCGACGGCGTACGGAGTAGCCATAAGCAACGTTCAGAGCAATCGGCAACTTGGCCTCTTTTTCCAGAAGCACCATCGTCTTTAACGCCGTGCTCAAATCAGAAAGGTGTTCGGCACGAACAATCGCCACAAACTCGTCACCACCCATGCGAATAGTCGTCCCGATGCCATTAAACGCATTCTTGAACACATCGGCAAAGGCGCACAAAAGCTTATCGCCCATGGAATGCCCAAAGTGGTCGTTTACGTACTTAAGTCCATTCACGTCGATACTCACAATCGCGTAGTCACTATCATCGCGGTTGAGCACTTCAAAAATGCGTTCGCACTTGGCGCGGTTGTAAATGCCCGTCAAGGCATCACGATAGGCAATCTGGCGGAGCACTTCTTTCTCAGTCTTGTCCATGAGTTCCTCGTACATGTAGACGAGATAGCCCACCATCAAGAACAAGATGAACAGGAGCGTCCCCACAGGAAGGCAAGTCGCATCCAAGAAGGATTTTTCCAAGCCGAACAAATTCTGCACATTGTAGCGGAACAAATCGGCAATGCCAAACAGCACAAACACCACCGTTCCCGACGCAAGAATCTTTTCTTGCATTCCGGCACCACGATCGTAAAGCACCTTGAAAATGACCATGAACAGGAACGATACAAAGATATAGCAATGGTAAACGAGCAAGAATGTCGGGTAATGCGCAATATCGGTCACATGCAAAATCGTCGTCACCAAGAAGAACAGCACACCAAAGCCGACAATGACTTTCAGCACGTTCAACTTCCAGGTCGAAATCTTGCCCGCACGCATATTGATAATCAAAAGGCCAAACGGGATTGCTGCAAGGTAAAGCGAAACGTATTCCAACGTCGTATCCAGCGCATAGTTCGTGGAAACAATCTGGATACCCTTCGCGTAATTCAGCGTCCAAAGTCCCATCAAACCAGCAAACAAGCCAATCAGAACAAGGCGGTAATAAGCCCTGTCAAAGCCGACGGCACAGCAGCCCGTAATAAAGGCAATGGCCCCAAAGAACATCAGGAATATGCCAATGGTAATGGAATCAGAATTTTGCGAAAAATAGTCTGTCATGCTATTTGAACGCAAAAGTTCAATCTGCGCCACAGATTTTGCGGCCGCTTTTTCGGTCACAATCGTCACCACGCGAATGACATGGTCGTCAAGAAATTCCGGCATATTCACAAGGTGGATGCCGCTACCGACCAGTTTACCCTCTTTAAAGCGTTCAAAACCATAACGGTAATAGCAAACACTGTCAACATAGACAGCTACAGCAACGTGATACGCATGGAAACGGAGCGTTGTCGGCAAGGGAATTGAATCATTCCGCATGTCGCGCTCGTAGATAATCGTATCGCCGGGCTGAATATTTGAGGGAACTCGGAAATCGGAGACATGTTCCATCGGCGGAAGATGAATGCCGCCAAAAGAAATGGACCAGCCATCGTTAAGGGCGATGACATTGTTGCACGAACCATGACGGCACATGCCGTTAAAACTGACGACAAATAGAACAACAATTACAGCGGCAACCACTGCAATGAGAAGTCTAAGTATTTTCTTTCCATTCCTCAACAACATCTCTAGTATATAATAAGTAATTCTAAGGGCAATAGAACCTTATTTTTTTCGTACCCAAATTTCAAAGGTTGTCGGGAAGTCGTTTTTTTCGTCTGCCGGGAAAGATTCTTCGCTTTCTTTCTGGAACTTATCGTTCCACTCCGGGAAGAAAACATCGCCTTCCACGTGCGACAAAACTCTCGTCAAATAGAGCTTTTCGACCAGCGGCATCGCCTCACGATACACGGCAGCACCACCAATAATAAAGCATTCCGTCTCGCCTGCAGCGCGAGCGGCCTCAATAGCCTCACCGAGCGAAGAGCAGACAATGCAGCCCGGGGCCTGGAAATCCCTGTTGCGGGTGAGCACGTAGTTCGTGCGGTTCGGGAGCGGGCGTCCGATATCGTCATAATTCTTGCGACCGAGGATGATGGCATGCCCCGAGGTAATCGCCTTGAAGCGCTTGAGATCGGCAGACAGGTGCCACGGCAAGTGACCGTCACGCCCGATGACATTGTTTTCAGAAACCGCTACAATTGCAGAAATTAACATCTTTCGTCTCTCGTCTCATCGGTGATGATATGGGTGGTTTTGCATGACCATCTGGACGCGGTAGAGCTGTTCTACCGTAATAATCCTGGCGTGGTCGTGGGTAAAAGTCAATGGAGAAAGGCTCAAGAGCAAGTCGGCGGACTTTTTCAAGTTCTCGTCGATGCCGTACGCGGAGCCAATCAAAAACACAATATTTCCCGTAAAGCGGGCCTGTAACGTATCGGCGAGCTTAACCGTCGTCATGAGCTTGCCCTCTTCGGAGAGGATCACTCGGCGGAACTCGTTACGCGGGAATTTTTTCTCGAAAAGAGCGGCTTCCTGAGCAAGCGCCTGGGCGTGGTCGTCAATTTTCGATTCCTTGAGCTCCACCACTTCCAGTGGCATCGCGGAACCGCGCAAACGCTTCACATACTTTTCCACCTCGTCCGCAATGAACGGGGAACCAGCCTTACCAAACACCGCCAACACCCACTTCATCTAACGCCCCACCGATAGTCGGTCAATCAAAAACGAGGGCATCCCCTGCTTTTTCATGCGGTTCTGCGTCTCACGAATGTCGTATTCCACTCGAATGAGCCGCACGCACTTGGTCTCGGTATCGAGCAGACACCAGCAGGCTCTCGGGTCGCGGTCGCGGGGCTGCCCCACACTGCCGACGTTCACCAGCAAACGTTCGGTATTCGCAATCACGTACTCGTACTCGTCCAGAATCTTCGGGATCGCCAAAGGGCGGCTAGCAATGATGACCGGGCTATGCGTATGCCCCACAAAGCAGTAGCGCTCCGAAAAATGGTCAAAAGCGTTCAGCGCATCCTCGAGATCGGTCACATAGACCCAATCTGCCGGAGACAAGGGCGACGCATGCACAAAGCAGATATCGTTTTCTTCCTGGATGTACGGGAGCGAGCGGATATACGTCACGGACTCCTTGGAAAGGTTCTTCTGGGTCCATTCAATCGCCTGCTTCGCGTACGGGTTGAACCCGGCGCTGGATTCGTACCGGACCGCCACGCTGTCGTGGTTTCCGATCAGGCACACATCCATGTTCTCTTTAACCAAATTGACGCACTCATCGGTATCGACGCCATATCCCACAATATCACCAAGGCATACTCTCCGTTCCACGCCATTTTCGCGCATGGACTGGAGCACAGCCTCGAAAGCGGTGGCATTGGAATGGATATCTGAACAAATACCGTAAAGCATGTCCGTAATTTAGAAAAACAATTTAATATAAGTGGTGAAATTGACCAATTTTACTACATTTGGGCATGTATGGTAGTCATTCAAGACAAGATGAAGGTGAGCATAGCCTACACCCTCAGAGAAGGCAAGCGAATTCTTGAAGAAGTTCCCGCCTCCCAACCGTTCGTGTACATCCACGGATACAACAATATCATTCCCGGACTCGAAGACGCATTGACGGGGCGTCGTCTGGGCGAAAAGTTTACGGTGAGCATTCCGGCAAATCTCGGTTATGGCGAATACCGCAAGGACCTTATCCTCACGGTCCCGAAAGAAGAACTCCGCGACGTCGGAGAGCTCTGGCTCGGCATGGAACTTGAAATGTACCAGGATAACGACATGCGTGAATTCCAGTTGCCGGACACCGCCGAGGAATTTGTAAACGACTTGAACTTGGATGGCGATGACGACCAGTGCGACGGCATTTACACCATCAAGGAAATTCTCGAAGACACCGTGATTGTGGACGGGAACCACCCGTTTGCAGGCAAGGATTTGATTTTTAACGTCGAAGTTGTAGACATCGTCGAGGCAAGCTTCACCGAACAGGAATCCGGATTCCCGGATGAAGACGAATTTAACGATGGATACGATAACTACGACAGTTACGACAATCGCATGGGCGACGACAATTTTGACTCAAACGAAAGGAGATGGCGCTAATGGCATCGATGGATGAACTCAAGAAGACTGCAGGCGTTCGTGCCGCAGACATGATCAAGGATGGAATGATTGTCGGTCTCGGCACAGGCAGCACGGCAGCTCACATGGTGAACCGCCTTGCCGAACGCATCAAGACCGAAGGCATCCATGTGACGGGCGTTTCGACCAGCTGGAGCACCACACTCCAATGCCGTAGCCTCGGCATCCCGCTCAAGGAAATGGGTGAAGTGAGCCACCTCGACATGGTGATTGACGGTGCAGACGAAATTGACCCGAACCGCAACCTCATCAAGGGACGCGGGGCCGCACACCTCCTCGAAAAGATTGTCGCCTCTATGACGGATAACTACGTGATTATCGCAGACTCCGGCAAGGCCGTGCAGCAGCTCGGCACCAAGTTCGCCGTCCCTCTTGAAATCATCCCGGGCGCTATCGCGGTCGTGACCGAACGCGTGAAAAAGCTCGGTGGCGAAGTCAAGGTTCGCATGGGCGCTCCTGGCAAGGACGGTCCGGTGATTAGCGACAGCGGTAACCTCATCGCCGACGCGAAGTTCGCCCCCATCGCAGACCCGGACAAGCTCGCCCGTGATCTGGAACACATCGTGGGTATCGTCGGACACGGCCTGTTCATCAACATGGCAACGAAGGTCATCCTCGCTGACGAAGCCAAGGGCTTGATTGAATTCTAGTCATTAGTCAATAGTTATTAGAATTGTCGCCCCGCACACTGTTGCGGGGTCTTCTTTTTTTTACTTGAGTTTACACGACGGAAAAAGTATATTGTCGAGAACTCTGGTGTAATTGCCCCCTCGTATGAAATTTGCAAAGATATTCTTGCCCTGTTTACTGCTCGCGCTCGTAGCTTTCGTCTCATTAGTGGACGTCTATGACTTTGGCGAAAGCAATCCGCTAATTCCAAAACAAGTCAAGTTCAAGCGCCCCTTAAAAGAATACCAAATCGAGGGCATGCAAGTTCTTGAGATGGCGGCCGCAGACGAAACCAAGCCCGTCATTCTCTACCTCCACGGCGGTGGCTACAGGCAAGGCTTTCAACTTTTCCATTGGAAAATGCTAGCCGATCTCTCCAAAGCAACTGGTTGCGGCTTGGTGATGCCGGACTACCCCCTTTTGCCGGAACATACGGCGCTCGAAGCCCATACACTCGTATTAAAGCTCTACAGCGAACTCTTGAAACGCTTCCCCGCCAGCAAAATCATCATCATGGGTGACAGTGCCGGTGGCGGATTCTCGCTTGCGCTCGCCGAAGAAATCCTAGAGCAATCGCTCCCCTCGCCCATGCACCTCATCTTAATTTCACCCTGGGTCGACATCACGGGTGGCGACGAAACCATTGCAGAATACGACAACTGGCTTCATATCGACGAACTACATCAATTTGGTCTATCTTGGGCTAACGGCATGGATGCGCACGACCCGATGGTTTCGCCAATCTACGGCAACATGCAAGGGCTCCCGCCCACCGACATTTTCGTCGGCACCTGGGAAGTATTCTACCCCGACATCGTCAATTGCGGTGAAAAAATGAAGGCTGCAGGCGTATCCGTCACGCTCCACGTCGGAGAAGAACTGGGACACGTGTTCCCCCTCTACCCCGCCCCCGAAGGCGAGGAAGCCCGCCAGACGATTGCGGACATTGTCAAGAGCAGCACCGAAAGAACGACGGCGTTCTCCCTGACAAGCCTTATGCAATAACTATATTTATTGCATAAACTAAAGAAGGAAAAAACAATGGAAACAGAATCCAAATTACAGCCCAAAGTGCAACCCAAAATACAGCTTCCCAAAAAGAATTACACAAAAGCAATCATTGTCGCGGTCATCGTTGTTATCGCTCTTATTTTGCTCAAGTGCAATATCGGTTACAATAGTGCAACGCAGCTTCTTGTGAAGCAGTCTCCGTTTGGTACCCTCTCCTGCATCGACCACGCCGGTTTTTACTTCAAGGGATTTGCAAGCATCTACTCTTACGACAGAACCAAGGACTTCTACTTCAACTCCTCTACCGATAAGGTAAAGGGCGAAGGCTGGGAAGGCGGCGACGACGACGAGGACGATATTTCCGTTACCTTGTCCCGAAATGCAAACGCCGAAATCAGCGGCTACCTCAAATACCAACTCCCCACGGACTGCGAAGACCTCGTAAAAATCCACCGCGAACAGCGCTCCGACAAGAAGCTCAAGCATGACCTTGTCCGTAACTCCGTGCTCTCCGCCGTTAGAAAGACCGCTCCGCTCTTTACCGCTGAAGAAGCCAAGGTGACAAAGATTGCTGAATTCAGAAGAATCGCCGAAGACCAGCTCACCGAAGGCGAATACCTCACCACAATCGAAGTGCTTACCGAAAAGGCCGGCGAAGACGAATACGATTCCGAAGGCAAAATCATCAAGAAAGCCGAAACGCAAGAATACAAGGTCACAAAGCTGAAACTCGACAAGAACGGCAACCGCATCTTGACAAAGCCCTCGGCACTCCGTCTTTACGGCATCAGAGTGGTGCAGTTCGAAATCCAGAACGTCCGCCTCGATCAGAAAGCTCAACAGCAGCTCGACATCGTGAAGGACCGCGAAATGAAGCGCGTCTCTAACGCCACCGCCGCTGAAACCGCAAAGCAGGCCGCCATCACCGCCGAAGCCGAAGGTAAGGCTCGCATCGCCCAGGCCAAGGCCGACCAGGAAGTGGAAAAAATCAAGGCTGTGACGCAGGCCGAAAAGGAACGCGACGTGGCCGTTCTCCAGGCGCAAAAAGAACAAGAAGTCGCCCGCCTCGAAGCTCTGAGAGCTCTCGAAGTCGCTAAGAAAATCAAGGCTGAAAAGGAAGCTGAAGCTGCCGCCAACAGAGCTCTCGTCAGCGCCGGTTTGACTCCGCAAGAACGCGCCGAATGGGATTACAAGACCAAGGTCGGTGTTGCTGAAGCACTCGCCAAGTCCGCACATCCGCTCGTTCCGGAAATCATGATGACCGGCGACTCCAAGGGCGGCGCAAGCACAGCCATGGACGCAGTAGGCTTGAACATGCTTATGGGACTTACTGAAAAGCTCTCGAAGTAAGTGCTGAAAAGGTTTAAAAAGCAAAGGTCCCGCCCAACGAGGCGGGATTTTTTGCCGCAGAAAGCTCTGCAAAATCACGCAATTTGCATTATTTTGCAGAGCATCAAATTCAATCTATTGCACTTTGCACTACATTTTTGTAAATTGAGTAATATAAAAAAGGAGCATTTTATGGCACAGGCAACAGTTTCCGCACGAATCGACAGCAAAGACAAAGAACGTTTTGACGAGTTCTGCAATAACGTAGGGCTGTCCACCTCTGCAGCCATCTACATGTTCATCAAGAACGTCATCAATGAGCATCGCATTCCCTTTGAAGTCCGTGAACCTTCTGCCCGTTACAACGCCAAAGCAAACGACATCGAAGCTCTTAAGAAAGGCATCGAGCAGCTTAACGCCGGGAAGGGTGTTGAACATGAACTCATTGAGGTTGACGACTAATGAAGAAAATTTGGTCCGATAAAGCTTGGGACGACTACCTCTATTGGCAAGCCCAAGATAAAAAAACGCTCAAAAGAGTTAACCAACTTGTAAAAGACATCGAGCGAAACCATTTCGAAGGCTTAGGCAAGCCTGAAGCATTGAAAGGAAACCTCAGCGGATTTTGGAGTCGACGAATTGACGATGGCAATCGGCTAATCTACAGAATTAATGGTGAATTTATCGACATTCTTTCTTGCAAAGGTCACTACGAAAACGTTTAGCATACAAAAAAAATCCCAGTCCGGTTGGACTGGGATTTTTTGCAAATTCTCGTGAGAATTAAGCTTCTTCGGAGAGTTCCGGAGCCTTCTTGATCACGTTGCGACGGCCATAGCGGACCTTGGACGGATCAAAAGCGGTTTCTGCAGCAGCTTCAGCCGGGGCTTCAGCAACCGGAGCGACCGGGGCAGCTTCGACAGCCGGAGCGGCCGGAGTTTCAACCGGAATGCGCGGAGCAAGCGGGCGACGAGCTTCGGCGACCGGAGCTTCAGCAGCCGGTGCAACCGGAGCGGCCTGTTCAGCAGCAACAGGAGCTTCAGCGTTAGCTTCACGATGCGGGCGTTCCGGGCGGCGTTCGCGGCGCGGGCCACGTTCCGGACGCTGTTGTTGTTCATTGCGATCACGCGTTGCAGGGGCATGAGCCTGAGCCTGCTGCTGATTGCGGTTGTCCTTATTATTGTTGTTCGGACGTTCCTTGTTCTGGCGATTTTCCTTATTGTTGCCACCACGCTGAGCCATTTCCTGTGCGCTGATCGGGCGACGGGCGGACGGCTTCAAGTTCATGTCCGGGGTGAGCTTCTTGAAAATCGGGGTACGAAGCATCGTGAGAAGCTTATTAACCTTAACAAGGATAACAATGCACAGAATCACTGCGAGGAGTGAAAGTGCGAGAGCGATTATTTCCATGTGGGCACCTCATAAAGTAAGGGTTGAACCACACGAGCAGGCTGGAAAATAACCTGCAAGCGGGGTGACTGGAATGTGTGGGTTAATTAAAGACCATCTTACTAGCGCCTCCTTGGAGACTTGACGGTCGCGGGGGCTTCACGTGGGAAGCAAAAATGGTTTTCGCCGTGGCGACAAACCGGGGCCAGTCACGAGCGCAAATTTAACAAATTTTTCGTGCAGAAAATCGGTTTATTGTAAGAAAATGAGAGAAAATTGTATGTTTTTTTGAGCACATGCGCCCAAAGTTTCTCTTATTTCATGTCCAGGGACTTGAGCGAGTGATCCACAGCCTTGTTGTGGGCGTTCAATGAATCCAAAGTAGCCTTGAGAACAAGGACTTGACGTGCCAGACGGGCATTTTCTTCGGTAAGAGTTGCAATTTTGTACTCAGCCTCCTGGTTGGAGCAGCCCGAGAATCCAAACATTGAAATGCAAACTAAAGACGACAAAATAAGGGATTTCTTGAACATAACGCAAAATTAGATTATTTTTTGAGGGAATTATGACAGTCGGACAAAAATGGTTGAAATTTAAACAGGATGGCTATTGCGGTTCTCTTACGATCCGTAACCGTTCCGAGCAATCATTCGAGAGCGATCCGGGCTATAACGACAAGCATATCCACGAAGCCATCCTTGAGATGGATCCTGAATACGCTTACGTGAAAGTCATCCACGAGGGTTACAAGGGTTCACAGGACATACCTACTATTGAACTTGGGAACGATGCGGCACAAAATCAGGACACGCTCGACAACGCCATCCTCGAAGGGCTTGCCCACTTGCGCATTTTCCGTGAAGCCAATACCGGCGCCATTGTGCAATTCGGCTACAATTTAGACGAAGTATAATCACATTGTCATTGCGCTTCGCGCATGACAGACGGCTCAGACATGACAGTCTGCAAGCAGTCTGTCGCGTCTCTCGCCTTAATTGTCATTCCCGGCTTGACCGGGAATCTCCTTCTCGTAGGTAATTAATTCTATTTTTGCGGGTATGAACAATCCTGAACTTCTTTTGCCTGTCGGTACGCGCGACATGCTGGAATCCGCTATCAACAACGGGGCGGACGCGGTTTACTATGGTGTGCCCCATTGGAACGCACGCGGTAGAACCGAAGATTTTTCATTTGAAGATGTCGAAGAAATGATACGCTACGCAAGGCTTCGCGGTGTAAAGACGTACCTTGCGATGAACATTCTCATCTTCGAGCGCGAAATTCAGGAATTGCCAGAATTTTTGGAACGCTTGATTGCGTTAAAGCCGGACGCATTCATCATCCAGGACATCGGGCTTGCAAGGCTCATCAAGGCCATCAGCCCAGAACAGGAAATCCACGCGAGCACGCAGATGACGCTCGCGAGTTCCGAAGCCGTGAACTTGGTCAAGGACATCGGATTTTCAAGAGCAGTTTTGGCACGCGAACTTTCGGCTAAGCAGATTGCACAAATCAAGAGCCTCACCGACTTGGAACTGGAAGTTTTCATTCACGGGGCGCTTTGCGTTTCGTACTCGGGCCAGTGCCTTACCAGCGAAAACTTTGGCGGGCGCTCGGCAAACCGCGGGCAGTGCGCCCAAAGCTGCCGCCTTCCCTACCGCATTTTCGTCGATGGCAAGGAATGGAAGGACCCGAAGGCTCGCTACTTGTTCAGCACGCGAGACCTGTGTGCGCTCCCGAAGCTTGAAGAGCTCAAGGAAATCGGCGTGGAATCGCTCAAGGTCGAAGGGCGTTTGAAAAGCCCGGAATATGTGGCCGCCGTTTCGCACGCGTATCGCAAGGCATTGGAAATTCTGAGCGAGAAAGGTTATAAAGCAAATGCCGAGTGTGCGAATGGAAATGCCGCCGAGCTTACCGCACAGGACTTGGAACCGCTGGAAGTCCTGTTCTCTCGCGGACTCAATACAGGCTGGCTCGATGGAGTGAACCACCAGGAACTCGTCGATGGATCGTTCTCGAACCATCACGGTGAATTTATCGGAACCGTTGTTCAAGTAGACCGCAACGGCGTGATTGTAGAACTTGAAGACAAGCCTGTTTCATGTACTTTATTGCCTGGCGACGGGATTTTATTTGAGGAATATAGGGCAGAGCCGGAGCCGCGCCAAACGGGAAGTCGACTGTACAAAGCTACATTTCAACAAGTTGGACGACGAGGAAAAAGCGCAAATACCGACCCCGGCACAAAGGCCGGGGTGACAAGTGCACAAGTTCGTCTGGAATTCGGTCGAGAATTCAACTTGCACAAAGTCAGCTACGGCATGAAGGTGTACCGCAATGACTCCCCTGCTCTCGAAAAAGAACTCCACAAGACTTTTACAGACAAGAGTTTCGCCAAGCACATTCCTGTTTGCATAACGCTCGAAGGGAAAATTGGCGAACCGCTCAAGCTCACGATTTGCGAAAACGCAGCATCCGCCGCAAACGAGACTCGCGCGGTCACCATCGAAGGCGCCATCCTCGATGCCTCCCGCAACGAAGTCGCTCCCGATGCACTCCAAGCCATCGCCAAGAAAGAACTTTCAGGATTGAGCGCGACCGCTTACGTTCTCGACAAACTCGAAATTAAGTTGCCAGCAAACGCATTCCTCCCCGGCAAAGTTTTGCGCACACTCCGTCAAGAAGCCGTACAAGCATTTGACGAAAAACGCTTGCAGTGGAAAGAACTTGCACCATCTGCAGACAATGGTCGCGCATTCCTACACAGCGTCGCACGCAGTACAAGCATGGTCGCGGGCACTCCCGGCAGCACTACGAGCACTTCCAAGAATCGTCGCACGATAACCGTTCTCGTCCGCCGTCCCGAACAAATTGACGCATTGCAAGGCCTCGACATCGACAAAGTCGTCATGGATTTTGACTGGGGCGTGAAATACGACGAACCGCTCGAACACATCCACAAACTCGGCTTTGAAGCAGGCATCGCCACGCTCCGCATCCACAAGCCAAGCGAAAACCATTACATCAAACAAATTCTTACGCTCATGCCGGAATTTGCTCTGGTGCGTAACCTCGGTTCGCTCGCGCTCCTCAAGGATTCCGGAATCCCGATGGTCGGCGACTACAGCTTAAATGCCACTAACAGCGCAAGCTACGATTGGCTTTTGGCACAAGGACTTGAAAAATTGCACCCGTCGTGGGACCTCAACAGCACCCAGCTTTTTGACTTGCTCAAGAACATTGACGGAAGCAAGCTCGAACTCGCTCTGCACCAGTACATGCCCGCATTCCACTCGGAATACTGCGCCTTTGCACGCGCCCTCACGACCGGCCGCCGCTTCCCCGAATGCAAAAAGATTTGCACACAGCACAAAGTCGAAATTCTCGACCACAAGGGCGAACGCCACTTCTTGCAATCCGATGCCGAATGCCGCAACACGCTCTTTGTCGGCAAGCCGCAATCCGCCCTCAAGCTTTTGCCAAGGCTCATCGCACAAAACGTGAGCAGCTACCGTTTGGAACTCTTGGATGAAGAGCCCGAATCCGTCCGCCGCAAGATCGACATTTATACGCAAGCCATCCGCGGCAAGCTCGACATTGATACCGCCATTTCAAAAGCAGGCGTCGAAGAAAAGTACGGACTCTCCGAAGGTCAGCTGTTCAATCAAAGCGTCTGGCAAGACCGAAAGAAAGGTTGTGTTTAGAGATTAGTAGGAAGTAGACAGTAAATATTTTCTAAATGAATATACAATATTCATCAACATCGAAAAATTGCTGTGCGCTCTCATTTTATTCGCTTATTTTATCTCGCAAGTTTTTACTTGATTAACGCATTTTCCTGTTCGCGGAGTTTCTTATAGCCAGGGCTTTCGAGCGGGAGAATAGATGGGTCGAGTTTTAGGTGCTCGTAAGCGGAAGAATTCTTAAAATCTTTCAGAATTTTCAAAGAACGAACACGACCTTTTGTGGGTAAAGAAATTTCGTAGAAAGGACCATCAAAATATATTTCATCTTTCTTTTTTTCAAAATCAGAATCAAACATACATTCTTGGGGGTCTTTTTCAGAGCAAACTAATCTATGGTTGTAATACTCTCCAGAAAGAATTTGAATACTATCACCACCATAAAGAATCTTGAAAACCGAATCCTTAAGAGTCCATACGAGACGATGCTGGTTCAACATTCTTTTTATCAACAAATCATTAAAAGAATAAGAATTTATAGGTTTCTCCGGCTGACTGAAACACTCCACTATTATTTTTTCTTTTTTTTCATCATGAATCAATCTTCCAGCAAAGAAACCTTTAATGCCAGAAACATCTCGACATACAAATTTAACAGAAGAATCATTGGGAACAACTTTTTTATTCCATTTCACATTAACGCCATATCCTGTTGTACGGATTAAACCCCATTCTTCAAAATAATCTGTTTTCAATTTTTCAACAAAAAATTTTCGTTCATACAAATCGCCTTTGTAAGTATTAATTGGCAACAAACTGCACGAAGCCATTAAAAAAACAAAGAGCACAAAACAAAATATTTTCATCGACACTCCGGGAAAACAATCTTTTCGTCTATATTTTCCATAATTTTGAACACATTCGCATACACTGCAAAACGTTTTTCTTTCTTTTCCCAAAAGTCATTATATTTGACATAATAAAAATAACGTCGTTTCCCGTTTTTTTGTGAAAAGCCCATTATTACATAATCTAAATTTCGGTTATACGATTTTCCTGGCACAACATAGAGATGCATATCAATATGTAAAGAATCTAAATCAGCAAGCAGAAGTTCATCTGAAGGTATTTGCGTCTTACATTTTTCAACAAAAAAATTTTCTTTTAGCAATTGACTTCTTTTTTCCATGTATTTTTCAGGATGAAGCCACGGTAGCATATGTGTTTCAGGCAACTGATAAACATTCCATTCCCTTTCACGATTTTCATCACTTCTAACATACAGACGTTGAATTCCTAAACGTTCGTAAAAAATGAACAAACCATTTTGTTCAAATACAGTATTTCCAAATACTGCAGAAAAGTCGTTTTTACGGTATTCATTCGGAGCTACCATATTCTTTAATGAATAAAACGAATAAACAAGACTATCATTATAAGCCAAGACAGATGAACAGGCCAGCAACAAATAAACTATTAGATGTTTCATAATTCTGGGCAATCCTTTTCTGTTAAAACAAGCGACCAACCATCCCGTTTATATTTTTCATCCGAAAATTGTTTAGGGTTCGGAACTAAATTCCGCCAATCACACTTATCATCGAAAGGCTCGACAAGTTCCTTGACTAGAGAATCTACAGCACGCCATTCTCGAACAACTGGATCAACATCGAAGGAATCATCTAAACAAGTCGGACTGTCGAACTGTTTCATTCGAACACTTCGATCATCCATCACATAAACAATTGCAACTTTTATTTTATCTTCTCGATTACAGTAATTACTTAATTCTTCATATTTTTCTCTCATAAATGAAGCAAGTTGATCAAATACATCTTCATGAGAGAGAATTTTATCATAAAGGCATGTTTTTAGGAAATAATCCATATTCGCCTTCACATGTTTATCAATACAAGGAGTAAACCGTTCTATTTCAGAACGATACAAAAGCGGTTCTTTATATATCCACATTTTTTTCGATTCTTTGGGAATATAAGCATTTACAACAACACGTTCTCTAACATGTAAATATATCCCCGGTTCCATTTTTTCTAAAAAAGGGACCTCTATATAAGCTTTTGAATAATCAATTTTTCCCTTAAAAAAAGCCTGAGTATCTTCAGGCTTTAAAGAATTCACTTCATTTACAAAATAATCACACGATTCTGTCGCAAAAACAGAAAGTGAGACAAAGAATATGCTAAATAAAAATAATCTTAGTGGTAACCAATTCATCTTTAACATACCGCTAATAAATTCAAAAAAAACAGAAACCTAGTGATGCATTCTTTTTTCTTCATTTATTTCTTATCACGGATGCGGGCGTAGAGGGCCTCGGCTTTTTCGGTGTCGCCAGCGTTCGAGAAGATGTGGCCAACGTTTTCAGCACCGATGCGGCCCTGAGAATTGCCGGCACGCCAAGCCTTCATGTAACATTCAAATGCTTCATCGTAGCGCTTTTGCGTAAAATAAATTTGCCCTAAATCAAGGTTCAAATCAGCAATCCCTTTCTTGTGGCGGAGGCCTTCTTCGAGCGTGAAAATCGCCATCCACGGGGATTCATTCTTGACGTACATCTGTGCGAGATAGCGGCGAGCGGAAACGTTTTCGGGATCCATCATGATGCCGTTTTCCATTTCATTGAGAGCGAGCCGCGTCGAATCCATGCTGCGGTAGTAATACGAAAGCGTGTAATGCACATCGGCGCCAGCGGTCGCTGTCATCTGGAGCGCATTCTTGAGCGTCTTCACAGCATACTCATAATCGCCAAGCTTTTCATAGACTTCGGCAAGGCCATACCAAGCATCCATGCGGTCCGGGTTTAACGCCAGCGCACGTTCAAAATGCTTTTGCGCAAGCGTCCAATCGCTACCCTTCATATAACATTCCGCAAGGGCAAAATGGATGTGGTCCGTTTCCGTCCCGAGTTCAATCGCACGGTTGTAGGCGACAATCGCATCGCTCGGAGATTCAGCGAGGTAGTACAAATCGCCCAAAAGCATCCAGGCCTTCACAAAGTCCGGAAGGAGTTCGACAGTACGCTTGTAAGCAACCATCGCGACTTCTTTTTTGCCAAGCTGCACAAGGGCATTGCCCAAGTTGAACCAAGCAAACGGCTCATAACGGCCGTCGTCAATCGCCGCACGGTAATACTTCACCGATTCCTTGTAACGCCCCTGGTCGTAAAGCTCATTCGCCTTGAAGAAGAAATCATCCGCAGCATGCAACGGGAGTGCAAGAAAAAAGAGCAGTAGGAAGTAGACTGTAGGAAGTCGGAAGCGTTTCTTTGCGAAAGAAATAGGAGATTCCCGATCGAGTCGGGAATGGCAGCCACACAAAGAGTTCCCAAATTTGTAATTAAAATTACTTAACAAAACGGAACTCCTTTGTAGCTTTTTGTGCTACTGGGAAGCCGCGTAACTGCGCCGGAGAGAACTTCCACTGGCGAATAGCCTTGAGCGCTTCGATATCAAAGCCATAGCCAGCCGGGTCCTGCGTCAGCACCTGCGCCTGAGCCACGTCACCGTTCACATCAATCACAATAAATACTTTCACGTAACCCGAAACGCCCATTTTCTTGGCGCGGTCCGGGAACTTCGGCTGGATTTCACGCAACACTTGCGCCTGTTCATCCACTTCGCCAGCCTCGTAAATTACGTTTTCCATCGTACCTACATCCACGGCAACGCCATCGCCAGCGGCACCACGGGCAAGCGACAAATCCATCTGGAAATTCTGGCTACGAGAAACGCCCATGTGCGCCGAAACCTTGAACGTATTCGGAGTTGCCACCGTACGGATGACCTTCTGCTTCACTTCGGGCTTTTTCTCACTCACGAGAACTTCAACTTCGGTCACTTCTTCGAGAACTTTTTCGGACTTCACGCCTTTATCGAAGAACAGAACGTTGATGACCGGGATCGCAAGAAAGAACACTGCGCCCACGACAAACGAGAGCACAAACGCCACCGGGAATCGGAAATATTTCGCACAAAAGTCAAGCATGAGAGCGAGAGCTACTCCTCCTTATTCGCGGAAATGGAGACTTTTCTCACCTTCGCCAAATTACATTCATCAAGGATGTCGACCACGACTCCGTTGGGGGCGTCACGGTCGCTCACGATAATCACCGGACGGTCCGGCGCTTCGGCCATCATCTGGCGGAGCACGGTCTGCAAAGTCGAGAGGTTCACCTGCGTCTCGTTGATGTGGATGGTCCCCTGACGGGTGACTCCAATCAAAATGCTTTCCTTCGCAAGTTCCTTTGCGGTACTCGCCTTCGGCTTCGTCACATCCACGCCGGTTTCACGCGTGAATGTCGAAGTCACGATGAAGAAGATCAAAAGGATGAACACCATATCGAGCATCGGAGAGACATCAATGCCACCACCGCTTCTCGAACGTTTACGGATAAAACTCATTCAACCTCCTTGGCAAAGCAGCGTTCTTCGAACTTGAGCGCTTCGCTCCAGGCAAAATCACCAATAGAATCCACTCGTCTTTCGAGATAGTTATAAACGAGCATCAACGGGAACGCGACAAGCAAGCCCGCCTGCGTCGTGAGGAGCGCTTCGGAAATGCCGTCAGCCAATAGCACCGGGTTTCCAAAACCAAATTGCTTAATCGTCTCGAACGTATGCACCATGCCAGATACCGTTCCCAAAAGTCCAAGGAGCGGAGCAATCGAGGCACAAGTCACAATCGTCTTGAGCGACTTTGAAAGGCTCACGTCTAGTTCGTGACGCGTCGCGAGCATCGCATTGCGCACAGCCACAGGACCATCTTTACGGTACTTCCGCACGTTTTCGACCAGAGCCAAGAAGTAGCCAAAACGGCGCTTGCGGAGTTTTGCAAAAGCAGCCTCCTCGCCCACCGTGTCCAAATCCTTGAAGAACTTCGAGGTCGAAGTGCCCTTCAGCATAAAATAATAGCCGTATCGTTCAAACATCAAGAACCAGCCCAGCCACCCAATCAGGAATAGCGGGAGCAACACCCAGCCGCCGCGCAGCAGGATGCTCATGGTCGCTTCGATGACGGAATATTCGTCCATTACTTTTCCTTAATCCAGATAGCGTTGAGGACGGCAAGGCCCGTCTTTTCCATGCGTGTACGGACAGAATCCGAGATGTTCACGAGGAGCGTGTGCAAGAGCTGGAGCGGGATAGCCACGATAAGGCCTGCTTCCGTCGTCACGAGGGCGATGGAAATGCCGCCTGCCAAAAGTTTCGGGTCGCTCGTGCCGTGCATAGTGATGACATTGAAAAGTTCAATCATACCCATAACGGTACCCAAAAGACCGAGGAGCGGCGCCGTCGAGGCAAACACGGAAATCCAGCTGAGACCCATTTCGAGCTTCGGCACTTCGCCAGCGAACAGGACTTCGAGAGACTTTTCGGCACTCGCGCGGTCCTTGAAATTTTTGCCAAGCACGGAGCGCAACACCTTGCCCACTTCGCCATGAGCCTTTTCAGATTCAGCGGTTGCAAGTTTCAAGTCGCGATTCGCGAGAGCCTTTGCCGCATTGCGGGCACCACGACCACCAAAGCCAAGGACGAGGAGCCAAACGAGGCGCACTAGGAAGATGATAAGACCGAGGATAAAGAGCGTTGCAATCGGGTACATCAGGATGCCGCCGTTATGGAAAAATTCAGCAAAGTCTTCTTTCCACGTGGTTTCCTGGTGATTTGCCAGTTCGCTCGAAAGTTCAGTACTGAGGAGCACATCGACCGGCACCATCACGAAAGCGGAATCATTCGCACCAGCAAAAGCCTTTGCCACGTCCTTGCGCGTTTCGGGAGAGAGATTTTCTTGCCAGCTATAGACACGCTTCTTTTCGCCTGCCACCGGGAGCATCAAAGCCGACGGATGGAAACCGTTGATATCGGTGACCTTCGCCATCTGCATGGCAAAGAGGCCGCCCAAGCGCATGCGGTCGCCTTCGGCAACCGAGCTACCGAACATGAGGTCCGCCTTTTCAGTGCGGACTTCACGCGTAAACTTCATTTCTTTCTTGGCAACGTCGAGCATCGAGCGGGCAATGCGGAGCGGGTCATCGCGGTAGAGCCCCATCTCTTTCTTGACCTTGTTCTGCGCTTCGACGCGATCGGCAACCTTGAACGGCACACCCTGTTCCTGGAACTTGGCAAGCATTTCCAAGCGTTCCGGACCTGCAGCGAGCGAGAGGTATTCGGCACGGGCCTTTTCGGCCTGGAGCTTGACCTGTGCCAAGTCTTCGCGAGCCACGCGCACATCTTCGAGCAAGCGGGTGCGTTCGGACATCAAAGCGTCCACGCGCTCCTTGCCGAGCTGATACTTTTCATTGAAGAGTTCACGTTCCTTGTTGAACGTTTCGCGGTCCTTCCAGCGGGCGGCGACAGCCATGTCGCGCTTGCGGCGAGCTTCTTCGAGGTCGGCCTTCGCGCTGTTGAGTTCGGCGCGCTTCTTGACGGCATCGACAGTCGTGTTCTGCTGAGCATGAGAAGCAGGTGCAAAAATTGCGAAAGCTGCTACAACAAGAGGCAATAAGAAACGTGCACTGGATCCTTCGCTTCGCTCAGGATGACGGTTGAGGCTAATTCCTAATTCCGAATTCCGAATTTCGAATTTCATTAGTTAGCCTCCTTCGGGAAAGATACTGGGATAGTCACAAGTCTTGGTGCGGTCTTGCCTTCGGCGACCTTCATCACGTCCTTGAGAATGGTGCGCATCGTGAGGTCTTCAGAAACGTTCTTCCAGGAGTAGCCGAGGCCGTTACGAGTGAGGAACAGAACATCGTTACCGTCATTGCTGACAAAGATCGAAGCGACTGCACCGTAGCGCAAATACGTTCCGGCCACGTTGCGAGCGTCCACCTGCAAAAAGCCCTTCCAAACTTCGGTGGTGTAACCCAGGCGAATGCGGTCGTAAAAGACTTCCATCGTGCGGTTCAAGGCGTCGTCCGTTTCGATCAAGCCCTTGTGCAACATGCTTGCAATTTCCTGGATGTTCTTGACGGCTTCGTCCGTGCGGTACGGGAAATCCGATTCAAAGAACGGCACGAGAGAATCGATGACCGTTGCAAGAGAATCGGCGTACTTCGTCTTGCGGTTTTCGAAATAGCGAATCGAGCCATTCGTTTTGGCGCGAGCAGCAGAAATTTTCTTGAGTTCTACATTGAGCGAATCAATTTCGGCTTTCAAGGACTTGTTCTGGGCCGAGAGGTTCTGCACCTTTTTGCGACCGACTTCAACGAATTCAGCATGGCGCTTTTTTTCGGCTTCGTGCATGGATTTTTCGCGAGCGGTTTCGGCTTCGACCGACTTGATTTGGCGACGAACGCTTTCTACCGTTTCTTGGGCCATGGCAAAAACGCCAGAAAGCCCCAGACACAACAATACTTTAGGAAGGAATGAAAATTTCATGTGCATAAAATACAAAGAAGTTAGCCTAAAAAATTTAGAATTTCTACAAAAATAACGTAAAATCGAGATTTCTCGTCATTTTGAACCCCTTATAGGGGTGAAAAATCCAGTCAATTATGTTTTAGACTTAACTGGATCTTTCGCTTCGCTCAAGATGACGTTAAAAGAAAGGGTAAGGATGACGTAATAGGAAGGCGTCAGGATGACGTAATAGGAAGGCAGCAGGATGACGTAATAGGAAGGCAGCAGGATGACGCTGTAGGGAGTCTTATTTTTCCAGCAGTCGTTTCATGTCAGCAGGGTACGCGTGGCTTTCGAAGGTGCGGGGTTCTTTCCAGTACGGGAGCTGGAGTTCAACCTTGTACGCAAAAAGCATCTGGTTGTGGGCGCCAAGCACCTTGATATCTTCGTCGGTGAGTTCACCGCCCTGCGCGAGCTTCTGGTAAAATTCACCATCGCGGTAATACAGGCGGTCCCCCACAATCGGGTAACCCATCTCAGCGAGGTGCGCGCGAATCTGGTGCTTACGTCCCGTAATGAGCTCCGCCTCGACAAGCGAAAGCTCCGGCGCAATTTCTGGGCAATCCAAATGGCGCACGAGCTTAAAGCGCGTAAAGCATTCCTTGCCATCTTCGCGGTGGTGCATGCGCAAGCGAATCGGGTCTTCCGGGTCTTCACGCAAAGGCATGTGGCATTCCACTTCGCCTTCCGGGAACTTTCCACGCACGACAGCGAGGTAGAACTTGCGGAGCAAAATGCGGTCCAGATTTTTCTGGAAGCGTGCGGCCGTTTCGCCATACCTTGCAAACAAGATAAGTCCACCCGTATCGCGATCCAAGCGGTGCATCGGCGTTGCCGTCTCGGAATCGAATTCACGGCGGATGATCGCTGCAAACGTGTTGTAGAAAATGCGACCCGTATGGTGTACAGGCACGCCAGCCGGCTTTGCGACTAGAATAAATTCATCATCTTCAAAGACTGTTTCAAAATCAGTCGGGACTTCGGGCTCGCTGTAGTTTTCGACGTGGTAAACGACCTTGTCGCCGCGATGCGCTACAGTCTCAACATTGGCTGTTGCACCATTAATCGTCACGAGTCCGCGCGTCAGACGGTCCACCCAGTCTTCACGGCTGTGGTACGTGAAACGGTCGCAAAGGGAATCGAGCAAAAGGCGGCCTTCGTATTCCGGGCGCACTTCACTTTCAAAGAACATATCTGACGGAGCCTTGCCCATTTTATTCCCTGTACAAATCGTGCTTGATGATGTAATCGTAAACGGACTGTTCCAACCCCTGCGGGCACACTCCCCGATTCAGCAAAAGCGACCTGCGGATGGCGGTACTTGAATAAACGCCGTTAAAGCCCTGTTCCGGCCCAAGCCAGTAAAGCGGAGCGTAACCATTGCGCTTATGTTGTTCCATATCCGGTTGTGGGTAACCATTGCGAGCAAAGACAATCAGTTCAATATCGCGAAGCAGCAAATGGCCGTTGTAGTTCGTACCGTAAAAATTCAGGGGGTCGCGCCAATGCGGGATACCTTCGTAAGTATCGGCACCTGTGAGCAAGCGGAAATTGATATCCGGGAATTTTTCCTTGAGGCTCATCAAGAACACGTACGAGCCGCGATAATCGCCCTGCTGGATTTCTAGGTTCGAAAGGAACAAGCGCTTATCGCCCGAGAATGCAAGTTCGAGCATTGCAAAGCGGTCTTCTGGCGAAGCGTTCAGCTGCTTATCCCAACGGTCGGGACTCGGCATAAACCAGACTTCATCACAAAAACCTCGGTCCAAACAAGTTCGCGCCACACGCATGTGATCTTTATGGACCGGATCAAAAGCACCACCCAAAACAGCAACATTCTTCATAACACAACTCGTCAGTATTTATTAATAGACAAACACGGAGAATCCGAGATTCATCTGCCAGCGGCCACCCGAGACATCTTTATCGACAATCGGGTCGTAATGTTCAAGTACCCAATGGTAACCAATGTCGAGCGTCAGGAACGTTCTCGAGAAAACAATCCAGAACGTACCAAAGCCTGCGCTCCATTCATTCCAAGCAATGTCACCATTTTCACTGAGCGCGCTCGATCTAGAATACGAGCCCATTACATAAAATTCGCTAAATAAATGAACACCCAAGTCTACGTTAAAGTCCGAAGTTTCAACTTCATTTTTTTTGCCGTCATCATCCTTTTCTTGATAGCCCGAAAAGCCGTAACCCAAGCGAATAAAGGCAAGCCCAGGCATCCAGGCACCAATCATCGGCTTGATTTGGCAAAGACCGACACCGTGGCCATCGCCCACGCCCGTTCCAGAGCCAATTCCAAAAGAGCCTCCCAAAATCAACGGCCAGCGCATATTCGTCCCTGCACCTGCACTAGCGGGAGCCGAAGCTCCAAGCGGATTTGTGGCAGAAGAGCCCCCCATCGGAAGTCCCTGCGCAAAAGAAGACGTTGCCCCCACAAGAGCAAGCACCGCTATACTCATGAAGAGTTTAAACAAAGTCGATAAATTTTTCATATTACAAAACCAAAATCAAGGCAAAAGCAAGGCCCATCAAGGCGTTAAAAAGCGCATCGAATTTTGACACAAGATAGTTCTTACGCGAAAGCGTTCTTTCGTGGCAAACGTTAACCAAGGACCAATCTGAAATAAAAACCGAAAGAAGCAATTTAGCGACCAGCAAAACAACAAGCCAGGAGACCACACCTGAAAAGAAAATCAGCACGCAATAGACTGTAGACAAGCCTGCAGTCAACAGAAAATTTGACCGACGTAATTCAAAATCCGTAGCCGTAGAGTCTTTCGCCATTTGCAAGAACTGGCTTGCTTTTTCAGAAACGACCTTATAGCTAGCCACAAATTCCGAAATATTATAGCCCATCAGAATAATCGAAGCGATGAGCGCAATTTTTACAACATAATCAGACATTGAATTACTTTCCTGAATTCAAAATTCGTACATAGCTTGCATAACGGGCTTCGGAGATTTTACCCGATTCGACGGCTGCACGCACGGCACAGCCCGGTTCCTTGAGATGCTTGCAGTTGCTAAACTTGCATGTAAACAAGTCATTTTCAAAAAATCCCGGGAAAATTTTGGCGAGCGTTTCGGGTTCCATGTCCATAAGGCCAATGCTACGGATACCCGGCGTGTCAATCACGTAACCGCCACCCGGGAAATCGAACAAGCTCGAAGAGGTCGTCGTATGACGACCCTTGCCGTCGCGTTCGCGGACATCTCCCGTGCGCAGTTCGGCGTGCGGAACAAGCTCATTGATGAGCGTAGACTTGCCGACACCGCTCATGCCACTAAAGACCGAAGATTTACCGACGAGTTCATTGCGCAGGACTTCGAGACCATCCCCACTTTTAACGCTCACGGGAATCACCTTGTCCACGATTTTCATAAAGTCGCGAATATCCGTCGATAGGTCCGCTTCGCCATTCGGCAGCAAATCCATCTTGGTAAGCACCAGCACAAACGGCAAATCGTTCAAGTTTGCGGCAAGCAAAAAGCGGTCCATGAACCCGTAGTTGAATTCCGGCAGCGTCACACTCGCGACAATCACGACCTGGTCGATATTCGCGGCAAGCGTCTGCTGCTTGTAGAAGCTATCGCGCGGACCCGGGCGCTTGAGTTCGCTCTTTCGCGGGAGCACTCGCACAACGCAATACTTCTGCGAACCGACACCATCGCCTTCGTCATCAGCATCGTTCACGAGTCCGAGCAAAACGCGGTCGCCCACGGCAGGGAATTCCCCGAGCGTCTTGGACGTGGTCGCACGGTACATGGCGGTAACAGTAGACGGTAGGAAGTCGGAAGTAGGAAGGTTGTCATGCCCGCCTTGAGCGGGCACCTCCTTCTCGTTTAATCTCACTTCGCAGGTGCGGCGGTGGACTTCGAGCACAAGCCCTTCCACGCAATTTTCTTCACCGATGTTTTCGACCGGATTCTTGATGCGCTTGATTTTCGCCTTTTTAAATTCGCGGCTGAAACGCTCCTTGATCGGACGTTCATCAACGACTCCCGATTCCAATTCTCGCATCACGTCGATACGGCGGCTTCTGTGTTCGCGTCTGGACGTGCGAACACTCTTCAATGGAGCTTCATTTTCGTCGGAATCAAAATCGTTATTTCGCATCTTTCTTCAATTTAGAAAGTTTTTCGTCTTCGAGCTCCCGCGCTTCTTCCAATTCCTCTTCAGTCACCGGGCGTCCACGGCGAATTGATTCCATCAAAAAATGAATCGCCTTCAGGCGGCCATTGCACTTTTCGATGCAATTGTCATAAAAACCTTTCGTTTTCCAGTCACTTTCGGGAATATGTTCCGAGGCGTACAGAAAATGCTCGACACAAATAGAAAGCTGTTCCGCTTCCTTTCTCAAATCTTCCAAATTACTCTTCGTAAAAAAAGGCATAGTGTAAAGATAGTTAATCAGTAGACGGTAGAAAGTTAGAAGTAGGAAGAAGAAAGATATCGGCAAGGGATGGAACCAACAGATGTACTTTTTCGCACATTTAAGGCAATTTTAAAGACATGACTCTTTTCACAGAGGTATTTTTTGTCTATTATTCTGCTATAATCGAAGGGAAAATCAATGATTTCTACGATCTATAAGCTTTTTAAGATGACTCGTCCCGTGAATATCGTGATTGCCATAATCACACTTCTCGTGGGCTACACTTTACTACAGCACAACCCCACCCTCCCTGTTTTAATCCTGCAAATGCTCGGTTTTGCCACCGCCATTGGATTTGCAAACATCCAAAACGACATTCTCGATTTGGAGTGCGACAAGCTGAGCCACCCGGAACGCCCCCTTGCAACCGGCGAAGTTTCGGTCAAGGCAGCCCGCATAACATGCTATACCTTGGCAGCCATAACACTTCTTTGCGGAATTGGCGATAGCGTCATACAAAATATCAGATTCATTGATATTGTTAAAGACCCAGAACACGCTCTTGATTTCGGCTGGATGGGCGCACTCATCTTGTCTTTCCCGATGTGGTTCTTTGCATTGCTTTGCGCACTACTCGTTGCATACAACCGCACGCTCAAGCGTTCTCCAGCACTCAAGAACATCACAGTCGCGTTCCTTTGCACAACTCCGCTACTGTATGCCGTTCAACATTTCTTTAACTTTTCGAACCACGACTTTCCTGAAGAACACATGTGGGCCATCATCCCCGCGATTCCATTTGCGTTTTTGCTGACCATCGCCCGTGAAATCTACAAGGACTTGGAAGACAAAACGGGAGACCTCAAGGCTGGCATTATGACATTCCCGCTCGTTGTTGGAGACAAAGTAGCAAGAAGACTTGCTGGCGATATCATCATTTTCACGTGGATTTCGCTCCCAGTCCCGGTTTTCTTTTTAGACAAACTTTTCAACCACAATTATCCGCCGATTTTCCTCGCCATGACAGCAGCGACACTAACCCCTTGTTTCTTCATCGTCATCATGAGTGCAAGCAGCCAAAATTACCGTCGTGCACAGACATTCACAAAATTTGCAATGTTACTCGGGCTCATTTCACTCCTATTTTGCTCAATAGTCCAATAACAATCCGCGCTATTAACGATTTCCATGAAACTCCTCATTTTCGAGGAGTTTTTCATTTTATGTAATGTTTTACATTTTATGTTTTACAATTTTTGTAACGCAGTTCTCAAAAAGCGAGATTTACGTTTATGGCACGTATTTTGCTAATCCGCGGCGTCCGCTTCCCCGCTTGCACCCGTTTGGGTGAGCTAAGGCCCTCGAGGCAAGGGAGGCTCCACTTCAAAGAGGCGTTATGCTCGAAGAATTGCATGAAGAATGCGGCGTCATCGGTATCTATAACGGTGATAATGTTGCCCGCAATGTAGCCATGGGACTTTACGCATTGCAGCACCGCGGTCAAGAAAGTGCCGGGTTCGCTGTTTCTGACGGAGACAAAGTCCGAGTCCGCAAGTCCATGGGTCTGGTTTCCACCCTTTTAAGAGATTACAATATCGACGAACTGCAAGGTTTTGCAGGCATTGGACACGTGCGTTACAGCACGACCGGAGCCTCGACCCTCGCGAACGCTCAGCCGATTTTGATCAGCTGCAAATGGGGGCAAATCGCAGTCGCCCACAACGGGAACATCACAAACGCTCCCGAACTCCGCGCCGAGATGGAAGCCGACGGTCACATTTTCCAGACCACATCCGATTCTGAAATTCTCCTGCACGAAATCGCCCGCACCAAGGCGGACACTTTAGGCGAAGCCATCAAGATTGCCATCAGCAAATTTACCGGCAGCTTCTGCCTCGTATTCTTAAGCAAAGACACGATGTACGTCGCCCGCGACGGTTACGGTTTTAGACCGCTCTCGATTGCCCGCATGGGAAAATCTTGGTGCGTCGCTAGCGAAACTTGCGCATTCGACTTGCTCGGCGCGAACTACGTTCGTGACATCCAGCCCGGCGAATTCTTGACCATCACCAAGAACGGTCTCCATTCCGAACGCTTTACGCAAAAAGACCGCCTCGCCCACTGCATTTTCGAATACATCTACTTTAGCCGCCCGGACTCCAAGATTTTCGAACAGAGTTGCGACAAGATTCGCCGCAAGATGGGCAAGCAGCTCGCCAAGGAATGCCCGGTCGATGCCGACATCGTTATTTCCGTGCCGGACAGCGCCACCACAGCAGCACTCGGCTACGCACAAGCTAGCGGCATCCGTTTTGAAATCGGACTTTTGAGAAACCATTACGTGGGCCGTACATTCATTGACCCGACGCAAAACGTGCGCGAACAGAAAGTCCGCTTAAAGTTCAACCCGATTGAAGGTGTGCTTAAGAACAAACGCGTTTGTGTTGTCGAAGACTCCATCGTTCGCGGAACAACGCTCCGCATTCTCTCCAGAATGCTGCGCGATGCGGGTGCCCTCGAAGTGCACATCCGCATTGCATCACCTCCGGTCGCCCACCCGTGCTTCTTCGGGATGGACTTCCCGAGCCAGGGCGAACTTGCCGCAAGCTCCATGACTCCCGACGAAATCGCCAAGATGCTCGGTGTCGAAAGCCTCGGCTACCTGAGCGTCGAAGGCATGAAGAACTGCACCGGCGAAGGTGAAAACTACTGCGCCGCATGCTTTGACAACTGCTACCCCGACTACATCGGGGCGCACGCCGAAAAAACGAGATGCGGGTAATTTAACTGGACCCTTCGCGTTGCTCAGGGTGACGAAAATGCTGGTTCAGGATGACTGTAAAAGGAGATGCCGTCCCCATTCGCGGATCATGACCACGTAAGAACTAAAGTTCTAAGTGGTCAAAGAGAATAAATCCGGCATGACAGTAACAAAAAAACGCCCCAGCGGGGCGTTTTTTTTATGCGTTTTCGAAAGTCCAGCGGATGTGTTCGTCTAAGTAATCGTGAGCGTCAAACGCAAGACCGAAACAATCCCTGATTTTCTGGACGTCATAGAGCATCGGTTCATCGCCCCAGCCCATGTCGGTTTCCACAATCTTGGAAGTGCAGCCCGGCTTGAGAGCAATCATCTTCTGTGCGATTTCCTTCCAGCTGATCCATTCGGAACCGAGCCCCAAGAAGATTTCTTCGTTGTAGTCGGATTCCAGCAATTTCATATAAATTTCAGCTTGCTGGGAAGCATGGATAAACTGCGTACCGTCGTTCTTGATGATGTTGATATCGCGGTTTTCCTTGACGGCGTAAGCCATTTCAAAGAAGCGGCGGTCCGGCTGCGAGCAACCATCGGGGAACGCCGGATTACCGAACGTATAGCCCGGACGAATGATATTGCGTTTCATCTTGACTTCAGGGAACTGGCTTCCGTAACCGTGGCTAAAGCCAAGCACGTAAGCTTCACCCGCAGCCTTTGTTGCACCGTACAGATCAATCGGCAAATTGCTCGTGGTTTCACGCATTTCGGAACGCACACGACCCATTGCCGAAGTGCTACTCGTCATAATAAACTTGTCGCAACCAGCCCTAGCAGACATTTCAAGGAGAGCCACCGTTGCACGCGTATCGTTCATGAGCATGGCACTCGGGGTATCGCCCCAGCCAAGAGCCACATGAATGCAGGCGTCGCAACCAATCAGGCCTTCGCCCATTTTTTCAAAATCCGTAAGAGCAGCCTCGACAAACGAGACATTCGGATTAGCTCTTAATGTCGGCACCTTGTTCGGGTGGCGCGTTGCGACAACAACTTCGTGACCTTTCTCCAAAAGCGCCTTGACCACGTAATGGCCAATAAAACCAGTTCCACCCGTTACAAAAACTCGCATAAGAACTCCTTTTTCAACACCTATCTTTTTCAATATAGATTATGTCAGTTCAATCCGGCAAGATTCATAAAAATTTATTTGCTGATTTAGGGAGCTTTTCAGGTAGTTTTTAGGGATTTTAACATTGCGATTTCTACCAGCTATCAACTAATAACTATTGACCAGCAACTATTGACCAATAACTAATTTACTAGATTAAATCACGGAAAAATTCTAGTGAGGTTTTTATGTCCCGTTTACGCGTTTTGGTATTGATGGGCGGTCCATCTACTGAACATGATGTTTCTGTCGTTAGCGGTACTGGCGTTGTGCGCGCCATGGATCCGGAAAAGTACAACATCCACCCGGTGCTCATTGACAAGGACGGCACCTGGCACTGGTCTTCCCGTGAACTTTCTCCGTACCAGAAAGCAAATTTCTCGGCAAACTATTTCCACAGCCTCGAAGGTTCAGCCGCCAACAAGAAGAAGTCTCCGGCACTTTCGGAACTCCCGTCGGCTGACATCGCATTCCTCGCCCTCCACGGCAAGTGGGGCGAAGACGGTCACATCCAGGCCATGCTCGAAAACTGGAACATCCCGTACACGGGTTGCGGCCTTTTGGCATCGGCACTCGCCATGGACAAGATCAAGTCCAAAGAAATTTACCGTGCAAACGGCATCCCGACTCCGCCTTACCGCGTGATCTGGAAGCACGACTTTACCGGTGACACACTCGTAAGCGTTGCCGACGAACTCGGATACCCGCTTGTGATCAAGGACCCGCTGGGAGGCTCTTCCATCGGCATTGGTATCGCCAAGAATCTCGACGAAGCCGGCAAGATTGCACAGGACTTGTTCAAGGATTCTAACCGTTTGCTCTGCGAAAAGTTCATCGCCGGTGGCGAAGCTAGCTGCGGCTACATCGAAGGTGAAAAGCCGCTCCCGCCGACTGAAATGCGCATGACGACCCGCGAATACTTCGACTTCGAAGCGAAGTACAACGGCGAATGCCAGGAAGTCACTCCGGCTGAATTTGCACCGGAACTCACCGCACGCATTCAGGAACTTGTGAAGAATGCCCACTACGCTTTGGGCGGCGCAGGCTACAGCCGCACGGACGTCCGCATCACGAAGGACGGAGAACTCTTTGCAATTGAAACGAACACGCTCCCGGGCATGACCCCGACATCGCTGTTGCCGCAACAGGCAGCTTGCGTTGGCATCACCTACAGCCAGCTCATCGACCTCATCATCGACAAGAGCTTGGAGATTAAGCGTTAGTCATGAACTACGATCTTTTTGTAGACACATCCCGAAAGGGTATTGCAATGGCGCTGTGCGCGGACTCCGTGTACGAAGAAATGGTCGATCCATCTGCCAAGGGCGAAATCCTGAGCGCAAGCTTGGATAACCTTTTGGCTAAGGTCGGCGCCACTCTCGATGACGTGAAGCGCGTCATGGTGACTGTCGGGCCGGGCTCGTTCAGCGGACTGCGTACGGGCGTTGCATTCTGCCAGGGACTTTGCTTTAGTGGCAAACGCAATTTGTATGGTGTGACGACATTGCAAGCACTTGCCTGCTTCGCCGGCGCTCCCGATGAATCTGTTGCGGTCGTAATTCGCGCACGCAATGGATTCTGGTACTTGCGTTTGAACAACGAAGAGAGCTTTATCGAAACCGCAGACGTTGTAGCACGACTCCAGGCAAGTTCTGTGAAGAACGCCGTCGTCGATGCAGCCGCACTTGCAGACGAAGCACTCGTCGCCGTGTTCAAGGACAAGGGAATCGCAACGGTTCTCGACACCGACAAGAAGCTCAACATGTGGGCTCCGCTTTTTGATACAGTGAAGCCTTCGCTCATTCAAGAAGCGAACTACATCCAGCCCTCGTACTTCGAGAAGTTGAAGGTGTAGTAGGAAGTAGACAGTAGGCAGAAGAATGTTTGCTGTAGGATGAAAGCGTCATCCTGAGAAGCGAAGCGACGAAGGATCCAGTAAAGTCTTGAGATTGCAATAATGAAACTGCGAAATATGACAGAATCCGATTTGCCACAAGTTCTCGAATTGCAACGGGAACTTGCGTTTCAGGATTGGAATGAGAAGCAGTTTCTGTCGGAAATCCGCGCAAGTTACGCATACTGCGTTGTTTGTGAAGATGAAGCCAAGCTTTTAGGTTATGCCATATTCCATTTGCTCGGACCTGATTCCGAACTGTTGAGCATTGCGACTCGTTCATCTGAACAGAGAAAGGGCATCGGCAGTCAACTTTTGAAAGCGGGTTTAGACAAACTCACCGAAAGCGGCGATCAATGCTTTTTGGAAGTCCGCAACGGGAACGCCAAGGCTCGAGCATTTTACGAGAAGCACGGATTCAAGTTGTATAGCGTCCGCAAAAAATATTATTCCGATGGCGAAGACGCCGCATTGTACAAATTCAGCAGGTAATTATTTTGTCAATAATTCGAAAATCCGACAAGAACGATCGTAAGAAAAAGAACTTCAGCGTGGGCATAGCGCTGCTCATTTTGCTTGTCATCGCAGTATTGACTTATGTCATCTTCGAGAAAAGTGGCCTGTGGCTTGTTGAAGATGACGACTTTGAGCATGTCAAATGGGTTGCCGTTTTGGACGGTCAGACATCGGATTTGGAACGCAGCGACTTTGCCGCCAATCTTTTAAAAGAAGGCAAAGCGGATTCCGTGCTGCTTTTAGGCCGTCGCGTTTTCAGAGACCGCAGCAATTCTGAATTTTACGCGGACGATTTCATGAAACTCGGATCATTTGATAGCAATGCCGTTTTTCTCGTTCCGCACAACGACCCCTCCACCATCAGCGAAGCTTACACATTAATTCCATGGTTAAAAGCACGTAATATTGATACGGTTCTTCTCATCACAAGCGCAACATCTACATACCGCGTCAAAAGAATTTTCCAAAAGCTTTCTGGAAACGGCCCTGTATTTCTGACAACGAATATTCAACACATTACTTTCAATCCGGCCTGCTGGTACAACAACCGAGAATCCCGTAAAGACTGGCTCCGTAGCTGGGCTGCTTTATTCGCTTCGTACTTTGACTTGTTCAATATCGATACGCTTAGCGCAGGTGATTCTTCTTACTACAAGCCCATCCGTTCTTACGCCGAATACAAGAAAGAAATGCGCCCCAAGGTGAACTTGCAAAAGATTCTCCCGAAGATCGAAGAAAAGATAAAGGTTGAATCGGAGAAAGAAGACCTCAAGGATTCTGTCGCAACAAGTACAAAAGCGACTGTAAAAGAAGCTGTGAAAGATTCAAGTAAGGCGCAGGAAAAAGCTCCGGCAAAAGTCAAGGAGCAGCCTAAAGACGCGCCCAAAGCTACAGTTAAAGAAACGCCGAAGGACAAGGCTGCGGAAAAGAAAACTGATGCTAAAGCGCCAAACAAGACGCCTGCGAAGCAAGGCAAGAAATAACTAGAGAGACACCCCCTATTACGTCGTTCTGACACCGAAGGTGGAAGAACCCAGTAAAATCTAGCGATGCAACGACAAGAATTGACTGGATGGGGCAAAGCCCCATGACGGAGAAGCGGCTTCAGGATGACGAAGAAGCGGTGGATTAAACGCTTAGGAGCAACAGTGCTGCGGTGAGAGGCGCGCTCCAATTGATAGCGACTTCGTTGCTTGCAAAAGAGCATTGTTCGTCAGCATAGGACATGCCGCGAGATTCGCCCATGTAATGCGGGTTTCTGTGCGTATCCTGACGGTCTTCGTTAATGCCACCAACGACAAGCCCTGGCACCGGAGCCTCAACTCCATCGGAATGGCTAATGCGGTGATGCGGGAACTTCGGAGAACTCCAGGCCGAGCCCGTCACAAAGCTCACGTCCACAGGATTCCTGCCATAAATAAATTCAATTTGTTCCATTGCCGCATTGCGGTACTTCAAATCATCAAGCCATTCATACGCCAAATACAAAGTCAGCGCATGGTTTGCAATATCACCATTGCTACCCCAAATAAACTTGCGGATCGAAAGTCCATACGGGTCTTCATTTTGCAAATGCAAAATTTCATCAGCCGTGTACTTGAACGCCATTCGAGCGCGGTCTTTCCACTTGCAATCCGTCGTAGCCAAAGCAAACCAAGCCAAGTTCTGCGTCGAGCGCCATTGCAAACCGTACGTCGGCAAGTACGTATCCATATCCACCAACAATTGACTTTCCATGCGTTCGAGCATACCCGCAACGCCCACGTCTGCGATACTTTCAACATTTTTCAGTTCGCGATACAGCATGGCCCGCGCCCAGAAAAAGTCATCGCCTAAATCCGAATCGCCATAGCCACCACTGCCTTCGGTGTTGTGCGGCCAATCGACTTCGGGATTTTTCTCGGCCCATAGGAAAGCACGGATACTAGCGAACAAACATTTTTCAGCAAATTCGCGATCGACATTCGCGTAAACGTGATGCGCCTGAGCAAGTGCACCCGCAAAATTCAATGCCGAAGACGTAGACTTGCCAAGGATATAGCGCTTTTGTGAAGCATCCGATTCCGACGGCGTTACAAAGCCATCCCAACGGTATGGCGTCACCTTGAAGAACACTCCCCCATCTTCGTCTTGCATGCGCAAGAAAAATTCCAGTTCAAAACGGATTTCATCGAGCAAGCTTACCGGCAGCTCGTACGTTTCCTTGAAAGCAGCACCGCCAACAATCGAGGACTTTTGAGAATGAGCCTGCATGAGCTCGCAGCCAAGCATCAGCGTCGATACACTCACGCCACCATTCACAATGTACTTGCCATAATCGCCCGCATCGTACCAGCCGCCATGAGCGTTCCAAAGCCCCGCACGTTCCATCGTCGGGTGGAATTCCAGCTTATCGTCCAAATGTGCCGCAGGGCGGGCCCAAATCCCCGCCAAGCGCTCCGGCAATTCGACACCGCTCCTTTGGTAATAGAACGACTTGATATTCGCCTTGAGTTCGCGAACAAGCCATTCATCCGAAACTTCAAACCAATGCGACTTGACATCAAAGTCATCCAGGACAATCTGGTAACGCCCCGGTGCAGTAACGGCTGTAAAAAAGCCCTTATACAAGAACTCGCCCGTATATGCACAACGGCAGATTTTTTCGGTTGCACCCTTATAGACTTCTCGAGAATCGCTGTTCAAAATCTTGAACTTGACCGAAGACAAAGAAACGTCCTCCGAAAAAGCCACTAAAAAAATCTTGGAAGCCGAGGGAACGTAACCGGGATGACAATAATGGATTTTCGCGTTCATACCCTAAGAATAACTTTTTTCGGACAAAGACGGAAAACAAATCTCGACAGACGTGTTTACTACAGGGAACATAACATTTTTATCACAATTATATTTAGATTTTATACTATGAAAAAGCCACTCAAAATTACCCTTATCGTTATAGGATCTTTGATCCTCCTCTACTTCGTCACACTACTCGTAGCGCCCAAGATTGCACGTAGCTACATCGAAGAGCACTCCAAGGAAATGATTGGCCGAAGCATCACCATCAAGGACATCAGCCTGAACCCGTTCACCTACGTCTTGGACGTAGACACGCTCGCGGTCATGGAATCGGACGACAAGACGCCCTTTGTCGCATTCGAGAAGTTCAGCGTCAACATCAACCCGATGCAGCTCTTTACGAGGACACTCGACATTAGCGACATCTACATGAAGGCGCTTTACGTGCGCGTCAAGCAGCATGGTGAGCGATTCAACTTCTCCAGCATTCTGGAGCACCTCGCCACAAAAGACAGCCTCTATTACGCCGAACACCCGGACGAAAAGAAGGTCCAGGACAGTACAAGCAAGAGCGCTGCAGAAATCGCAGCCGGGCTCCCGGTCAAGCTCAGCCTCCGCAATATCGTCTTTGAAAAGGGCAACATTATTTACCAAGACACAAAAGTGGGCTCGAAGTTCCACCTCAAGGACTTCTCCATCAACATTCCGGCAATCTACCTCGAAGATAACGCAACCGGCGTGGATGTGAGCTTCAAGTTTGCAGACGGTGGCGACCTGAACGTGAAGGTCGATGCCAACATGGCGACTTACGATTTCAACATTTACCTGAACCTGAACCGCTTTGCACTCGCCTGCATCAAACCCTACCTGAACGACTACATCAGCTATAAGGACTTCTCCGGTTTCCTCTCTGCAAACATCGCCATCAGCGGCAACCTGAACAGCATCCTTTCTTCTAACGTCAAGGGCCAAGTCCAGCTTGACAAGGTGGACCTCACCGAAAAAAGCGGAAGCAAGCTCGGTGCCGAAAACGTCACCGTCGGCATAGGCAAGGCCAACTTGACCGATAACGAATTCCTCATCGATTCCGTCATTGTCGATGGAGCATTTGCCCATATCGATTTGTACAAGGACGGCAAGACGAACTTCGACGTGCTCCTCGCCCCGATGAACAAGGGACAGGCAAACACCACGGATTCAGCCGCAGTCGACTTTACGCAAGCAGAACCGGCCGCAGAAACTGCAAAGCAAGAATCTGCCGACACGACAAAGGCCGTAGCTGACTCGGCAAGCACAGCAGCTACTGCAGAAAAGCCGGCAGCCGCAAAGAAGCTCAAGGCCAAGATTAACAAGTTGCTCGTGAAGAACACCGTCGTTACCGCAACGGACCACACCATCATCCGTCCGTTCAACTACAAGGTGAGCGCCATTACCGTTAGCGGCCAGAACATCAACTACGACACGCCTTGTAATGTGACCGTCACGGCAGCATTCCCGGAAGGTGGCAGCCTCTCGCTCAAGTACCACGGCGCCCTCAGCAACCTCAAGACAATGGACATTTACATCAGCATCAAGAACCTTGCCCTCAAGCACTTCTCGAACTATTCTCTGCATTACACAGCCTATCCGCTTAAGGCTGGTACGCTCGCCTTCGCTAGCGAGAACAAGATTGTAGACCGCAACCTCGATAGCAAAAACACAATCGACATCTACAACATCACCGTCGGCGACAAGGTAGACGACATCGACCCGGAATACACTGTTCCGATGAAGATTGGTCTCTACATCTTGAAGGACAAGGATGACAAGATTCAGTTCGATGTGCCGGTCAAGGGCAACTTGGACGACCCGGAATTCTCTTACGGCAAGATCATTTGGAAGACCGTCGTGAACCTACTCGTGAAGGTCGCCATCTCTCCGTTCAGACTCGTTGGGAACCTTGCCATGGCAGGCGCCAACGCTCTCGGCTTTGACCTCGGCAAGAACGATGAAGTGATAATCGATGCAAACACAGAAACGTTCACAAGCGAACAATACGCCAAAGCCATCAAGATGACGGAAATGATCAAGAAAGATCCGAACCTCATTCTCACATTCACGCAATACTACAACCCGAGAAAGACGGCCAGGGAATACAAGATCAAGCAGCTCAAGATTGATTTCTACAAGCAAAAGAACAACAAGACTGAACTGAATGAACTTGATCACAGAGCCATCGACGAGATGGACGAAAGCGACAAGGATTTCAAGGCATACGTCAAGGAACACTCCGCAGAAATCGACAAGAATTACATGATGAAGGTCCTCCCCAAGATGGCTGCCCAGCGCAATGCAGACTTGCTCAAGGTCTTGCGTGCACAGCCGGGAATCACAAAGAAGAACCTGAAAGTCATCACAGCCCCGAGAGATGGCCTCCGCGGCTACAAGGGCAAGCCGATGTACAAAGTCACTGTAGACGTGCAGTAAAAAACGCAGACACAAGGCTATAAAAAGCATCATGGCGGACTTTTGTCCGCCATTTTTTGTTGTATTTGTACGCAACAGAATATGGTCAAAGTAATCCCAAATTTTGGATTAATTTTCAATTAAATAACAAATTAAAAAACTGTAGAATCTATACAAAATAGGTCTCGGCAATCAGCCGGGACCTTTTTTGAGTTCAATGGAAATCGCTAAGGATTACTTTACAGCAACCAGCTTTTGACGAGCTCCAACACGTACCAAGTAGTGGCCAGCGCGTGGCATGGAGAGGTTGAAGTTCGCGGCATTGGCGCTGCCCTGCATTACAACACGGCCTTGCAAGTCAAGTACATCATAGGCGACACCTTCGCTGGCACCGGATATCTGAACATCGCGACCGAGAGTTGTAATTTTGAGGTGCGGCATCTGGGCAATAACCGGCAAAGCACTCTTACTCTTACTAGAGCTGGACTTTGCCTTGTTAGAGCTAGAACTAGATTTCGCCTTACTGGAGCTAGAGCTTGACTTCACAGAACTACTGCTAGACTTCGCCGTGCTGGAGCTGGAGCTAGACTTTACTGAGCTGCTGCTAGACTTGGCCGTGCTGGAACTGGACTTTACGGAGCTGCTGCTAGACTTGGCCGTGCTGGAGCTGGACTTTACGGAGCTGCTGCTAGACTTAGCTTCGCTAGAGCTGGAACTCAACTTTTCAGAACTGCTGCTCGATACAACACTCGAACTGCTAGATTTCGCCGAGCTACTAGAGCTTTCGTCTTTGCGAGAGCTAGAAGAACTCGAAACAACCGTTTCGCTGCTACTCGATTCAACGCTTGAGCTACTGGACTTAGCGTCGCTAGAGCTCGACTTTTCGGAACTACTGCTAGAATTTGCAGAACTGCTGCTGGACTTAGCGTCGCTAGAGCTAGAACTCGACTTTTCCGAGCTACTGCTAGATTTCGCCGAGCTGCTGGAGACGATTTCATAAGACTCATAAACAGCCTTATAAGAAGCCTCACCCGTCACAATAGCCACTTCGCTATCCCAACCGGTAAACTTGTAACCAGTTCCATCGACAGGTTCGCGAACAGGAGCCTTAGGCACAGTCGGCATCTTGCCATAAGGTTCTTCAAGGCTAGAAATTTCAGAGCCATCGTAATCAAGGAACATGATCTTGTAAAGGTTTGCCGAATACTTGGCAACGACAGTCGCAATCCCTGTAAAGATTGTTTCCGTAGTCACTTCCTTATTCGTCACGTTATCAAACCAACCATCAAAATGATGGCCCATCGGAATGTTCTTTGCAGTCGGCAAAGTCTTGATCATTCCCGTATTTTCAGTAGCCTTCACATAGACATCGCTACCATCGACAAACGTGATAAAATAAACAGGCTCAGTCACCAAGGTAAACAAGGCATAAAGCGTCATATCCTTGCTAATGACTTGACGGTTCTGGAGCATATACTTGTCACCATCAGTCCAGCCCACGAACTGTTCACCTGGAGCCGGTTCAGGTTCAGCAGGGGCATCAACATAGCCCTTATGACTCGTATAATGGTTATAAATTTTCACCTCATCATCAAAGACAACTCGGTAAATCGGCAAATAAGATTCATCAGCAAATACCGGATAATCATTGTAGCGAGTAAATACGCCTGCATTTTCTGCATCACCGCCAAGAGTATTGAGCTTCCAAGCAAACTCGTTTGTCTGCATTTCTTCTGTAGTAAGGGCGAGAACCTTTGTAAGCGTACCAGCATTCGTTCCTGCCACATTAGTAATTCCAGCAACGGTCTTGTCGAAGTAAGAGCCAATGATTGTGCCAGCATTTGTACCAGCAACACCGCCCACACGAATATCCTTTGTCGATGCAGAGACAGTATTCAAAATGGTTCCGCTGAAATAAGAACCCTTTATGTAGCCATCTTTATTAAGATTACCAACGAGACCTCCCGCATAAACAACCGCCGTTTTAGGATTCGAAGTTTCAGTTGTCTGCAAGTTCAACTTTCCAGTCGCATAGGAATTTTCAATTGAAATTTTCGCATTATCAATAAATCCCACAAGGCCTCCCGCATAGTTTGCAGAATATGCATACTTACTAGTTGAATTGATATCGCCTTCGTTTTTGCACTGTCTTACAACAAGATCTTTTTCACCACTATTAGCACGACCAATAATTCCACCCAAAGCAATCGATGTACCCGAAGTCGTAAAAGCAGTCGAAACATAGCCTGTCATATTTCCGCTATTAAGGCATTTCGTTATTTTTGAGGAATATGCACATCCTGCAATTCCACCCATGCGAGGCCAAGACAAAGCAGCTTTAGCAGAATCTGCGCCTTGAATAGAAAGCTCCCCGGAATTTTGAACATTATTCAAAGTAGCTTCGTACAAGCCACCCGTAATACCGCCTACTGCAACCTTCGAGCATACCGTATCCATGGAATAGTTTCTGCCTAAAACACTTCCGAAATTCGAAGCATTCTCAATCACACCTTTATATTCAATGCCTGTAATTCCACCGACATTGATTCCACCGACATTAGAAAGAGCCTTGCTTACTTTGGACTTCAAAGCAGTTCCCATTCCTTTTACATTACCCTTATTAGAAACATTCTTGATAATGCCACCATGCATACGTCCAATAATACCACCAACCGAACTCAACGTATCATAGCCCACATTTGCAGCATACAGGCCCAACACATCACCTTCGTTGACAACATTTTCCAAAGTTGCTTCTTTGCCATAGCCAGCAACACTTCCCACCATGCCCGAACGGTTCGTCGTCGTAATATACGATTCCTTAATGGTCAAATTCTTTACAACGGCTCCAGTATCAATGACACCGAAAAGGCCGCTGAACTTAGCATTTGCATAAATACCGCCAATGCTAAATTCATTACCATCAAATACACCCTTAAAACCAACGGTCGTATCGGATCCCATCGGAGTCCAAGAATTGGCCGGAGCCACCTTATGCCAATTAATGTAGTTTTCGCTATTTTCATTCAAAGAAATATCAGCAATTAACTTATAATGGCTTGCACCGTATTCCTTGTTTTTCTTGTTCACCAAGTATTCCATATTGCGGAGCTGCGTTGCAGTGGCAATCAGGAAAGGCTTACCTTCGGAGCCATCGCCACCTTCAAACAGATTTGCAGAGCCAAACGTTTCGCCTTCGGCAAGGAATGTCGGGTAACCATCATTAACGGCATCGTCTTGTTTATAAGCGTTGCCAAGAACCAAAGCAAATGCTCCCGTTTTCATTCGGCCTACAAGCTCTGCAGCACTATTGGTCACCGTTCCGGAATTAGCAGAATACACATTTGCACCAGAAACCTTGCCCGAAGCGAAGTAGCAATTATCAATTGTACCAGAGTTTTCTGCAACGATTTGTGCAATTTTGGATCCAATCACGGCATTAGAAATGCTGTACGAATTTACAACCGTGGAATTGGCTTTATTTATGGCACATATACCACCTGCAGAAGAATACTTTGCCATATTCGAATCATTATACTTAGCCGCTAAAGCCTTATTTTGAGAATCAACCTTACCCGTATTAATACTGTTTTCGATGGTTCCTAAATAATTGTAAGATGCAATACCGCCAGCATAAGCATCGCAAGCAATTTCGCCTTCATTTATACTCCGAGAAATAAGCCCTATATTCTCCGAAGCGATACCACCAGCATAACCATGCAAGGTTGCCCCAGCCGCATCCGCGTGAATTTTTCCATAATTTGAGCAATACTCTACGCGCCCACCTTGACGTATCCCAGCGACAATCCCTGCCGCATAGACACTTCTGGTAGTAGAATATGAATCAACGAGGGAGTAGTTCGAGCAGTAACGAATTAAACCAATATTCCAACCCGCAAAGGCACCAGCAACAGCAATTCCACTAATCTTGGAATCCCTGATAGAAAGATTTTCGACAATGCCATTAGCCCCAATTACGCCAAACAAACCTGCATAAATGTATTTTCCCGGGACAATCAATCCGTATATGCTTTTGCCAGCACCATCAAATCGGCCCTCAAAAGTAATTTTATCAGACACACCCACAGGTTCCCATAAATAGGTCATTGTCGAGGCATCATCGCCTTCATTCAAAACAACATCATCAACCATTCGGTAGCTCTTGGAAGCATACACATCATTCATGCCATTCACAAGACCAGAAACAGCACGCAAAGATTTTGCAGAACCAACCAGGAAGGGTTTATCTTCCGAACCATCACCGCCTTCAAATGCAGAATCACCTTCAAAAACAACCAACTGCGGATAGCCATCATTCTGCTTTGCGGTGTAGGTAAACGAAGTACCCAAGACATTCGCGAAATCCTCGGACTTCATGTTAACCGTCAACTTGCCAAGGACATTACTCCTCACGCCACCCGTTGAACCAACTGCAGCCTGCGGGGCATTAGTCTCCCCCACTTCACTAATGTTGTAATAAGCATTGTACAGCGTGTCCGTATTCAAGGCCATATTACCAACAATTCCACCATAATACAAACCTGCAACAGCTGTTTTCGAAGCATGCTTTAGAGAACTGCGAGAATAGACATTCTCGACGCGGGTCAATTCACCCATCTTACCAATGAGGCCACCAATACTGTGATAGTTACCTCCCGTCGAGCCCTTTTCAATAGCAGCGACAATCTTACAATTTGCGATTGCATTTTTCACAGCCGAATGCGCAGCGGAACTGCCTGTTGCATAGCCAATAAGGCATCCAACTTCAGAATACATAGCTGAAGTCGTAGTGTTATTAACATTGGAATAAACAAAGCCATTAGCGCTGACATTTTCCAATTTACCACCCGACAAAACGCCAACAAAAATACCGATATGAGGATTATTATTAATTTCCCCTTGAACGGCAAAATAGGACTGTTCAACACTTAAATTTTTCACCGTTGCCGAAGCACCGATGGTGCCAAAGAAACCAATACCGTTGTATCCAGCCACAAAGCCCGTGTCCAAATACGCACCATAAACTTTATGGCCCTTGCCATCAAAGACACCTTGATATTGTTTTTGAGCAAGACCAATCGGTGTACTCCAGTGGTTCACCGGCGGCTTTTCGCCCCATTCCGCATAGTTTTCACTATTTTCATTCAAGTAAATATCGTCAGTAAGCACAGCGCACAAAGTCGTCGCGCCAGCTGTGACTTTCTGAGCGAAAAGCGCTAGTTCCGCTCCATTCGAAATCTGATAAGGCGATGCAGCCGTTCCTTCACCGGCAGCAAAGCTTGTTGCAACCGAGCCATCCCAAACATTAGCGGCCCAAACGTTCGCTACAACCAGGACAAGTATCCAAAGTGAGCATTTTCTCTCAACCATATTTACTCCATTTTTTCGTCTTTTTTAGGGGCTTTTTTATAAAAAAAAGTGAAAGATATAAAAAAAAACAGCATTTTGTTTTTTATTTTGGCTCTCTTTTTTTCAGCCAAAATGCCGTTTTAAAACGCCATAAGATCGCTAAAGCGTTGTGCCTACGTATTTAATGTCTATAAGGGAGTATTGCAGCCATACCAAACTGGAATATATTTTTATCATTTTTGTAATAAAAAAGATATATTAATAAAAAGGTATCATCCCAAACAAAAATTCAAGGAGGAATTATGTCAAAGTTTTATCTTTGCTCCTTTTCCGCAGTTTTGTTTATGGCAACCCTAATCGCTTGCGGGGACGACAGTTCCAACAGCGCCAAGGATGAAATTCCCAAATACAAGAAACTCCCAGATTCCTGCGACTCTAAGGAAGAAGCCGAAGTCGATGACGTCGTTTACACGTGCGTCGATGGAGAATGGACTGTTGACAGGGAACCGGTGAAGAGTTCTTCTTCCGTCAAGTCAAGCAGTTCCAAGAAAACCGAAAAATCAAGCAGTTCGAAAAAGGTGGACAAGTCCAGTAGCTCGAAAAAATCGAGTTCTAGCAGCTCAGAAAAGAGCGATAAGTCTAGCAGTTCAAAAAAATCGGACAAGTCCAGCAGTTCTACAAAGTCGAGTTCTAGTAGCTCTGCAAAATCAAGCTCCAGCAGCTCAGAAAAGTCGAGTAGCTCGAGTTCCGAGCCTTCAATCATCTCTAAATTCCTGAATCCGGCCATAAGCTATGGAGAATTCAAGGACCCCAGAGACAAGCAAATTTACAAGACGGTTGTCATTGGCGACCAGATTTGGTTTGCGCAAAACCTAAACCTCAAATACCTGGATGGCGGTGGCAGCTTCTGCTTAAATGACGAACCTGCAAATTGCGATACCACAGGAAGGCTCTACACATGGGGCGCAGCTATGGATTCTACCGGGACGTACTCCGACAAAGGCATTGATTGTGGAGCCGGAAAGGAATGCAAAATTATAGCACCAGTACAAGGCATCTGTCCGGAAAGTTGGCGTTTACCCAGCAAAAACGACTGGGAAAGACTAATAAGTTATATTGGCGGCGAAGACTACGCTAGTACAAAACTAAAATCGGAAGCCTGGGTCGGCTTTGGTGGCATAAAAGGCACGAATGATTACGGTTTTTCCGCAATTCCGAGCGGATATAGGGATAGCGATGGCACATACGATAGCGAAGGATTAAATTTCTGGTCTTCTACGGAAGAATCAAACATCTATGTCTACGCCATGCGTTTCAGGGACGGCGATGACTGGGGGGATGTCACCGAAAGATCCCGAGAAGCAGCAAAACCAGTCCGCTGCGTCAAAGATCTCGTAGAAGAGCCTATAGAAGGTACGCTTAAAGACACCCGCGATGGAAAAACCTATAAAACCATCAAAATCGGCAATTACACCTGGATGGCCGAAAACTTGAATTACGAGACAGAGGAAAGTATTTGCTACGAAAATTCAACGGATAAATGCGATAAGTACGGACGCCTTTACACATGGGTGGACGCTAGAAACGACCCCAATTGCGGTTTTGAGCAAAAATGTACTTCTACAGAAAAGGCCAAAGACATCTGCCCTGATGGATGGAGACTGCCCACATCGTCCGAATTCAGAACACTGCTCGAAGATGTAGGCGGAAATGGTTTCGCTGGTCACAGACTGAAATCCACAAGCGGCTGGGACCCCTATAAAAACGCCGGCAACGGTATCGATGCAGTCGGTTTCACTGCTTTGGCTGCAGGAGCAACAAGCATGCACGGAGTCTCGGGCGACGAAGGCCGTTTTACATATTTTTGGAGCGCCTCTGAAAGCGATTCCTGGAATGGAGTCTATCTATTCGCTAGCTACTACGGCATTGACGCAAGTACAGGATATGAGTACAAGAATAATTACTTTAGCGTACGCTGTATCAAGGTAAAAAAGATTCCGTAAGGATCCAATTTACAAGGACATTCCAACGAGGCCCGCTCTTTTAAGCGGGTTTTCGCGTTTTTTGGGGAATAGGATTAATTTTTCAGCAACTTGCTGAAAAATTTACCAATTTTGGCTCTTTTTGTATAACAACTGTATTATATCACTTTTCAAACGCCATTATTTCAAACAAACGTTATATATATAAAATTATTTGTAATAATTTATAGATAACATATTGACATTTAATTTGTCTTTGTTATATTTCACCACGTAGTTTTTCTTTAACAAGGAGAAAAGAAAATGAAAAAACTATGTTTATCGGTCTTATTGGCCGCCGTTTCAATGAGCTCTGCGTTAACAGTGGTTGGCAGCCCTAATGACCAAGTTGGCACGAGCGGTGGTATATTCTCACCGTCTTTTAGAATCTCGACACAGAGAAGCCTTGGCGTGAACGGATTTAAAGTTTATTTTTATTTCTCGAATGATGTAGCTAACGAAATGCCCTTGTTCATCCCGGAAAAAACCGGTTACGCTGCTGATGCAAAAAAAATCGAACTTCAGAGGGTATCTTCGCATGTGTGGAGAGTGATGTTAGATTTTAGCAATACAAATATTCCTTCAAATAGCTACTATCCTTCATCACCTACAGTATTCTTTACGGCGTTGATTAATGGAGCAAATAAGTACAATCATGCCCTGAGACCTTACCCTTGGGGAAAAGGTTTCCACAATGCCGTTGTTGAATCGAAGGACGGAGAAATTTTAGATGGACAACATCCGAATCTTCGTTCTAGGGTTGGAATTCTTAGTAAAAACGGCTCGGTATGCAAAAGCGGTGGAAATACTTTTGGTGGAACAACAGTTTTCCAAGATGTCATGATAAGTCTTAATTCCGAGAAATCTGGTTGCACCTCGGCAATTTCAGGTCCGATACCGAATGGTGTTTATGTTTCGGGACGCAATGTTAATTTCAAATATTGTATTTATGAATTTGACGAACTTCCTAGGGTTTCCTATGATTATGCCGTTTTAAGATTAGACGAAAACTGCCCCATTGGGTCTATCCCTTTTAGTCGTACCCATGATACGGAAAACAGTAATGGTTCGAATACTGTGATAGGCCCTGCGTGGCCGAACGTCATTGGCAAAGACGTCACTCTAGAATACTGCTTTGTTCCGAAAGACCCAAATGCTACTCGAGTGTACCCACTCGATGGCACGTATACAAGCGATTACAATACATCCGTTTTTGCAAACGTGAACAAACCAAATCTTGCTGTTAGTACTCTTCATGTAGATGATGAAGATAGTGGGAGAAGTAGCGATTCTTGGTATTATTACGAGCTTTCTGAAGATAAAGCCAATGAAAAGAAAATTATAGACCGAATGAAGATCATTATGGATGGAGACGACAATACAGATTATCACTTGGTTACTAGAAAACAGAATCTTGCCAAGTCTGCCGAAGTTGCCGACGCGCACAATTCTGTGAACAGCTCGTATGTTGCAATTGCTCCGCTCGCTCCGGCAATCAAGGGCTTGAACCGTTCTGCCGTGGCAGTCGAGCTCCAGTCTGCTGGTGACGCGAAGATTTCCATCGCTGGAATCAATGGCGCCGTTGTCGCAAACATCACAGAAAAGAATCTCCAGCCGGGCGTCCATCAAATCAAGTGGAATGCCGGGATGGTGCCGAGCGGCCGCTATGTCGTGAAAATTGAACAGAATGGCATGGTGAACGCCAAGAACGTTATTTTGAAGTAAATTAAACGTTTTATATTAAAGAAAGAGTCGGTGATGTACATTCACCGGCTCTTTTTGGTATGATAAATTTTCGGAGATACTAATTGGATCAATTAGCCTATTTTTTCAATATCAAAAATTAGATGAATTTTATCATTTGCGGTTGACATGCGGAGATATTCTCTAATGCGCCGATCTCCTCTGAAAGCCGTTTTTTTGAAATCTGTTGTTAGAGATTTGCCATATCCCCATCCGTTGTCCATGTCAAGAGAATACTTGAAAGAACTGATCTTATCGGCTTGATTGTGTAAGTCAAAATCCCATACGTCAATTTCTACATCAATTTTGCTTTGGGCGTTGAGAATGTCAGAAACATAGAATACATTCTTACCAGGAATGTGAAGCGCGTTAGTGCCGGCTCCTTCGTAAACGATGTCAAACGCCTTGCCCCCATGTTTTCTTATGCTCAGTTTTGGCCAGCGTTCAGCATCGACGATTGTTTTGCCATCTTGCTTTATGCTTATCGTGAGGAATAATTCGGCATCTGTATTCTTTTTGCCGTCGTTGATTTTGTGAGCCTGCGCGACGTGCTTTAGGACTAATTTAATCTTAGAATATCCTTCTGCGGAACCATCTTTATTTTCTACGATAACACCGCCTTCGAATTCCTGATAAGTAATGCCGGACGACGATTTGGTTATGGGACCAATAGGGTACTTGTAAACGCTATCAACTCCGCCTTGGCTTATGTAGTATTTGTAGATGGCGTCGTCACGTGCGCTTAGCGGTTTGTCTCCAAAAACCGGCTCAAAGTCGTTTTCTGGATAACACGCGTCGTCTTGATCATATTCTACGACTTTTCCGTTTTCGTTTTGTTGTATAACTTCATGTCTTGAGTAGGCTACCAAATCTGGGAGGGTTACAAGATTGTCGCCGTTGGTATCTGCGGCACGGTCCTGACTGCGGTTGTTTTCCCAGTCCCAGCCACAGCCTTTAGCCCAATGCTTCGTGAATCTATTGCCGCTTAAATTACCCCATGCACTTTCGGCAGCTTGACAAGCTGTGATTACTTTGAATTCGCCATATCGTAGGGCGCTTTTCTTAACTGTTGCGGATCTTGTAGCTATCGCTGCTTTTGCGCGAGGCTTGAATGCAGAAATGATGGATTGACTGAATGCCCTTAGATCGTCTCTGGTAATGTTGATTTTTTTTCTGAGAGTACTTTTGGGAGTGATGCTTGCTCCAGAATGGCAGGACTCGATAAGTAGTACTTTCATTCCTGGTATTTCGTCCAAAATATCTCGCAAATCTGCAAAAGAAAGAGAGGCCGTCCTGTCGCCATTCATGTATAGCCACAGAGCATTTGTGGATCCATGACAGTTGATGTAAATATAACTGTATGTTGAATCAGTTGCGTCTTGAAATGTTTCTTTGATGGTGCTTTTGAGCACGTCTAGAGTTACGTTATGAATGCTAGTTGGCGTGATGCAGTTCCGTTTAAACATGTTCTCCATGATTGTTCTGTTCGCTGCACGACGAGTGTACTCGTTTCTTAAACTCTTAATTTTTTCAGCATCGCCATTTGCTGAAGAGAGTTCGTCAGAAGCTGTGATGATTAAGCCTTTGTTGTTCATAAAATAATTGATTCCTTCTTAGGTGAGTCTGTTTGTATTAAACAAAATACTTTTAAATAACTTATTTTTTCATTGTATAACTTTTTTTTACTCGAAACACGTTAATGGCGTCATTACGACCGGGAGAATTTGTATGAACGCTTGAAGGAAAATCTCAGCCTTACAAGATTTCCATCGCCGATGGGGCCACGGTCACTCTTAGTGATGCGACAATCAACGGCACTAGCGAAAGAGTTTGCAAAACCAGCTCTGGCAGATATACTTCTTGCGACTGGGCGGGCCTTACTTGCTTGGGTAACCAGAAAAAGGAATACTCAACCCCTACAGTGAAAGTGGTTGAGCTCAAGCATCAGGCACAGCTGATGGAAACATCAGGGTCGGAACCTCCAACAACTGGCGGCGGGTTGCTATAGGCTCTTGGCAAACAAGAAAGCCCTCCAAATCATGACGGTTTGGGGGCTTTTTTATACAATTTGGCTTGACAGAGCCCTTCAAAGAGCTCTGTCAAGCTAAATTGTATTTTTTTCAATGTTACGGGTTCACTGGAGCCGAACGGCCTATTTTGCTGTGTTTTCGCAAATCTCGGGAAAAAGTTCGGGTTGTACTGGCTAAGCTAACAGTAAATTTATCTAGTTTTACAACATAACAAGAACTTTCTCACAAAAGAAAACCTTATGAAAAAAATTTTGAGCATTTTGTACACAGCTAGCGCAATCCTCCTTTGGGGTTGCGGCGATGATTCTTCTACTTCACCGGACAATCAAATAGCCACTTTTTCTTCTGCAGAAGAAACCAGTAGCAGCTCTTTCAAAGACAATGCCGTATCAAGTTCCCGCAAAGAACAATCAACAAAAAGTAGCAGTTCTACGAAGCCCACGTCTAGCAGTCCTGTATCTAGCAGCAGTTCAAAAACAACATCCTCACATTCTGGACAATCTTCATCTTCCAAAATATCTTCGTCATCACAGTCGTCTTCTTCCGGTAAATCATCGTCTTCCGAAGAATCTTCGTCTGCAACTGTTTCCTCCTCCAGCTTATTCAGTCCCTGCAGCGAGGCCCCGGCGCTTAAAGAAAACTGGAAATACTTGAACCCAAACGTTCAGTATGGCTGTTTCAAGGATTCCAGAGACAATCAATACTATGCTACCGTCAAAATCGGCGATTACACCTGGATGGCCGAGAACCTGGGATACAAAGCTAGCCAATATGCCAACACAAAAGATTCATGGTACGGGTACACCTCAAAAGGATTCCAAAGCCAGAATCAACGAGGATACCTGTACACCTGGGACATCGCGATGACTGATACAAGCTGCCAACAAGGCTATTTATGCAAGCCACAAAGCCAAGCGCGAGGCATCTGCCCAGAAGGATTCCACATACCCTCTTACTGGGAATGGCAAAAGCTTTTCAACGCCGTTGGCGGTGAAAGCATTGCGGCCCGCGACCTCAAGTCAGCAGAGGTTTGGGCCGACACAGCAAAAGGTACTGACAAGTACGGCTTTAGCGTGATCCCTAACGGACCTAAATACGGAGCGGATGTATTCAATCCGGTTGATCACAATGCAGTCTTTTGGTCTTCCAACGAAATGGGAACGGAATCAATCGCTACCATACAATTTCAAAGCCTCGACAAAGTCTTTCCATTGTCGATGGGAAATAAGGAATTTGCCTTTTCCATTCGCTGCCTCATGGATTATCCCGAACAAGAAGCACCCCATTCAGGCATCCCCCATGATCCAGATAAAATTTACCAGTGCGACGAAATGCTGATGGACGACATAAACACCTGGCATTTCAAAAACAGTAAGCAAGAAGAATTCAAGTACTTTATCGACGACAGTGACTCAATATCTGTTTATATAAAAGACCCCCATTCAGAATCCACAAGCAGAACAAGCGCCGGAAACAACGAAGATGACCTTTACACTATGTTCTGGGCGGCCATGTGGTACTGTAAGTAGCGTAAGCCTATCCAATGCTGACCCGACAGAGTCTTATTGGGGGCTCTGTCAAGCTTGGTCGTATGGCTGTAGAAACGCTGCGGAAACCAAAAATGGCCAAAAAAGTCTAAATTCTGCAATTCTGTAGTGAATAAACAGCTTCGGAGGGGCTTACGAAACCGACATTTTTTGCTATGGCAATGGAACCGTATAAAATGACTTGACAGAGCCGTTTTTATTAATGTCTTTCTGTTCACTATATCTAGCCCGTCAAAAATAGTCCATCACCGTTTTTAGGCTAGAATCGCCATATTCGCGTTTTGGAGCACTTCTGGACTCGCGAAACATAGTCCAAATAGTTGAACATGGTTTTAGCCCCAAAATCAGCCTAGAATCGCACCGTGGAATCACAAATAAAGTCTCTTTCGATAGTCCTAAAAAGACCGCCAGAAGCAACGAAAAAACGGGCTTTTACACCCGTTTCGTAACCCTGGAAAAAGCTCGTGTCCACTATTGTATATAATGATATGACTTACTACTTATTCTACTATTTACGAAGTTTCTTATCCGAGATTCGCTCAACGAAATAGACTGAGTCTGATTTGTCAGCCTTCATCAAGGCGAACATCAGCATATACGCCGCGGTTCTGTCAGTGAACCTTTCCAAGATTTCATATCCGTTGCCTTCCGGCTTGCGAACCTTGCACACGTTATAAATCCACATTCTGACGACCTATTTTTTATCTAAAGAAGATGTTTAGCTTTTAGCAGTTTTTCATATTTAGAGATTCTGCATTATTCGAAATAATGGTGAGCATGTATGCAATCAGTAGATAATCCGTAAGTTATTCAACAGCGTCTAACAATTTTTTGCAGTAATCTTTTTCTGGGGTACTGGTTTCTTTTTCGCTGTCCAAAATGCCATATTCATCATACTTGGAAATTTTTATGTAATAGTTACCACTCCAATCTTTATTTCCAAGACAAAAAACAGATTTGATTTTTCGCTCACCCATGCAAGTCCAGGTAAAATCACCTGTCATCATAGCTTCTGTGAGATAGGCATGAAATTTTTCGTAATCACCTTTGTTTAGGGCGGCGGCAGCTTGTTTGTCCGTTTTTGTCGGCAAGGTAATGAGGTCTTTACAATAATTGACATAGAACCCTGAATGACCATCTATCTTTGCATAAAGATATTGCATCCTTTTTGCAGGCATGGTGACTGTGACAAAACCTTTTGCTTTATCTTCGCACCAAAATGCTCCTGAACTGTTGAAGCAGCCGTTGGGAGCTTTTGCTTTTTCCCAGTCTATGTCATCGTAAGGATGCGCAAACGCCATTGAGATGGCGCATATAAAAAGAAATGAAACGATAAATTGCTTTGACATATTCAATAAAATAGCAATCTGACCGTCTATTTTGTTGGTGGTGCTAGCGGTTGTGGTCCGGGCGGAGCGTCTAAACGGCAGCTGAGTGCATGTGTTTGCAGAAAGTGAACATCATGAGGCAAAATCGGAGTCATTTTCCTTGTCGCACTCTTCTACTGGCCTTGGTAGTTAGGCTTTGTCAGGTCATTTTCGCAGCGTTTTGGCAGTCTTTGTAAAAAAGTACGAATTAGCCTGACAGAGCCAACGGTCACAGAACCTATTTGCCTTTATTCAAAATCATCCTGCTTATTTTTCTTCCAACAGGTAATCCAAGATTTTTACCAGCAATTCGTTGGCGGGGCCCATGGCGGTCTTACCGGCAATGCGGATGTCCTTCGGGTTTTGAACGTAGTCAAAACCTGCGGCAATGCCTGCCTTGATTTCGTCGTCGCCGTTCTTTAACATGCTTTCCATGGATTCGGGCGTGGCTTCTAGATGGAACTGCAATGCGATTCCGCTGCCGATTTTGAATGCCTGATTCTGGCAGGCTTCACTAAAGGCGAATGGTTCTGCAATGCCCGGTAGTTCTGGAATGTCAAAGGTTTCGCCATGCCAATGGAAAACGTCCAGGCTTTCGGGCAAATTCATTTCTTCGACTGCATCGCCGGTGAAGGTGACGGGGAACCAGCCGATTTCCTTTTCGGGATTTTTCTTGATGGCCGCGCCAAAGGCGCTTGCGATCATCTGGGCACCGAGGCAGATTCCCAGAAGGGGCTTGCCCAGCTGCACCATGTCGCAGCAAAGTTCTTTTTCGCGAACAAAATGAGGGTACTTTGTTTCGTCCAGAACGCTCATGGGCCCACCCATCAAGATGGCGAAGTCCACGTCGTCTTCATGAGGAATGGGGTCGCCGGCGTAAAGGCGCACGATATGAACGTTGTGCCCCTTGGCCTGCAGGTAGGGGAGAATCGCTCCCGGACCTTCGTATTCAACATGCTGAAAAATATAGGTTTCCATAACCGCAAATATAAAAAAGACCCGCGATTTCTCGCGGGCTAATTTTTTGAGCGGGCGGTTTGCCTGCCGAAAATTACTTACCGAATTCGCTAGTCGGCTTCATGACCTGCCACAGCACAGCCTTGTGTGCATGCAAGCGGTTTTCTGCTTCTTCGAAGCTCATGTTCACGTCGAGATTGTCCATCACGGAGTCCGTGATTTCTTCGCCGCGGTGAGCGGGCAAGCAATGGCTGACCTTGCAGTGGGCCGGCGCGGGCATAGTAGATGTCGTCAAACGTTTCGTCGTTCCAGCCGTTGATGCAGGTCACGAGCTTGATTTCTTCTTCGGTGGCGATTCCGTTCTCAATGAGGAAATCCATCTTTTGTTCGAGGGTCATGGCGTCGCTCCTATTACTTGAGAAAGTCGGTGAAGGTTTCGGTTTCAATGAGTTTATCCCAGAGAGCGCCCATGGAACCGGCGTGGCCCCAGTTGTTTTTTTTGTTTGTCTGGAATGCCATCAGCCTGGCTTCGATTCTCTTGACGATTTTGAGGGCTTCTCTTTGGCGGCCCTTGGTGACCTTGATTACTTCGGAATTTTTCATGTTGCACTTCCTTGTGGGGCTCTGTCAAGCCAAACTGTATTTTTTTACAAAATTGCATGGTCACTGCATTCCAACTGTTTTTAGGCTGCAAAAATCACCACGGCTCTGTCACACCAAATCGTATGGCTACGGAAACGCTGCGGAAACCAAAAATGGCCAAAACAGACTAAAAACGGCGATTTTGAAGCGAAAATACAGTTTTCGATGGGCTGACAAAATGGAAAATGTTTGCTAAGCCCGCCTAGATGTATAAAATGGCTTGACAGAGCCCTTTAAAAACTGTATATTTGTGCAGTAGCACAAAAGTGCATATTTGGAGATTTTATGATTGAGCGAATCCGTGGAATTCTGGTGCAGAAAACGCCCACATTTGTCGTTGTAGAATGCGCCGGTGTCGGTTACGGCATCAATATTTCGGCATTTACTGCAGGCAAGCTGCCCGAAGAAGGGGCCGAGGTCACATTGCACACGAATCTCGTGGTACGCGAGGATTCCATGACGCTGTTTGGCTTTGCTGACACGACCGAAAAGAACCTGTTCCTGATGCTTTTGGATGTAAACGGTGTCGGCCCAAAACTCGCCCAGCGCATTTTAAGCGGGAGCACACCGGCAGACCTTTTGAACATGATTGCCAGCGATAACAAAGCGGCACTCGGGAAAATCAAGGGGCTCGGCAAAAAGACTTGCGAACAGATGACGCTTACGCTCAAGGAAAAGGCTTCAAACATGCTGCAGGCCCTCGGCGATGTCGAAGGCAGCGGCATTACAAGTGTCGGCGCTTTGACGGGCGCAAAGATGGAAGCGGTTTTGGCTCTGCATACGCTCGGGGTGAAGGACCCAACAGCAGAAAAGGCCGTCGTGAAGGCCGTCGAGGTTCTTGGGGATGGCGCCGATGCCGCCGCACTTATCCCAGAGGCGTTAAAATATTTGTAAATGGAGACGCCCGGTCAAGCCGGGCATGACAAACAAAAATGGAAGATCAGCGTATAATTTCTCCACAGAAGTGCTCTTTTGACGAGGGCGATTCCGACCGCAATCTGCGACCGCCCAGCCTGAGCGAATTTACAGGCCAGGACGACATCAAGGAAAGTCTCTCGATTGCGATTGAAGCCGCAAGGCAGCGCGGCGATGCGCTGGACCATTGCCTGTTTGCAGGCCCTCCGGGACTTGGCAAGACAACGCTTTCGAGCATCATAGCCAAGGAAATGGGCGTCAACATCCACATTACAAGCGGTCCCGTGCTCGAAAAGGCTAGCGATTTAGCGGGGCTCCTTACAAGCCTGCAAGAGAACGACATTCTTTTCATCGACGAAATCCACCGTTTGAACCGCGTGGTCGAGGAATACCTCTACCCCGCCATGGAAGATTTTCGCCTCGACATCATGCTGGATTCTGGCCCTGCGGCAAGGAGCGTGAATCTCCCGCTCAAGCATTTTACGCTTGTGGGCGCGACCACTCGCAGTGGGCTTTTGACCGGGCCGCTCCGCGACCGTTTTGGGTTGCAGTACCGCCTGGAACTGTACAACGAAAAAGATATCGTCAAGATTTTAATGCGTAGCGCCCGCATTTTGGGCGTGGAACTCTCGGAAGAAGCCGCCAAGATTCTCGGCGGGCGCTGCCGCGGGACACCTCGTGTGGCAAACCGAGTTCTCAGGCGTTGCCGAGACGTGGCTCAAGTGCGCGGTACAGGAATCATCGACGAGCGCGCTGCCCTCAAGACGCTCGAAATGCTCGGCATCGACAGCGAAGGCCTCGACCCGACCGACCGCAAGATTCTCGCGATGATGATCGACAAGTTCAACGGAGGCCCGGTGGGTCTCGGAACAATCAGCGCCGCCATGGGCGAAGAGCCGGACACGCTCGAAGAAGTCTACGAGCCGTACCTGCTCCAGAAGGGGCTTATTTCACGCACTCCGCGCGGGCGCGTCGCCACAGCAAACGCCTACAAGATGCTGCACAAGCCCATTCCCAAAACATTCAACAGCGAGCAAACAGAACTATTGCTGTAAAAAGTCACTGGATTCTTCGGGCTGCGCCCTCAGAATGACGAAATGCGCAAGCCCTCAGAATGATGAAATGCGCAAGCCCTCAGAACTGTTGCTGTAAGGAATTATCTGAATTCTGGGGCAATCGTAATGACGAGGCTTATGCCATGCCAACTGTGAAAGGCGAACTGCACACGGAACAGGTACATATCGGGCTTGCGCACGCGAACGCCAAAGCCCCATGAGTTATACAGATTTTTCGTTGACCAATGGTTAATCTTATCGCTGATGATGGCGTATTCGTCAAACACGACGCCATCGACCAGGCGGTCCACCGGCCAGCGGTATTCCGTTGACAAGCCCATCATAAACGGAGACGTCCAGGAACTCGTGTACCCACGCAAAGGGAACCTGGCATTCAACGTTGGGAACGCCGAATAAGGGGCTCCGCCCTTCTCCATTTCCCACATTCCCTGGAATCGGAACTGGAACGCAAAGACGCGACGTTCAAAAAGCGTTTCTACCAAGTTTTCCGGGCGCCACACGCGAAGCGCTTCGTTCAAGGAAAAGTCCGTATAGAACCTTCTTGTCTTTCGGCCTTCTTTTGCAGTAAGCACGTACTTGTCGGCATTCCCTATATAGAAGTATATCTGGTAAAACGCTTCAACACTCACATAATCGTGATTCATGCCGCCATCTTTCAAATCTTCCTTGCGATTTATACCGGAAGCAATAAAGTCATCGGCATCAATACCGCCGTACTTCCCTACCAAATTATAAGTTGTCTTGAGGCTCAGGCGCTGGCCCCTTGACGGTGCATAAGGGAAATCCAGGTTATCAAAGACAAGGTTCGCGTAAAACGGGATTTCAAAATGGTTCTGGTAAAGGGCACGATCTTCAATCGGGAATTTCGGGTCATCCAGCACCGAATCCTTAGTATCCGTAAAATCGGTAATATGGTATTCAAAACCAGTACCAAAACTGAGGTTCAGGTTTCTCGATTCCGTAAGCGGGAACCCAATTCGCCCCGTGAGGTTGATTGTCGTATCGGCCTGCTGAAAAGATTCCCTCGTTCCCGGAATGATAAAGCTATCGTCGCGGTCCATATAGAAGTTGAACCCCATAGACCCGTACATCCGCTTCCCGAACAGCGCTTGTTTTGAATAACGTAATTGCAAATCCACGTCGCTATTGGCATAGAAATGGCCTTCAAAAACCCAATAGTCGCCTTTCTGGAACAAGTTCCGGTGTCGGTAACTCACGCCGATCATCGTGGAGCTCCCGGGCTTCAGGTTGAACACCGGATAAATGAGGATGTTCCTTTTTTCGCCAAAGGTAATCAGGTCCACCGCCTTGTCTGCAACGCCATTATCAACAGCGTAATGCAACGGGGCCGAAATCGGATAGACGAGCGAGCCAAAGAACGGCTGGATAACATGGATAAAGGGCCACGAAATAATTTCGAAAAATGACATAGAACTCGAAGAAGTGTCCTGCACGGTCTCGCGCGACTCCTTCGCGTGCGCAGGCAAACTCAATACACCTACAAGCACCAGTAATGTCACCAAACGTATCATTTCCACCCAAATATATAGTTATATTGAGAGTGATGTTTTCTCTGTTTGCAAAAATAATCAAAAAATTAGCAACCTACCCCAAGATTATCCTTACGGTTTTCTTGGCGATTGGTATCCTAAGTATTTACCCTATCATGCACTTGCGCTGGGATTTGCAATTGCAAGATACCATCACAAGCGCGCGTGAGCCCAGCAATGTTCAGCAAATCGAAGACGCCTTTGGCGGCCTCGGGAGCCTCATCGTCATTCTGCAATCGGGCGATTCGAGCGCGAACTACCGCATTGCTAAGAATCTCGCGCAAACAATGCAGCAGAGTCCAGAGGTCCACTTTGCGGACTTCGAAACCGACATTGAATTTTACAAAAAGAACAAGTTCCTTTATGCAAGCGAAAGCGACATCGACATCATGGTGCATCGCATTCGCAAGCTCAGGCACGACTACATTTTAAAGAACAACCCGCTGTTCATAGACCTCAAGAGCGCGATAGATTCCATCACGCAAACGACCTCGGAAGAGCGCGAACAGCTTTTAAGCGATCTCGAAAAGAAATATTTCGACAAGCTTTCTACCAGCCATTCCAACAAAAACGGAACTATCCGTATCGTCGAGATTTACCCGTCGCATTCCATTTCGGAATTACAGGCCAACAGGAACCTTTATTCCAAAGTCAAAAGGACTCTTGAAAAAGAAGAAAAGCCAAGCGACTTGAGCATCCATTATGCAGGCAAGGTTTACGAATCCATCCAGACGGGCAAGCGCCTTTTGCCCGAAGCGAAAATGGTCGGGATTGTCACGGCAACGCTTATTCTGCTTTTGCTCATCCTCAATTTCTATAAGCAGCCGCAATTGATTTTTATTTCGGCACTGCCAATTGCAACGCCAATTTTCACGACGATGGCATGCTCGTACATGTTCTACGGGCGCATCAACCTGTTTACGCTTTTGCTTGCCATTGTGCTCCCCGGACAGGCATTGCAGATTATCAACCACGTGCTCAACCGTTACTTCCTTGAACGCGAACAGAAATTGAGCCCGCAACTTTGCATCGAAAGCGCACTCCTCGGCATTGGCCCCTCGACCGCAGTTTCGAGTTTCACTTTTGCGACCTTGTTTGCCAGTCTTATTCTGATTCCGCTGCCGGGCCTCCAGGAACTTGGCGTTCTCGGTTCTACGGGCTGCATTTTGAACTGGGCCATTACGCTCCTTTTCTCGACGGCACTTCTGCAAGTGACACAGCACAAAAAGCCTTTCTCGGTAACGCATGCGCAAATTCATCACAAGCACAGAATTTACATGTTATCGAATCAGGTCAACTGGATTATTTTCTCGATTATCATTGCAGCAAGCCTTGTCGGGCTCTACATCGGCGGAACAAAGATCCACATCCGCAACGATTTCTCGGCAACAGAAATCAACCACAAAGATGCAACTATTGATTCGCTGATTGCACAAACAGGATTCATGAACAAGACGCCTGTCATCGTCATGCTCCCGGACAATACCGAAAGCGAAACATTGCAGATGCGATTCAACGAGCTCAAGAACAAGGGCAAGCTTTCTACGGTCAATTCCATCTTTACGCTTGCACAGTTCTCGCCGAACTTGCAGCAGAGGAAAATGGAAAAGCTCCGCCACTTGCACAACATGGTGACACAGGAATTCCGCGAAGCGCTTTCTAAAAGCGAACTCGACAATCTGGAAAAGGTCGAACAGGCACTCGAATTTGACGAGAGTGACGATTTCGAACCGCCGGAGTACATCGCAAAAAAATTCCGTGACAAGCAGGGCAAGCAAGGGCGCTTTGCGTTCATCTTTACCGACATCGAAGAAAATTATGGTAGCGAATGCACAAAGCTGTTCAAGGAACTCCACCAGATTGAAGGGATTGCCAAGGGCACCTATCAAATCGCAGGGACACCCATTACTCGCGCCATATTCCTCGAAAGAATTACAAACAACATTAGCAGGCCGTTACAGATTGGCGCCATTCTCGTGTTCCTGTTCTTGCTCGTGTATTACAACCGCTTGAGCAGGGCTTTCTTCACGGCACTTCCGTCAGTGTTTGCGGCATGCTGGTTCCTTGCAGCGCTCAACGCATTTGACGTACAGATTTCGGCTTACAGCGCGCTGACCTTCCCGATTTTGATTGGCGCAAGCGTCGATGGTTCCCTCCAATTTTTCTCGGCTTATTACGAGAAACAAACTGGGACCGCGCTTACAATCCTCAGGGACAAGTTCTTTACAATTTTCCTTTCGCAGATGGCCGCGTTCATCGGTACATACGGCATGCTCGTTTCGTCCCACCCGGGGCTTCGCAGCATGGGTTACGTCTCGTTGACAGGGCTTATCTGCATATTCATCTCCCAGTTCACCATCTTTCCCCTCATTGCAGGATCGCTCGACCAATACCGTCTGAGACAGCACAGGAAAAAGGAAGCAAAAAAATGAAATCGCTTTCCGATAGAACGCAAAATATTGCAGCATCGCTCACCGTCGCCATCGACACGATGGCAAAACAGATGATCGCAGACGGCAAGGACGTCGTGAGTCTCGGCGCAGGCGAACCCGACTTTGGAACGCCCACACCCATTCAAGATGCGGCAATCGAAGCCATCCGCGCAGGCAAGACGCGCTATACCGCACCTGTCGGGATTCTCGATGTGCGCAAGGCCGTAGCAAAGAAACTGGAAGACGAAAACGGGCTCCATTACGACGCATCGCAAATCATCATGACAAGCGGAGCAAAGCACGCCGTATTCAACGCGCTCGCCGCATTGATTAACCCGGGCGACGAAGTGATTATCCCCGCCCCGTACTGGGTCACGTATCCGGAACTTGTGAAATGGCTCGGCGGTACGCCGGTGTTTGTTGAAGCAGGCATTGAAAAGAACTTCAAGATTGACGCTGAAGATTTGCGCAAGGCATGCACGCCGCGCACGAAGGCAATTCTTTTGAACAACCCGTGCAACCCTACTGGCGCCGTTTACAGCAAGAGCGAACTTGAAGCACTCGCCAAAGAAATTGTCGCACAGGACATCTACTGTATCTCGGACGAAGTTTACGAATACTTTGTCTACGATACAGAATTTACAAGTGCCGCAGTGTTCCCCGGCATGGCAGAACGCACGATTGTGATTAACGGTTTCTCGAAATCGCATTGCATGACCGGCTGGAGAATCGGTTACGACGCTGCCCCCGCTCCGATTGCAAAGATCATCGGCAAAATCCAGGGACAAGCCACGCACCACCCGAGCAATGTCGCGCAGTACGCCGCCCTCGGCGCACTCAACATGGACAAGAGCAATGTGCACGCCATGCAAGCCGCCTTCCGCAAGCGCAGAGCCTACATGCTCGAACGCACTTCGTTCTTAAAGACAAAGCCGCGCGCACCCGAAGGAGCATTCTACCTGTTTGCACCGGTGAGCGATTACTACGACAAAAAGACTCCGGACGGCAAGGTGATTGCAGGCTCGATTGATTTTTGCAGCGCACTTTTGGAAAGCAAGGGACTTGCGATTGTGCCTGGCGCTGCCTTTGGCGACGACACTTGCGTTCGATTCTCGTATGCAGCAAGCGACGAAAATCTCGCGAAGGCTTGCGACCGCTTTGAAGCGTTCGTGAAAGAATTACAATAACGGACAAACGCGATGTTTCCATTCCGCCTCGTCAATCCAGACCCATCGAAACCGTTTACCATCGGGCGCAAATCGGATAACGTTTTGCAATTTGACAACCTGATGGTTTCGAGGTATCATGCGGTTCTGAATTTTACGGACGGCAAATGGATTTTGCAAAGCTTGACCCAGAACAGCATCACGATGCTGAACGGAAAAGACGTGACGACCGCCGTGATAAACGATGGCGACGTGATTCTCATTGGGCCAAGGCAGTTGCGAGCGACGCTCCGTGGCGCGGATTTGACGCTTTTGATTATGGAGCGCGAAACGGAAAGCGATATGCAGACCGTAACGCTCTCGACGGAATGGAGAGAAATTGAAATTCCTGGAATCGGGAAAGCAAAGTGCCGCAGGATTGTGAGCCGAGATGCGCGAGATGCAGGGAATGCTGGCGGGAATTCTGGTAATGCCCGCGAAAATCGTGCCGAGATCAAGTTCGCGAAAGCGATTGTAGACGAGGGCGGCAAGCGCACACGCACGATTACAATTGCAAGCGGTGACGCCTGCCGTTTCGAATCCGCCGTGATCGGGTTCCGCAATAACGATTTGCTGATTGAAGCGCAAAATTCTGGCTTTGATGTTTTCGCGCAAAACGTGAATGTCTTTGCCGGTAAAAAGCAATTATTAAAGGGGATTGATTTCGAACTCCCCGCCGGCGAGATTCTTGCGATTATCGGGCGTTCCGGACAAGGAAAGTCCTCGCTTCTGAAGATGATTCAAGGCATCAACAGTTGCGACAAGCAAAGCTTTGTGCGCATTGGTGGAGTCGATTACCGCAAAAACGAGATTCGCAGGCGCATTGCAATATTGCCGCAAGACCTGCCGCTCCGCCCGGAGCTGACCGTCGAGGAAACCATTCTCGACGGTGCGCGTTCGTCGATGGACGTGCAGAACTTCAAGCAAGATGCTGTGGCGCGACTCGAAAAGTTCTGCGAACTTTTCGGGCTGAGCGGACGCAAGCATAACCTCGTGAAGACGCTCAGCGGCGGCGAAATGCGCCGCGTCGCGCTCGCACGTGAGCTCATGGGCAATCCGGGCCTCGTGATTCTCGACGAACCGCTCTCGGGTCTTGACCCGTACAATTCGAGAATCCTTTGCACGCACTTGAAGCAGCTAGCATTCCTCGGTCATACAATCATCCTCACGACTCACAGCTACGAAGCATTGCAGATTGCAAATAAAGTTCTCGTACTGCACCAAGGAGAAGAAGCTTTCTTCGGGACCGTTCAGGCGGCATACACGCACTTCAATACGAACGACCCGCAAGCGCTCCTCACGAGCATCACACAAAGCAAGGCAGCGGAATTCCACGAGAGCTACAAGCACGAGCAAAAAGTACGCGATAGCAAGTATTACTTTGAACGCACCAAGCTCCCCCGCAATTTTGCCTACACCGTGCGCATCACCGCCAAGCAGTGGTTCCGCGACAAAGGCCGCATTGCAGCACTTTTTGTGCAACCCGCGATTATCGGATTTTTACTCTCGCAGATATTCTCCAACCAAAGTTCACTCTGGACCGTTGCCTTCGCGATTATCCTTTGTGCAAACTGGTTTGCGCTTTCACTTTCCATCCGTGAAATCGTGCAGGAGAAAGACATTCTCCGTGACAAGTTCCGCCGAGGCGTTTCTGCACTCTCGACGCTAACCGCCAAATGCACGCTCCCCATTATTTTCACGATGATGCAGACCGCCATTGTATATGCGTTTATCAGTACCCGCATTACCCCCCACCCCCAAATTGCGCTTATCGCCTGCGTTTTCGCCTGCATTGCCATCCCTGCAACCACCGTCGGGCTTTTCACGAGTACGCTCGCCAAGAACACGAGCCAGGCAAATGCCTTCTTGCCACTGCTCATTATTCCGCAAGTCGCCCTCGCCGGAGCCCTCGTGCCGCTCGACCAAATGCAGCCCATTGGCCGCGCCCTTTCCAGCGTCATCTGGTCGCGCTACAACCAAGCATCGCTCCTCAACATTTTGCTAGAACGAAAAGACGACATTTTCAACGCGATTTTCGCCATCGCCATCGCACTTAGTTTCTATATTGTTACTGCAATTTTACTACACAAATTAAAGAAGCCAAGATGATACGTCCAGAACAACCGCTAACTTTTCCGTACCCCTTTAACGAAAACTACGAACTATTGGGAACGCTCGGCAAAGGTGGAATGGGCTATGTCTACAAGGCTCTCGATAAAAGGCTAAACCGCGAAGTAGCCTTCAAGATTCTCGACTCGACCTCCGATGAAGAGGCCATCAAGCGCTTTTACCTTGAAGCACAGGCGATGAAGGAACTCGACCACCAGAACATCGTTCACGTGTTCGACTTTGGCCAGCAGGGCAAGCAGCTCTTTATCGCGATGACTTACGTGCAAGGGATTTCGCTCGCCGAAATTTTGCAGAACAAGAGCAAGCTTTCGTTCGAAGCGATTGAAGTCATCATCAGGCAAATTGCACGCGGTCTCCTTTACGCGCACAGCAAGGGCATCGTCCACCGTGACGTGAAGCCCTCGAACATCATGCTCACGCGCGACAACCGCGTCTACATCATGGACTTTGGCATTTCATACATCCAGGAGATGGAAAAGGAACGTCTCACCCGCACCGGCATGACCATGGGTACGCCCGAATACATGTCGCCCGAGCAGTGCCACGGTGACGAAGTCACGCTCCAGTCCGACATTTACAGCATGGGCGTGATCCTTTACGAAATGACTTGCGGACGTTTGCCGTTCGAAGGCAGCCGTCCTGTGGAAATTGCGCTCAAGCATGTGCAGGAACCGCCTCCGGCTCCAGAACTTTTCCGCGAAGATATTCCGGATGGACTTTCGGCGCTCATCCTCAAGTGCCTCAAGAAAAAGCTGAACGAACGCTTCCACGACATGCAGGAATTTTTGGACGAATGCGACCAGGTGTTCCCGCAGCACGATACGCCGCACCAGAATTCGACTCTCGGCCGCAAGACCGGAAGCCACCGCAGCGTTCCTTCCATTGCAGAAGCAGCCAAGCGATTCGGCAGCAACCTCACTCCGCACAAGCTCATGTTAGTGGCATTCTCGGTGCTGTTCCCGCTTATCGTGATTTTGCTCATGCTGCTCATGTTCACGCACAAGCCGCAGAATATGTTGCACGAAATCGAGTGGAACGAGGTCATTGCGAACTACGAAACGAGAGCCATCGAGCCCGAAATGAAAAAGGGCTACCCGATCGAGAACTTGACCGATGGCGACCTCACCACGGCATGGCTCAACAAGATGCCGCTCAAGCCGTTGAACCCTGTACTCGCCATGTACTTCGACCAGAACACGCTCATCACGAACATAGGCATTGCTGTTGGCTACCAAAAGTCTGTGGACGATGCATTTGGCGACCGCTTCCGCATTTTCAAGAAGCCGCACGCGCTCACTATCGAGACGAAGGATGGGTTCAAGCAACGCGTTAAGCTTGAGAATATCAGGGGGATGCAGTACCCGAACATTCAGGCGGTAGAAACGACGGAGCTCCGCTTCTACCTCGAAGACGTTTACGAAGCCGACAACGACGACTACGCTATTTCGGAAATTCGCCTGCTTGGGATGGAATTGAAATAGCATCACCGTCACCCTGAACGAAGTGAAGGGTCTAGTAAAGTCTTGATATAAACTTAACTGGATTCTTCGGGCTTCGCCCTCAGAATGACGCAGTTGGAATAGCCTCAGAATGACGTGATGAAAACATGAAATGTCACCCTGAACGAAGTGAAGGGGCCAGTAAAGTCTTGTAAAAAGGGGAGCGAATGGTTTTGAAGAAATCGCAAAACAGGTCGAAGGGAAATTTTATCGAGACGCATGCTGTCGCGTACTTGATGCGCGAAGGCTATCAAGTTGTCGCCCGCAATTACGCTTACCATGGCGGGGAACTCGACATTGTCGCTCGCGATAACGGAACGCTCGTTTTTGTCGAAGTCAAATCCGTTTGGAACAGTCAGGAAGGGAACCCAGCCGCCCGCGTGAACGCTCTCAAGCAAAAGAAAATTTGGCAAACCGCTTGCCACTTCTTGGCAACGCAAAAAGCAATCGCGCCCAAAAGCTTCGAAGAGCCTTGCCGTTTCGACGTTCTGAGCGCCCGCGCCTACCAGGAACCGGTCCAGTTTATGCACCTTAAAAACGCCTTCGAAGGGCGCGAAGTCCTCCCGCGGATTTAACGGAAGCATCATCGCGATTAACGCGATTTTCGTCACAGCTTTTTCCCGACTTTTTTTGTATATTATTTCCTCAAAAAGCGAAAATACAGATAAAGAATAATATGCGACTCGAAGTACATCCAGAAAATCCGCAAGCCCGTATCGTCAAGCAAGCGGCCGAAATTCTCGAAGACGACGGTCTCGTCCTCTACCCTACTGAATCCGGCTACGCGATTGGCTGCAACGCCGAATCTTCCAAGGCGATCCACAAGCTTTATGCACTCAAGAAGCCCATGAAAAAGTTCTTCATGGCGCTCATCGTCCCCGATATCCGCTTTGCCACCGGTTACGCCCACGTGAGCAATTTTGCATTCAACATCATCAAGCAGCGCGTGCCCGGCCCGTACACATTCATCCTCCCCGCCGATCCGCACATTGCGCGCAAGCTCGACGTCAAGCGCCCGGAAATCGGCATCCGCATTCCGACGCACCCGTTTTTCAAGGAACTTTTCCAGCACTTTGACAAGCCCATCTTGAGCACCGCCGCCAAGCTGAGCGACGAAGACATCTACGAGACAGACGAACTCTGGAAAACGTTCCAGCATTCCGTAGACATGATGGTGGACTGCGGCAATATCGAAATCAATCCGACAAACGTTGTGAGCCTCGTCGGCGACAGCGTGGAAGTGATCCGCGGAGAACTCGTCTAAAGAGGGAGATGCCCGATCAAGTCGGGCATGACAAGATATGAGAAAAGGGTCGCACGATGCGGCCCTTTTGCTATACCCGGTTCGCGAGTCGAACGCGAGTTTAATCCTTAGGAGGGACTCGTTCTATCCATCTGAACTAACCAGGCGAGTAAGCGCATGCGAATATAGTAAAAAATGCGCATTTCATCAAGCGGGTTTCTCGTCGCCCGCAGGTTCAGCATTTTCCGGCGTCAGCTTTGTGCGAGCATCGTAGAGCGCTTTAGAAATACGCGTGAACGCTTCGACAATGACGGGGTCAAAATGCTTGCCCGCCCCTTCGGTGATAATCGACATCGCCTTTTCGTAGCTAAAGCCTTTCTTGTACACGCGTTCGGCAATGAGTGCATCGAACACGTCGGCAACAGCCATGATTCGCGCGGAGAGCGGGATTTCTTCGCCCTTGAGGTGGTTCGGGTAACCGGAGCCATCCCATTTTTCGTGGTGGTAGCTCGCCATTTCGATAGATTCCGTCAGGTAATCGGCATCAAACGCGCCCTTGCCATCATCGACAATCTTCTGGAGAATCTTGCCGCCTTCGGTCGTATGGCTCTTCATGATTGCAAACTCTTCGTCGGTCAACTTGCCATTCTTATTCAAGATCAAGTCAGAGACTGCAATCTTACCGATATCGTGGAGCGGCGCAGCCTGCTTGAGCTTGCGAACATAGCCATCCGTAAGTTTGTCCTTAAATTGGCCTTCGGCTCTAAGTTCTTGCGCGATAGCTTCCACATATTCGGCCGTCTTTTTAATATGGTCCCCCGTATTCTTATCGCGGGCTTCAACCATCTCGGCGAATTCCATAATGAGGACTTCTTGCATCCGCTGAATACGTCGATTTTGTTCCTGGATGCTCACGCTTTGCTCATGCACGTTTTTAATAAGGCCAAAAGCAGTCTCTGCCATTGTATAGAGCGATTCGTACAAATGTCCAATTTCATCTTTGGCATTAATCCCGAGGCTTGCCACATCATTCACGGCCTTGCGCATATTGGACAAGTCCAAATTTGCACCCATATCCAAAGCGTAGTTTGCACGCATCGTGGCACCAGAAATTTTCATGGCCGCATAAGACATCTTGTTCACGGGCGCAACAAAGCCATACTTCATAACTTCGATAATCACCATCATGATAATTAGCGAAAGCCCAAAGAACAGCGAAAGGAGCTTGATAAAGAACATCGCCTCGTCGCGGATGATGGATTCCATGGAAATGTCCGCGCCCACGTAAGCAACTGTCTTCCCGGCGGCATTTTTGAGGGGCCTATACACCGTGAGGAGCCAGCCAAACTGGTCATCCGAAATAATGGGTTCAACTTCCTCGCCGTTCAAAAGCTTCGGCAGATATTCTTTAAACGAAGGTTCAATGGCAAAGACTTCGCCCGGTGCGTTAGCCGGCACGCCTTCGGTATCGAGGTCAAAAACCACATGGCAGCCATCAGGCAAAATTTTGTACACATATATATACTTTGTCTGCGAGAAACTTTCTCGGATGCCAGAAAGAACTTCGCGCGTGCGCTGGTAGCCTTCGACCTCGTAACCCCGAGCCAGGTAATCATCCACCTTTTCGGCATCGACGGCAATAGACGCCGCTTCGGTCACGCCATTGGCGATACTGACAAAATTATTGATGCAGTTGTCACGGTACAAGAAAAATCCAATCATGCTCGCAAGCCCGCCCAAAAGGACTTCCGCAATAATCACCATGATTACAACCTTGTTCAGCAAGGAATGGCGAATCGACATTTTGTCCGAAGAAAATCCCTTTTCAGATCCTTTAAGATGGAAGAGCTGGACATCCTTCAGTTCGTCCTTGACACGGCGCGGAATAAACCTGTAAATAAGCGCAGACAACAGAACAATTGCGCTCTTGTCGAAAATGTCAATCACGAAATCGGCAACGAGCTGCGCATTGAAGCGGTTCCAGTGAAAAACGTCGTGGAACGCAATCGCGAACGGCGCAGAGATGCCCTCGCCAAAATTGAACCCGTACAAAGCGTAAGTAAAGATGGAGCCAATGCCACCGCCAATCAGTGCGAACAGCAAAATGACAACAAGCAACTTCCAAATGCTGTGGAAGAACCCGCGTCGGAAAAGGAATGTCGCAAGCGTCGCAATTAAAATGCTCAGGACGCCATAGTAAGTCGCGACCGGCTCGGAAATTCCATTGATGGCATTCACGCTAAAGCCAACGATGACCGCAGGCAGGTAACCGCCGAGCATAGCCGTAAGCACGGTGCCCAGGCAGTCCAAGAACAAGGGAATTCCGAAGAAAATTGCAAGCTTAGCGGGGATAACGTTCAGGAGCAACCCCACAAGCATCAGTAGCAAAGCATTCCTCGAACGCGAGAAAAAAACACGGACCAAGTCCCACAATTTTTTTAGGTTTTGCTTCAATTTCAAAACGTACTTTCTCATGCCCAGATTCTTCCTTTTAACTTACATAAGATAAATAAAAAATGGGTAGCCAACACGGATTTGCTATAAAAAGATCATATAAAAAGGAGATGCCCGCTCAAGGCGGGCATGACAATGCAAGAAGCCCGCGCGGAGGCGGGCTATCAAGACTTGACTGGATCTTTCACGGCTTGCGCCGTTCAGGATGACGGAGAGGATTAGCGGTATTCGAACTTGGCTTCGAAGAGGTGCTTGCAGTTATTGCTGTCGTTACCCCAATGCTCAGACGAACCGGCAAAAATCTGGATGCCGAGGTCTGCGGCCCCGGCCACCAAGCGGCTCATGCCAGCAATGCGCCAGATGCCACGAAGAATGTCATCGCATTCCTCACGGCTCAGCTTGCAGCCATTCGTCTCGCCACGGTGCATGTACAGACCATCGTGAATAAACGGTGCAGCGTTGTAGACGTCGTCGCCCTTTTTGATATCGGGAACAAAGCTCTGGGCAAACGAAGGCGAAGACGCGCCGTCAGACATGAAGCCTCTCTTGAAGCGAACGGTCAGCATAAAGTCACGGAACTTTTTATCGGCCTTGGTATAGCGCGAACCCTTGACATACACGTAACGGTCCAACTTGAAGAAATACATCTTGCCGTTACCTTCGAATACAAGCGGATAATCAATCTCGACAGATTCCACGGTGATGGAATTGCGATCTTGCTGAAAATTCTTTCGACTCGTCATCTTGTCGATAAACATCTTTAAGTTAGCCATAAGCTCCTTCTTCGCGCAATGTTATTGTTACACACAGGGTAAAAGATACTAAAAATACAGGGTTTTCAAAACACAGCAAAAATTTTTATACGTTACTAATAGGGTCTAACAAAGGCTTCTGATAATAATTATTAATTACTATCGGGATCATCTATTAAATTTTCAGCTTGTTCTTTTTTTATAAAGGGTTTATTAATATTTTCCAAAATCCATCCGTAAAGATCTTTATCATGTATGGGAAATTGCAAAGGGCTATTTTGAGAAACATCTAACAAATGACCCATTACATCATACGTAACACAATATTCAGCCGTTCCAAAACTTGAGTAAGGAGTTACAGAATTTTTCATTCTTTTAATACAATCAAATTTACCACAATCTGATTCCAAATCAAGGTTAACATCATTTAAAGAGGGGGTACAATCATTTTGAACACTTATATCACCATTACGCATTTTATTTGCAACCTCATCATCTGAAATATTAAACTTTTTATCAAAAGATGAAGCCCAATCATTCCACAAATCTTTAAATTTACAAGCAACAAATCCATCACCAAGAATTCGGCAATAAAAATTTGTATTATTGGTTAAAAGAGACATATTATTTCTTACACATTGAAAGCGAGCACCTTCACCTGCCAACTTTGTATAAGCATCGCCTTTAACATCCATAATTTTGCTTTTCAAATTTTCTTCAACTATTCTCGAATCATCACTATAACGATTATAATTCAAATGAGTGACATGATTCTGAGCAAATATATTACTTTGTTCTGAATATTCTTTCATACCAGCACTAAAATCATTATCTTTTATTTCTATAACATAGCCATGTGCATCACCAACTTTTTCATCTTTTCCATTTACATTATGAATTATATTTATTATTTCATCTTTAGCGTTTTTCGGTTTATCATTTAAACTATTTAGAATTTCATCTACATATTTGTTAATATTTTTTTCATTAATACGAAAATCAAAATTATACTTCAAAATTAAATCAAATTTTGGATTCTCTCCATAATTTGATTTAAAATTATGCTTAAAAGGACCGAAATAATCAGACAATTTAACATTTTGTTGCTTTTGTTGTTTTTTTTGTTTTTTTTGCGTTTGTTGCTTTCCAAATTTTGAAGACATTTGAGATTTTACATACTCATCCCTTTTTTTTTCCTGATCAACAGCATAATTACCAGCAAATTCTGAAATTGCTTTAATTGCATCCAAACGGTTTGAATAATTTCCATTTACATTAAATTCTTCCCTCTGAAGACATTTTTTTTCTAAATAAACATCAGATATAACATTGGGTTTATATTTACATTGCACAGCCATCTCCCCCATCACATCGGCTTCATGCTCTAAAGCAGCATTATCATTCACAGGCATTCCATTGATGTTCGTTGTGGGAGACACACGACCAGCCATTTGCTGGGCGACGTGCCACGCTTCGTGCGGGAGACATTTTTCTTGGCCGGGCGCAACATGAATGTCGGTTCCCAGCGTGTAAGCAAGAGCCTGCACAGTAGCAGGTTTAGAACTATTGTAATGCACACGCACATCATCCATCGAAAAACCAGAAAGGCTTTCGATACCTGATTTTAAACTGTCAGGCATTCCCGTATTATTCGGTCGCGGAGCCGCAGCACGTTGAGCGGCGGCATTCGCCAAGTCAGCCTTACGCTGGAGGGCTTCGCTTTGCGAGGACACATCGAGAACGGAGGCCACGGAGGGTACATCATTCTTTTGCACGGTTGTCTGAAGTTGTGCGTATTTGGTAGACATGGGGAATTCCTTTTATATTTGTATTCTATTAAAGTTTCATTTCTCTAGAACAACACGCTTAAGTTTTTTATAAAAAAACACCCGTTATACTATTCATAATAATACAAAGCTATTTTTAGGGTTAAAGAAATAAATACGTAGCTAGCACCAAATTTAAATTAACTCAAATTTATCATAAACTAGATTTTTCACTAAAACGATTCCATTCATTCTTACAATTTAATCATTCGATAACGTTTTTAAATACTACAGTTTCAGTCTTCCATTGTGCATTTTATCGAGTAGGCTTAATCCCTCAGAGAGCCCCGTATTTTTAGTGTGTTAACGGTCTTTGCTGGCGTAACCCTAGCCTCATTCTCCCAAACCAATAACAATTTTATACAAAAATAGAACAAATTGACAACTAGAGTCAGACAATCGTTGATGAACCAGCGCCAGATACAGTCCCCCCACCCAAATCTATTAGATTAGCACTCGGTTTTGATGCTATTTTTTCAGTTAAAGTAATCGATTCTAAATATCCTTTGCGAAATTTTTTATCTATCACTAAATACCCTTTTACTATTTTGGTTGAATCATTTGCGGAAAAATGAGCAGGAGCTCCTTTATCACCGGCATTAACCTTTGTACCTAAATTTTCAAAATAATTTCCCAAAACAGGCTTTCTATTTCCATTAACAACTACTTTGCATAGTATGTTTTCTTTAATCTTTTTCCCTTGCAATGCATTCCTAATTTCGTCATTTGTAATATCAAACTTTTTATTAAAAGACCATCCCCATGATTTACATAAATCTGAAAATTTCACTCCACAATCACCAAACCAAAAAACGGTACTATCATTTAAATTTTGCATATTATTTCTAACACATAAAAAACGAGCGCCTTCTCCGGCCAATTTAGTATAAGCATCAGGAATGGAACCTTTAAATTCATCTTCGCCATATCTATATTTATCATCAGGTCCTTTTCTATATGTATCTGCAAGAATAGATTGTTTAGATTCTGGAAATTTTTCGTGTTCATTGCTATATTCATTATTATTTGTAGTTTCTCCCCAAACCATTACCGCGTTTCGCCAGTTTGTCGAAGACCCTTTTTTTGTTTTAGAAACATCTACAATATACCCTGGACCACCAGCCACGTCCATGGCAGTTCCTTTCCTTGAAACCCCTTTTGCTCTAAAATCATATTTTAATTTTAAAATAACATTGTTATTCGAGCGTCTTGTTGTATAAATAGCAGGTATAATAGCGTAAAAATGTTCATTAGGTTTCAAAGATAGCCCCCCTAAGCGACCCGCTTCCGCAGCTATTTCCTGTAAAGCTTTTACTTTTTTTATAGAACTATTGTCAGAGCTTGTCGTACCACAAACAGGAGTTATTCGTTCAATTGTTGAATTATTTGTCAAAGTGCCATCAGGAGTAGTTGTCAATGGTGATGGTGGTCTAGAGGGGGTAAAGATGCCATAGTCACTTAATTCGGATAAGTTAGGCATTCTTTGTACACTGTATATATTCAAAGATTTATCACTTTTGATACACATTTTTTCTTTTCTCTGCGTTACCGCCTTCACTCCCATTACATCGGCTTCATGCTCTAGCGCAGCATTGTCATTGACCGGCATACCGTTGATATTCGTAGTTGGAGAAACGCGGCCGGCCATTTGCTGAGCAACATGCCAAGCTTCGTGTGGGAGGCATTTTTCTTGACCAGGGGCAACATGAATGTCCGTTCCCTGAGTATATGCAAGAGCCTGCACTGTAGCAGGTTTAGAACTGTTATAATGAACTCGCACATCGTCCATCGAAAAACCAGAAAGGCTCTCGATACCAGATTTTAAATTGTCAGGCATCCCCGTATTATTCGGTCGCGGAGCCTCAGCACGCTGTGCTGCATTATTCGCCATATCCGCCTTGCGCTGGAGGGATTCGTTTTGAGCGGACGAATCAAGGACAGAGGCGGCTTTAGTGTCAGTGGCCTTTTGGACGGTAGAAGACTTTTGTGCGTATGTAGAGTTCATAAGGATGTCCTTTTATTGCGAGTACGAGAATTGACTGGATCCTTCCGCCTTCGGCGTCAGGATGACGAGGCGCTACAGGGTGACGAGAGGGAGGTTCCCGCTCGGAGGCGGGAATGACAACGCATTACCAAGTGGCGATTTGGGGGCGGGTGGGCGGGTCTCTATTACGCGAGTTCTTCCTCGTCGGGGATGGCTTCGCGCTGGATGAACTTGCCTTGGACGGGTTCTTCCTCTTCTTCGAGAGATGCGCATTGGATTGCGCCACCCATCATGTCGGCTTTGCGCTGGAGGCTTGCGCCTTGTGCGGAGGAGTCCATGATGCTTGCGGCGTTGTGGGAGGCCATGCGTTGGATGGAATCGGATTTTTGAGCGTATGTAGAGTTCATATTTATTCCTTTTGTTAAACTGTGTAAGGTGATGCCGGAACGGAGTCCGGCATGACATTGTCAAGCGAGACTTCACTGGATCCTTCCGCCTTCGGCGTCAGGATGACGGTGCAAGGAGGCGGTTTGGGGGCGGGTGGACGTGCCAAACCGCGTAAGGGAGGCCATGACAATGAAGTTATTTTCCTTTGTACATTCCTCGGCGTTTGGGCAGATCGTTTTTCCTGTAGACTTGCAGCAAGATGATGGCGATTACGGTCAGGAGCAATAGGAGTATGGGGAGAAGCCCAAAGGTGCCGCGGTAGGCTGCCACGGAGGGGTCGAGGCGAGAGATTATCGTCATCATCACGGCGGAAGGGGCAACGACAATACCGAGCAATAGCGCCAAGTTGCTGTTGAAGAAATCCGAGACGCGGAACGAGGTAAAGTAAGCCACGAGCACCCCGATCGCGATAAGGAACGTGATAATGTTCAAGAAGCGGAAAGCCCAACGGTGCGTGCAGAAGAACGACGCGACCGCGCCCTGGCGCAAGCCATCGCCTTCCTCATTCTCGAAATGCTTGAGCATGCAATCACCCAAGTTTCCAGAAGTGGCGCAGTTTTCTTCGGCATCGAGGGCAGTCGCATACGGTCCAACACCCAGGTTGTAATACGTGTCGTTATAATACAGAGCATCCTTGCTAAACTGCCTCCACCCGACATTATCAAACCAAACAACAGGGACCAAAGAATGCAACATATTGCGGCGATCAAGGCTGTCCAGCTGCAAATTCAAATCGTTCAAGAGAATCTGCTTATTCCGAGAAGCCGGTTCGTCCAGCACAACGAACAAGTAATTTTTCACTTCGTCACGGATCTGCTTTCGGCTAATTTTCCGGTCAGCATCCTGAGCGTTAAGCAACACCAAGAAATTGTTGTAGCTATAAATTCCACTATGAGAGTCCTGTATCAGGCTATCCGCAAACAGCTGACGTTTGTCAATTGCCAAATCAGAGCGATCCATCATCAAATTCACATGTACATACTCATTTTTACTGATAAGGCTATCTTTCAAACCTTTAAAAAATTCATTGAAGCTCAATTTACTTTCTTCATCCTTTGGGAAATTTTTAAAGTACAATGTCACGCCGTCGCCTCGATTTTCAAATTCATCGGTGTAGAACGTGAATGCATTCACAAATCGCTGGAAATAAGAATTAACCTTTGTATTCAAGAGGGCATCGATTTCAAAAGAAAGCTTATTAAAAAATTCTTTTAACTTAACGCCCTTCCAATCTTCCTTAAAGATGACCCAATCCAGCTTTACATTGTGGCGGTGAACTTCATTGACAAATTCATAATTTTCCTCTTTATCCAGATATGCCAACGCAGGCGCTCCAGATGCGGTATGGAGAGTTCCGCTTTCATCAATTTGCAGGCCATAATAGGCCAGTCGAGTAATCCCTTCAAAGTCAACCCATTTGGTCGTATCGCCGGAATACCAGTACGGATAAAATCCAACAACACCGCCATTCAGTTCCTCTTTATGGCTACATCCGCACGTTTTAATATTCAAATTTATCGGGGCATCTTCAGAGTTATCGATTTTAACAAGCGAAGAATCTACAACATCCCTTAAGTAAAGGGAATAAAGGGTATCAAGTCTATCGAAAGATTTTTTCCAAAGGTCATCCGAGCAGATTCGGCCACTATAGCGTTTAATAAATCTCTTTTCTCGATGAATATCAGATATTAATATTTTCCCTACATTGCTGTATATCTGACGCATGTTGCATTTTTTCTCCATACATGCGCCATAATCTTTTTCTTTTTTGCATTTTTCGCTCTGAACATTTCTTATGGAATCTACAAGGTTCTTTCTCTTTTTGGTAAAAAAAGATTCGAGAGTTGCATCAATATACTTGTCCAGATTATTTACTTTCCCGCTACAAAGCTTAAAACTCGATGCCAAGAGATTTTTGGCGTAACGATGAAGTTGCGTTGAATCCAGAAATTCTGTACCCTCCATCTGTTTTACAAAATCATACGCCTGTTGAGAAAACACCATCTGGTTTGTAGCATCATCAACGATATACCATTTCAACGAATCGATAGAGTTATCATCCAAATAGGCCTGCATATTGAGCATTCCCATCACATCTGTAACAGTATCCTCTCGGACCGTCCACGAAGTCTGAATGAAGTTATTTACAATTTTCTGATGCTGAGGATAAACCTTAAACTTTTCATTGATTTTTTCGGCCATCTGCGAGCGGCTTTCATACTTAAAAGCCTTCTGCTGATTAAGCGTATCAAACACCGCAGCGGTATCTTTCAGCAAATCCTGTTCTGCATACTTTTCCACTTTTTCTGGCGAAATCGTATAGTAACTCATAGGCACGCCATCCGCATATGAGAATATGGCAAATAAAGCCACAATGAGAGTAACAAGGAGGTAATTTATTTTCATAGGATTTTTCCTTCTTTGTATAATTCCTTGGCCAAGGCCCTAACGATGTCTTCGTTGCAAATTTTCTTGCGATTCTGCTGAGCTGCACAAAGCGCTGCATAACGCGCAACGTTTGTTAGCGCACCCCCTGCGAGTTCATACTTTTCGGCAAATTTGTTCAAATCGACATCGTCTTCAAGTATAGTTTTTTTCGAGAAGATGTTAGACCAAAGTCTCATACGTTCTTCGGGTTCCGGGAGCGGGAAGTAAATGGCGTTCTGGAAACGGCGCGAAAAAGCTTCGTCTATGTTCGATTTTAAGTTACTTGCAAGGATGACGATGCCCGGGAAATCTTCGACACGTTGTAAGAGATACGATATTTCCTGATTGGCAGCACGGTCATTCGAGCTGTTCGTTTGTGTGCGGGCGCCAAATAGCGAGTCAGCCTCATCGAAAAAGAGGATCCAGTTGCGGTGTTCCGCCTGATCAAAGATGTTCGAGAGGTTCTTCTCAGTTTCGCCGATGTACTTCGAAATCACCTGCGACAAGTCCACGCGGTACACGTCCATGCCGACTTTAGAACCTATGAGCGTTGCAGTGAGCGTCTTGCCGGTGCCTGGAGGGCCGTAAAAGAGCGCCCTATAGCCACGTTTGAGGTTCTTGCGGAGTCCAAAATCGTCCAGCACGACTTCGCTTTTTTCAATCCACGCCAAAAGCTGATTGATATCGTCAAGAGTCTCTTCGCCGAGCACGAGGTCATCCCACTGCAAATTCGTCGTGATGAGCTTTGCCGGGAAATGCATGCTAAAATCGGGCTTATTTTTAACGCCAGTCGTAAAGTACTGCAAGTATTCCGATGACACACGAAGTGCCGCCGAGTTCGCGGGTTCACCCGGTTCACCGTATTCGAGCTGCAAAATGCGTTCTGCAAAAAGCGTAGAAGATGTATCGAACAGAGCCATCATCTGCAAGCGTTTTTCGATATCGTTCCCCGCAAGCAAAAATAGCGCCGTTTCGCACGTGGGCAAGAATCCCGAATGGCTTTTTCCGTGCCAACCGCCAAATTCCGTGTACGGACGGCCAAGAGTGCGATTATTCAACAGGAAAGAATCGAGCGCCTGCGGGCAAAGGTGCGGGAGGAGCGCAAGCGCAATAACCAAACGCTCATAAAATCCAAGTTCAAAATCAGCAACAACTTGCCCATACGGAGAATCGTCATCAAGTTCCGGCGGCGGGATCATTTCGATCTGGAGCTTTTTATCTTCGGAATCATCAGCCGAAAAATACTGCGAGAAACGCAGGTCAATCACCGACTTGCACCAATCAATTTCATTTGTCAAATCAAGACTCATCGCGCGCCTCATCTCCATTTAACATTTAATACCTTTTTCATCCACGGGTGTTTTATCATGGAGTAGCCCCACGGGAGCTTATCGAGCAAAATGTCGTACGTTTTCGTTTCAACCGTCAGCATGTCTGTCATGCCCGAAGTTTCAACAATTCCGTTTCGCACAAAATACGTACCGCGCAACCCATCGGGAGACATATGGCCCACCGCCTTCCAGTTTGCCACAACAGCCTGGAGCAGCGAATCGACAAGTTCCTTTTCGCTATCCGAGACTTTCGGAAGTTCATCGGCGTAGAGCACGGGCGTCACAGGCAAATTGCAAAGGAGGTTCATCACAGCGGCATCTTTGGGCGGTTCCGCATAATTACCGAAAGCCGCATACTTAAGCACCGCAAGGGCCTTGTGCTGAGAATCATCGTTTACGAAAGCGCCTTTTTCAATGCATCCCGTGCGCTCGAAAAGTGCAGGCAAGTACGGAGCAAGCAGCACCAAGCCAGAATCCATAACCTCATGCGTTGTATTCGAGAAGTGCGCCGAATTTTGTTCGGGCGTGCGAGCATTTTTATCTGGAGCATGCTCGGGTTTCGCATTTTTCATCTGCAAAATACGCTGGTAAACCACGTAGGCAATCTGCTGAATGTCCATTTGCGGATTTTCGGCCTGCATTTTCTTGATTACAGATTCCGAGAACGCAAGCGGATTAAACTTTTGGCCCTGATGTTCATCATTCCAGCTTTCGGCAAGAGCATCAAAGCGATGTTCGAGATTACTCGATTTGTCTATCGGCATGTGCTGGCGGTAAACATCAGCAAGCATCGTCGTCACAGGCTTACTCTGTGCCTTGAATACAGCCGAGCCGAGTTTCGATTTCAGCGCATCACGCAACGCATCAGTAATTTGCTGAAACACATCGCCAGAAGCTTCGATGTTCAAATCAATCGTCAAGGAATCAAGCTCTACATCACCGTCCACATTCACATCAGCGAGCACGTCATCAAGCGTTTCAATCAACGCACCATGCGCAAAGCTGTGCAGTTCGCGCTCCGAAGCTACCGGCAAAGAAGAATCTTCGACGGTAATATTCATGTTCATGTTTTCAATGATGTTCAGCGATTCACTCATAGCCAAACCTTCTTTGAAATGAACTGTTTATGCGCCAAGAGCCAATCGACCATGCGGGGCGACATCGTAAGTTTCATCGGGCCGTCGAATTTCCAGTCCTTATAGAGCTCAGCAAAGGCATGGCTTTCACGCTTAGGCACCCAGTAAATCACGGGGAGCAAATGGGCAGGGATTTCATTGCAAATGAACTGTTCAACATCGTCAAGCGATTCGCGAGTCAAATCATCATCGGCAAACATTACAATGTGGACGCGCCCAACCTTTTCGTCAACAAGCAATCCATCGACGTTGAAAATTTCAAGTTTATCTAGGTGGTCTCGAAGAATTCCGAGCATCAATTCCACACGGCGGCGCCAGGCATAGCCAACGCGATGCAAGAGCAATTCCGGGAGATGCTGCAAGAATGCGACCTTGCAACTTACGAGACGCGGCAACGCAATAAAGCTAAACTTCGGGAAATGCACGCCGTACATGGCTAGCATCTGGTCAAGCGCCAAATTGTAACGTTCCAGATTTTCAAAGACCTTTGCCGAACGCGCCCCACGAATCGAGAAAAGCTCCGGGAAATGGTCCAAAACATCCAAAAACTTTTTGAACACGAACTCAATCGGAGCGAGATAACCTTTTAGCGATTCAGCACTCTCCCCTTCCCTATAAATCGTCGGGAAAAGTTCAATCATCGGCGTAAAATCGGTGACATCGTGATGCGTTCCAGTTGGCAAAATTTCTTCCGCTTCATCGTCATCAGCGTCAACCGAGCGAATGTTTGCGCGGACATTACTTTCTACAAAATTCGGTTCGCCACCCATCCACTTGATACGCAAATCCGAGACGTAATCACCCATGCAGCGCCACTTGCGCCAAAGTCTCCAAAAGCGTTCAAAAATTTCACCACTCACGTGGTCATTGACGCTACCCGCCATATAGATTTCAACGCGGTAGCACCCGTTATCGTCCGTTGTAAAACGGACTTTTTGCGGATAACAGCGCAATTTGGTAAAATGCCTTTCGCAGTAAATGCGCGACTTGAAAAATGATGCGTATTCATCCTGAGTCACAGGGAATTCCTGCATCACAAGCGCCGGCGCACAAAGTGCCTGCGATTCATAATCGATATTCCCGTCAAACGAAGCGAGATAATCTTCGACATCGAAACCCGTCTTGTAGCCAAGTTCCGTGAGCGTAAAGACCATCTGTTCCAAAATCGTAACGCCCGGATCGTGAACGTTATAGTCGGTCCAAATTTTTCCGCTCAACTTCTGCGCAAGCCCTATGGCCTCTTGCCGCAGGGTCGCATAATCGAACGGTCTCACCTCTTGACGAGATATCGTTATGGAGTTGAATTCACTCATTTACCAATTGATCCAATCATTTGCGTATCGTACCAGAGCTTGGTCAAGCGATAACGCACCTTGACTTTTCCTTCGTCATCGTACTTGTGATGTACACGCAGCTGGAGCGTGAATTCAAACTTGTTCGCAGCCGTTTTCCAGCGAATGTCGATCTTGGAGCCTCGCCCACCGCTATACGACTGCGTCAAATTGATAGACGGATTTTTATTGAACGTATTGACTGCAATCGCATGCGCAAGCGCAAACTTGCCATCGCCTTCGTTGCCACCCACACCTGCAACAATTTCAAAGCACTGGCAACCGGTCAAAACTTCGGTCACATCGTGCCATTCGCCATCGGCAACGACTTCGAGATTTTCATTTTCGTAACCGAGACGGCCCTTCGATGCAATCACGCCATTAACGTCAAGTTCGCTTTGCGGCGCAACACAGCCAACGCCCATGCGGATTTCAGAAGCACCTTCAGGATTTTCGGCCGAACGTTTGCTCAAAAGCGTTACGGCAGTCTCATCTTCTTTCATTTCGGGCGTTTTGATATTTAAACAAGTCTCGCCCTGCTCAATGTTCTTGCGGACACTCGCAAACCACTCCGGCTTGCGTTCTGCCAAGTTCGAGAAAAAGCTCGCCAAGCGGCTGTTATCTCTTCTCTGCTTAATTTCGAGGCCGTTTTCTTCGGAGACCCTAAAGCCATCATCCACAGCGTTCACCATGGAATCGATAAGACTCATAAAGTCTTCTTCTGTCGGCATGCGCCCAGCCGTAAAGCGATATTTCAACTCGCTTCGGTTAAGCCCGATGTATTCCATTCTCTGTCCTGCCATCATTTTCTCCTTATGATAAATGTTTGACCAATTTCAAGGCCACCATATCCGTTGTTGACACGGCGTGAACCCAAATTATTCGCAGAATCAATATCGTTGATGAAGTGCTTGCGCATTGGCACCGCAATACTCCATGGGAATGAGCCATGCAACAAGCGCTCTTCAGACTGCTCAAATAAATTCACCAAGAATCTTTGTTCGTCCGTAGAAGCAATTTTCATGATGGTGAAATCGTCCATCACCTGATCCACGTAATCAAGGCTTTCGATATAGGACTTGAGTTCCATTTTATCGAGTTTCCAGCCAAAATGCTTAGTAATTCCGCCCACCTGCGGGAACCACGGCGACAAATAGCGATTGATTTTTTCGTTCAAGTCCAAAAGGATTTCACCTTCGTTTTCGCGATGCTTTAGTTTGACATTGCAACGGACTTGCAACTTATCGAAGAACGGGTTCACCACCTGCACTTTTGCAATGCGAGAAACTTTACTTTGCAAGTAATCTCGGATATTCAAAAGCACCGAGCCGCTCACGCACGGGTCCCACTGGAATGTTCCATCGCAGAACATCGGCGAAACCGGCACGACAAGCAAGTGGCCCGGGCAAGCGCAATCATAACGGCCCGTAGATTCATCAATGCGCACATGCGGGAAACACTTGACTTTAAGCACTTCGGGGAAATGTTCGAGAATCAACCGCTCGTAATCTTCCGTGCAAACGCCACGATTCCTGTGGTACAGATACTCCGCCACGCGCATACGCATCTTGTTATCGGTTTCGCGCACCTTGCCGCCAAACGATTCTTCGAACTGGTAAACGCTCGAAATTCCGGCAACGCTCTTCGTGAGTTCCTTGATGCATTTCGGTTTGCAATGGTCTTGAATAAGGCCATCTTCAAAACCGCAAACGCGCTTAACTTCGAGCGACTGCGTAAAGACCGTCAAAAGTCTTGAGCACTCGCGCCAAAAATCGCCCTTCGGGCTTATGCGAATCCAGTAATAGCCACTCGGCATCAATTCCGTTTCGCTCGAAATATCGCTCGGCAAATCAAGCGTTACAATGCCTGATGATGTAAAATGCGATGTCGTATCGGCCAATCGATTTTCATCGGGCAAAATCTTCCAGCCAAGCGGCCCCATGTAAGACCAATTGCACATTCCTTTTTCAAGGCCACGCGCCGCCGAGTCACGATTGAGTACAAAATAGAGATTTACTTTTTTCGGTTTCCCCGCAAATTGGAGTCCTAAGAAAAGTTCGCCGTTATGCACAAAATACGGTTCTTTTTCGCTAAAGCCATACGGATGCACAAACAAAATGCTATCGGAATTCTGCGCATCATTCGTCGAAAGCGCCACTTCGGCAAACGATGTGTAATTCACGTACAAGTCTTCGATGCTCGGCGTGTACGGCTGATTCGGCATTTCATCGGCGCTCTTTTTCTTGAGAATCTGCGTCAAGAACGAATTGCAGACCGCACGCGACATTTCCTGGTGCATAAACGCCTTGGACGGCGCAATGAGTTTCATCTTGAAGAACCCATCCTTCATCATCGGCGAATACATGAAGTTTTCATCTTCAGGAATCATTTCGCTTGTTCGCGAACAGACAATGCTATTGAACGACATTTTGAAATCAGCGTTCATCGCATTAAACAGCGAGCTTGTCACGCTATTTTCATCGGACGGGAGCCAATTGCCTCCATAAAGGCCGCTCAACGAAACCGTAAAATCAGACGTTTTCGGAGGGTTATCGTATTGCGAATACCATTCCGAAAAATCTTTACAGTTCGGGAGGCCGCACCACTTGCCACGAACATCAAACGAGTTCAGTTTTTTGCCACAAATTTCCTTGCAGCCCACAATGAACGAACTCCCGACACTCGGGACAGCGCCAAACGGCTGCACTGGCAGCAATGTAGAGGCAGGGCCATATTCATTCGAGACCGCAATATCGCGGCATTTCGAGACATCAACCGCAATGCGTACGCTCTGTAAATGCATCCTCATCAAAGCAAACCAAAGCGTACGCGACTTGCGAGGAGAGACTAAAAGCCGAAGCACCGGATTTTTCGAACGGTAGCGTTCACCGTGAATTGTCGGATCGTAATTGACAACCGCAGGATCCGTATCTTTCAGCGTAAATTCAAGCGACAATTCATTTTTAGGGCATTCCGAATTCAGAATATTGCAACCGATTTTATAATCTTCAATGTCAAGCCAGCCGTTTTCCGTAGTAAGCGAGAGCTTGAACGCATTCATGAATGCCGCCGAGAACTCGCTAGCCGAGCCGTAATCTACATCAGCCACCGTACGACGCAAGGATTCACGCGCAAATACAAAATTCAATTTGACGTTTCGCACGCCACTCGACATGTAAAAAATGCGATTAGAAACGCAAAGCCCCACTTGCGAGAAAACCGTTCCTTCGGGCACTTCATTCGAACGCGTCAGTCCAAACAAAGGATACGGTTGCATTTTCTGTTCACTTGCATCCTTAGGCGTGTACACCGGGATTTCGGCCTGTGCAATCGGGTACCCCTTCACGCACGAGACCGTCAAGATTTTAGCAACCTTTACATTGTTAATTGGAGAATCACAGACGGATTCAAACTCGATATTTTCGCCCTTGCTATTTTCCCCAGCGCTAAAGCGGGTCCCCTTGGGGAGCACATACGAAACATCATCATTATCAACATCGAGAGTGACAAAAGCACGGTCGCCTTCGGCTTCGCGATTTTCTTGCTTGAGGATTTTGCGGTAATAAAAATCAATGCGTTTATCTGGGAATGTGTTGAGCGATTGCTGAACATGTCCCATGAGCTTTGCGCAAACCGCATACAGAGCGGCAGCCGGGTCGGTTTTTCCGTCGGCTTCGCCCTCCATCATCGCCACAACTTTCGATAAATTTATATCATCGAAGAAATGCGGCTTGCCGTGTTCTTTGGCATACTCTTTCATCAAATACAAAATGGATTCTGTAGACATGGAATCTACAGCAAAAAAGCCCGTCGCAAGTTCCGGGAACTCGCGAGCTCGTTGGCTCAATCCATCTTGAATCTGATACTTATCCGCCATAAAACTATTCGATTACCTATACACTTGCATCCGTCGCTTCATTCAAGTAGAACGGGAACACTAGATTCCTGCGGCTGTTCGTCGAGCGTACAACATAGACGATGTTGATTCTAAGAACGCCCACAGCATCGGTCTGTTCAACGACAATATCCTCAACATCTACACGGGGCTCATTTAGCAGAATCGACTTGCTAATTTCGTCCTTGATAAGAGTTTCTGTCCTCAACGAATACGCTTCAAAGCAATAATCCCGCAAACGCGAGCCAAATTCCGGCTGCATTGTGCGCTCGCCAGGGTACGTATTCAAAAGAATGCGCAAGCTTTCTTCAATATCATCTTCGTGCTCCGACATTTTGGCATGTCCAGATTTCGAAAAAGAGACCGGAAACGACCAACCGCGACCTAAAAAAGAAGTATCCAGCACGCTAGCCTCCAATCATCACCGTCGGGCAACCCAAAACAATCGAGCCGCCATGAGCTGTAGAATCGCCCATGCGCGCCGCCGGTTTTCCGCAAATCATGACCGTTGCAGAACCTTTAATAATGGAATCCGGAGGGCCAACGCATACGCAAGAATCCCCCATCACAGCAGCAGGCAGCCCGCCAATCAAAACCGTCGGCGCACCCGGCCCCACAACGGGGCCACCCACATGAGGGATGGGCGATGGCCATGCAGGAGTCTGCATGGGGCATGTATGCATATCAGTAAGTCTTGCAGCACACGGCATAAAAACTCCTAGTTGATCATCACCATAGCGCCCTTGATGACAGTCTGTCCTGAAGCAGAAACTTCGGCCTTGGCACTCCCTTTACCGGTGAATCCCACCTTTCCATTAAATTCCACGTTCATTCCCTCTCCTTTAAGGTCACCCTTTGAACTCAAGGCGATTCCGCCCACAGCCGAGACGTTGAACTTGCCCTTGGTATCAAAGCAAATATCCTTTTTCGATTCTACCTTGATGCCGCTATCAGACATTTCGAGCTTGTTGCCGGACGGGTCTTCGACCGTGATCTTTTTGCCATCATCATCCAGCACAAACTTGCGCTTGCCCGGAGTCGTCACCGTGATGGACTTCTTTTCTTCATTGAATTCGACGCTCAGTTTTTCGCGCGTCAGAATCTGCTTGATGTTATTCTTTTGTTCAAGCGCCTGCGGAGTTGCATGCTTGCCGCTATAAAGGCTTCCGAGAATTACCGGACTCGACGGGTCACCGCCAAAGAATCCGAGAATCACCTCGTCACCCACTTCCGGGAAGAACAGGCAACCAAACTTATTCGATGCGTAAACGCCACCGAGACGCGCCCAGACATCTTCTTTTTCGTTCTGCATCAGCGGGATTTTCACCTTGACGCGATTCAGTTTTTCCGGATCTTCGTGAATCTGCATCACGACACCCGTCATGAGCCCATGTACGCCGCAGTTGATTCCAGATGCTATCGGCGAAGAGACTCCAAACTTTTCCGAGAACCACTCCTTGGGCATACCAAACGTAAATTCCGTAGTCCACAAGCCATCGCTAATGTGATGATGGATTCCAGAAACAAGCGCTCCGCCCTTAAAGCGGTCGCCCACATTCTTTAGGCCCACAAGCCCGCCAAGTTTCGCCGTTGTTGAACCCAGGCAAACAACAGAGCCGCAAATTCTCGAAAGTTCATTTTTCAGCTGTTCCGCTTCGGCCCAAGATGTAAGCATTCCCTTAGAAACTTGAGAATTGCTCTGCAACGTGTTCGATGATACTTTCAAGACGCCCTGAAGTTTGCTATTAGCAAGATTTGTCTGGCCGCCAAGCGATTTCATGCCAGACTTTCCAGAAATCACCTGTTGCTTTGTAATGTCCCAAGATTTCGCCTCGACATTTTTGACTTGGAAAAGCGCATTTGCCTCGGCCTTAAACTCGATAATATCCGTGCCCCAAGTGAGTTCCACATCGGCACCACCCTTGGCAGCAATTTTTTCGATGGACATTCCCTTGTCATCGGCAATGAGCCAGCAGCCATTGGCCTCGGCACGAGTCATGATAAAGTCCCAATCGGTGCAGTAATACTGCAAAATTTCTTTATGCGCTTCGCCACCCATGCTAGACTTTATCGAAACGCCATAATCGCCAGCCAACTTCTTGACGATGGCATCATCGGTCTTTTCGAGATAATTCGCATTTTTGCGAGCGCATGTCATTGCAATCGCCTTGTCGCGACACTCGATTTTAACGCAACTACGCCCACGCTTAGAAATCGAAACGCCATGGCGAACGACCACGCCCTTGAAAATCGGCGAAGAGTTTGTAGCATAGCCGGCTTTAATCGTCACCTCTGAACCGGGCTCCAAATCAGAACCATCGCTCAGCGGGAACTTGCCATTGCTCATTTCGCCATCTTCAATCACGACAACAGCCTTCGGGATCGTGTTGATGCCGTAATAAACATCGACAGAAACAATCGGGAGAACAGACGAGAGAGCATTTCCGTTCCCCAGAATGACACATTCTAACGGGCCTTCATCTTTAAATATGGGCGACTTACTTGACATTCAAACACCTCAATCGACAAGTGGCGGGAACACAAGACGCGTCCCCGGCTTTAAGCGGCAAAAACTGGAGAGCCCATTAATTCGGGCCACTTGCATGTAATACGACGGATCGTTATAAACTTTATTGCAAAGGTTCGGGAGCGTATCACCCGATTTAACTTCGATAATATGGGTTAGGTCTGGAGATTGCTTATTCTGTTTAGCCTCGATTTCCTTGAAAGATTCAAACTCAAAAAAATCGAGTGAAACTTCAGCACGAATCGGAGCGCCGTCAATATCAAATAAAGTGTATTTTACATCGATCTTGCCCAGGCGACCTTGCGTTTTATAAGGCCCCCAAGTAATATCAACTATTGGAGGTTCATGTTTATCACCATCAAACGCAAAAACAACCTTCTTTAATTTTTCAATCATCTCCTTTATGGTCCCATCCATGGGCCATAAAGCTTTAGGAATAGCTCCCGTTGTATCTAGAAGAATATTCGGGATATTAACCTTTTTCTTGCCATAGCTGTCAAACTTTAAGCTTCTCAGTTCACGAGATTTGGAATAACGAATAGTATCCGTTAAAGAAAACGTTTTAGGATTCAGCATGGCGGAAAATTCGCCACCGTCAGATTTTAATGTAAGCTTTTCTAATCCCATTTATCGTTCTCTCGACTTTTCAATAGATTCACTAATCATTTCTCGACATTCATCCAATATTTCAGAACGCAAATTTTCCAAGTCTTCTTGCTTATTATCTTCAGAAGAACCCGTCACATGGATATTTACAACAAAGTTTTTTATTTCAAGTGACATACTAACCCAACTTTATACTAAACGAATTATATTTGATATGAACTGTTTCAATAACAATTTCATTTTTCATGGCATTAAAATCAGTCACTGTCCACTGCACCGGATAAGCTTGATTAAAAGTCCATGTCTTTATAGGTTGATTTTCCTCATCCAACAACGAAACAAGAACATCCTTTAGTTTTATGAAATCTTTTTTGGGCGGACTATTAATAATTTCGCTGCACCAAGTAAAGAATTCATCATCCGTTCTAAGCATGCCACGCGACAAAACCAAATCACTAAACTTTTTCCCTTTCGGAAGATAATACTTCGTAAAACTGTCGCCTCCTGAAATTACAGATTCAGTCTCCAACGTAAAGTCAATTCCCTTGACTTCACTAAAGGATACCGGCTGTTTTCCAATCGATACTGAGAAATGAAAAGAAACCGGTATAAACCATTCTGGAGGAACCTTTTTTTCAGGAGGCGCCATATTCTACCTACTAGCCATTCTTGATTTCAAGGCCTTCGTGGACAATTTCAATCGTTTCGATTGCAACTTCGTTGCCTTCGGACTTGAGATCGGTCCCCGTCACCTTGGTCGGCCAAGCGTTCTTGAGCGTCCAAACCATCGTTTCAGCGCCACCTTCATCGAGGAGGCTAATCGTAACGGTCGTACGTTCAATGGTATTCATCTTGATTTTCTTGAACCAGTCCCAGAACTTGTTATCGCCCTTGAAAATACCCTTCTTCATCGTGACATTGCTGTACTTGACAAGGCCAGGCATCTTGACCGGAGAGAAAATCGGACTGTCTCCCGAACGATACTTGATTTCTTCGGACTGAGCATCAAGACCAGAAACTTCCTGAAAGGACATCTGGACATCATTCCACATCACCTTGAAGTGGAATTTGGGCATGGGCCATACACTTGCACTTTGTGCTGCGCCATTTTCATCAGCCATATTGATTTACCTCCTATTACGACTTCTGCTGTTGCTGTTGGAATGTGAGTTCGATGAATTCTGCCGGGCGAATCAAAGCCACCTTCACGGTCACTCTCAAAATGCCTTCGAGAATATCTTCCGGAGTCATGGTATCGCCAAGGCCCACATGCACTTCGTAAGCATCTTCCGGCGTAGCGCCAGCAAGGCCGCCGCGCTTCCAAACGCTATTGAGGAAGTTGCCAATCATGTTCTTCATCGTGAGCCAAGTCGTAGACGTGTTTGCGTCGAACACATAAGCCTTAGATGCCTGCTTGATTGATTCTTCGAGCATGATCATGGTACGGCGAACGTTCACATAGCGCCAATCGAGGCTGTTGCCATCAAGCGTACGAGCGCCCCAGACCTTGATGCCATCGCCAACAAAGTAGCGGATTGCGTTCACGGCCTTACCGTTCAGCGGAACGTTCAAGTCTTCCTGTTCATCGTTGGTCAAGTTCACTGCCGGAGAGACAACGCCATTGATACCGACATTGGCCGGAGCCTTCCACACGCCTTCGTTATTATCGACGCGGGCATAAATACCAGCCATTGCAGCAGAAGGCGGCATCAAGTTGAGCATTTCGCTCATGGTGTTCATCATAGCGGCATACTTCGGGCAGACAACCGTAAGCGTGTTGTGCAAATCCGTCGGATCCTTCTTGACATCAAAATTGCTCAAAGCCTTGAAGAAGCTGACGAGTTCCTTCTGTTTCGGCGTAAGTTCCAACTTTTTAGCATCATCGTCCGAGATATCGAGGCTTTCAATCTTCGGAACCACGGACTTTGCAAGGTCAAGTGCAAGCGTCGCATAGGCACCTTCGCCTTCGGCTTCCGGCTCGATATTTGCAAACGAGAGTTCACTCGAAGCGACAACGCTCGTATTGATCCACGGATAGTAAGCGGCACCATACTTGAGGAAATCCGTCACCTTTTCGCGGAACGTGTTGATGCATTCCAGCGGTTCCTTGAAGCCATCGTAGACATCGAGAATGGTGAATCGGTTCTGCATTTTGTTGCAATGCGCAAGCAATTCATTCTGGATATCGGCGCATTCCTGAGCATCGCCAAGCGAAACGGCATCCGGCACGAGCATAATCGTCGGTTCCTGTTCCTTTACGAACGGGGCAATACCTTCGAACAACGGCTTCTTTTCGATTTTCTTGTCGTAACCGCCAACAGAGCAGATATAGCATGCGGCACCACCATTCTGGAAGAAGATGCGCATGGAATCGTAGAGACGGAACATGGTCTTTGCCTTAAGCGAAGCCTTGGCTTCGGACTTCGTTTCGGCACTTGCTTCGGCACCGTCCTCGCCTTCTGCGGGAGCAGCAGATGCGGATTCAGCCGCATATGTGAATCGCACACTGGGAGCGCCACCGAAAATGTTCAGGTATTCAGCAAAGGAAGTGATTCGGAAAGGCTTGTTCGTCAAGTCCTTACCATTGTATTCCGCCTTTTCGGTGTAGCCGATAAATGCGGGAATAGCAGTAGCAACTTCCACCACCGAGCCCGGGAAAGCATCTTTCTCAACGAGATAGACGCCTGGGGTTTTGTATGATGCAGGCATTTATGATTCTCCTATTTTTTATGGATTAATAAAACATTCAGCGACAATGGCGCTTGAGCCATCATCCAGACACGCCTTGGCAATTGACTTTGCACTTGCATTCGGAAGGCACTTCATCAACACCTTTGAAGTTGCACTGTCCAAAAGTTGGAAACGAGGAGGCGATCCGCTTACAATCGGGATTTCGGTCCGCGAAACATAAAGCGACATACGTGACGACTTTTCCACACAATCAAACTGCACCGGGTCATCAACCTTCAGCGAGTCGTTAATTTGCAAATCGCGTTCAGCATAAATGCCTGAGACGCAATAGCACCACCTCAATTTTTTAGTCGGCACCTTTACAGTGCCCATAAGCGGCTGTTTGGGAGTCAAATGGAGTTCCAGGGCAAAAACAACGCCAAACATACGCTGCAGTTCGGGCAAAGAATCCTTGCTGCGCCCTTCAAAACGCACCCCACCATCACAGGAAACTATAGCCACCGGGAACTCGTCATGGGCAATTCCATCGAAATTTGTCACATTCCAGACTTCAGCAATTGACGCCTTGACATAAAAAAGGAGCGTTACCTCTTGAGCAAAAGAGGTCGCAGGCGCCATAAGCCGCACTTTTCCATCGTATATGCGGCATAAAGCTTCTTCTTTCTTCAGGATTTCAGCCGTTTCCGCAGACGGTACGACCTTAAAGCCACAAGAACTCCCGTTGTAGTATTCGTGGCAAAGCGAGACATCTACAATTCTTGCGTATTCCATTAAAGCAACCCCAATTCTGAGTTTTCTGGAAGCCGTATAACATACGGCTGGTAATACGAGTAGTTTCCGCCAAGAGCAACCGTCTTTAAACGATAAACCACTGATGGGACATATTTTGCCCCTATCGTCCCCCACAAATTATTCAGTTCCTGCATATTCAAGTTTTCCATGTCGATGGCAATTTTTTCCAAACCATCAGGCATGTCAGGCGAAGTCGAACGGTCAAAGAACGAATGATCCATGAAAAAAGCGACAGCTTTGGACAAATAACGTAACGAATCTACGTAGTTTCCACCTTTAAAATTGGCAGCAATAACAAAGTACAAGTTCAAGAATACTTTTTTCTGCGGAACAACAGCTCTGTCACCTCTAAATTCTGGAACAGCATGGTTTTGCACCATACTATCGCGTTCCATATTCACTAGGAATATGTTCAGTTTGTTCGTAGCCCCTTCATATTCTTTCCCGTCATTTTCAAGCATTCTAGACACGACAACAAGATCTTCACGTATCGACATCGTGCGTCGTAAGTGAAGATTTAGTTGCATAGCCAAAAACTGCAACGAAGCCCCGATCATAACAAAAGATGCCCACCCTTTGTTTGCAATACATATATATGTTTATATGTATTATTTCGTTCGTATTATAACTTTCAACGCGGCAATATAATTATAAGTTCAGCATTTTGTAAATTGTAAAATTTATTTTTCACATTTTTAGTTATTTTTAAAGATAAATGTTTGTAGAAAGACGAATAAATTACGCAAATTTTATTTATAAATACAAATTTCGTAAACATTGTACATAAAATAGGAAGCAATTCGTTAACAAAAGTTTCCACACCAAAAACGTCAAAAAATGCTATTTTTCTTACAAAAAACTGCCAATACAGACAAAAGTCATAGGCAAATACTATACGTATCATGATATGATACACCCCTATAATACAGCGTAAAAAAAAAAGCGCCATTTCAAGGGTTACACCAAATCATACCTCTTTTTTCCAACCCAAAAGGACATAAATCGGCCAAAAAGACGCAAAAACGCCATTTTTTCACAAAAAAACATAAAAAAAACAGAAATATTCTCCATATAAATGGAACATGCTTTATTAAATTTTCAGGTATGTTTGAGCATAAATGTCAGTCTGAATTAACATCTCGTCAAAAAGAGATATTAGCCCTTTTGCGCAAGGGGCTAACGAATAACGAGATTTGCAAGACTTTGAACATTTCGGCAAATACGGTCAAAGCGCACCTAGCCAACATCTACAAAATTCTTGAAGTCACCAACAGAACAGAGGCTGTATCTGCAAAAATCGACGGAAATAGCGAAGAAGCCCCCAACACAGGCGACGTCAAGAAAGACCTCAACATCATTTTTCTCAAACAGAAAGACCTTTCCGCATACCCGAAGGCTAATGGTCTCTACTATTCTCTGGTAGAAGCCATTCACCAATACCGCATCTTCCGCATTACAGATACAGAAGACAACTCTTTTGACCCCGCCTTTTCAATTGACGTTTCGGCGGCCAAAGACAAAGACGAAACTTTATTCTTATCGGTAAGGCTCGGTTCAACGCACGAGATGCTTTGGACAACCTCTGTCAAAATCAGCTCAGACAACATTCTAGAGATTGCCCAGAAAGCGGCAATGCTTTTGTTCCGACACATCGTGCTTGCGACGGCCAATATAAAGTATACTCCCCAAAGTCCCATTCCCTATTGGTGGTACGCGACCGCGCATTGCAACATCAAGTTCGAAAACCGCAGCAAGGAAACATTCAACTACTGCAAGGACATGCTCACGCCTCTTGCCACTGGCGATATCTACAGCGAACAAGCGCTTTATACACTTTCACTTGTCTACTACATCGCAATTCTAGACAACTGGGGCGATACAAAAGAATACACCTTGCAGCTGGCCGAATTCGCCCGCAAGGCCATGTTCAATGCGCCATATTCCATTTACTCGCAAATGATTATGGCCTTTTACAACATCGTTATCGGCAACAAGAGCGAAGCAATTGCTTATTTCAAGCAGGTCATCGAGGCAAACCCACAGACGATCATCGCACGTACCATCCTTATCCAGATTTACATGCTGATTGGCCAGAACGAAAACGCGTTGAACCTCATCAACGAATGCGAGCGCCTGATTCCAGCAACTGCGGCACAAGCCTCCATCAAGCAAGGCAAGGCTCTCATATTGCTCTTGCAAGGCAAGTACGAAGAATGCATCAAGCTTTCTAGACAGATCTTGCTTTACACGCCAAAGACAACAATTTTCTACCTGTTCATCATTTTCTGTTACAACAAGCTCGGCAAGTTCACCGAAAGCCAAGCCGAAATCAAGGAACTCTACAAAGAACACCCGGATTTTGGCAGGCCCTACGTCGAACACATCCTGAAGGGCGTCAACCCGCAAATGCAACAGATGTTCATGGACAACCTCCAGAATCTTTTTTCTGTCAGTAACCCATAAAACTACCCAAATGGGCTATTGATTCAAGCTCCATTCAAATATAATTTTGTTCTATCATTTTCTAGTGTGGTTGATCAATGATAGAACAGAGTGTTTTTTTTGACGAGAGCAACGAAAAGTCCATTAAAATAAGCGACTTGAAGCCAGGCGATATCCTGATTTTTGACGGTGAAGATCACGGCATATCACTCCTCATCAAAAAATTCACGCACTCCAATGTCACCCACGGCGCTCTCTTCATGCAAGGGGGCGATATAGCTGCCATTGCTGACGCCGGCACAGGCGGCATCCACATGCACAAGGTCGAAGAGCATGATGGCTCTCGTTTTGTACATGTCCGTCGCATCGCAAAAGAAGGCGGCTTCGGTGAAGATTTCGACAAGACCATATCACCGGTACTCGACATTGCCCGTGATTACGTCAGCCAAGACCTTCCCTACCCCTATTCCGATCTCGTCCTCCTTGCGATGATCCTCATTTACAAGGACGTCTCGGATGTAAGCCTCAAACAGGCGGCCATCATCAAGTTGCTGAAGGTCGTAACTGCCGAGCTGAAAAAATTCATCGACGAAAAGTTCCATGACGGCAAGCATACGATGGTCTGCTCGTCTTACGTGTACCAGTGCTACCTGGACGCCTCCAAAAACAATCCGGACTTGAAAATCAACATCAAGAACGGAGACGCCGATTTCGACCCGAACTACAAGGCAAAACGTTCAGCAACGCTACTCGACCTTTACGCAGAACACGCCGCAGAATACCTCTACAACACAGAAAGTTTCGCCTCCGAAAAAGACGAGCCCGTTACGGAAACGCTCGACGAAATTCTCGACAATCTCGTGAACAAAGAAGAAAAACACGTAAGCCTGGTTAAAGGGAATGCCTTGAGCCACGCCATCGAAGAATTTTTGAAAGCGCTCATGAATGCCTGCGGCATCACCATCAAGAATGTCAAGGAATTAATCGAAAACGCCAAAAAGCAGCAAGCCATGTTCGTCACGCCGAACGACTTGTACTGCCACACGACAAACACGGAATCTATCGGGAAACTGATGCTGTACCGTTACGAGGACGTTTACACCCCGTAATACGGGAAAGATTTTACACCTCAAACATAGTGCTGCAAGGGACGAATTTGGCCACCTCCGGATTCTTAACCTTGCAGCATTTCTATTTTTAAGCGCTTACGCTGAGTTCGCTTACCGCGAGAGCAGGCACCTTATAGCTTGCAAACGGGTCACGGTATTCATTACCGACAGCAACAATGTTCTTGATGATGTCGAAGAAGTTTCCGCTGAGTGTCACGCCATCGACCGGATGCTTAATAGCCCCGTTCTCGCACCAGAAGCCGTGCGCCCCGATGCTGAGTTCACCGCTCACGGAATTGCAGCCAGAATTGCCTTCCAGGCGTACAACAAGCAAGCACTTCGGGAAGATCTTCAAAAGTTCCATGGTCGTCATGCTTCCAGGCGGCACGAGCATGTTGTAGAAGCTCGTGGACATCTTGCTGCCGAAGCTGCGAGCGCCATTGCCTGTCGTTTCGCGGCCCGCCTTAGCAGCCGTTTCAAGGTTGTAAAGCGCCGAATTGAAGACACCGTTTTCGACGACCTTCACGCGCTTCGTGAGGCAACCTTCGGAGTCGAAATAGAACTTATGTTCAAACATTTCGCCTGTCGGATCGTTCCACAGCGAGAACACGTCACTTGCAATTTTTTCGCCTTCCTTGCCGTCGAGACGGGACTGGCCCTTCTGCATCGTCTCGGCAAAGAACGGCTGGCTGTACATGCCGAGGAAACGTGCGGAAATGCGTTCCGAAAGAATCACCGGAATCTTGCCGCTCTCGATTTTCTGGGCGCCAAAAAGTTCCGTTGCATATTCGGCAGTCTTGCTTGCAATTTCATCAACAGAGAATTCGTTCCAGTCGCGGCCATTCTTGACAAAGTTGCCAAGCTTCTTGATGCCACCCCGGCTTGCGACTGCACCGGCACCCGCAGAAGCGCAGTTTGAACGAGCCTCATAAAAAAGCCCCGTGTTGTTTGCGACGATGGAATAATCCTTTTCGATATCGCCACCGAGGTACGGGATATTTTCGATTTCCTTGGACTTTGCAAAAGTCGCCTTTTCAAGCTCGATGCAGAAGTCCTTCATCGTTGCAAGGTCGAGCGATTCGAGCGCCGGATTGTAGTTCGGTTCGCCCTTCGGGAGTTCAACGGCCTGCGGGAGCGTAATGTCGATTTTTTCGGTCCACTGCGTGTGGCAAAGAGCGTCCTTGAGCGTTTGGCGCAAGGCTTCGTCAGTGAGGCGTTCTGTATGCGCGTAACCCGGACGACCATCCTTGATGACGCGGACACCGAGACCTACGGAATCCGAGATTTCGGTATTCTGCACCTGGCCCTGGAAGACGGACAAGCCTTCGGAATGGGTGTTAGAAGCGATGACATCAAACTGTTCGGCTTCGCCCTTGGCGAGGTCACACATAAAAGAAACGGCATCTTTAATATTCATATCGCAAGTATAATAATTATATAGTCAGGCAAAACTACTCTAATTTGTCATGCCCGCCTCCGAGCGGGCATCTCCCATTTATCGAGAAGCGTGGCTTATCGAGAAGCGCGGCTTTTGCGTTCGAGCATTTTCCAGTAGGCGGCGGGGCTCCCGGTCACGGATTCAAGTGCGTTCGCCATCTCGGTCGAGATGCTGATTTCACCCGCAATCAGCTGGTCGAGCATTTCTACAGAAACGCCCACCCTGCGTGCAAATTCCGGCTTATCGATCTTGAGCCATTCAATACCTTCGAGAATCGCCTGTCCCGGCGTCGGTGTTCCATGTCTTGGCATATCTTAGTCACTAGTTAAAGGTCAATAGTTAATAGTTAGAAATGAAGCAAACAATGTCATTCTGAGTCCGTCAGGACGAAGAATCTAGTTATTTCTAGCGAATAATTTTACTGGATCATTCGACTCCATTACATTCCGCTCAGGATGACACTATGCATCGATTCTAAGTACAGCAGCATCTTAATTCCTGCGTCCGATTTTTAAAATTCTACGTCTTTCCAGCCTTCGGCGCCGAAGCGGAGGTCACGTTCCACGAATTCCCAAATCAAGAGTTTCTTGCCTTTGAGCACGCTTGCTTTGCGGGCGAGCTTTTCACGGACGAGCGTCGAGGCGCCACCGTCACTCACGATGGATGCGACCGGGCGGTTCATGTTCTTCGCGAAGTGCGCAATCCATCCGGCGTTCACCGGCGAATCGGTCTGGTAAATGCGGCTGAAGCTGTCACCGAGAATCAAGATTTCGGACTTGCGGAAATCGTCTTTGAACGGAGTGATTGTGGTGTCGTACTTAATAGCTTTAAACGCACAAGCAGTTTGGCTCGTCAAAAGGCAAAAAACATCAGTCGTTTCAGCATCCTTTCTATCAGCCTTTTTCCGATTCATACATTCTTTATATGCAGAATCAATGCATACGGTATCTTCAGGAAGTTCCTCATCTCGTATCTTGATATTCTGTTGCATCACGACGTGCCCGGTCACCTTCTGCACCTTGAACACACCAAACTTATTGAGGCCGCTCATCTCGCCCACGTCGCCCATACGGTCTGCAACGGAATCCTTTGTTACAAAACTCAAAGGATAACTACCATCCTCATGCTTCTGGAGTTTTTTCAACTTAATTTTACCCTCGGATTCCAAACGATTTACGGCAGCCGCGATTTCAGCCGCCGCAAGTTCAGCACCGCGCGGTGTCCAGTGCGTATCATCGTTCAGGTAGAGCGAACCTTCAACGGAATCGCGGGACTTTGCAGCCAACAGCGGCGTGTACAAATCAACCGTGTTAAAGCCAGCACGCGTGAGCGAATCCAAAATATTCTTGCCGTGCGACTGGAGCCCGGCGGCATTTTCATCGAGCCCCGTCAAACGTTCGGTATAGATGCTCGGCTTGCCCGGAGTAATCACCACCAAGAGTTCCACGCCCTTCGCCTTGAGCTGATCACGGAACTTTTCAATCGCCTTCACCGGATTGTCGAGCTTTGCACTGCGCACATCAAGCGGAGACGGCTGCACCAGGAATTCCACATCCTGGCGGTAAAAAAGCCACTTATCTTCGGGCTTGGCATTTTCCCTGCCGCACGACTTGCCGATGCAATCGCCTGCAGCGCCGAGAACGACCTTCTCGCCTGGATCGCTAAAGAGGTTCCAAACCGCAAGCTGGTACTTCGGACGCAACGCCAACACAATAGCACTTTCGTCGTCAATCTTGTTTTCAAAAGCACGCAAATAGCGGCTCGTCCATACGCCGTAATGCTTCACATCCAAGAACGCGCGCCACAGCGACACATGACCAAGGTCAGCCACGAGAGCCTTGATGCAAGAATCCGCTTGCGGGAAAGATTCCGGTTCATCCTCCAACTTCGAGAGGAGCGTATCCGCCAACTTGAGGCTCTTGTAACGAGCTTCAGCCGTATCGAGTTCAGCATACGTATTCACCGAAAGCACCGCCGCTTCCAAGTCCGAAAGCGCAGAAACCACAGGTTCCAACGCATCAGCCGTCTCTGTTCCAGCCGCAATCGCCTCACGGGCCGCACGCCACTTCACATCGAGCGAGTCCGCAGCCGCTGCGACCTTTTTCTCGCGCACAATCGGAGTGTAAACCACGTCCTTGAAAATGTCAAACGGCTGGAAGCGCTTTTCTCCACGCAGGTCGGCAACCGCCTGCACGCCAAACGGGAGCAACAACAAAATCGAAAAAATAACGACAGGGATAATGTATTTCTTATTCACGGGAGATAAGATAGAATTTTGTGAAGTAGTTACTAGTTAATAGTTAGTAGTTTCTAGTGATATATCGTAGGAATATATGTCGTTATAGAAGTTGATGTAGTAAGGCATGTATTCTTTATAGAAATGCACCCTAAGTGTTTCAACACCAATAAGCGTCGGCGTTTGAAATGCAAGGCACGAATCGCTAGATATAATCGCCTTTAATGATATTTCCCATGCGACAACAGGCGCGTCAACACAAATTTTGACGATTTCGTTTTTCTCCACTTCGAGCCAAAGTTCCTTGCGCAACGAATCACGGTTCACTTCAAAAGTTCTTTGAATTTTACTTTCAGGAATCTTTTCCAAATTCTTTCTCGGCTTGACACCTTCAACCGGCTTTTTCACCAAAATCGGGCCATGGAATCTTTTTGCAAGCCCAACAAGCGTCGCGTAGTCCAAGCTGTCCTTATACGCACCGCGACATTCTCCATGCTTGTCGTAATAGAATTGTGCATTCGCAAGCGCAACGCATATCGTTAGGAACAACAAAATTTTTTTCATACAGTTGAATATACAAAAGTAACGTCATTTGCAATTGTCCACGCATGCCCCGCTCCTGCCTAAAAATATTTTACAAAGATTTCTTAGACCAAAAGGCTTGCTGAAGCGTGTTAATAGTATAGGGGGCAAATCATAACCAACCCTCTAAAGGAATAGTAAATGACCGAAAATAATACGACTTCAGAAAAGAAGGCCTACTACATCGTCACGAACGCGCAGGGAGAAGAATTCTTGCTTCCGTATTACAGCGAAACGTTCCGTGTGCTGATGGATGACAAGGACTCCATTCGTGATATTCTCAATTGTTTGCTTGGGCTAGACCGCGACCATGAAATCATTGATCTCGACTACGAGTTCGAAAAGCCCATTGACGTTTTCATGCCGGAAGATGATTCCGCGCGACTTGACGTGTGGGTAACTACAAAGGATCACCGTTATTTCAACATAGAGATGCAGAATAGGAGCCATCCATTCTTTCTTGACCGTCTCCAACTCTACAATTCTTACCAGACGTTACGTGGCAAGTACGAATATAACAGGTCAACGTATTTCAAATTGATGGAGGAAAAGGAGCGTAAGGTTCATTTTTATGAACTTCCCGAAACGGTTTCCATCTGGCTTTGTAATTTCCAAATTCTCAAGTCAAAGGATATTTTTAAGGATACTTGGGCCGTCTATAGCGAGGACGAGGTTCACCACAGCGACTCAACACATCGGGCTCTTCCCATTTTCAGTAAAAATAGATATATTGTAATTGATTTACCGAACTTTAAGAGGATTCGCAAGAGCATCAGTTCACGCGAGGACTACTGGCTGAAACTCTTGTCTCAAGGGCCACTTGAAGTTCCCGAATCGAAGGACCCGATCTTTAGGGATGCGCTCAACCGTTTGCGCGTAAGCCGCATAAGCCCTGAACTGCTTAAAGCCTTGGAGGAACATATGTTCGATAAACACGCTGATGAAGCTATCGAAGCCGAAATTTGGCTCAAAGCAGAAGCTAAAGGACGAGAACAAGAACGTGCTAAAAATGAAGTTGCAAAAGCCGCTCGCGACAAGAAAATTGCCGAGTATCTTCGTTCGTTAGGTGTTTCGGAAGACAGCGTTGCCAAGGCGCTTTCTATCAAATAACAGCTCAATCCACCCCTGAAGTGCATATAAAAAGAGGTCTGCAGGCCTCTTTTTGTTTTGCGCGGTCCCTTACAACAATCTGCACATGCGAGCAATTACCTAAAATTCGCCAAATTGCGCGTTTTATCGCCTTAAACGCCAAAAAACATTTTCAAATAATGAAAAAAAACTAAATTTGGCTTCACTATGAATACTTCTATGAACGATTTATGGGTGGGTGTCGACGTAGGCTCCACCACTGTGAAAATTGCTGTAGTCGATCCCGAGACATCTAAGCTTTTACACTATACATATCAGCGTCATAACGCCATGCAGGCGAAAAAGGTCTACGAGGTCCTGCGCGAAGCCCATGCCCTTTTCCCGGGCAAGAACTTCAGGGTCACGTTCTGCGGTAGCGGCGGTCAGCCGTTCGCCGAGGCCACTCACGCCTTCTTTGTGCAAGAAGTAGTCGCAAACGCACTTGCGGTGCGTGCCACCTACCCCGATTCCAGGGTCGCCATCGAACTCGGCGGTCAGGATGCCAAGGTCGTCTTCTTCGAAAAGGACAAGACCACCGGTAAACTAATCGCCTCCGACATGCGCATGAACGGTGTCTGCGCCGGCGGTACGGGTGCATTTATCGACCAGGTCGCGGAGCTCCTCCGCATCAAGACGGAAGTATTCGAAAGCTACGCCAAGCGTGGCCAAAAAGTCTATGAAATCTCGGGCCGTTGCGGCGTGTTCGCCAAGACGGACATCCAGCCGATGCTCAACAACGGCATCGCCAAGGAAGATATCGCCCTTTCAAGTTTCCACGCCATCGCGAAGCAGACCATCGGTGGCCTTGCCCAGGGCATGGAAATCAAGCCGCCTGTCATTTTTGAAGGTGGCCCGCTCACATTTAACCCGACTCTCGTGAAGGCTTTCAAGGAACGCTTGGGCATCTCCGACGAACAGGCGATCGTCCCGGAACATTCCGAAGTGCTCGTGGCCATGGGCGCCGCTCTCGCTAACGGCTCCATGTTCGCAAACCAAGAATGCATGTACCGCGAAGAGGGTTCTCTCGACGCTCTCGTGCACTTTAACGAAATCCGCCAGGCCGAGAACAAGGCTAAGGCAGCCTCCGACCTCTTCTTCCAGAGCGAAGCGGAATACAAGCTGTTCCTCGAAGAACACAAGATGGCGGACAACCATTACCCGCAGCCGCCTTCCGGCACGACCATCAACGCCTACTTGGGCATTGACGCCGGTTCTACCACCACGAAGTTCGTGCTCATCGACGAAAACGAAAAGGTCATCGACGGCTTCTACGCCAGTAACGACGGTGAACCGCTCGCCGTCTTGAAGCGTGCCATGGTGGACCTCGCCGACCGCTACGAAGAATACGGCGTGAAGCTCAACATCTTGGGCGTGGGTACAACCGGTTACGGCGAACAGCTCTTTGCAAAGGCCGTGCACGCCGACTACCACACTGTGGAAACCGTCGCCCACGCAAATGCCGCCCAGCGCCTCTGCCCCGACGTCTCGTTCATCTTGGACATCGGTGGTCAGGACATGAAGGCCATCTCCGTGCAAGACGGTGTCGTCACGGGCATCATCCTCAACGAAGCCTGCTCCTCGGGTTGCGGTTCATTTATCGAAACGTACGCTCGCAGCCTCGGTATCCCGATGGAAAAGATTGCGGAACTCGCATTCAACTCCAAGAGCCCGTCTCAGCTCGGCAGCCGCTGCACCGTGTTCATGAACAGTTCCATCATCACGGAACAGCGCGACGGCAAGCAGCCCGAAGACATCATCGCTGGCATCTGCCGTTCCATCATCAACAACGTCTTTACGAAGGTCATCCGCATCCGCAACCTCAACACGCTCGGCAAGAAGGTTGTGGTGCAGGGCGGTACGTTCAAGAACAACGCCGTTCTCCGCGCCTTCGAACAGTACACGGGTCTCAAGGCCATCCGTCCGGAACGACCGGGCGAAATGGGCGCTATCGGTATCGCACTCCTCACGAAGAAGTTCATGGAAGAAAAGCGTGCCGCCGACCCGAACGTGCAAAGTAAGTTTATCGGCCTCGAAGCCATGAAGACTTTCAGCTGGCACAACCAGCCGGGTCAGCTCTGCCAGTACTGCACCAACCATTGCTCCCGTACCATCGTCACCTTCAGTGACGGCCAGAGCTTTGTGACGGGCAACCGCTGCGAACGTGGCGAAGTTACCGCCGACCCGAACGATCCGGCAACGAAGAAGCTCATTGCCGAAATCAACAAGAAGATGCAGGCTGTGCCGGACATGATCAAGCGCACGAACCAACTCTTGGTCAAGGACTACGCTCCGCAGATTCTCTTGCCGCAAAACGGAAAGACCATCGGTATCCCGCGCGTGCTCGAATTCTGGAACAGCCTCCCCTACTGGAAAGCATTCTTCACGGCCCTCGGTTATACCGTTGTCGTGAGCCGCCAGAGCGACTACAAGATGTTCGAAGCAGGCCTCCACAGCGTGCCTTCGGATACGGTCTGCTTCCCGGCCAAACTCGTCCACGGCCACGTGCTCAGCCTCATCGAAAAGAAGGTCGATCGCATCTTCTTCCCGATGATGATTTCGCTCCCGAGCGACCACACCAAGTTTAACGCAACAACCGTTTGCCCGGTCGTGCAAGGTTACCCGAACATCTGCCAAAACACAGACGAACCCGAAAAGAATTACGGCATCCCGATGGACCAGCCGATTTTCCACTGGGCAAACACCAAGCTCCGCAGAAGCCAGACGATCGACTGGTTCCACGACAACTGGAACATCGACAAGAAGATTTTGGACAAGGCCGTCACGGAAGGCGAAAAGGCACTCAACAATTACCGCACCACACTCCTCGAAGAAGGCCAAAAGATTCTCGACGACGTGAAGGCGAACGACAGCTTTGCCGTTGTGATTGCAGGCCGCCCCTACCATGCCGACTTGCTCATCAACCACAACATCGCAAGCCACTTTACCGCGATGGGCATTCCGGTGCTTACTACCGAATCGCTCCCGGGCGTGTACGACCAAGATGTGCCGAGCCACACCCGCGTAGAAATCAAGAACACGTTCCACTTGCGTATGCTCGGCGCAACGATGATTGCTTCGAGAGACCCGCATGTTGAACTTGCCCAGATCGTGAGCTTCGGCTGCGGACATGACTCCGTTTTGACCGACGAAATGATGCGCATGATGCACCGCGATTCCAACAAGGAAATGCTCATGCTCAAGCTCGACGAAGGCGACGCAAGAGGCCCGGTGGGCATCCGCATCAAGAGCTTTATCGAAACCGTGAAGGCCCGCCGTGCGGCAAACCTCCCGGAAAAGCCGATTTCGAACGAACCGCAGTTCCACACGCCGTACGTGGCAAGCGACAAGAACAAGCGTATCATCTTGACGCCGAACCTCTCCCCCGCTTTCGCCATTCTCGCAAGTAGCTACATTCAGGGCAAGGGTTACCTCTCGGATTACCTCCCGGTTGCAGACAAACGCGCTATTGAACTTGGCAAGAAGTACGTGCACAACGACATCTGCTTCCCCTGCCAAATCAACATCGGCGAATGCCTCAAGTGGCTCGAAGAACACCCGAACGTTCCGCAGACCGAAGTTTCAATGTGCCTTGCCAAGAACTGCGAAAACTGCCGCGCTGTGCAGTACTCCGTGCTTGGCCGTAAAGCTCTTGACGAAGCGGGTTACAAGGACGTTTCCATCATCACGACCGGCATCGACTATAAAGGCATGCATCCGGGATTCCAGCTCGGGCTCGACTTCCGCCTCCATACGCTCTGGGGCCTCGCCTTCATGGACGCCATCGAAACGGCTTACCGCGCACTCCGCCCCTACGAAATCCACAAGGGTGATTCCAAGAAAATTTACAGCAAGTGGATGCCGGAACTGATGAAGACGGCAGCCACGCTCAAGAAGACGGAACTCGGCTCTGCTAAGCGCCTTGTCGAAATGCTTCGCCAGTGCATCGACGAATTCAACAAGGTCGAAATCACGGAAGCTCGCCAGAAGGGCATCCGCAAGCCGCGCGTTGCCGTGCTCGGCGAAATCCTCATGAACTACCACCCGAGCGCAAACGGACATGTCGAAGACTACCTCATGGACAACGGCATGGAAGTTTACCTCCCGGGCATGATGGACTTCTTCCGCGTCGACGAAGTTGTGCGCGCCGAAAAGATCAAGCGCGGATTCTCGGCAAACCCGATTGCAGACCGTATCGAAGGAAGCGTCACGTCAAAGCTCTTTGCACACGCCGCAGAAACCGCCAAGAAGGTCATGCAGTCGTTCAAGCTCTACGAACACCACGCCGACTGCTTCGAACTCGTGAACTACATCGACGGCATTATCGACCCGACGTACAACACGGGCGAAGGCTGGCTCATCCCGGCAGAAATCCTTTACAACTCGAAGCACGGCATCAACAGCTTCATCATTGTGCAGCCGTTCGCCTGCCTCGCGAACCACATCAGTGGCCGTGGCCTCACGAAGGCTGTGAAGGAACGTTGCCCGCACGTGCAAATCCTGAGCTTGGACTACGATCCGGATACCAGCTTTGCTAACATCGAGAACCGCTTGCAGATGCTCATCATCAACGCTCGCGAACTCGAACGTGCGAATAAGGTAAACGTTAGTCGCTAGCCAGTAAGCAGTGTCATCCTGAGCCCCGGAACAAGTCCGGGGTAAACTCCGTAAAAGGATCTAAACATTAGAAGAGGAACCCCCGACGGGGTTCCTTTTTTTTGCATCGTCATCCCACATTCTCGTCATCCTGACGCGAAGCGGAAGGATCCAGTTAAATCCAGCTTTCTCATTACAAGATTTAACTGGATGTTTACCCAAAGGGCATAACTCCACTAAGCTACTTAAGTAGCAAGTGTCGTATATCGGGACTTTGTCCCTCAACATGACGATAAAAAAAAGACTTCCTCTTTCGAGGAAGCCCTTTTTCACTTTGACATTAAATCGTTAGCGAATTAGCGGACTGCAATGCGCTTCGTGGCGAGGACCTTGCGGCCTTCGACGAGGCGAACAATCACAGCACCCTTGCCAGCAAACTGAGCCATGTCAACGGTCTTTGCAGCACCGGAGAATGTTTCAGAGAGGAGCATGTCGCCGCGAACGCTAAAGACCTTCACAGACTTCACGCCGTTGGAGGTCGTTGCAATGCTCAACATGTTGTTGGCAACAGCCATGCTAGCCTTGGAAGCAACAGCTTCGGCGATAGCCAAAGTACCGTTGTCGCGGCCAACAGAGAAAGACGGAGCCGGCTTCGGTTCCTTGAGAATCGGCTTGAGATCAGCGCAGTCATCACCCTTGCAGACGATTTCGATCGGTTCTTCGACAACCGGTTCTTCACCACAAGAGGTTTCGACCCACCACCAATCCTGAGTGGCATCGTCATTAATCCACTGCGGGACACCTTCAGCAACACGAGCCGGATTCATGGTGTAGCACTTGCCTTCAGCCATGTTTCTCAAGCCAGCGTTGTAGCAATGCTGATCGTAGTCGCCAGTGCCGTTCACATATTCAATGCAAGTAGACACGACGATTTCGCTGGAGCTAGAGGATTCTTCGCTGGAGCTGGATTCTGCGGAGCTAGAGGATTCTTCGCTAGAGCTAGATTCAACAGAGCTAGAGGATTCTTCACTAGAGCTGGATTCAACAGAGCTGGAGCTTTCTTCGCTGGAGCTGGATTCAACAGAGCTGGAGCTTTCTTCGCTAGAGCTGGATTCAATCACATCACCGCACGGAACAACCTGCCACCACCAGACCTGAGAAGCAACGTTGTTGATCCAGAGCTGGTTCTTGACATCGTTATAGCGATCCGGGTTGAGAGCATAGCACTTGCCTTCTTCCATTTCGAGGAGGCCTGCATTGTAGCAGTTTTCAGTGAAGTTGCCAGAGCCGTTCACGAATTCGATGCACTTAGCGACAACGATTTCGCTAGAGCTGGATTCTTCAGAGCTAGAAGATTCTTCGCTGGAGCTAGATTCTTCAACAGAGCTGGAAGATTCTTCGCTGGAGCTGGATTCTTCAACAGAGCTAGAAGATTCTTCGCTGGAGCTGGATTCTTCAACAGAGCTGGAGGATTCTTCGATGCTGGAGCTGGATTCTTCAACAGAGCTAGAAGATTCTTCGACGCTGGAGCTAGAGACGATGATTTCTTCGTAGCACGGAGTTTCGATCCACCAGTTGATGGACTTCTTATTTTTTCCATGTCCACTTGTTTTAGAAGCGGTAACATCGCGAGTGTATCCGGAATAAGAGCCAAATTGAGCCTTGATTTCCGGATTAATGGCGTAGCAAGTTTCCGCCTTCATGTTTCTTAAATCAGCGTTGTAGCAGTTATTAGCAACAACACTGGCAGACAACTTTGTCTTGCCATAAGCAACACAGAGTTCAACGAGTTCCACCTGAACGCTGGAGCTAGATTCTTCAACAGAGCTAGAGGATTCTTCGCTAGAGCTAGAAACTTCTTCAGAGCTAGAGGATTCTTCGCTGGAGCTGGATTCTTCGACAGAGCTGGAAGATTCTTCAACGCTAGAGCTGGATTCTTCGACAGAGCTAGAAGATTCTTCAACGCTAGAGCTAGATTCTTCGACAGAGCTGGAAGATTCTTCAGCACTGGAGCTGGAGATTTCCGTACCGCACGTAACTTCCTGCCACCACCAGACCTGAGAAGCAACGTTGTTGATCCAGAGCTGGTTCTTAACATCGTTATAGCGATCCGGGTTGATAGCGTAGCACTTGCCTTCTTCCATTTCGAGGAGGCCTGCATTATAGCAGTTTTCAGTGTAGTTGCCAGAACCGTTCACGAACTCAATGCAGTTCGAAACAACGATCGGTTCAGCACTGGAGCTAGAAACCGGCGCTTCGTGGGAGCTGGAGGATTCCGGTTCAACAATTTCGCTAGAACTGGATTCCGGTTCGACGATTTCGCTGGAGCTAGATTCCGGCTCAACGATTTCACTAGAGCTAGATTCCGGTTCAACGATTTCGCTGGAGCTGGATTCCGGTTCTTCGCTAGAGCTAGAAACTTCTGCGATGCAAGGAGTTTCAACCCACCACCATTCCTGGGTAGCAACGTTGTTGATCCAAAGCTGGTTTTCAACATCGCGGTAACGATCCGGGTTGAGAGCATAGCACTTGCCTTCAGTCATTTCAAGGAGGCCAGCATTATAACAATTCTTGGTATAATCGCCGGTTCCGTTGACGAACGGAATGCAAGCAGAACCTTCCTGAGCCAAAGCCATTGCAGAGGCAAAGCCCAAGAAGAGGGTTGTTATTTTGGTTGTTTTCATTTATTTGACCTTTTAGTTTGTTTTTAAGGTCGTACAAATTTAGTAAATGAATCATACAAAATAATTCCAAACATACAAAAATTATATATTATATGGACAAAACGCTTAAATTTTTAAAATTTGAGCAATATCACACAAAGTGTAATTTTATTTTTACCATTTGACAACGTAATTTTAGTTTACTTATGAGCACCTATTCATAAAAAAGCAAACAAATCTTTACATGCAAAGATTGTACAAAATAGTTCGTCAAGAATACTTTAGTTCATACAGAAGGAACAAAAAAGTCCGAGAACGCATGTTCCCGGACTTTTATGATTCAAAATCTAAATCAAGCCACTTAGTCGAGCTTAATCTTCTTGAGACTCGTAACACCAGCGTTCTTGACACGCACAACATAGAGGCCACTCGGAACGCCATTCAGCGAAACAGAGACAGAGCCCGTTGCATTCTTGTCAAACGACTTCAACACGCTACCCGTCATGGAGATCAAATCTACGCGGACATCGCCTTTGACATCGAGCTGAAGCGTTCTGCCAGCAAGCGTCATCACCGGGGCCTTGGCAGCAAGAGTCGGCAAAACCGTCGTGCCTTCGCCAGAGCTTGAGCTTGCCGGAGTCGAAGAGCTAGAAGTCGGCTGCGAAGGCGTTGCTGCAGCGAGATTCGGCATGTTACCCGAAACAAGCAAACCGTTCAAAAGCTTGAGGGACTGATTGAAGTAGTTTTCGTCACCGAGAGCAACCGCTTCCTTCCAGTATTCATCGAGCTTAGCCTGATACTTTGCATCAGAGATAAGAGATGTCATGAGGGATGTCACGAACGTGCTATTGTGATCATTGCCAAGACTGCCAGACGATCTGAGGACTGGGCCCTTCATGTTGGCGGCACTGACAGTAGAAACAAATTCAGCCATCTTCTTGTCGAGAGCGAGAGCTCGCGTATCGCCATGCCAGCAAACAGCCTTGGCATTGCGCCACGGAGCGCGGGAAGCGTCGTAACTATAGTAGTCATCTTCGCTCTTGCCGTTTTTATCAGTCCAGTCATCAATGAGGCCCGTCGTAACTTCTGCAGAGCTAGCTTCGTAGAGCTTCATGTTGGCATCGTAAGCGGTCTTGTTCCAGAATTCCGCATTGTCCGTATCGATCAAGGCAAAAACCGGCATGTAGGCAGGGTCAAAATAGCCCGGGTTCTTGCGGTTGAAAGCGGCATCGCCCCACTTGTCGCCCGGCAAATGCAGACCATTCGATTCGAACTCGGACTTTTTCATGGACTGGATGAGCTTTTTGGCATCTTCCTTGTACTTTTCGTCACCGAACTGGAAGTAAGCCATTGCAAGAGCAGCGGCGGCATCGATATCGCCATCGAGTGCTGCACCGTTACCGGCATCCCACGACTGAGAAAGATTACCAACCTTCCAAATCATGAGGCCGTTTTCGTTCATCATCTTCTTGTAGAAGTTCCAAATCTTGTCGAATTGCGGCTGATAGCTCGTCGTGTTATCGCTAAAGTAGACCATCAAAAGCATGCCGTAACCGACACCTTCCGAGAAATACGTATCAGAACCCGGATCAGAACGGACACCAGCAACATCGCCATTTTCATTGTACATGGTTTTGAGCCAGTAGGCAAACTGGGACTTCAATTCTTCGGAGGCCTTGGCCTTGTCGCTCAAAAGCGTTGCATTTCCACCGTAATCCGACATCTGCGGGAACGGGAAATTGACCTTAGCCTGGGCAAGCCCGAAAGCGAACAAACCGGCAAGTCCCATTTTTACCAAACGATTCATACACAACTCCAATGCCCACACAGGGCCGTTAAATCTATCTAAAAATAAATTATTAGCGACCAAATTTAAATTTTTTTAGTCTTACGTTTTAATGCTGTGTGCGGTCCATCACGACAAAAAGAGAGTCGCGGTACGCTACGTGCCATTTTTCGCTTGAATCAAGGGTTGCAAGCAACTTATCCCATCTGGCATAATAGCGGAGCGGGAGCACCACGCGATCGATATCTTGCGAATCGGCATCCACCAAAAAGAGCCGCGGCATGGTCGCATAAGTCAGGTAACGTTCAAAGAAATCTGCCGTTTTCAAGATAAAACGCCCATCGATGTATATCGAATCGAGCGGGTTCATAAACGCCAAATAGCCGCCCGCACGGTCATCGTTAAACAACCTGCCCGGATGCGGATTTTCCATCATCCAATGCGCAGCCCCCACAGGCACACGCTGGTAGGCAATCATGGAATCGTAAGATGAGAGCGACTTGCTCCAATGCCCAAGCACAAAAGCCAAAACAACGGCAGCAAGCAAAAACTCCGATGTCAAAAGCGGGCTAAACGAATGACCCCAATTGCGAGTTTTTTGAGCCAGTTTTCCCTTAAGCTTTAACTTAGAGCCAATCTTTCGAGACTTTTCGGCAAGATGTTTTTTCAGTTTCAAGCCTGTATTTTTGATTTTCAGGCTAGTATTCCTGAGTTTCGAACTAGAAGTCGACGGGCGCATCGAAAAATGCACAACAATAGCCACAAAAACCGGCAAAAAGAGCACAAAGTTGCGTTCGGCAACAAGAGCGAGAATCGCAGTGATGAAAAGCCAAGATGGAAGCAGCCTGCGGGTAAATATGGCCTCGACACGTTCATTCGTCTGCCAAGACAACTGCCACGAAGAATCCGGCGAGGGTTGCAAATACCACCGGACTATAGCAAGTACAATTCCGGCCACGCAAAATACAAGCATCAAAGCAGACTGCAACACATTTTCACCATTTAGCAAAAGCGTAATCGGCGAACGGTTTTCCGCAATTTCATTCGAAAAAATTATAGCAGAAGGAGAAAGGCCAAGCAACCGATCCAACAGTTCAAACGGATAGGGAATCAAATTCAGGCCGTCATGATGGAAAAACGGCATCGCAAACAGCAAAATGACAAAAAGCAACTGCCACGCAATCGTCTTGAGCGGAATTCGAGTCCCATTCCATTGCCTTACCTTTCCAAACCTCACCCAGCGCCTAAACCAGAGGCTATACGAGAAAAAGCCAAATGCCAAGACCAATCCCAAGACATACAGTCCCTGGCATTTGCACCAAATCCACTGGATAAAAAGGACCAAAAGCACGCCTAAAAACTTATACAAGCTCGTCACATCACGGAATGTCAGGTGAAACACATGATGAAATTTTTTGGACACCGAGCTGCGTTCCATCTTACGTTCGCGCCACCCGTAAAAGAGCCAAGGCAACACGTTCCAATAAATGCCAAGGAAGAGCATGCTCAAAAGCACCGGTCGCATTTCAAATTGATAGCGGAAAATAAAGAGAAGGACCGCAATCCCAGCAAACGTTACTGGAGAAATCTCTCCACTAGACTCAACTGCGTTTTCTTTATTCAAATTAAAACCGCGCATCGAAGGCAGCAAGAACAGCACAAAGACAAGGCCCCACAAAAAAGCCTTGAAAGCAACCAACAACGGAGCTTCACCAATGTCATAGACAAACGCTACCATCTGCTGGAAATACTCGTGCACATTCACAACGGGTTCGCGCACAGGTGTCCAAGTCGTCACCCAATCGCGCGCACAGGCCAGATGCCACCAAATATCGGTATCCGTCAACGGGAATACCGCAAAAAGCGCGACCGCAGCAGCAACCAATACTAAAGACAAATGCACAAGCAACCTACCCTACTATTTACTTTTTCGACTTGCCGTCTATTGATTTAATCAGAGAATCAATTTTTGCAGTGACACGCTTGGCGCCATCCTTGTTCAAATGGTCAAAATCACTTGCCATTGATGTCGGGTAATCATGGTCGCCAAAATTATTTTCATTCATGAGGTAAAAATTCGAATGGATATCAGCCAAATTTTCGATTTCTTCGATCAGCTTTTCGGCATGGCTGCGGCGTAAGCCATGGCGGCCATAAGCCCCCGTCTTCTTGTAATACGGACTGATCGGGAACAAGACTCCAACAACGGTAATATCCCTTTCTTTAGCCAGGCGAACAACATCCTTCAATTTTTCAAATTCGCCAGAGAAAAGTGCAGAGCACTGGCTCAGTTCCGATTTTGCAAGGCACTTATCCAAGCTCGAATCCGCAACGCAAACATCCATATGGTAATTAGAAACACAAGTTTCCTGATCCATATTGACAAGGCACTGGGCAAGACTCTTGTTAAACAAGCAATCACTCCATGTAGAATCGCCGCTCATTCCAGCCACGCCATTTTCATCATACCATCCACTATTTTCCGTTGTGGGGTACCATCCGAGATTGGACTTGACATAATCAGCTTCTGGAGATGCATTTTCTGCAATAAGTTTCAAGAACTCATCGTCAACGCCATCCGGATAGAACTCGTGATTTCTATCGTATTCATAGCCAAGCGCACTATTCATACTCATATTGACATCGGTGCGCTCATCACCATTCCACCACCAGTCAATTCCAAGGCCAAGAACAACATATTTAAGTTTAGAACAATGATTCAAAACATAATTTGAGAAAAGATAATGGGCACAATGCATATCACACGGGATAATCCCCATATTGATCGAAGGCTTGCTCATTTCAGGAGCCGCAAAGCCCACCCACAAGTGTGAATTTCCAAGCCCCACAACTTCTACAGAATCCTTCAACTGCCAGAACATCGGCATTTTATTGGCGAGCAAGTAATACGTCTGATTTTTAGGAGTTAAGTATTGACCAACACTATCGGCACTCCATTTCTGGTCACTTGATGCATTATTAACAGATTTCCAGAAACAAGGATGCCAAAGTTCTTCGCCTTCAGCAATTTCTGTAATCGTATTGTCGTCAACATTCACTAGCACTATTTTCTGGTGAGCGCCATCAACATTAGTCAACGTAGCAATAGCCATGTTTTCATCATGCAGAACCCATTCGCTATGGTCAAACGCCCAGTTTTTAGGAGCCTTCACCGACTTGAGCAATTTGCCAGTACTATCCATAACAAACATACGTTCATGCACGTTATAGTCTTCACCAACAAATTCAATTCCAGGTTCACCCATAAAATCAAGGAACAAGGTCTGCTTGGATGTTTTATTCAAAGAAGCATTGCAAGCCTGTTCTTTTGCATACCAAATCGTATCTTGAGCGTTTTCTTCAACAGTCGATTTTTTCGAAGCAACACGAGCACGGAGCAGACGGGCTCCACTCACCGTCAATTTCGAATCATCGCTGATACCGCCATGATAAGCGCCATCAAAAAGCTTTACAGGCGTTCCATCAAATTTTCCATTTGCAAATTTCACCTGCCACGTACTTTTTGCAAAGAACGAAGACTTATCTTCGTTGTTTCCCGCATCGGTGACATAAACGATAACCGTATCTCCATTGTCAAGCACACGCCAGCGAGGGATTGCTGCTGACTTCACATCAAGCTTTACAAGATTACTCCCCGATTCATTCAAGTCACGGACATAGACTTCCGATTTTCCGCCGACACCTTCTTCGCTTGTGCAGAACGCAACACGTTTTCCGTCTGGCGAAATGTCAGGATGATAGACATCTATCGAATCCTTGATTTCAACAACCGTCGGTGTGATTTTCGTAAAATCTATAAAGGATAACTTTTTGGTCACATCATTGCGGAAAGCAAGCTTTGCTCGCGACGTTCCCAAAATAGACGAAATCTTATTTTTCCCAACAACAACCGAGACGTTCGAAGAAACGACATCTCCCGACGTATTCAGCAAAACGGCATTTTCAATTTTACCATACGCCAAGCGGAATCCGAGATAATTAGAAGCCGTTTGTTCCGTGACCGTATAAACGTCACCACGTGCATAAAGATTGATTGTCTGAGGAATACTATTAAAGCTTCCGCCCTTGATAACGCGTTCATCATGGCTCCCGCCATTGGTTGCACCAATGAAGTTCGTAACCATTTCTTCGCGGAACGATCCAAGCCAGTCATTCACCCACTCGGTCACATTTCCAAGCAAGTCACAAAAGCCATTATCATCCTTTTTCTTACAAACTTCATGAGATTCAAAATCAGAATTGCTGGCATTCCAGCTATTATCGACATTAAACGCTAAACCCGCGGCATACACCCATTCTGCTTCGGTCGGCAAACGGAAAGCCTCCACATCGGGATCAAATTTTAAGCCTTCCATCAAGACGCAATGGCCTTTTTTATCCAGTTCCAACGAAGAGTAAGTATAGGCAGTATCCATGCCGGCAGCTTTACTTTTGGCATTTGCATAAAGCACGGCATCCAAATACGTCACATTTACCGCCGGCAAGTTTTTCTTTTCGCAATCTAGAGAAACGCGACCTTTCTTGTCCCCCATCAAATCATTAAATTCACCACAAGTAACTTCATGTTGCCCCAGCTGGTAGTCATAAGTAAACTCGACTTTCATTTCGGGGCGTTCGCTCGCCTTGGCCGATTTCAAGTTCGTTCCCAACGCCACGTTTTGTTTAGAAGAGCGAACCAAAATAAATTCATCTTGTAAATCGACTTCAGGGCATTTCTTCTTTGAGGAGCATGTCAAAAAAGACTCGACTTTACTTTCTACCGAAGAATCATAATGATTGCAAGAAGCCATCAAAGAGAGAGCAAAGACAGACATGCTCCAGACAAGGATGTTTCCTTTATAACAGAAGCCCATAGTTACTCTCCTAGTTTCAACAGCAGTGAATCAAGCCTATGCGTCAGCTTTTGTGCACCGGCAATGCTCAGATGATCTGTGTTTATGGCCATCTCATCAGAGTAGTCATGATCCCCATTTTTATTTTCATCCATCAAAACAAAGTTTGAATACCTATGCTCCATATTCATCAAAGTCTCCATAATTTCTTCCGCAAAAGAACGTTGCGGTCCATAGCGTCCCCAAGACCCCGTTTCACGATAGCGAGGATTCTGTGGAAAAACTACCCCTACAATCTTTAAATTCAGAGAATCCATCTTAATTATAAATTTTTCAAGACGGTTCAAGTTCCATTGCACATTTGCAATATTCGCTTTTGACCAATTTGAATCGAGTTCCACCAAGGGAGAGCCCCATTCAACGCCTTCATCGCTAAAGAACCCGCGGGATTCCACAAAATTCGTCCTTGCGGCTTCCGGATAATTGGCTGCATTTTCTACGACTTCCGTAAAATAATCCGGTAAATTGCCTTTCCAGAAATCATGGTTTGCATCATAAATGTAGCCTGGGGCTTTTGTAAATATCAAATCCGAAAACTCCATCCTGTTAAGCCAAAGGTCAATATCTACAGCCATCACGATGTACTTCAACTTTTTCAAATGATTCACGCCATAATTTTCAGCAACATACAGCGTCGCATTCAAGTCATTTCCCATATGCCCGACATTCGTCGCAAAGCCAGATTTCATCTCTGTCACGACAATGCCTTTTTCAGTCCTAGAACTCCCCACGCACAGGATCTCTATATCATCCTTATATTTCCACATCACCGTAAGCTTTATGCCAATCGCTTCAAGAGTTCCATCTTGGCCCTCAAGATAATAAACGCCAGCGCTGTCTAAATCAAGAACGCTATCACGGACAGAAATGTTGTTCCTAATCCACAAGCAAGGGTGCCAAAGTTCTTCCCCTTCGACAATTTCCACAACCGAGCTGTCCGTCAAGTCGACAAGTGCTATTTTCTGATGAGCGCCCTGGCCATTTACAAGAGTTACAACCGCAGTATTTTTCCCGCCTATGGTCCATTCACTATGGTCAAAAGTATACCCATTCGGCGCGGCAACAGACTGCACCAGTTTACCGGAAGATTTTGCCACAAGCAAACGTTCGTGCGTCCCGTAATCTTTTCCAACAAATTTCACACCTGCTTTACCGCCAAAGTCAAGGAACAACGTCCGCTTGCTACTATCCTTGGCAAGAGACGCATTACAAGCCTGTTCAGCCTCATCTTTATATTTGTACCACACGGTATCTCGGGCGTTTTCGGTAACAGAAGAGCCTTTCTCGGCAATGCGGGCTCGCAAACGGCTTGAACCTGTAACAGCTAGCGTATTATCTTCGCTTATGCCGCCATGATAAGCTCCATCAAAAAGTTTTACCGGTTTACCGAACTTGCCATTTGCAAACTTTACCTGCCATGTAGAGGCCGATTTGAAAGTCTTATCATTTTCATTGTTTTCAGCATTCGTCACATAGACAATGACCGTATCGCCATTTTCAAGCACTCGCCAGCGCGGAATAGCCGCACTCTCGACATTTAGGCGAACCAAATTCGTCCCAGATTCATTCAAGTCACGCACGTACAGTTCCGAAGTTCCCTGAACCCCTTCAAGCCCAGTACAGAAGGCCACTTTTTTTCCATCCGGAGATATATCAGGGTGATAGACTTCAAGCGAATCCGCAATTTCCCTAACCAAAGGGGACCCGCTCAAATAGTCAATATAAGTCAAGTTTCCCGTAATGTCGTTACGGAATGCAAGCTTTACTTGATAAGACCCCACCAGGGATTTCATGGTTACAGACGAAGTCAACGGGACAATTCGCGATTCCACAATTCTACCATCCGAGCTCATCCAAGTTGCTTCCGAAATGGCGCCAAACGCCAAGCGGAATCCTATATACTCCTTGTGAGTCGACGAAGTCACCATATACACGTCACCGCGATTATACAGTTCAATGGAGCTTGCGGAATTTCTATAGCTACCACCTTTAACAACGCGCATTCGCTGCGAGCCCGCATCAGGGGCGCCCACAAAATTGGTCACCACCGTATCACGGAAATTTCCGAGCCAGTCATTTGCCCATTCCATAGCGTTTCCGACAAGGTCGCAGAATTTAGAGACAGAATCCACAATGGTGCAAACGTCGTGCAATTCATACCCCGAATTTTCGGCAGTCCAGCCTGCAGACAAGTTCCAATTTTTTTGAGCGACCAGAATCCATTCCGCTTCGGTCGGCAAGCGATAAGCTTTCACTTCGGGATGGAACGCAAAGCCTTCTAGGTTTATACAGTGTTTTTCGCCATCAAACTGCGCATTGACATATGTATAAGCCGTATCAAAGCCTTCGGCCTTGCTGCGTTCATTTGCAAAGAGAACTGCATCGTAATAGGTCAAATCTGTTGCAGGAATATTTTCACTTGAGCAGGCCAAATTCAGTTTAAAAGACGATTTCATGAGCGTATTAAATTCGCCACATGTCACCTCATGCTCACCCAAATAAAAAGTATAATCTAAAAACGCTTTCATTTGCGGGCGTTCTGTAGCCTTAGCCAAAGGATAATCGGTTCCCAAAAAAACAGTATCCTTTTTCGCACTGAACCGCACCATTCCCGGCAAGAAGCGCGAATTACTAGACGAAGATACGCCCTCGGAATCCGAGCACGATGCCAAAAGAACAACAAATGCGGCCAGTAAGAACTTCAGCATAGATCAATTTTCCAATGTAGCAAGCAACGAGTCGAGCCTATGCGTATACTGCTTTGCGCCAAGAGCACTCAGGTGATCTGTATTGTAAGCCATTTCGCTAGTATAGTCATGATCACCAAACTTATTTTCATCAAACATGATCACATCAAGTTTCCCAATCTCATTGATAATTTCCATAGCATAACTGCGCCTTGGGCCATAAATCCCAAAAGTTCCCGTTTTTGCATATCCCGGATTCTGGGGCAAGACAGTAACAATAACAGTAATTCCTCTTGCACGAGCCTTTTGAACCATATCTTCAAAAGTCTTAAGGTTTCTTTTCAACAAAGGCGAATCTAAAGTAAGGACGTTCGAATCACGGACACAGACTGCCTCGCCCCAATTCCTTGAAGGCATCAAAAAGTCCTCTAGATCATAATCAAAAAGCATCGCCGTCTTAGGGCGTGGCGAAGCCTTTACAGCATCCAAGAAATGATCCGGCAAGCCATCGACCCAAAAGCCGTGACTTTCATCGTACTTGTATCCAGGAACTCTGTTGTAAATAACTTCACTCCAAGTGTCATAACGATCCGTCCACAACATGGCCGGAGACATTTCAAGAACAACGACCTTCAGATTCTTTACATGGTTCAAGACGTAGTTTTCAAACAGGTATTCCATACCCGTCACCTGCCCCGAAGAAAACGCCATGTTCAAAATACGCTGCGACTTCACATCTTTATCATAGAGTGCAAACATCGTTCTTGAAGAACCCAAAGCAACAGCCGTGAGTTCATCGCGATATTCCCAGAAGCGCTCCATTTTCACACGGAGGTCAATTGCGCCATACGAAGCCGACGGATGATAATAAACGCCAGCGCTGTCCGTATCGAGATTCACACTGTCAAAGCGATTTCTAGAATGCCAGAGGCAAGGGTGCCAAAGTTCGTCGCCTTCCACAAGAGTCTTTACCGATCCATCCGAAAAGTCGACAAGAACGATTTTTTGATGGACGCCATTCACATTAGCAAGTGTCGCCACCGCAAGATTAGAGCCTCCAATAGCCCATTCTGTATGGTCAAATGTATAGCCAGCCGGAGCCGCAACACTTTGAACAAGTTCTCCGCGATTATTCATGACCAAAAGCCTTTCATGGGTGTTGTAAGATTGTCCCACAAACTGGGCACCCGTAGCGCCGCCAAAATCAAGGAACAAAGTCCTATTGCTACCGTCATTAGCTAGCGAAACATTGCAAGCCTGTTCTCCACCATACCAAATGGAATCAACGCCATTAAACACGACACTGCTTATTGTAGCCATTTTAGCACGCAAAAGCTTTGAGCCGGTTACCGCAAGCTGCTTATCCGCGCTCACGCCTCCATGAAACGCGCCATCAAAAATTTTCTTGGGGATTCCAAATTGTCCGTTATTAAAAGGAACCTGCCAAGTGCTCATCGCCGCAAACGAAGCATCATCACTATTGTCCGCAGCACTCGAGACATAGACAATCGCGGTATCGCCATTCTCAAGAATACGCCAACGAGGGATTACAGCATTTTCGACGTCCAATTTGACAAGTCCAGATCCTGTCGCATCCAGATTGCGGACATACACGCTTGAGGGACGGACACCACCTTCAATTCCCGTGCAAAAGGCAACCCGTTTCCCATCAGGAGAAACATCAGGATGATATACTTGCAAGCTGTCCTTGATTTCTGTCACCGAATTGAATCCTGTTCCATATTCGATAAACGCCAGATTGCCCGTCACATCATTGCGGAATACAAGCTTCGATTCATACGTTCCCGTCAGATGCTTAACATCATTCGTTTCAGCCAGCGAATTGACTACAGATTCTTTTACAGAACCACGTTCATCAAGCATCGTCGCATTAGGAATAGCTCCCAAAGCCAAGCGAAAACCGATATAATCTGCCTTAGCCGAAGAAACAACGGTATAAATATCTCCACGGCTATAAATGTTGATCAGTGAAGGGTCATTTCGGTAGCTTCCACCTTTGACCACACGTTCTCCAAGGCCACCGCCATCAGCTCCACCCACAAAATTAGTGACAGGCTCTTGACGAAAATATGTAAGCCAGTCGTTCACCCATTCCAGAACGTTGCCAGCCATATCGTAAATGCCCAAAGTGTTCGCCGGCGATGTCGCTACATCATGAGCCACAAAGCCCGAATTTTCGCTATGCCAACCCGCCTCGGGGTTCCAGCCATGACTTGCAGCATAGACCCATTCAGCTTCGGTCGGCAAGCGGAAACCATTTACATCTTCACGGAAAACAAGTCCATCAAGGTCATCGCAACCGCCCTTGGGATTAAAAGTCGCCTTTGTGTACGTATAAACGGTATCCAGGTTATAAGCTTTGCTCTTGGCATTTGCATAAAGCACGGCATCAAAATAGGACACGTTTGTCACCGGGCTTTGGTCATCGCAAGCTTCATGGCATTCAGCACCAGCGCCATTTCGCAAGGCGTTGTATTCGCCACGAGTAACCTCGTTTTTGCTTATATAAAAATTATACGTAAAGTGAACTTTCATCCTAGGAGTTTCACTTGTACGAGCCCCATTTACATCCGTTCCAAGGAAAGTTGAATTTCCTCCAGCTTTAACAAAGACAAAACCATCTATCTCATTTACAACAGAGGGATTTGTCGGAACGGCAAAAACGGGATTTTCTTCATTACATGAAACTCCCAAAATAAGAGAAATAAAGCAAAGGACTCTATAGCAAAAAGGATGACGGATAAAGTTTTTCATTTTTTCTTTTCCCAGGATAACAAGAGCTCATTCAACCGATAGCTCAATAACCCAGCACCACCATTACATAAATGGTCTTCATCTACAGCCATATTATCTGTATAGTCGTGCTTTCCCATTTTATTTTCATCCATCACCAAAAAATTCGGATACTTCTTATTTAAAGAACTAAGTTCATCAATCAGTTTCTTTGCCCTGCTACGGCGGAGTCCATAACGTCCAAACGCGCCCGTTTCCTTATACGCCGGGCTCTGCGGGAAAATAACACCCACCACACGGATATTCCTCTTTGCCGCTTCCTCAATAATGGAAATGAGGGCATTCTTACAGTCTTCAAGCAAGTATTCGCGGGAATCATAATAGGTGCTATCCATCTCAATTTCAGGATTTTCACGCCAAGAACTACAATTCGAATAAGAATACCGGCCACGGTCCTTCATGTACAAACTTTCATCCGAAGAGCCAATCGCATTTTCTGTATATTCCAGCAATCCATCTGGAACTCCGTCTTTCCAATAATCATGATTCTTGTCGTACACATATCCCGGATAGTTATCAAAATGCGTATAGAACATGTTGTCGCCATTAGGGCCATCAATTTTGTACCAGAAATCAATATCAAGCGAAATAATCAAATATTTCAACTTCTTCAGATGATTGAATACATAATGGTCCAAATAATCCCTTGTCATATAAATGGAATTAGGCGTTTGTCCAAAATTCACCGCAAAGAAACTTTTATCGAAACGCGAAGGGCTTATGCCAAACAACGGGCGTGACGAGCCCAGAATGGCCACATTCGCAGAATCGCGATACTTCCAGAGAAGTTCCATGTTGAAGCGCATGATAACAGAAGCCCATTCATCCGCAGGGCGCAAATAAACGCCTGCGCTGTCAGGATCAAGTTCTGACGTTTTTGAAGTTTCGTACTTCTTACGCCAAATTGCGGGGTGCCAAAGTTCATCGCCTTCAGCCAAATCCAAAATCGAGCCATCTTTCACATTTATAAGGACAATTTTCTTGTGCGTTCCATTGGCGTTTACAAGAGTAGCAACAATAAAACCGCCATCAGGGTCCGAACCCGTATAATTCTGAGCCCATTCCGTATGGTCAAAACTATCGCCCACAGGTGCCGCAATGGACTTGATTAGTTTTCCTGTACTGTCAGCAATAAGCAACCGTTCATGCGTCCCATAGCTTTCACCCACAAAGTCAATCCCGGTATCCCCGCCAAAATCAAGGAACGCCACACGCTTCGTGCCATCGTTCGCAAGCGAAACGTTACAGGCCTGTTCCCCATTATACCATATGGTATCACGAGCATTTGCAAGGGTCATGCCGGGCTTGGCCACTTTCGCACGCAACAATCTGGCACCCGTTACAGCAAGCGTATTATCATCAGATATACCACCGTGATAAGCGCCGTCAAAAAGCTTTTGAGGAACGCCAAAGCGACCATTGGCATACTTCACCTGCCATGTACTTTTCGACTTAAACGCAGAATTTTCCTTGTTATTACCGGCATCCGAAACATACACAATGACGGTATCGCCATTTTCAAGCAAGCGCCATCGCGGGATGGCTGCATTTCCATTGGCCTTAACCTTTAACGGTTTCGTATAATTTTCCGAGAGCGGACGAATATAGACATCCGACTTGCCAGAAACGCCTTCCATTCCTGTACAAAAGGCAACAAGTCTCCCATCCGGAGAAATATCAGGATGATAGGAATCAAGGGTGTCCAAAAATTCGAAAACCGACAGAGAGCCATTGACATAATCCACAAAAGCCAAGTTTCCGCTCACGTCATTACGGAAAACAAGTTTTGTACGATACGTTTCCATGTTCTTCTTGACGACGCTAGCGCCTGCCATCGGGATAACCCTATTTTGTCGAACTTGACCATCTCGCCTCATCCAGACGGCATTTGGAATTTTACCAAAGGCAATACGGAAACCAAGATATTCCGACTTCGCCGCCGAAGTCACGATGTAGACATCGCCACGATTATAGAGCTTAATCGAAGACGGGTCGTTGCGATAGCTCCCGCCCTTGATAATGCGTTCACCTAGAGAACCGCCATCAGAAGCTCCGACAAAATTCGTAATCGTCGTGTCCCTGAAATAGCCAAGCCAATCCGAGACCCATTCCTTGACATTGCCGCCCATATCGCAAAAGTCGCCATGAATACGAGGATACGAGCAAACTTTTTTCGGCTCAAAATCGGAATTCAGCGCATTCCACTCTGCAGAAGGATTCCAATCGCGGTCTGCGGCCATAATCCATTCCGCTTCTGTCGGCAGACGATACGCCTCCACTTCGGGATGGAAGAGAATACTTTCCATCGATACGCAGTTTCCCGCGGCATCAAAAGCAGTTGAGAAATAAGTATAAGCAGTATCGTAGCCTTCACGCTTACTACGTTCGTTTGCATAAAGGACGGCATCAAAATAAGTAACCCTGGTCACGGGCAGCAAATCAGAATCCTTGCCTCGGCAACGATCATCAAAAGTCGTCCCCATGATCCGTTTAAATTCACCGCAAGTAATCTCATGCGCGCCAATGGAAAAATCGTAGTTCAAGGCAGCCTTCAATTGAGGCGTTTCACTAGGTTTTGCTGTTGGAGCATACGTACCTAGGTACGACATTGCACCACCATTCGAATTTTTAATTTTCGAAGCCTTGATCGTAATTAAGCCATCATGAGCCTTGTCTGTTTCTATCGGAGCATTTAGCCAAACATGTTCGCCAAAAAAAGTATCACACCCCGAAAAAACAAGAATACAAGATACCCAAAAAAGTATCTTTCCTAAGAAAAAAGCGTTATCGCAGCGTGTCGACATTTCCCCTAAAAAATAGAAATTCACGGGAAATTAAACCCAATAAATAACAGAGCCCAAACGCCATAATACAGGCGAAAAAAGCACAATCACAAAAAATTTTACAGAATATCAGGCAATCGACTTTTTGCAACAGCCTGATTTACGCTAATTCCCGGATATTCCGGGAAAAATTCTTCCGCCATGCGGTACCACGTGAGTGCTCGCGGGACATCGTTTTCAAGGTACAGATTGCCGATATCAAATGCGGCAAGCCCTATAAACTGTCGCGTTTCAAGCGGTTTAAATTCAAGGCCGGTCCAAGGACCTTTTTGGTACTTTTCTCGGTATTCTTCATCGGTGTATGTAAAGCCGCGACGGTTCGGTTCCAAATTCACGAAATTGTCCGAAGAGCCATAACGCAAAAAGACGTGCCCCGGAAGGAGAATAGCATCGAGATGCAAACCGCGCGCTTCGGCCACCATGAGCGCAAGCCAAGAAAGCCCCATGCAGCCAGATTTTCTGTTTGCAAGAACGCGAAGCGGAAGCACAGCATCTTTAGCAACAGCGGCCTCGCCCGCCCCGGCAAAATCGATATTCCAAAATTGCCAAAGCAGGTTTTTCAGAGATTGCAAAGTATCGTGATTCACGGCGACACTGCTATCAAAATAAGCAAGTCCCGCATGCCAATCGCCAATAGAATCAAGGCAACCCGGCGCACGTTCTTCAAATACGCACGCCATTTCGCGATAGCTCATGGAATCGTTCTTCCCGTTCCAAAGCAGAAACGGGAGTGCAATCACGAGCGTCGCGAGGAAAAGTAACCAAAAAAGTTTAGAGGAGAGACGAGAGACGAGAGACGAAAGACCCTTCTCTAGTCTTTCGTCTGTAGCGAGCTTTGCGAGCGTTCTTTCGTCTAAATTCCGTCCCATTCCATCGGGCTTTGCCAGTAGTCACGAGCAGTCATCATGTAAATCACGAGACGCTTGCTCAGCATGTCCTTTTTCATCTTCTTGAGGCGAGCGCGAACGCCAGGGCCTCCGCCCCAGCTCGTAAGCACCTGAACGTCGAGTCCCGTCGCATAAGCAAGCAAGGAACCCGGGCCACCGCTTTTCTGGTCCACAGATTCAAACACGCCCGTGAAAGAATCGCCCATCAAGAGGATTGGAGCATTTTTGCCACCCTTGTACGGTTTGTCGCCCTTGTAGATTTTCATGCCCGCAAGAGTATCGGCTGCATACTTGGACTTTTCCTTATCCGGCAAATGAGCCACCAAGTCCCCTTCGCGCAACACTACCGTATCCTTCATCACGAGGCTACCCGGCTGCGGGTTTGCATCGGCATACCAGCTGTACTGCGTCACGCGAGAAGCAAGTTGTTCCATAGCGGCAAGCATGCCCGGCAAAGCCCAGTGCGTATCGTAGCGCTGGTAGCTGTAATGCGGAGCGTCATCGCCACTGCGGGCCGCCATCAAAGACGGGTAAAGGTCGAGCACGTCAATCCCGGCGGCGAGCATTTCGCGGATAAATTCACGGCCGTTCACATTCACGCACAAGTCGGCTGCGGTGCCAGAAACAAGCTTATCTGCATAGATTTCTTCTTTTACAGGAACAGGAACCACAAGGAGCTGAACATTCATGGAATCCAGGTACTGCTTGAGTTCAATCATTCTCGGGAGCGGATTATGGAGGCTATCCTGACCGCTAATTTTATCTGCAACGAGGTAGTTTGCATTGCGGCGGAACCAGAGCATTCCGTTATCGGCCCAAGCATTCTGTTCCTTCGGGAGCTTCGATAGCTTTTTCTTCAAAGCTTCGCGGAACTTCTTTGTCGCAGGCGTTGCAGGGCAGCTATTTTCCATAGCGGCAAGCGTTTCCAAGCGAGCATAAGAACTCGTATCGAGCGTGCGGTTCACCGGCACCACTTCGCCAGCAGCTGCTAAAGAATCGGCCACGGCAGCAGCACGCAACTGTTCATCCGTCAAGCGGAACGCCGGAACTTCAAAGGCTATCCACATTGGGCTCCCCATCGGGTTTCCGCGCATCACTGCAAACGGGCGATTTGCACTCGAGTTTTCCCAAATAGCACCAGGCGTATGTTGTTCCAAATCCGTATTCAATGTCGGGTACCAGTAAGACGAAAGCGTGCGAGCCCAGTTCATGGCCTCTTCACTGTTCATCTCGGCCGTCATGTAGTAATTCAAGACTTCCGCAGACTCACCACCCGAAACGAACTTGAGCTTACCATAGAACGGAGCACGGCCCGTCCAGACAGCAGGCATCACTTCGGCCCACCATTCAATCTTTCCCTGATTTTCACCCGTTCCAGGCACACCCCACAAACGGCTTACCGTCTGGAAAGCGCGGAACACATCGGGTTCATTCCACTTGACCGCTTCAATTTCATTCAAGGTCTTCGAAAGCGTTTCATCGCCAGTCTGCGCATAGAGAATCTTCGCAAACGGTTCCCACGCAATCGGAGCTACACCAGCAACAGCCTCCGGTTCGTATTCCGAAATCGAATCGAGCATCGGGAACGGGAATTCCGCAAGCTTTGCATTCGCCATTTTGCCCGTGTAATTTTCAGGTTTTTCATCCATACCCGCCATGCGAATCGGATTCGAGAAATATGCCGCAAAATCGAGAGCCGCAAGAGTAGGCTTATCAACGACACGAACCTGCTTATCCTTATCGAGCACGCGCATTTCAAACACAGCAACAGGAGCCGCATAAACAGGAACATGAATGACCGGAGCCACAGATTCATTGGCCTGCACGGAAGGATTGACAGACGGAGCTGCACAAGATGCAGCAAGGAACATACCCGCAGAAAGCCCTGCAAGGCACAAAAAAGAAGTTGATATTTTTTTCATTTTCACGAAAGGAATAATAATAAATGTTTAAGTAGGTAGATATGGTCATTAGTTATTAGTTGATGGTTATTGAATATTTCTAATGACTATGGACCATTGACTAGCGGCTATTCCGCACATTTTCTAAATTGTACTCGTAAAAAACAAGGAGTCTTTATGCCTTCTACTGGTGAACACAACAAATGGATAGCTCTTGCCCTCTGTATTCTGCTCGGATACTTGGGTCTGCACCGTTTTTACGAAGGAAAAATCTGGACAGGAATCTTGTGGCTTTGCACCGGCGGTCTCTGCGGAGTCGGCATTATCGTTGACGCCATTTTGATAGTCATGAAACCGGAACATTACTAACCTGTCATCCTGAGCGAAGCGTAGGATCCAGTCATTTTTATTTATCAACCGTAACATGAAACGTTTATTTGTTATCGCGACCGGAAGTGCCGGAAAAATTAGAGACTTTGCCCACATCTTGGGCACAGACCATTACGAATTCAAGACCTTGAAAGATATCGGTTTTGACGAAGACATCATCGAAGATGGGAATTCCTTTGCCGAAAATGCCATCATCAAGTCAAACACAACAGCTCAATGGCTCGCCAAGCGCAACATCGAAGCGACCGTTCTCGCCGATGATTCTGGCCTTGAAGTTTTCGCCTTGAATGGCGAACCGGGCATTTACAGCGCACGTTACTGCGGCAAGCACGGCGATGACGAAGCCAACAACGTCAAGTTGATGCAAAAGCTCGAAGGCATCGAAGACCGCAAGGCACGTTACTTCTGCGCGCTCTCGTACCAGACCGTGACCAAGAACGAACAAGGTGAATTTGTCATCAGCAAGCCGATTATTTTTGAAGGCGAATGCCGTGGCGAAATCAACCACGCTCCTGTCGGCGACATGGGCTTTGGTTACGATCCGCTTTTTGTTCCGGATGGCGAAACGAGAACGTTTGCGCAGATGGAACTTGAAGAGAAAAAGGTCATCAGCCATCGCGGAAACGCCATCAGAGCGCTCAAAAAAACGCTTGGGAAATAAGGGGAATCATCCACCAAAAAGCCGATTCGTACCAAAGAATATGTTTTTAACTGTTATGTGCGACATAAATAAATAACTTAGGGATGTAATGGTATTCGTCGAGAAAATAGAAGCGTCGGCCAAGGATGGGGAGGGTGCAGGGAGGGGCCTGTGCGGCCTTCGCAACTCTGAGCTGGGGCCCCGCCCGCGTGACGTACTTTTTTGACATTCAAAACAAGCCTTCTGCAAGAAATCTAATATAAGCCATGCTAAAAATTTTATTTGCACCGCTACAAGGTTACACGACGGGCATTTATCGAAAAGCCCATGCTGAAATCTTTGGCGGTGTTGATGCTTATTACGCACCGTTTTTGCGGATTGAAAACGGAAAACCGCGCGAAAATGATTTGCGGGATTTAGAAATTGCGAATGCTGATTACGCAAATGTAAAATGCGCGGGCATCGCGGAAGGAATTGCGCGCGACGGGAATGCGCGCAAGGAGAACAGCGCGGGCTACAAAGTCGTTCCGCAGATTATTGCGAACAGCGTCGATGAATTCAAAATTCTCGCAAACGCGCTAATCGCCAAAGGCTACACGGAAATCGACTTCAACATGGGATGCCCCTTCCCAATGCAAGTCAACCGCCATCGCGGCGCCGGAATCTTAAACGACAAGCAAACAGTCCAAGAAATCATGGACGAGATCAGGAAAATATCTAACGCAAACGGAACTGCGTCGACAATTGTAAAAGGAACTGCGCCGGTAAAATTTTCCGTCAAGATGCGGCTTGGGCAAGACACCCCTGACGAAGCCTTTGCTCTCCTCCCGATTCTAAACGAAGCGCCACTCACGCAAATCACGCTCCACCCCAGACTCGGCAAACAGCAGTACAAAGGCGCAATCGATTTCAAATCATTTGAAAAGTTTTATGAGGAATGCCGCCATCCGCTCGTTTATAACGGCGACATCACAACCGTCTCGCAAATCTGTGAAATGGAACGACGCTACCCGAAGTTCGCAGGCGTGATGATCGGCCGCGGACTTCTCGCGAAACCAAGTTTAGCAGCGGAATACAAAGGAATGCGCGATATAAACTGCGCCGCCCCCCTAAACAGCAACACTCATCAAAATTTGCTCGGCAAACTTTTCCAAATGCACCAGGTCATATTTGACCACGCCTGCAAAACGAACCAAGGCGACAGCCAAATTCTCTCGCACGTACAAAGTTTCTGGGAATACCTCGAACCAAGCATTCCAAAAAAAAATTTCAAGAAAATCAAAAAAGCAGGCAAACTCAGCGAATACCAAGAAGCAATTATGGAGATGAGGGGCCTCTCGTGAACAGCGTCTACATCGAAATCACGAACGTTTGCAATTTGCATTGTAGCTTTTGCCCCTGCGGAACTGCTGTAGGCAACGTGAATGAAGCCGACAACGGATTTGCAGCAGACAATTCGTCGACGTCCGCGAGCCGCACGTTCATGGATTCCAAGCTGTTCGAAACATGCATCACAGGCGCGCAAGAAATCGGCGCAACAAACGTCTACTTTCACGTTCTCGGCGAACCCACGCTCCACCCCGGCTTTGTGCATTACCTCAAAAAGCTCGAACAAACGCCATTAAAGCTCACGCTCACGACTAACGGCACAACGATTGAACGCACAGGCCGTCAAATTCTTGCCTCGCCCGCCGTCCGCCAAGTCAACTTTTCGACGCATGCCTACGCGGAACTCCCCCAAGAAACCGCGGAACGCTATTTGCAAAATGTCCTTGATTTTTGCAGTCTCTCAATTGTCGAGCGCCCCGATCTCTACATCAATTTACGATTGTGGAACGTCGGCGCCGAAGATGCCTCCTCGTGGAACAGCTACATGCTTAAACGCATCCACGAGACTTTTGGCGTTGATATCACGCCCGGGCATTTCTGCAGTCGCCACAAGAGTTTCAACATAACCGGTCGACTTTATCTGCACGAAGACACAAGATTCGAATGGCCTTCAGCGCAATCCGGAAACAGCAACAACAGACTTCTAAAGCAAAACATCGCGGGCACATGCCGCGCGTTAGACACGCACGTAGCGATTCTCCACGATGGTCATGTTGTCGCCTGTTGCCTCGACCACAGCGGACAAATTACACTCGGTCACATCGGCGAACAATGCCTTACTGAAATTTTAGAAAGCCCACTCGCGCAAAATATAAAAGAGGGGTTCGCGCAGCACGAACTACGCCACCCTTTTTGTCAAACTTGCAATTTTTGCAAACGGTTTAAATAAGCGAATTCAAATTAATAACGGGTTTTGTCCGTCTTTGTCGCCCACTTTTTGAACGCGACGAGCGCTTCGTTTCGCATAAAATGGTCGCACTTGATAGCACGTTTTTCGTACGGCAAATCGAGTTGGTCATAGATAAAAGAATCGTCGAATTCGATGGCCGCGGCATCGGCTTTTGTATTGGCGTAGCAGATGCGTTTGACTCGAGCCCAATACAAAGCGCTCAGGCACATCGGACAAGGTTCGCAACTAGTGTAAACAGTACAGCCGTCCAGCATGAAAGTTCCGAGTTTTGCACAAGCATTGCGAATTGCAGTTACCTCAGCATGAGCCGTCGGGTCGTTATTCGGCACAACGCGATTTGCACCCGTCGCCACGACTTCGCCATCCTTGACAATCACAGCACCAAACGGACCGCCGCCATTATCGACATTGTCGACGGACAACTGTATAGCCATCTGCATAAAGCGCTTGTCTTCGTCCGTAATATTCTTCAATTCTTCTTGCATAAAAACTCCTTGACCTCACTAAAATAATCAAAAACTCGAAGAAAATCAACAACAGGAAAACTTCAAAACACGCTATTTTTCCCAAAGTCTGTCATGCCTGTCACTGAGCAGGCACCGCCTTTTTTGCCCAAGGCAATGGATTTTTAACTATTTTTTGGCAATGATGATTACGGTTCAAGATTTCACGGGCGTTTATGCCGAGCAAGCCTTTATGCAAGAACTGCGCGCAATCGCAGAAACAAGCAAGGACGTTCGCTGGCTCAACTGCACAAAAATCGTAGGAACCGACTGCTACTGCGACGATGACGCCATCAAGGAAATTAACGAATTGATTGATAACGCTGAAAGCAACAGCAAAAGCGAATGCGACAGCATTATCAAGAATCACGACAATTTCACAAACGCCCCGGACATCCATTTCTTTGACAACGGCAATTATCATTACATGAGCAAACTCTGGACCGATAGAGTTCAGGAACCGTTCACGCTCATCGTATTCGACCACCATCCCGACATGCAACCGCCCCGCTTTGGCGGAATTTTAAGCTGTGGTGGCTGGGTCAAAGAAGTCCTCGACAACAATAAGTTTGTCCAAAACGTCATTATCATCGGAGTCAAGGACGAACTCGTCGAAACCGTCCGCGAAGAGCTTTCGCAATCCGGGGAAGCTAATATTTTAGCGAAGGTTACATTCATCAAAGAAAGTGAACTAAGCACACTCTCGTCATTTGTCTCTCGTCTTTCGTCTCAACATTCCCTTTATATTTCCATTGACAAGGACGCACTCTCGCCCACCTACACTGCAACCAACTGGGATCAAGGTTCACTTACGCTTGACGCCCTCAAAGAAAGCATCACAGTCCTTGCCGCAGGCCACAAAATTCTCGGCGTGGACATTTGCGGAGAACGCGCTCACGACTTCGAAGGCAACGAGCACCACACCGTCCAAGAAGCAGATACGCTCAACAACTCGCTCAACCGCGAACTTGTCGAGTTTTTAAAGAAGATTAAGGAATACTAAGCAACAGTTTCCAAGCCTATTTGCGTAGCAAAGGCTCCTCTACTACTGACGATTTAGCAACCAATGGTTGCTGAATTAAAAAAGGCAGGCATCGCCTGCCCTTTTTCAGCAGTCATTTTTTAAAGATATCGCTATGCGATCCAGTGTCAACCAAAGTCAGCACTAGCACGCCATTATCCTTCAAGTAAAGCAATAGCCAATCCGGCTGAATATGGCATTCCCAGACGCCTTTGAAATTCCCTGACAATTCATGATTACGATGCTTTGCATCAAGTGGTTGATCAAGTCGCAATTTTTCAATGACATTCTCTAGAAGAGAAATATCTAATCCCCGCTTTCGCGCAAGCTTTACACCAGCCTTAAAGCGAGATGTCTTAAGAAGCTCGTATACCATTACTTGCAATCCTCAAGGAGTTCCTTAGCAGAAGAATATCTTTTCGCTTTTGGATTCCTAGCAAGACTTTTAGCTTCTTCAATAGCGGCTAATGTCGAATCGGTAAACTCGCGTTGAGGAGGAACAATTTCAAAAGGGATGCAGCGTTGGTTAATAGCCTGTTTCAAGAACAGTCTAATTGCCGTAGTAATATCCAGACCGAGAGATTCAAATAACTGCTCAGCCTCATCCTTAGTGGCTTTGTCGATTCTTGTCTGTAAAACTGCATTTGCCATATGAATCACCTCTTCTTTATACAAATCTAATTCATTTTCAATGCAAATGCAATACATCTGATCATGAATTTGCGGGATCGAGACAAATTTAAGCCTTTCTTTTTCACTCATCTTTCACTCCTTCCGCCTACATGCTTAAAAAGGCGAGGGTTTAATTGTTTGCTGCGGTGTAAAATGCTCATTTGCACACCAGTAATATAAATTACAAGCAGACCTCCGTCAAGAGGTCTGCAAAATATTTTCGATAAATTTTTGCGGACGAAAATTTCGACCGCAATTTTCTCTTGACTTCAAATTATGCAAGCGGAACTTATAAAAATTCCTACTTCACTGCAATAAACTTGCGGCGTTCCGTACCGGCACTTTTCAGTTGCATCACATACAAGCCAGCAGGCAGCCCACGAGTCATCCAAGCGACATCGCCAACTTTTGCGGATTCCACATTCATGCGGCGCACCAATGCGCCCTTTGTATCGAAAATGCTAACGCGATAGACGCTCGGCGCGACCACAGCAGCTGTTTTCGTGTGAATCGACGTCGGCTTTTCCGTCGTATCTTTTTCAGCAGCCTTCACAAGCGTTACATCGAACTGGTCGATGTTCGGGCCGTCATTGCCGCCAACGGTTGCAAACTTCACTGCATTTTCGCCAGCCGACAGATTAATCAAAACTTCTGAAGTTTCCCAGACGGTCCAGCCACCAGTTGTCTTGAAAGATGTCGTTGCTGTATCTAAACCTGCAGAAATCGCAAGAGAACGCGCTTCGCTGGAGCCGTTCGCGAAATCGATATCGAATTTGTATTGACCAGCCGTATCGACTTTCACGTTCACGACGACATCGCCGCCCTTATCGAAATTCACATAGCCATCGCCGTGGTAACCGCCATTGCTGCTTTCAGAAACGCCACCTGTAATCGTACCCATTTCGGCCTGGAACTGTTTATCAGGTGTCGGCGGTTCCGGTTCCACATAATTGGCATCACATTCCGTCGGACTCTTGAGCGTAGCGCCCGCATTCGCCTTCACGGCAGCTTCAACTTCGCTCGCCTTGAGCATAAAGCTCGTGTATTCATACGGCGGTGTAAAAGAAGTCCCTGTTCCCTTTGTATTGCCCGAGCAATTCGTGAAAATATTGTCGATGACTTCGTTCACGCCCGTGCCGTTCGCATTGCCCGTATAAATTGGGTTTGCTTCGTTGATAAATACATTGCGTTCCGTGCGCACTTTGCACATGTGGCCAGCCGAAACGCCAAGCACATCGGTTCCGTTTGTGATGCTAGCATTGCCCGTAAGCAAGTTGTTCACCACATGAACGTTTCCGTAACGGCAGCGTGGTTTGCGCTGGTTGGCTGCCTGCCACCAGTTGAACATGTAGGTCACATTCAGCTTGCCTTCGCTTTCGGGTTCATTGTCAGAACTGCCGATGAGATTCGAAAGGTTGTGCGAACTCTTTTTCTTGTAGCCAAAAATGCACCACGTAAACGTTACGTTATCTGCACCTTTTACCACATCGGCATTGCCATCCTGACCATCCCAGAATTCACAGTGGTCAATCCATATATTTTTGGAACCGTTATTTTCAATGGTGAGGTTGTCCCAAGCCTGCTCAGCATTACTGCCCGGCCCTTGAATCACGATATTGCGGACGATAATGTTTGAAGCCTTGCTGATGTGAATTGGCGCTTTAAGCACAGTCCCCGGCTTAAGTCCGATGATGGTCTTGTTGGAACCCGTGATATTCAAGCGGTCCCCCGTTCGCCCGCTCCAGCCATCGCCAAGCGTACCGTCTATGTAAATCACACGCGGAGAAGAATCCTTCGCGTACTTTTGCAAATCAGCAAATGTTTTTACGGTAATGGGAGTTGCATTTCCGCCACCGGTTACATTAAATTCAGTCGAAGTACGGCCCGAACGAGTCGCCCAGCCAATCGGCTTGCACTGATCTACCGCCGCAGACGCACAAACAGCAAGTCCGCACAGCACCGCTAAAATTCGATTCGAAGCTTCAAACATCTCAAAAATTCCTTAATATTTTACCAATATATAATCTACATTCCCAAAGCCATTATAGGGCACAATTTCACATTTAATTTCTAGACATTTTGTCAAGAAACGCTAAATCGCTCTATTTTTCAGCCATTAGCACGGGGCTATTCTTTCTCGCTCATTGATGGCCACTGAATGACCAACGGCGTTCCATGAATGAATCTATTTAGGACAACGTCAATCCAAGTGGCTATACCTATGCACGGGCAAAACAACAAAAAGGTAGCATTATCCCAAACACCACCATCAGACTGAATCATCCGAGGAAGCACATCGAAAACCAACCATGCAATTGGAACAAATAGGGAAAATAAGAAATAAACATTTTAAAGACGAATTAAACCGCATTATTCGAGAGAAGGCCCAAATTAAAAACGAGAATCCCAAAAGCGGGAAAAACAAGCCATCACATTTAAAACTCAAACCAATTACAATGGCAAGAGCTTCTAACGATGCGACAACGCTAAAAACGATAGATTTCGTCATAACCCTAATATAAAAAATTGCTATAATTCCTTACGGATTACAAATCTACAGGATCCTTCGACGAATTAATTCAGAACGAATCCTAAACGTAAATCATTAACCACTGATTACTGCAAAATGGATATTAACGAACTCGCACAACAGCACATTTTGAAGCAGCCGCTCTACGTGACCGGCAAACCCATCGCCTACACCGCTCGTGAATTCGGTCTCGACCCGAAAGACATCGACAAGCTCGCCAGCAACGAAAATCCGTTTGGTCCGAGCCCGAAGGGCATGGCCGAAGCTCGCAAGGCTTTGGAAGAAGTGAACCTCTATCCGGATGGCGGTTCTTACGACCTCATCGGAAAGATTGCTGAATTCCGCGGCGTGAACCGCGACCAGATCGCTGTGGGTAACGGCAGTAACGAACTCTTGGACATGATTGCCCAGGTGTTCCTCGGCCCCGGCACGGAAGCCGTCATGGGCAACCACAGCTTCGCTGTTTACAAGCTCGCCACGATGGCCATGAACGCCAAGATTGTTGAAGTTGACATGCCAGCTCCGGGATACAACTACAACCTCAAGGCTATGCGCGACGCCGTGAACGAAAAGACCCGCATCGTGTTCCTCGCCAACCCGAACAACCCGACCGGTTCTGACCTCACCGCCAAGGAAATCCTCGACTTCGCCGACAGCCTCCCGGAAACTTGCGTTCTCGTGATGGACGAAGCCTACACTGAATTTATCGAAGACACGCCGGAACTCGTTCCGGATTTCAACAGCCGCATCGCCGCTGGCAAGAACATCATCTGCTGCCGTACGTTCAGCAAGATCTACGGTCTCGCTGGTCTCCGCGTGGGCTACTGCATCACCCGTCCGGAAATCGTCGCCCTCATCAACCGCGTGCGTGAACCGTTCAACGTGAACAGCATCGCTCAGGCAGCAGCCATCGGCGCTATCGACGACCAGGATTACGTGAACAAGGTTCGCGAACTCAACAAGAAGGGTCTCGAACAGCTCAAGGCTGGTTTCAAGGAACTCGGCCTCCCCTACGTCGACAGCCACGCAAACTTCATCGCCGTCAGTGGATTCAAGGATCCGATGGACGCCTTCAAGTTCTTGCAGGCCAAGGGTACCATCATCCGTCCGCAGCCGGCTATGGGTGACGTGCTCCGCATTACCGTCGGTACCGAAGCTCAGAACAAGAAATGCCTCGAAAACATCAAGGCATATCTCGGCAAGTAAACCGGGAAAGAGGCTGCACAAAGCCCGCGTCTGGCGCCACTAAAGCCAAAGCTCACGGCGTTGCCCGTGTGATTTCTAAGCGCGGTTTTTGCAGCAGAAGCCAAGCAGAAAACCTGGTCCGCGAGGGCCGGGTTTCTTTGCGTGGTAAAATCGTCCGCGATCCGGACACTCCCGCCCGCGAAAATGATGAAATATGCGTTGACGGAAAGCCCGTAAAAGCAAGCGAGTTCGTTTACTTTATGATGAACAAGCCGCGTGGCTACGTCACTACGGCAAGCGACGAAAAAGGGCGCGCAACCGTGATGGACCTTTTCCGCGAGCAATACGCCAAGATGTTCCCCGACAAACCCGTACCGCATATATCGCCCGTTGGCAGGCTCGATGCCGCTAGCGAAGGGTTGTTGCTATTTACAAATGACACGCAATGGGCGGATGCTTTGCTGAATCCTCAAGAGTCGCGCGGTTCAAAGGCAGAAATGACAAACGCAAGCGTCATCCTGAGTCCCGGAACGGAGTCCGGGATAAACTCCACGAAGGATCCAGTAACAGTTCCGCATACAAAAATCTACCGTGTTCAGGTTAACGGCCACCTCACTGCCGAAGAACTTTCGCAAATGGAAAAAGGCTTCAACGTCCCACCCCGCGTTTTTGGCGAACCCGAAGAGTTCATGCACGCCGTCAGCGCCAAACTTTACAGCGCAGGCGAAAAGAACTGTTGGTTAGAAATCACTTTGGACGAAGGCAAGAATCGTGAAATTCGCCGCATGCTCGCGAAGCTCGGCTACGAAGTTTTACGCCTTGTGCGCATCAAGTTCTGCAATTTTGAGTTGGGCGATTTAAAGCAGGGCGAGATCAAGCAGATCGCGGTTTACCCGTCCAGCCAAGTTTTTCGCGAAGAGCGCCCACAAAGCCCGTGTGGCGCATGCGAATAAACGTCGTCACAAGTTTACTTTCTGACAACATCACATATTCATCCGGTTTCATTTCTAGCGTGATGCGCCCGTCAAAAACGAGGTCCAGCGAGCAATTCACCGCAGACGCCATTCGCAACTTTTTATCCGTCAGCGAAAGCACAAGCGGACGCACCGAGAGACTACTCGGAGCCACAGGCGTGAGCACCACCGCAGGCGTCGAAGGATGGATAATCGGGCCACCAGCCGCCAAATTGTATGCCGTTGAACCCGTCGGAGTCGAAACGAGAATTGAATCCGCCCAGTATTCCGTCAAGCAAGTATCGTTATAAGCCACGTTCACGTTCACCATGCGTTCCGGAGCGTGCGCGCGCACGTGGACTTCATTCAGAACAGTCTGCTTTGCAATGCACTTTCTGCCGTGATAAACCGCAGCCTCGATCATCATGCGTTCGCGAGTTGAGAAGTCGCCAGCAAGCAAGCTATCGAGCGTCTTGGTCAAGCCTTCCACACGCGATTCCGCCAAGAATCCCACGCGCCCGGCATTCACTCCAAGAATCGGGATGTTGTGGCCAAGCGCCATGTGCGCGGCCGTCAGCACCGTGCCGTCACCGCCAATCGCAAGCAGCAAATCCGTCTTCTGCAACGCGGATTCTTTCACCACGCGAATCGGCTTTTTCACGAGTTCCTTGAGGGAATCGAGCGCATAAAATTTCACCTGCGGGTGTTCAAGCGCCCAAGAAGTAATCTGCTTCAAGGCACATGCCAAATCGGCACTCTTGTCCTTGAACCCGACAATTCCAATGCTGCTGAAAGACTTGTTCATTTTCATCCTCAAGTTTCGCGTTCGTTTACTGCGTCAGCCTAATTATTCCTTCTTCTCGGCGTTTTCCGCCACAAGCACATTCTTGAGCTTGTCGACAACACCCGGGAACATCGCTTCGACCTTGTCCATATTTTCGACCGGTTCATCGTTCTGGAGCGCAAGCGACAACACGCTCAAGGCAAGCCCCATCTGCGCCGAATCGCCACCGTCAAAATCGCTACCGTTCACAATCGTTTCAAGGCCGCGAATCACAAGGCCATCGTCGTACACGCCAACTTCGGCACCCGTCTTGCGCAAGTTCACCGCCAAAAATTCATTCTTGGGGCGCATTTCCTTGCGGACTTCCTTGGGCACGCGCAAAATCGTTTCGCCTTCGCCGTAGCAAGCCGCCACAGCCAACAGCGGGTATTCTTCGAGCGCCGTTGCAATCACGTCTTCGCTAAAGCGACGGCCCTGCAAGCGCTTGCCTGAAGCAAGCGGCTTGATTTCAACATCGCCAAAAACGTCGCCATACTTTTCACGACGGCTCACCGTTTCGACGTTTGCCCCCATACGCTTGAGGCATGTGAGCGCACCCGCACGGCTGCTGTTCAAGTCTACGTTCAAAAGCTTGATGACGTTGTCCTTCGGCATGTTACCGACAGTCGCAAGAACCGCAAACGCAGTCGCTTCCGTCGTATCACCCGGCACATAGTATTCACGCGCGGTAATCACCTTCGTCTCCGAAAGTTCCGTAAACTGCGTACGTTCAATCTTCTTGCCCTGCGCAATCATCAAGCGGCGTTCAAATTCGCTCAACTGTTCCATGCCACGGCCTTCATACTTCACAGCCGCACCAAAGTAAATGAGCATTTTCGTCCACTGGTCATGTACCGTAGACTTTTCTTCAAAATTCAAATAGTCATTGCGGATAAGCGCACGGAGCAAAAGCCTGTTGCGCATCACAGACGAAACGTTCCCCAGAGAATCCTTCTTGACGTTTAGTTCATCGCGCAAAAAGTTAAAGACAAACTTTGCCGGTTCATCCTTTTGCACCTTAATCTTGAAATACTTCTGGAGCGTTTCCTTTGCCGCATTCACACGGGCAATGCCCACATCATCAACTTCAGCAGCAAACGTGTAGAGCTGTTCTTCGTCCTTACTTGCGAGCGTCCAAAGCATCACGTTATCGGCTTCGCCAAACTTGAACGGAAGCATGGTCGGAATAGAGTACTGGAACCCCTTGCCATTCAAGACAAGCTGATGTCCTTGCAATTCGTAAGTGAGACCAAATTCTTTCAGCGCCTCGGCATACTTTTCACTACCACTTGCCCACGCAAAATTTTCCAACACGGTGCGGCCATTCACCAAAAGCGCCATCACCAACGTCAAATTCATCCGTTCACGGTCGGGATTCATCAAGAATTCCATCGTCTATTCCTTAAGCAAATTAACGTCTTTCTTTAACTTCGTATTCCAAATATTGCAGCGTCTTCACGGCACGGGCCGCTTCTTCTTGAGTCTTGAACGCAAGCAAAAGCGTACCCGCCACATTTTCGCGGACTTTCATGAGTTCTATGTCGCGAATGTTGATGCCTTCTTCGGCAAGTGGCTGCATCACGCTCAACAGAGCGCCCGGCTTATCCTTGAGCTGGACCGTAATTTCGTAGAACGAGTTGGTGTTATTGCGACCCGGAGCAAATAAGCTCGCACGTCCATCGTTACCCGCCTTGAAAATATCAGCAAGCGCCTGCGAATTATCGGCAACCACGCTATGCTCGTCATTTTCAAAATTACCCGAAGCAGGCTTACCGTCCTTCACGACGTTGAGTCCGTTCATCGCCGCAATCGTCTTGTCGAGACCATCACGGACTTCGCAAAGGGCGCGAGTCGTCTCGTCGCGATTCGTCACGGCGATATCATGCCACATTCCCCAGCCCGAGGCGGCAATACGCGTCATGTCGCGGAAAGCGCGGCCTGCAAAATGCTGGTAGTTGTGCTTGAGCAAGCGTTCCGGCAAGTTCCCGGCAAGCGTTGAGCTCAGCATCTGCGGCATGTGACTCACCCATGCCATCGTGCGGTCGTGATGTTCCGGCGGGAACACGACAGGATTTGCGCCCACAAAGCGGATAATTTCCAAAAGCGGGGCATAAACAGATTCAGGCGTTCCATCTGGCGGGCAGACAAACCAATATGCATTTTCAAAAATCGCAGGATCGTTGTATTCGCAAGTGCGTTTTTCAGAACCCGCCATCGGATGGCTACCGACAAAGCGGAACGGAGAGGGCAAGCGCACGCCCGCCTTGCAAATTTCAACCTTTGTCGAACCGATATCGCTCACCAAGATTTCTCGGCCAGCATTAGCACCTGCCCACGAAACTTTACCAAGCGCATCAATCATCTTCAAAATGTGGAGGATCGGCGCACAGAGCAAAATCAGGTCGCTATCCTTCGCCCATTTTTCAGTCTCGTCGTATTCAAAAAATTCATCGGCAAGTTCAAGTTCACGAGCACGCTTGAGCGTTGCAGGAGAACTCACGGCTCGAATCTTCGTCGGGAGCTCAGCCTGTTTGATAGCAGCAGCAATCGAGCTTGCCAAGAGACCAAACCCCACCATAGTAATGCGGGCAACCATTATTCTTCCACCTTGCGAGTTTCTTCCATGATGACACGGAAAATATTCTGGAACGATTCCGGAGAAAGCGGGCCACCGGCCTTTGCGGCCTTCTCGGCGACCAAATTCAAGACAGACTGTTCGCGACCTTCATCAAAAACGGGCAAACCTTTCTGTTTCTTGATTTTCCCAATTTCAGCAGCGTATGTAGCCCTCTTGTTGAGGAGCGACATCAGTTCATCATTAAGTTCGTCAATGCGAATGCGCCATTCATTAATATCCATATTAACGAATGTAGAAAAAAATTACGGCACACGGTTCGCGTACTGGTACAGCGAAAGCCCAAATTCCGGGAGCGATGCAATCAGAAAATCAAAAATATCGGACTGGATATTTTCGTATTCGATCCATTCCACCGTATTGGCAAATGCATAGATTTCAAGCGGGAGCCCGGTCGGCGTTGGCGCAAGCTGTCGCGTCATAAGCGTCATGTCTTGAGCAATCGTCTTACGGCTGCGGAGATACGCCGTGCAGTAAGCCCTGAACGTTCCGATGTTTGTCAAATGGCGGCCATTCAGCTTTGTCACAGTGACATTTTCCGACACACCCGAACCTTCACCGATTTCACTTAACTTTTGTTCCAAGTACGGGCGCAGCACATCAATCTTCATGAACTTTTCAATTTCTTCAGGCGTCAAAAAGCGGATGCTCTGCTGGTCAATGAAAAGCGAACGCTTGATGCGGCGACCGCCCGATTCCTGCATACCACGCCAGTTGCGGAACGAATTCGTAATCAAGTCGTACGCCGGAATCACCGAAACCGTATTGTCCCAGTTACGTACTTTCACAGATGTAAGCGTAATGTCAATGACCGAACCATCAGCATGGTGGCGTTCAATTTCAATCCAGTCGCCCTTGCGCAAGAGGTCCGACAAGTTTATTTGGATTCCAGAGACCAAGCCAAGAATCGAGTCCCTGAAAACCAACAACAAGACCGTTGCCATGGCGCCCAAAGTCGACAAAATAATCACCGGACTTTTATTCACAATCTGTGAAGCCACAAGGATGGTCGCCACACAGAACATCGCAAGTTTAATGGCCTGGAAAATGCCGCGCATCGGGCGCAACTTCATTTTCACATTGCGTTCATTCAGGCTTTCGATGACGTCAAGCACAGCACTCGCGAGCAAGAATGCTGCTACCGTGAACAAAATATTTCCGATATGTTCACAAAATTCATAAAGCCAATGGCCCTTCGCGAGCACATACGGGAACGACTGCACCAGAATAATCACCGGCACAAAAAAGAGCGCACGAGAAATCACTTTCTTTTTCACAAGCAAGTCATCAAACTTGTTCGGAGTCTTTATCGCAATCCATTTCGCAAGCGGATGCACTACGAAATACAAAAAAGCATAAACCGCCACAACGACAGCTGAAAGTATTGCAAATTGATAGTAATCGTTCATATCTACAATCTAAAAATTTCGTATATTATGCACCGAACTTTTATCATTGGAGCAATCATGAAAATAGCTGTTATGGGTGGCGCAGGCTATATCGGAAGCCACACCATCATCGAACTCTACAAAGCGGGTCATTCCGTAGTCGTTGTCGATAACCTTGTAAACTCAAGCGATGAATCGCTCCGCCGCGTAGCAGAGCTAGTTGGCTCCCCCATTCCGTTCGTCAAGGCAGACGTCCGTGACGCTGCCGCCATGGACAAGATTTTCAGCGAAAACAAGTTCGACGCCTGCATCCACTTTGCAGGGCTCAAGGCCGTCGGCGAATCCGTCGCAAAGCCGCTCGAATACTACGAAAACAACATGAACGCCACATTCGTGTTGCTCCATACCATGCGTAATCACGGCTGCAAGAACCTCATTTTCAGTTCTTCGGCAACCGTTTACGGCAACCCGGCACAAATTCCTATTACAGAAGCTTGCCCCAAGGGCCAATGCACCAACCCCTACGGACAGACAAAGTCCATGCTCGAAGAAGTCCTCCGCGACGTGCAAAAAGCAGACCCGGAATGGAACATCGTTTTGCTCCGTTACTTCAACCCAATTGGCGCACACCCGAGCGGACGTATCGGCGAAGACCCGAACGGAATTCCAAACAACTTAATGCCATACATCACACAGACCGCAGTCGGTCTCCGCAAGGAACTCGGCGTGTTTGGCAATGACTACGATACCCCGGATGGCACAGGTGTCCGCGACTACATCCACGTCTGCGACCTCGCCTCTGGCCACGTGAGCGCACTCAAGGCTATTGAACGCAAGTGCGGGCTCGCTATTTATAACTTGGGTACAGGTCATGGCTATTCCGTGCTCGACGTCGTAAAAGCTTTCGAAAAGGTCAACAACGTCAAGATTCCGTACAGCATCAAGCCGCGTCGCGCAGGCGATATCGCCACTTGCTACTGCAACCCGCAAAAGGCATTCGACGAACTCGGTTGGAAGGCACAATACGGCATCGAAGAAATGTGCCGTGACGCCTGGAACTGGCAAAAGAACAATCCCAAGGGTTACAAGGGCTAATCCCTCCTCCCTGCAAAAAATTTAGCCTCCCGCTTTAAGCGAGAGGCTTTTTAATTTCAGCAAGCGAGCCTACGCTCGCTAAAAATTTTACGCAAACTTAGTCGCGGTAGTCTCGACGGTCGTGATGGTGCTTACGAGGCGGTTCCGGACGATTGTAGTCACGATGAAGATCTTCGCATTCGCGAACGCTGCGAGCAGCAAAGAACTTGCCACGCTTCGGATCCTTGCATTCAATACGGTCAGCACGGTCGCGACGGTAATCAATCTGCATCCAGACATCACCGTTATCGCAGTAGAAGTCAAACTTACGTTCCTTTTCACCACGATAGCATTCGCCACGGCTATACATCTTCTGATCGTTGTTGTAACGTTCAGCATGAATTCTGTCATGACGGTCACACTTCGGTTCTGCAAACTTGCAGGTGACCACCCTAGCCGAAGGAGGAGGTGGCGGAGGAGGCGGTGCTACACGAGATTTTTCCTCCTTTTTCGGTTCAACGTTAATCGTCAATGCCATAGCAGACGTGCTAAGCAGCATGAGCGACATCGCGCAGGTAAGCATAAGCTTGTTCATAAAACCTCTATCTACTTTAATTGTTACAACAAAAATAATATATTAAATATTTTGTAACAAAACCAACAAATTCTTAAAAAAAATGGTCTTGCCATCAAAGACAAGACCATAGGCAAATTTTATAACGAGCAAATTCCAAGACTTTAGATAAATAAAAAACAACTTCGTTGTTTTTCTAGATATTGCGCCTCGGTCATGTGAGCCCGCAAGCGGTCTCCCGCGACGCTCGGCTTATATCAACTCCTCAGCAGTTATCTTTTCGTCATGTTCAGGTTCCTGGTAGCAGGATTCCGGCACCTGGACCTGGTTCTGAAAGTAAGCCTTGTGAGCCGCAATCACCTTTTCACGAGCAAAAGCAGCATTCATCCAATCCCCAATTTGCACGTCCTTGCCTTCCAGTTCCTTGTAGTTCTGGAAGAAGTTCTTTGTAATGCGGAGGAACATCTGGTCCACATCAGTAATGTCGCAGAACGGACGCGGGTTGAACACCGGCACGCCCAAAACCTTGTAGTCCTTCTTGCCACCATCGGTCATGTCAAGCGCTCCAATCACGCGACAAGTGCAAACCGTCCCCGTAATCATGGATGCCGGGCTGTAAATGAGCATATCCAAAGCATCACCATCGTCAGCCTTGGTGCTCGGAATAAAACCATACGTGCAAGGGTAGCTCATAGAGCTCAAGAGGCAACGGTCAAGACGGAACACATGCAGGCGTTCGTCGTATTCATACTTCAAGTTCGTGTCTTTACCGATTTCCACGACGCAATCCACTTCATAGGGATACTTGCGTCCAATTGGAAGATCCAAATAGTTAATAGCCATTTATTCTCCGTCGGCCCACGTTGAGCCTCATTATCTTTTTATTACAAATATAATCCCTAATTTAGTATTTATTCGGAATTTGTAAAGTCTTTTTTTACCAAAGAGCCTTCAAATCCAAACTCTGAATTACCTGCTCCGCCAGCGTGCCGAGGTCACCTTGTCAAAGAGGCCAAAATAGAACACCGGTTCACCATGATCCGGGCTGTACCCCACTTCAAAGCGGATTCGGTCCAGCGCCGGGATTACGACATGCAAGCCTCCATAGACAGCGCCTTCATATTTTTTCCAGCCAGGAGTACCTTTATCCCAAAGCACGCTTGCATCTAAGCCCGCCACCAGTTGAATACCATAGAAGAAGTTAACACCCCACAACGAAGCCGGACGGCGCTCGCGCAAAACAAAACGTTCTTCCAACGTCAAAAGCATCTCATGGACACCCAAATGCAACGAATCGGACTCGTGCCCACGGAACGTATTTGCTCCGCCGTGATAGTAATAATCATATTTTTTTACATCGCCCGGACGCAAGCGAACAAGTGCGGTCGCCCCCGTGACAAATCGACCAAACGTGTAATAGGCTCGAGCATCTTCCAGGAACTCAACAAAATTCTCGCCACGCTTGCCGCCAACGCCAACATGCGTCACGTCACTTTCAAAATAAATTCCCTTACGCGTATCAAGTTCGCTATCGCGGTAGTCCACAGCAAAGCCAAGCCCAAATTCAGGCAACACGCCAGGTCCCTTTTCTAAATAGCGGTACACGGTTTTGCCGAGAATTGAAAAATGCGAAAGCAGTTTCCAGTTCACATCTAAACTAAGCAACCATGTCGCATCCTGAAAACCACGAAGGTCATCCCAGCTATCCGTCCGCAAAAATTCAAAATTCCAACCCAACGGGAGCCCGAACAAATACGGGGAACTTGCGTAAAAGGCGTACTCGTTATTTTCGAAGAACGGGTCAATGGCGGTACGGAACTGCACCTCGGCACGGATGTCTTCGCCCAGCACATTCAGGTTCGCAAGGGCAAGCCCCAGCATGAGACCATCGCGGTCCGTCTTTTTGCCAGCCGGCGACGGGATCCAGCGAAAGATTTCCTTGAAATTATAAACTACGTTCCCATTTTTACAAGAAACGTAAATATCCGTAAAGAGGTCTAGGTCTTGCAGGCGAAGCTTCTCTGACTCAAAAGTCTTCTGCGAAAATTCGCCCCCAACCTTGTGCGTGAGTTCGCGCCACACCACACGCGGCTTCGTATGTTCCAAGCCTTCAAACTCAATCGATTCGATTTTTGCTCCATCAACACATTGGTCAGAATCCACACGCAGCGAATCTGTTTCGGCGGCGTTTGCAGATACAAAAGCGGAAACTATCCCCGCTAACAAAAAAGTCTTCACAAAAAATTTCACGAATCAAAGATACAAAAGGCATTCGCTAGCGTTTTTTGCGAAGCTCACAAAAATTGCTATATTTGAGGCACCAAATTGAGGTGATTATGTTAGACTTTTTAGCAAACAACTGGCCCTACCTGATTATTCTGGTCGTGGTCGTCGCTTTATTTTTTGTTATCCGTGGTGCGCTCAAGGGCCTGAAAGCCAGAAGCCCGTTCAACATGGAAAACATCCGCAAGAGCACCGAACCGAACTTCCTCGCTCTCCAGCAGAAGTCCAAGGCTTTGCTCGCCGATGCCGACATGATTTGCGAAATCAAGCCGGGCAGCGATCAGGTCATCCCGAAGAAAGAAGATGTGAAGTTTTTCCGTCGCGCCGTTTCTCAGAAGTTCAAGCTTGCTGTGTTCCAGGTTCCGGGTACAAACAAGGTCGTGTTCTTCTTCTGCAAGACCGAAGCTGGCATCCGTAGGAGACTCCAGAACTTGGTCATCAACCAGAAGTTCCGCGAAGGCAAGCCGCCTTACATTGACGCCGCTACTGGTGAAAAGCTGAGATACCCGAAGGCTTAGTCAGTAGGAAATCATCCTGAGTGGCGAAGCCATTACGTCATCCTGAGTGGCGAAGCCATTACGTCATCCTGAGTGGCGAAGCAGCGAAGGATCCAGTTAAATCTTCTTTTATATACCCCGGTCAATGCGCCGGGGTCTGTTGTTTAAAGAAACCTAAAGAGAACATCTACAATGCGCACGTACAAAGATTTAGCCATTGCCGAAGAAGAACAAAAGCTCGTAGACGCCGTCAACAAGACGAACAACTTGCTCGTCGAAGCGCCCACCGGTAGCGGTAAGTCTTTGTACATCCCGTGGTTCTTGAGCAATCACTTTAGCGGTCGCATTGTCGTATTGCAACCGAGACGCATCGCAGCCCTCGCCCTCGCGCAGTACTCAGCAAAGCTCCACAACGAGCCCTGCGGCAAGACCGTCGGTTACCAGTTCCGCCAAGACAGTTGCAAATCCAGCGCTACGAGAATCTTGTTCCAAACGTACGGTAACTTTTTGCAGGAGCTTCTGCACGGCAAGATGAATGCGGAATGGGTCATCTTCGATGAATACCACGAACGCAAAGCCGACATGGACCTGCTCTTTGCGTACTTGCTCAAATTGCAAGCAGCAAGCCAAACTTCAGGTAGTGAAAGTATCAAAGCGCCAAGAATCGCCGTCATGAGTGCAAAGCTCAACCGCGAAGAAATGGAACAAGCGCTCGGCGTCAAATGTCTGGAACTCGGGCATCCGCTTTATCCCGTACAAATTCTTCACCAGAAACCCGCCGCAGGCGTAAACATCAGCGCAGGTCAGGGAATCGAAAGCGAAGTTGTCCGCGCATTGCGCACTTTGTACCGCAATAACGTTTGGCAGACAACGCTCGTATTCTTGCCGGGTAAAGCAGAAATTGCCAAATGCCACACCGCCGCGAGCGAAGCTCTGGGCGACAATGTCGCCGAATTCCTTGAACTCTACGGCGGCCAAGACCGAGAAACGCAAGACCGCATTTTCGAAGAAACGGAACGTCCGCGCGTCATCTTTACGACCAACATTGCAGAAACGTCTATCACTGTTCCAAATGTGACAGGTGTTGTCGATAGCGGTATCGAACGCGTCAGTGAATATGACGATAGCGAAAAAGTAAACGTACTCCGCACGCTCCCAATTTCGTTGCAGAACGCCATCCAGCGCAGTGGCCGTAGTGGCCGTACACAGAACGGTTGCGCCATCCGCCTCTGGACCGAAGATGCCGAGAAGCACATGCCACAAGGCATCGTGCCCGAAGTCTTGCAAATCGAGCCCTCGGAATTTCTATTGCAAAAAGCAGCGCTTGAGTCAGATGAGAGAGCGGGAATAAAACTGCCCACGGCGATTCCAGAAGCGCGCGAAAGAGTCGCCACATCGATGCTCAATAACTTCGGCATGTTGCAAGACGGTCACATCACGGAACTCGGCAAGCGAGCCATTCAAACACCGATTTCAAGCATTCCGCTCGCATTGATTTTAGCAAAAGCAACAAGCGCCGCAGACCTCCCCGACTTGCTCCTAGCCGCCATGGCCTGGATCCATTCCGGCACAGAATTTGTACAGAAATCTAAAGACACGCTCAACTTGTTCACGCTCGCAAGCGATACTCTTTCTAAAGCCATCAACATTCCGCGAGAAGTTTCGTTCACGCTAAAGCAGCTCCGCGACTTCCGCGACTCATTAAAGGAGATGCCCGTTTACTCTCCGTCCTCACATTTCATGGCGCAACAGCTTCTCGCCGCATTCCCGGATGCTCTCGCCACTCCAAGCGGTAACGTTTACAAGTTAAGCAACGGCAACACCATCCGTTTGCAAGTATCAGAGCCGCCATACGCATTGCTCGCGCTCTCTATGCTCCGCACAGGTGGCGGCAGCAAATCCGAACTGCGCGTGAGCCTTTACGCTCCTGTGCCCAAAGAATTGCTCGGCGGCGAAAGCGAAAACATTCGCTATGAACTGTTATGGCGTAGCGGTCAAGAACGCTTTATCGGCATCGAGATTCACGAAAGCGAAAGTCCCAATGGCGACGTCCGCGAAACAAGCCGCAAAGAAATCCTCCCGCAAGAAGCATCGCCCAAAGTCCTCGAAAAGCTCAAAGAGCTCACAGCCGATGCTTGGCGCGACAAGCTCGAAAAAGAAAACTGGACCGGCCGTTATCTCACCGAAAACATCCAGACGCTCCTTATCAAGATGCGCCTTGCGGCAAAGCTTTACCCGGAATACGGCCTCCCCGAATTCAATGACGAGGATATGGAGCTTATTCTAAACGAGCTTACGGACGGCATATTCCTTTTGCGCGACATCAACGAAGACCGTTACCGCAACATTGTCGAAGATTACTTCGGCAAGTCCATGCTCGCATGGTTGCAAAAAACGTTCCCCGATCATTACGTATTGCCCAATGGCAAGCGAGCCCGTTACAGCTATCAAGAAGTCGCCACCGCTGATGAACAGAGCAGCGGCAAGATTGTACAAAGCGCAGACGGCGTTCTCGTTGAGATATCTGCACGCATCGAAGACTTTATGCAGCTCCGCGGCGAGCACAAAATCGCAGACAACAAGCTCAAAGTGCGTTACGACATTCTCGCACCGAACTTCCGCACGATTCAAAAAACATGGGATCTCACAAGCTTCTGGCAGAACACCTACGCCGAAGTCCGTAAAGAACTCCGCGGGCGCTATCCAAAGCACCCGTGGCCGGAAACGGTCATGTAATGTGCGGAGCGCTACTTCACGCTATACACAGCAAGAGTTTTGCTGTACTCGTAGCCTACAACTAAAAGCGGTTCACCGTTCGGGCTCTTTTCTGCAGGGATAAACAAGATGCCTTCAGGACCGCGATCTTTCGGGTCTAAATAGAAATCTTCCAGTTTCGGAGCATTCCCGCTCTCGATTCCCGTAATGTCAAACACGGCAACACCACTCGTGCGTTCTAGACCAACAAAAGCATAGCGCTTATCGCCCACAATACCCGTCGTCACGTTTTCCGGTTCGCAGCCCTTGTCTTCACTGCGAGCATCCATCTTGACTTTACCCTTCTTGGAATTCCAGTTAAAGTAATCAGGCGCCATCTGAGCCATTGTCTGTTCAAAAGCGTCGCCAGAATCCCACATCAGGTGCCCCGTTTCGCCATCGAAAATGCTTATCGAGCGCGTTCCAAAGCTATACATGTAAGGGCATCTGCCATTCTCCGTCTTATCCGGAGCTACATTGCAGCGTTCCAAATTGCTCACAGAAATGTTCTTCACATCTTCGAGCACTTCAGCCGTAAACACACTCGGATCCAGCAAGCCATTCTGGGCAAGCATCATCGGAGTCGTCACATCCGTCCAAGCCTTGTAATCATTGACCGGAGCGCCTTCATTGGCCGTAAGCACAAACGTCTTGCCATTCACAGTGAACGCAGAAATTCCATCAGGCTGGCGCAAGCCGCGCAACGGATAGTTTTTAATCTCAATTTGCTTGTTCTTCTTGATGTCCAGACCAAATCCCGGCTTTGAATGGTCCACATATCCAAGCGGGAATACATCCAAAATTTTCTTGGCGGCCACATCAAACTTCACAAGAGCATTGTTCTCTTGCAAGCTCACCCACGCCGTTTTAGAATCTTCGGAAACCGTAATATATTCCGGTTCAAGCGACTGCACAAAGCTCTTCACACCCGTCTTACGAACGCCCTTTGCCATCAGAGCAAGCGAATCGAGTTCGCCAAATCCGACAACCGTCTTCTGCGGCTTTTTCCAAGCTCTAGCCAATTCAGCAGCACTCGACACATTCACGCCTGCAATCGACAAAACGCCAATGCCGCCTTCCGGGTCTTCCGCGAAAGTTTCATCCGGAGAACCTTCGCATGCCACGAGCAAATTCGCACCATCCGGTGTAAACGTAATCATGTCAGGCATGTAGCACAGTTCATGCTTTCCAAGAACTTCAAGTTTCTTGTTATAGCGCATCACCTGCACATGTCCCATTTTCCATTCAGGATTGTTCAAGAGGCTAACGGCCACGAGGTCACCATAAACAGTCACGCTAGAGGCGCCACCCGGCAACTTCATTTCGCTTATCTTTTTCGGCGATGCAGGACTAGCCATGTCAACGACTTCGAGGACATTCTCGCCGCCAACAACGAACAGCACCTTCTTTTCGGGCATGTATGCCGAAATTTCAGCAGTCGTCATGGGAACAGAAGCAATCTGCTTCAGCGTCGAACGCAAATGGAACGGCCCTGCCGGGACATCCGACTTTTTTGCAAATGAGAAACCCGCACACAGAAGCAGGCTCATGACCAAAGCGGTTCTTTTCATTTCAACTCCTGCGTAATCCAGCCTAGATTATCACTTAATAAATTTAATCAAGAATAAGCCACATGATTAACATGCCAAGTCCAAAGCTAGCCGCCATAGATGCACCAGTCATCATGCGGTCCGTATTTTCTTTTTCCTTGTCGACCTTTTCCTTAGCTTTCTGCTGTTCCATTTGCTCTTGAGTAGCCTGGACAGCAACACTCAAAGCCTTGGCACAGGTTTCGTTGTTCTTCTTAAGCGTGTTGTAGCTCTGTTCCCAGTTTTCGCACTTGGCCTTTTCCACTTCGAGATCCGAACGCAAAGACTGCTTTTCTACAGTACAGGCACTGTCGTGAACCGCCATCACGCTATCGCGCACAGCAATTTCTGCAACAAGCTCTGCCTTTTCCGCCGCATTTTCTGCAGCACTACCTGCAGTTTTCGAATCAGCTGCATTTACAACTCCGGCAAAAGCAAGCACGAGCAAAGAGCACAAAGCCCACGACTTCACAAAAGAACGAACAACAGAAACCATATACCCTCAATTACATCTGGGCGTAAATGCGCTGCCAGCCTTCTTCCGGAATCTGGGCGCCCATCACCTGAACAACTTCGTTCGAGACAATGCTACCGAGCTTGCCCGAGCGTTCCATATCCCAGCCGTTCATGTAACCGTAGAGGAAACCCGATGCCCAGAGGTCACCAGCACCCGTCGTATCGATAGCCTTTGCAGCACCCGCAGACACGCGAGTTACCACGCCATCCTTAGCGATCAAGGCACCGCGCTTGCCAATCTTCACGACCGCGACCTTAGCCTTCTTCGCCAAGACTTCGAGAGCAGCTTCTTCCTTGACACCTGCATAAGCAAAAGCTTCATCTTCGTTAGCGATGATAATATCAATCATCTTTTCTTCGAAGAGTTCATCGAACAGCTTGCGGCAAGCTTCGACCACACCGAACGAGCTAAAGTCGAGAGCGGTTTCGACACCGAGGCTACGAGCGAGCGTAAACGACTTCTTGAAGCATTCGCCATTAAAAGCACGGTAGCCTTCAGCGTAAAGGAGTCCCACATCGTCATAGAGAGCCGGAGTAAAGTCATCCGAACCGAGGAAGTCCGAAGCGCCAAGATAAGTCCACATGGAGCGCTGGGCATCCGGAGTCACGGCAGAGAACACGCAGCCCGTAGCGACATCGCTCATCCCGAGCTTCGATTCCACACCGTTATTCTTCAAGTGTTCCTGGAAAAGCTTGCCAAGTTCGTCATCGCCAATCTTCGAAATAAAGGCAGCCTTGCCGTGCAAGCGAGAAAGACCCACCATGGTATTGCAAGTCGAGCCACCCGGCACGCGAATCGGATTGTCGAGAGCGCCAAGGAACTTTTCCATCTGCGGCCAGTCGACCATGTTCATGCCACCCTTCTGTACACCCTGAGCTTGAATCCATTCATCACTCACGTTAGCCAAAATATCGACAAGGGCAGCGCCCATACCAAGAACTTTCTTCATTAGAATCCTCCGCGACGGCGACGCAAACGGTCACCCGCTTTTAATAAAAATTCACGTTCCGATTCGCTCAAGGACTGGATACCACTGCGTTCCACCTTCTTGAGGATTTCGTCCATGCGTTTCTGTTCATCTACGTAGAACACTTCACCTTCGAGAACTTCCGGTTCTTCTACACGGTCACTCCGATAAGAGCGCGTTCCCGAATTTCCTTGATCATACTTTTCTGGATTCCGGGAGAACAAACGGAAAATAGCCGAAAGCGGAGAATGATAAAGCACCTTCGGACCGTTCTGGAAAACCGCCATGTAAAGGAACCCGGCCACGACACCGCCCAAGTGGGCAAAGTGTGCAATCATGTCCCCCGAATTTGCAAAGAGAATATCAAGCGCAATCATCACCCACATGGCGTTCTTGATTCGCATCGGGATGACAAAGAACATGAGGATGACACGATCCGGGAAGAACTTGTAGTAAGCGACAAAGACACCCATCAAGGCGCCAGACGCACCGATAATCGGATTGTTCGTAAGCCCGAGCAAGCACATGAAGAAGCTGAACAGCGCCGCAAAGATTCCGCAGAAAAAGTACATCGAGATAAAATGACGCGACCCCATCCATTCTGCCACTTCGGAACCGAACATCCAGAGCATCAGCATATTGAAGAAGAAATGCATAAAGTCAAAGTGGATGAACATGTACGTCACGTAGCGCCACAGTTCAAGCGGGACTCTCGGCATAAATGCGCCATAATAGCTGATGTAATCCGTAAGGCTTCCGTAACCGGCGCCCAGGTTGATTTCAAGTCCGCGTCCCAGGAATGCGATAATAAATACAGCCGCATTCGCAATTAAAAGCGTCTGCAAGGCCTTGGGTAAATATTTAAATGGCTTCATATTTTTTCCTAAACTCTTTTAAAAGCATGGATACCATGTTCTTCGGCACATAATTAGAGATAAGGCGTTTCTGCTCGGCTGGGCTCTTTCCGGCACCGCACTCGAGGAGTTCTCGCACAAGGGAGCTACTCACCACAAGATGTTCCTGCGCACTGAGCAAAAGCACCGTCTCGACATCGCCATCACCGTAGATGACCTTGTTGTTCCAGGCGACCGCCTGTTCTGCATCCAAGTCAGCCGAATTGCGGATCCCGCGCAACAGATAATGCGCCCCGACAGACTTCATAAAATCGACCGTCAATCCGCCATAAACATCGACAGAAACATTCGGGAATTCAGAAACAGCAACCTCAATCATCGCCTTGCGCGTTTCGGCGTCAAACAAGTTTTTCTTGTTTGCGTTCTGGGCGACAAGCACAATCAAGGAATCAAAAATGCCTGCGGCACGTTTTACAAGGTCAAAGTGTCCAACAGTAAACGGGTCAAAGGAGCCTGCAAACACCGCAACACGGCGTCCACAACCATCCTCCATAGCCATTTTTTTCTTTGCTTTAGAATTCCACACCATGTGGTATAATTTACAAAAATCACGCCCTGAAAATAATCAGCGATGACTCGCCATAGCGGCGAACTTGCCCCTGAAAATCGTCACCTTCAGCCCATTCGGGCAACTTGCGGCTCGGAGCTTCAAAAACAGCCACGCCGCCCGGGTTCAACCACTCGATAAACGGGCGCAAGTCCGGGTATTCCATGTCCTTGAACGGCGGATCTGCATAAATCAAGTCAAAACCGCCTTCGGCACAGACAATTTCCTTTTTCAGCGTGAGTACGCTCGTTTCCAAAAGCTTAAGCCTGGAATCCATGCCAACCGACTTGTACGAGCGTTCAATCATCTTCGCCTGCGGGCGTGCAAGTTCCACAGCAGTAACGCTTGCAGCCCCACGGCTCAGCGCCTCAAGGCCCATAATGCCACTGCCGGCAAAAAGGTCCAACATGCGGAATCCGTCGACGCCCTGCAAAATGTTAAAGAGAGCTTCCCTCGTGCGGGAAGCTGTCGGACGTGTTTTCATGGTATCCGGGGACTCGATATTGCGCCCCCGCAAAGAACCGCCAGTAATACGAATCGGCATATTAGCGGACAAGCATTTCGACACGCAGAGACGTGACGAGGAACTTCTTTGCAAATCTAAGATCGGTCTTCGGCACACCCATGCGGATTGGTGAATTTGCAAAGGCGTTCAAGAAGTTCAGCAATTCAGCAAAGTCCGACGTTGTCGTAACGTTGTACGTATAGCGCTTGTACACGCCAAAATCTTCGACGACAGGCTTTTCAGTACCCTTCAGCTGCACCTTGTTCGAAGCCGCAAGCGATTTAAGAGCCTTGACTTCTGCTGCAACTTCCGCAGCCGGAACAAAACCGCGCACGGCATCAAGGCGCACCTGCGGCACAGAGAACTGGCCAAATGCAGCCACTTCGGTCGCCGCTTCAGAGGCAATCGGCGTCTGGAGCTGTTTACTTACAGCCTTGAGCCTATCCATAAGCGTATGCTGCGAAGAAGCCTTCATCGCAATACCACGGAGATAATAGTAGTTCGGGGCCTGGAACACGCATTCCGAAAAACCGATATCATCCGGTACAGCTGTATTGAGGAACGACAGGAACTGAGCCAAGGAAGTCTTCTGGTACGAAAGCTTTTCGAGCGGCAAGTAACTATTGTAGCTCGTTCGTTTGTTATTAAACAAGACCTCGGGCTTAATCTCGCCAACAATATCCCTGACAGACATTGCCGCACGAGCCTTCGCCACGGCTTCCTGCTGTTTTGCAATCTCTTCGGCGGTCGGACCGGCAGCGGCCGTCTTGGCCACAGAACCGCCCTTCGCCCCGATCAAGTTGAGGTAGGAATCCGGGAAAACGCCATCCAACGCAGAGGGAACACCCCAGACGCTCAAGTAGCAACTAAAAGCGACAACAGCAAACAACGCAGCAACAGCAACCGTCAAATACTTTCTCTTATAACGGCGTTCCACGTCCGCAACGTTCGTCACATGCACATGCTGCGAGACACTACCGATGGAGGAATTTCTTTCCGCCACCGCAATAAGGTTCATGTGAATCATACACCCTCCATCTGATTGAGAGCAGCGCCAACAGCACCAATACAGCAAATCATGTCGACGGGGTTCACGCTTTCGTCACACGGGAGCTGAGACAAGCCAGACATAAGCGACACCTGGTAATCACCCAGTTTGCTCGTGAGAGTATTCACGAACTGTTCGTTCGAAGCCATCTCACCACACAGACGCACGTCAGTTACACCACTAATGGCATTTTCCGTCTGGACCAGTTTCATCTGTTCTACAATCTCGTTTGCAAGAATCGGATAAGCCGTATCTTCGGTCTTGCCGACCATCGAAAGAGTCGAAACGCAACGCAATGCAAGGAGCTCGTCACGACGCATCCAGGCAAGTGTCACACCGGCAAAGTCAGCCTTCACCACGCAAACGGCATCCTTGATCTTTTCGCCAACATCCATCACGTTCATGAGCGAAAGCACATCGACTTCCAAAGACTTTGGAGCAAGCATTCGGGAACGGAAACCCTTGCGCAGAGCTTCGACCCATTCCTTGCGGACAGCCATGATCAATTCGTTATAACCCAGGGAATCGTCACCACTTAGCGTCTTGGAGTCCACGATATAGGCGCTCACATCGGCATTAGTAAACAGTTCCATGTACCACTTCAAATACTGCGCCTTGTTAGCGACAGCTTCTTGTGGCACATAGACCTTGCGGATAATCGACATCGTCGCAGGCATCGTGACCGAAGTCGCCACAACATCCTTGATCTCGTTTTCATCCACCCACTGCTGGAGCATGCTTTCAAAAAGGAAAATATCGTAAATAGGGTTGCTCTCCGACGGGAGGACAGCAGCCTTGACAACCTTCTTTGCTGAAGCGTCTACAAGGGCAACCTTCATAGAAGTGTCGCCAACTTCAATACCTAGGTATAACTTCGTTTCGCTCATAAATATGCTTATGTAAAGTTTTATATCCTAAAACTAATCAAAAATTATCGATTGTAACATGTTTTCAAGCTTTTTCTTTCCAATTCCATGCACTTTTTTGAGGTCCGCAGGCCCTTTGAACGGCCCAGACGCGGTTCTTTGCTCAATAATTTTTTCGGCAAGCTTGGGCCCCACCCCTTTTAGCGCGCACAAGTCGTCTGCACTCGCAGTATTAATATGGAGCGGGAGCGTGACTTTTTTCTTCGCCTTACGGTGATGCTCGGTCGATTTCGGGCCGGGATCAGCAATTGGTATTACTTTGTCGGTATCGTAAGTCTGGACTGTACTAGCATCTGCAACCGGGACTGCATCAGAAAACGCACCCGGAGGCGCATTGGCGACAATAATAGCGTCACCGACTTCGAATGTCTCAATAGACGGGAGTCCCCACGGGAGGTAGCGGACGGTTAAGCCAATAGTAAAGAGGATTATTGCGAGTTTGAGAATTCTTTTTTCAGAAGCGTTCATTGCCTTTTCTGAAAGGTTCATCTAGAGAAGGATATAGCAAACGATCTAATAAAATATTCTCGACGTGGGTCGCGTCCGACGGGACATCCACAGAGATGCTCGGGTACACGCTCTGGACAATGCGGATCGGGCGGCGCCCTAAGATTCGCATTTGCTCCAGCGAGCGTTCCTGCTCAATTTTGTTCTGCGGAAGCGATGCAAACTCGTCGCGGGCTTCGCGGGAGTATGCGTAAATGCCCTGGTGCTGGAACCAGCGGTTCGCTTCTGCAGGCGGCACGGACCTTGTAAAGTCAACAGCCACACCGTCGCGCACGAGCACTTTCACGACGGTCTTGAGTTCAGCTTCTGCGGGGTTCAACGGGCATGCGACCGTCACCCAGCAGTCGGAGTGTTCCGAGAGGTCTTTCGCGACATCGCGGAGCACGGAAGGTTCAACGAGAGGCTCGTCGCCCTGAAGATTCACGACCAGGTCGAGGCCAAGCTTTTTGGCGGCCTCCGCCACGCGGTCAGAACCAGTTGCACATTCGCCAGTCATCACGCAGTCAAAGCCTGCCGCCTTGACCACCGTTTCGATTTCAGCGCTATCCGTCGCACAGACAATGCGGTCAAAGCAATCCGCAAGGAGCGCTCGTTCCATGGTACGGACAATCATCTCCTTGCCGTTGAGCTTCAGGAGAGGTTTCCCCGGGAATCTGGAAGAGCCCATGCGGGCCGGAACGATGCAACTGACCTTGTTCAAGGCGAACTACATCACCTTCGGGATGGCGAAGTGGTCGTTTTCGACGGCCGGAGCGTTTGCAAAAGCCTGTTCGAGCGTAAAGCCCTGGACCGGCACGTCTTCGCGGAGGATGGTAGCGCCGTTTTCGACAGCGGTCATCGGTTCCACGTTAGAAAGGTCCAAAGCCTTCAATGCTTCGAGATGGTCGAGCATCTTGTCCAAGTGACCCTTGATTGCCGGAATATCTTCTTCTGCAATGCTCAAGCGAGACAACTTCGCGAGCTTCAAAACTTCTTCACGTTCAAGCATAAAAAACCTCTTTTTTTACAGGATGCAAGATAGAAAATTTTTTCTACTCCGCTAAGATTTGTTCCTCGGTATACCCAAAGTAAGTTATCCATGAGATTGTCGACTTTGACGAAGAACATCTAATTTGGCTTGCATTTCAGCAATTTGTTCATCGGATATTCCCATTTCACGCAAAACAGTTTCAGTGTCGTCACGATTCTGCACCAATTCTGCTTTAGCGTTCTCGGCTTTTTGACGTTCTTCATCTATCAGCTTTTGCGCTTTGGCTTGTTCTTCAGTGCGCGCATCAGCAATCTCCTGACGGAATGAATCGCCGGCACTGACGAATCCGTACTTTTGTCCAATGCTCTTGAAAGCCATGTTCAACTCCTTCATAACTTCTTTACCGAGATACTCTGCTAAATATAGACTTATTTTTTCGAGCAAACAAGAGCACTCCTTGTCTGGCATTTTTCGCAATCTCGGCTTGAACCGGTTAAATATATCAAGGATGGCATCCTTGTCGTAAGCATGCGCCATCGCCGCAATACCAAAGCCAGTCGTTACATCTTCGCAAGCGAGACAATCGCTGTTTGGGATGTCGGACATGTTCACGAACGCACAGCGGAACGGCAAAACCATGCCGTGAAAATATGCAGGATAGTCCTTTTCAAGCAACTCTAGCGGGTTCCAGTTATCACGTCCATTGTAGAATATCATCGCCATCGTCGGGAGTCCATCAAACAGGCGACCTTCATCGAAGCGTTTCATCACGGAGCGCACGTAGCGAGCAAGCTGATTGAACGTGTCGGCATCACGGCCGGACTTGTGTTCCACGAGAATTCCCACAAATACGGGCGCTCCCGTAGCGACGTTCACGCGGAAAGCCAAATCCGCATCGCCTGTTTCGTACACTTCGGAATACGAATCCGGAATGCGGACAAGAGTGTCCAAATTTACCGCAGCGAGAAAATCCGCCACGTCAACATTTACTTTTCCAGCAAGTTCAAGCAACAACCTAAGGTGATTTGAATCTGCAAACAGCCAACGGAAAAAAGCGTCGTGAGGCTTTTTCAGCTGTTTTTCTTCAATGTCCATGAAATTTCCTTTCTCTTATAAGAAATCAGTTCATATAGCAAATGATTTAAGAAAGGATATAGAAAACGATATAAAAAACTCAGTTCATCAAAACTGTTGATTATAATCTAACAAAGTCGTTCAAGAAAAACAAGGGGGCGTTTTGCAGAGCATCCATTTTGCAAACAACCGTTTGCACGAGTGTCGCGGCAATCAAGCTTGCTTGAGTTGACATGACCGAGTAGCAGGTTGTTCTACAAACAACCGTTTGCAAATAAAATTCATTCAGTAAAGGTCAACGGCATTGTAACGGTTGTTTTGCCGTATTTTGTTGAGTTAAACCTCCAATGGCTTACTTTTTCTAGTATTTCCGCATCAAAATTGCGATTTTGAGTTGTAGAGGAAACGATGGAAATATCAGAAATTTCACCTTTTGGAGCAATTGTGAATTTTAAGGTAATTTTACCTTTAATTCCAGGATTTTTTCTCAGATGTTTGTAATAAGTAAAGTGAAGTCCCGATTTCCGTTGACGAATAATTTTCACAATATCCGAAGCAGAACGAGAAGCCTTCTTTTCATACTTGAAATCAATATCACTTATAGAAGGTAACTTAATGGTTCCCTTATATTTAATTCTTGTATGAGGATCATCTGGAGATTGGAAACAAGTCTCCCCAACAGAAATACATAAGCCAGGTATCGGCTTACCACGACGATACCAATTACTATTAGAATCTATTTTTGCATTAATCCTTCGAAATTTTACCGATTCCTTCGTTACAGCCGAACTACTAGACTCCATCTGTCGGCTAGTTTCTTCATTACATCCAGAAAATACAAAGGCGACACATACGATGACAATCGCAATGATAAACTCGTCCATTTTACAAATTTTCATACTCACCATACATTCTGTATTACAAGCTTTATGACCACTGAATATCATTTACAAAATCACAAAAACAACGCCAAGCGTTTTTATGAAAATTTACATGTAAGACTGTAGAAAGGAGATGCCCCGTCGGAGCGGGGCATGACATGCAAGGTTAGACAGCACACATGTTTAAATGATCCTCAAGCCTCATAGCGAAGCGACCTCACACCTCAATCACCCAATCACTTCCAGAGCAGCGTACTTGAGGATAATGGTACGGTTCATGTTCTCACGGTCGAAGCGCACATCGACACGAGCGTTGTCGCCACTGCCATAAGCCTTCATAATCACGCCCGTTCCATACCTGGAATGGCGAACGCGTGCGCCCTCGTGGTACGGATTATCGTATTCGATTGTTGGACCGGACGGAGCAGGCGATTTCACGACCTTCACCGGATTGCGGTAGACAATATGCTTATCGTTCTTCTTGATGGATTGTGGCACAGGCGCCGGGCGCGAACCAAACGAAGACCCGCCAAAACCGCTGCGGGAGCCGCCAAAGCTACTGCCGTGGGAGGAGCCGCCAAACGAGCGATTGCCATAAGAATTTCCATAGGAATTGCCCGAGCCCGAATTGCCATAAGACGGACGAGATCCATAGTTCGACGAGCCGTACGAACCGTATGACGGCTTGGAGCGCGTATTGCCGACAAAATCAGGAACAGACGGACGCGTATTCAAGCACGGCGTAAAGTCGACAACGGACGGATCCAATTCCTTAAGAAAGCGCGACGGCGCAAACGGACGGATGTTCCCCTGGAAGAACCTGCGTTCCGCATGGTACAGATAAAGTTTCTTTTCGGCACGGGTGCAGCCCACATAGAACAGGCGGCGTTCTTCTTCCATCTGCTCATTGATTTCAGCCATCGAGAGCATCGAAGTCCCACGCACGAGCGGGAAGATTTCATCATCGCAACCCGCCAGATGAACCGTATTGAATTCCAAGCCCTTCGCCATGTGAATCGTCATGAGCGTCACGAGGCCCTTCGACGTATCGACCTTCTTGTCGCCATCCGTCAAAAGCGAAATATCCTGCAAGAACGCATCGAGCGTTGCGCCCGGATGTTCTTCGTCAAATTCGCGGATAGCGTTAATCATTTCGTCCAAGTTCGCAATTCGTTCGTCAGCCGTGACTTCGTCTTCCTTGCGCAAGAAGTCCTTATAGCCCGTATCATTGATAATATGTTCAGCAAGAATCGGAAGCGGGTACTCGCCAGAAGTCATCATGTTCTTCCAGTTCGTCACAAGGTCGGTAAACACCTTAAGCTTCGGAGCGCCGCGCCCCGTGCCGTTCGCCTCGGCCAATAAGTTGTCCCAGAACGACCCCTCGCCCGCTTTCACCTTGGCGAGTACGCCTTCGACAGTCGTCTTGCCGATGGCACGCGGCGGTGTGTTAATCACGCGCAAATAGGCGGCATCGTCTTTCTCGTTCGCGAGTACGCGCAAGTAGGCAAGCACATCCTTGATTTCCTTGCGGTCCCAGAATCTTGTACCGCCAAAAATCACCGACGGGATGCGCAAATCGTTGAGCGCCTTTTCGAGCACGCGGGACTGTGCGTTCGTACGGTAGAAAATTGCTGTCTTGGCATAAAAATCAGGGCCCGCCTGCGCCACAGTCTTTGCAATGTTCGAAGCTTCGGCACGGTCATCTTCAAAATAGCGCACGTGAATGAGTTCGCCCGCTTCTTCCTTGGAGAACACGTTTTTCTGCATTTCGGCAGGGCGGACGTTATGCGCAATCACGGAACCTGCGCCCTTCACAATGTTTGCAGTTGAGCGATAATTGCGTTCGAGCTTTACAATCGTCACCGGAGCAAAATCGCGGTGGAAGTTACGGATAATCTTGATGTTCGCGCCACGCCAACCGTAAATACTCTGGTCGTCATCGCCCACCACCGTTACGTTTTTCGTATCCCTGTTGATGAGCAACTTCAAAAGTTCATACTGAACGTCGTTCGTATCCTGATATTCGTCCACAACAACGTACTGGAAACGCATTCTCAGCTGTTCCGCCAAATTCGGGACCATCTGCAACATTCGAACCGTATTGAACAGCAAGTCATCGAAGTCCATCGCGTTCGATTCCGCAAGTTTTTTCTGATAAGCCGCGTAATAGCGGGCCTTGCGTTCTTCATCGGCAAATTCAGCATTCAAAGCAGCCACATCAGGCGTCTGCAAAACCGCCTTGTCGTTCTTGTACAGGACCGTATTCTTGAAACGAGAAATAGCGCTATGAACCTTCTTCAATTCATTCACGTCATAATCGTCGCCAAGATCGTCCTTCAAGATTTCCTTGAGGATGCGCTTCTGGTCATCATCATCGTAAATGGAGAAGTTTGCATCAAACCACTTGCCGCCAAGAGCCTTGATTACAGATTCCTTCGCCAAGCAGAGTTTCAACAACTTAAGGCAAACGGAGTGGAACGTCCCCATCCACGTGAACGGCTTGCGACAATTCAAAAGCTTCTGGATTCGGTCCTTCATTTCGCGGGCGGCCTTGTTCGTAAAAGTCACAGCCAGCACGCGATTGGAATCAATCTTGTGGTACGAAACCAAGTGAGCAATCTTGTAAGTAATGCAACGCGTTTTTCCAGAACCTGCACCGGCCAAAATCAACATCGGACCGTTGATTTTCTTCGCGGCAGCGGCCTGTTCCGGGTTCAACTCTTTATCTAAAACACTATCATCAACAACATTGCATTCTACAAAATCGTCCATCTAGCACTCCTAGTCGATATACAGATGTGCAATATAGTAATTTGGCCATTGGTCAATGGTCATTGGTTATTAGTCATTGGTTATTAGTTTAGACTCTTACAAAAATAGGAGATCCCCGCTCGGAGGCGGGGATGACAAGATAAAGGCGATCCCGGAACGGAGTCCGGGATGACTGTCCGAGATGACAAGCGTCTATTATTCGTCGGCGGTGGAAGCGCCAATGGCCTGTTCCAAAGTCGTCAGACCCTGGAGAGCCTTGTTGATGCCATCCATACGGAGCGTAATCATTTCGCAAGACTTGATGGCCTCGCGCTTGATTTCGTCACCGGAAGCGCGCTTGATCACAAGGTTACGCACAGCTTCGTTCGGCACGAGGAACTCGTAAATACCGCAACGGCCCTTGAAGCCCGAACCATCGCACTTTTCACAACCGCGGCCATGATAGAACTGCATGTCCGGCGAGAGGTGGAGTTCATCGCGAAGTTCCTGCGAGATTTCGACCGGTTCCTTGCAGTTCTTGCAAATGCGGCGCACAAGACGCTGGGCCAAGACTCCCTTAATTGCTGTAGACACAAGGAACGGTTCCAGTCCCATTTCGAGCAAACGAGGGAATGCACCGGCTGCGTCGTTCGTATGGAGCGTACTGAAGACCAAGTGACCCGTCAAAGCAGCTTCGATAGCCATTGTCGAGGTTTCTTGGTCACGCATTTCACCGATCATGATCACGTCCGGGTCCTGACGGAGCAAGGCACGAATGCCCGCCGCAAAGGTAAAGCCTGCGGCATTGTTAATCTGGCCCTGGTTCACACCGTCAATATTCAATTCCACCGGGTCTTCCATCGTCGAGATGTTGATCGTGGAATCCAAAATTTCTCGAATAGAAGCGTAAAGCGTGGTAGACTTACCGGAACCCGTCGGACCGGTAACGAGCACAATACCGTTCGGGGCATTAATCGCATCGATAAACTGCTTGAGCACGCGGGCGTCAAAGCCCATTTCCTTAAGCGGGAACTGCCCCGAATTCGGGTCCAAAATACGCATAACGATCTTTTCGCAGACGCCGCGCTTACGCAAAGAAATCGGGAACGAGCTCACACGAAGGTCAACTTCGGATCCCTTGTAACGCACCGTGAAACGGCCGTCCAACGGCTTACGCTTTTCTGCGATGTCCATCTTGGACAAGAGCTTGATACGCGAAAGGATCTGCGGCATGAGTCGTGCCGGAATCGGAGACATCACCTGCAAGTCACCGTCAATACGGTAGCGCAACTTGAGGAAGGTCTCTTGCGGTTCAAGGTGAATATCGGATGCATGACGGGCAATAGCTTCATGGATCAAGGTCGTCACAATCTTCACGACCTGGCGGCCTTCTTCGTCGGTCAATTCCGGTTCATCGCTATTGCCACTTCCGCGTTCGACAGTTTCAAGTTCATCGTCGTTAGAAGAACCGATAAGTTCTGCAAGGGATTCTTCGGCGGGACCATGGCCTGCAAAGAGGATGTCGATAGTCTTCTTGATGTCCTGTTCAGACGCCATGACCACATCGACGTTTTTCTTGACCTTAAACTTGATAGAGTCCCTGAGGCGCACATTTGTCGGGTCCGCCATGGCAACCACAAGGGCCTGGCGGGAATCCTTCGTCACGTACAGCGGAACAATCTTATGCGTTTTGCACTGTTCTTCAGTAATGTACTCGTAAACTTTTTCATCAAGCTTGATGGCGTCAAGCTTTACAAAAGGCACTTCGAACTGGCAGCAGAGAATATCCGTAAGTTTCTTTTCGTCAATAAACTTAAGATCGACGAGCACGCGCCCTAAGCGCTTACCGCCCGACGTTTTCTGCTTTTCAAGAGCTTCGTTCAACTGGTCCTGGGTAATGAAGCCCTGGTCCAAAAGCATTTCACCAATACGTTTCTTGGTGACACTCTGCATCTGGACACCAAGAATATCCGTCAGCTGTTCTTGCTTGACCATACCGGCCTTTACAAGAATCTGGACAAGAGTCACCTTCTTGCCCAACTGAGCCTGATACTTAACTTCATCTTCGGCGTACTTCAACTGGTCTTCGTTAATCAGGTTAACACGAACCAGCAACTGCCCTAAACTATTTGAATCTTTCATAGATGCGACCACGCCTGGGCATTCAGGAGCGCCTTAACTCCATCTTGCCTTTTCAAACAAACACCACTACCACAAGATACCAATCCGATATCGTGGACAGTCCCATTTGGGGACACTCCTTCTAAATATATACTTTTTGTAAGATTAGAAGTGAACAGAAGTTCGTATTCTTCGCCACCATTTAGTGCAAAATGGAGGGGGGAAAGCCCAAAATACTCGCACATTTCCAAAACATCGGGGTCAATAGGCAGTTTTTGCTCGTCAATTTCGATAGAAACGCCAGACGAGAGCGCAAGGTGGTTTACTTCGGAACTAAGGCCATCGCTAATGTCCATGCAGGCGCCACGCACCCCCTGTTTCACCAGTTGAGCCCCCGCATCCTCGCAAATTTTGGGTGCAAGGTGGTATTCCACCAGCCGCGGGAAGCGTTTAGCCTCTTCGGGGTGGTTCATCAAAATCCAAAGTCCGGCATCAGATTTGCCGAGCGTGCCCGCCACAAAAACATGGTCCCCCGGTTTTGCCGCACTGCGGAGGAGTGAAATTTTACCATCGGTCGTGCCGAGGAGAGTTGTCGAAAACATCCCGACATCGCCTACAACCGTATCTCCACCAATCAGCGTAATTCCTCTTCTCTCAAAGCCTTGCGCAACCGCTTTTGCAATTCTGTTTCGAGTTTCTTCGCTCCAGTTTTTGTTCACGCAAAGTCCGAACAACGCAATCTTGGGCAGACCGCCCATGGAAGACACATCCGAGACGTTGGACACAATGTGCTTCTCGACCGCCTGTTCAGGACTCGACCAATCCAAGCGAAAGTGCGTGTTCTCGACCGAGAGGTCCTTGGTCGCAAGCCAGCCATCAAAGATGGCGCAGTCATCCCCTGCATTGAGCCAGCTGCGGTGTACCGGCGACTCGTTCTTCAAGGGATAAGCCCCTTCCAAAATTTTGCTGACGAATCTAAACTCGCCTAGGTCTGGGAATTTCATAATTTTCAAGGACAATTCAATTTTTCTGCCAATAATTTAACAATAAACTTTCTATACTTTAGGCGTGGGACACATATTTTTTATAACGCCATCATCGCCAGGCAGCCTCGACAAGCTGAACCAGTGGACATTCCGCTGGCTTTTAGAACATGGTAACATGGCGGAAGATTCCACCCTCTATACTTGCAATTCCATCGAAAGCGCCCAGAGCCTTTTGGAATCGGCACTCATCATCGGTCAGTCGCCATCGCTCATCATCTTTGACCATGCCGACCATGCAACCGAGAAGAACCTGGCCTTCAGCAAGGAACTCCACAACGGCATTCCCGAATCGTGGATTATCGAAATCATTCCAGACGACATGCCGCTCCCCGAAGATTCAAGCGACAACGGAACATTCTGGATCAGGCGCCCCATAAACGAAGACGAATGGTGCGCAACGCTCGAAAACGTGCTGCACAAGAACGGCTGCCCGCAGTGGGCCAAGTGGACTCAGCACAAGAGCTACAGAGGATTTTAAACAGAGGTTTTTAACCGTGATTAAAGGCGTCAGCTACTTTGGTGTGCGCTCTACGAAGCTCGCACACATGGACCTTGTACACATAAAGGAAGCAGGATACAACGCAATCCTCCATACTTGGAGCGAAGAAGACCTGCAATACTATTATGACACCATGAAGCAGATCGTGAACGATTCTGCCGCGATGGGACTTTCCGTTTACGTGAATCCGTGGGGCGTCGGCCGCGTGTTTGGCGGTGAAGCTTATTCGGAACTCACAGCAAGGAATCACGACATGTGCCAAGTCGCCATAGACGGAAAGCCAAAGGTTGCCGCCTGCCCAAATCATCCGGAGTTCCGCGCGTACATGCACAAGTGGATTGCGACTGTCTGCGACACAAACGTCTCTACGATTTTCTGGGACGAGCCGCACTTTTACTTTGAGAAAGGCGGGCTTAGCAACTGGAGCTGCCGCTGCGAAAAATGCCGTGCAAAGTTCCATACAAAGTTTGGCTACGAGATGCCCGCCGAGCTTACAGACGACGTAAAGCAGTTCCGCGAAGAAAGCCTCATTGATTTCTTAGACGAGATGACTCAAGATGTTAAAGCGCGCGGCAAACGCAACGGCGTTTGCATGCTCCCGCCGTGGTTCCCGGCGGGGCTCGACGACTGGGGTCGTGTCGCGCGCCTTGAAGCAGTCGATGAAATCGCAAGCGATCCGTACTGGGAGCGCGGAGCAAGTGAAGAATGGGTCCGCGAAAAGTATCGCGAAACAGCAAACAAGCTCATCGAAGTCGCGACCCGCTACGGGAAATCCGTACAAATGTGGGTCAAGGCCTACCAGATTGAAGCGGGCCGAGAAAACGACCTCGCTATCGCCGTCGCTGAAAGCCGTGCTGCAGGCATCAAGAACATTTTTGCCTGGAGCTACCGTGGCACGGAAACATTAAGTTGGCTGAAAAGCGATAACCCGGACGAGGTCGCCCGGGTCTTTAGAAAAGCAGTTCTTTAGAATCGCAAAAATTACTTCATCACACGTATTGTCGCAGAGCTGTTACGGGACTTCACGAGATACGTGCCGTTCTGCTTCACGAGTGCGCGGACTTTCTGCGAAACATCTTGAGCGGTAGTAGCCTCGATACGACCGACATGCGCTCCGAGCATATCAAACACATCATAAGTTTGCGGACCCGACGACGCTACGAATTTCGGACGAATGTCAAGCGACGGATCATAAACATTAATCCAGTCAATGTTCACATAGTTGCTTGTAATCAAGAGCTTCAGCACATGCTCGCCCTTAGTAAATTCGGCCTGACCTAATTCCAATTTTTCATAGACATCCCACTCATCGCCAGTTTTCGGAACCTTCGTGGAGGGCAGAATTTCCTTATCATCCAAAAGCAAGCTAAAGCTAGACGATTCCGTACCAGAAGCCACATTCGCAGAAATGTAGAACTTGCCATCACGCTCCACATTCACGGTGTATTCCAGCCATTCGCCTTCTTGCGTGTAACCAATGGCGTAATTGTCACCGCCCTTATAAATATCCACGCCGTCCTTGCGGTACTCGCCGCCCCTGTTTTCGGAATCGTTATCCGAGTACGAGGAATTGCCCGTACCGACGCCATTGATGTCGTAGTTTTCAGCTTCGATCTTGCCAGGAATCGTGGCCGCATCGCCTACGACAACGCTATCGCCTTGCGCCTTGCCAAACGGCTTCTGCGGAACAGGTTCCACAGGCTTGCGGTTCACCGCCTTGAGCATCTGCGCTGCATAACGCTTGCCGAATTCCACGTAGGCATCGTGATTGAAGTGATAGCGGTCCACGCCATTGCCCTTCAAGTTCTCGGACGAGGCGTAATAGGTGTTGTCCATCGTGTTCGGGAGTTTCGACACGCGGTCGGAATAGCAGCAGCCTTCACGCAAGAGTTCGCCCGCCACAAACGGCACCGTATCGGAGCTCAAGTTGAGCGCCTTAAGAATATCGTCGCGAGTTTTCTTCACAATTTTTGGCCAGTCCGGGTAACCGCCGTCCGTTTCGCCCTGGTGGAAGATGATACCCTTGATAACGCCCTTTTCCTGCGCCTTTTTAGCGATGTCGATAATCGTCTTCGTCACGTTTCCGTCGCTTGCATATTCTTTCGCGTAGTTCTGGAGCCAGGTTTCTGCCGTCGAGAGATAAGTTTTGTACTGGTCCTGGTCAAAGAGCTTGATGCTCGCACCACCCACCGCGACCGGGATAATCCCAATCGTCACGTCGGGCATGCTGTCGGCCATGGTGCGGCCAAACCAGTCCGCCACAGAAATCGTGTTGCCGCAGTTAAAGAGCGAAGGCACTGCCGGGTAAACGTAACCGAGCGTGTTGCGACCCTTGCCCGAGCATTTTTGAGTCGCAAAAATCTTGAAGCGCGAATTTTCGACCTTGTCCGCGCTCTGCGCATCCGCGGTGCCGCCCATGTTGGACTGGCCATACGCGATGTAGATGTGGAAATTGGGGTCCGGAGCAGCCTCGGAAGGAGCCGCACCAAACAGCACAAAGCCCGCAGCAACACACGCCGCGGACGCAAAACCAGAAAGCTTATTAAACATTCCCATATATCCCTTTGGGTTAAACAACAATTATAAATTATACAGAAAAGTGGCTAAGCGCGCGCCCTCCCCTAAAAATTTTATAGACACTTTGTCTATGCACTCGGAACTAGCTACAAGAACCTGTTCTAGTAGCCAATTTTTCGCAAAAAAAGCCATTACTTCGCAAATCCGGGAGGCGGCAAGTGCATTCCGGCCATCAGGAGTTTATGTTCGCGTGCGTACTGCATAATGCGTTTGCGGCTTGCGGCAGATTTTTCCTTGTCCATGTCGTAATTGGAATTGATTTCGGGATGGATCTTTTGCAATGCATAGCCATGCATCAAGTCGCCAATCACGAGCAAGTTTGAAATTTGGAAAGCGGTATGGCCTGGCGTATGCCCCACGGCATCCAATGCAAGAACACCATGCGGAAGGCTATCACCGAAAGCAAACAAGTGGAGACTATCTTTATAAAGAGCCATGATATCCTTTTGCAAATCATTTTTCGGGATATCGTTCATCCAAGCGTCATATTCCACCTTGCCAGCATAAACGGCCGCATTCTTAAAGACCTTTTCCATCTTCCCGGCGCTACCGTTTTTCACGAGGCCTGCAATGTGATCTGCATGAAAATGAGTCAAATAGACGAGTCCTATAGAATCCGGATTCACGTTTAACGCAGAAAGCCGCTTCATCAGATGTCCGCCCCACGCTCCAAGACCTGCATCAAACAAGATGTACTTACCATCCGTTTTTACCAAGAACGTGCTGACTGAAGCAGGGAGACCCGCAGGCATATTCAAACTTTCATAAAGCGAATCGCTTGCATCGCTGAAAAGTTCGCGAGGCATCAGCTTTTTACCCTCGTTATCCTGAATCCAAGTGACCGTAGCCCCGCTCGCAAGAGTCCGAAATTCAGTACCCTCGACAGCAGGCGTGTTCACCGCAGCAGAAGGCATCGTCACTTTCGCAGGAGTTTCAAGATTTACCGCAGACTTACTTTCCGCAGATTCTTTCGTGGAATTTTTCGAGTCGCTGCAGCCTGCAATCGCAAAAGCAATTGCCGCGACAAATGGAATAAATTTATTTTCAAACAATTTCATAAGGATAAATATACATTCCTATTCTTTTCAAGTGAACAACAGACAACCATAGATGACAAAATCAAGCGATTTGCAAACGGCTGATTGCAAAATTTAGGGATTTCACTTTTTTCATATTTTTCGATTGTAGATTAAAACTCCAAGTTTTTACTTGGAGTCTTTTTCATTATCAATGTAAAGAAAAATTCTTGACACAAGGAAAGATTTTTTATATATTATGAATGTAATAACAAAACCAAAAATTCTAAAAGCAGTAAGGCTTATGCCCCAAAAAGAGCAAGTTCTCTTCGCCAAATTGGTAAGAGACTTACACGAGAAAGGGCCCGTCTTACCCAACTGGCCGAACTACAAAAAACTCGTGAACACAAATACGCATCATTGTCACCTATCATACCACTGGGCGGCATGCTGGATTGAAACGATTAAAGGAATTGAACTGGAGGTCACCTATGTTGGAAGCCGTGAAAATGCGCCTTACTAGCAAGGCTAAGAATGGGACCGTTTTTACTTTTGAAGGGAAAAATATTCCTGATTATCTCGTCATATTTTTAAAGTCCGCTTTTCCAAATGTAGAGGAAATCAAGTGCGATGATAACGAAGAATCCATAAATATTATGGATACCGACTGGTTCAAGGAAACGGAAGCCAAGTCCACTCCTGCAGAAAGCTTAAAACTTTTGCGAACGACCTTCGGCTACACCCAGCAACAGTTGGCAGACAAGGCTGGAATCACCAAACAACAAGTATCCGCAATGGAACGAGGAAAGGAGCCCATCGGTCGCAAGATGGCTCACCGCCTCGCCGATGCACTCGGAACTAGCTACAAAAACCTGTTCTGGTAAACGACAATGCTCCAGTATTTTGAAGTCACAAAGAAATCTCCGTGGTTTCCGCAGGTCAAAGCGCTATATGAATCCGCGTTTCCTGAAAACGAGCGGATTCCAATAAAGCAATTACTTGACAACAAAATTAAGCGGGAATTTTGGGCATTTTTTGACAAAGAGGAAAGCGAGAACGCCGCGGTCCCTAGGTTCTGCGGATTTTCAAATTCCATTTCGCACGGCGACATCACAAACATCGTCTATTTTGCGGTAGAACCTGAACTGCGCAGCCGCGGGTACGGCTCACAAATTTTGCAGGCCATCCGCGAAAAGCATCCAAACTCCCGCATCATCGTCGATATCGAAGTCGAAGAAGATTCCAAGGACGCCGAGGAACTTGAACGCCGAAACCGCCGCCGCGACTTTTACCTGCGCAACGGCTTTGGCTCCTCCCCTGTCGATTACGTCTGGCAAGGCGAGCACTACCGCCTACTCACCGCAGGCGGCACCGTCACCGAAAAAGAATTCCGTGACTTCTGGAAAGAAATTCTGAAGAACGTCCCCGGAGCAAAGTACCCGTAAAAATCTGAAAATCAACAGCCACTTCGGCAGCACCAGGGCTCCGAAAAAATGGCCCAAATCCCAGAATTGACGCAAAATGCGTCCGCAGGCTGCGTTCGGTCATGACAAAATGCAAGCATTTTGTCGCGACACTCACTTGCTCGCTTTTCATCCAATTTTTCTGATTTTTTCAGCGTCAAACCGCTTGCGAACCCGCATAAATAAAGGTATATTCAAAAAGTAGGTCCTATAGGGGCTCTTTAAAAGCCGAGGCAAGCAATGATAATCGCGATTAGCAAAGATGATCCGTGGTGGGAAAAGACGCGCGCTTTCGCGAAAGATTGCCCATGGCAGCCGGGGCGTCGTTTAGCCGAGCGAATGTCAAAGAACGATTTCCTAGACTGGGAAAAAGTTTTCGTTGCTGTACACGGTGAAGATGTTGTCGGCTTTTGCGTTCTCGAGGAGAACGGGGACATTCCTGCGAAATTCAGTTGCAGCCCCTTTATTAACCTCGTTTACGTTAGCGAAGAATTCCGGGGAGAGCGGCTATCCAAAAGTTTAATTGACGCAGCGCTTGATTACGCCCAAAGGCTCGGCTACAAAAAAGTTTATCTCAAAAGCGAGCACCACGGCCTATACGAAAAATACGGGTTCAAGAAGATTGCTGATTTCGAACCAACGGTCGGGCTTGCGAACCAACTGTTTGAAATCAAAATTTCAGTTTAACGTTAGCCTTTTAGCACTCATTCGTGGCAAAAAAATTTTTTGACTTTTCCGCCCTTTTTATCCTATATTAAAAGTATGAAATACTTAAAAATGTTTTGTAGGGGTCTGCTAGGGTTATTTATGACCTACGCAGGTATCAGTCACTTGACCATCGCTAGGCAGGAATTCCTGGCGCAGGTCCCATCGTGGTTTCCGCAGAATCCGGGATTCCTGGATTTCGTGGTATTGGCCTCGGGCGTCGTCGAGATTTTGCTCGGCCTCAGCATGATATTCTTGTACAAGCACAAGGGTACGGTTGGCGTACTGCTTGCGCTGTTCTACGTTGCTATTTTCCCGGGCAACATCAGCCAGTACGTGAACGGCATCAACGCATTCGGACTTGACACTGACCAGGCTCGTTTTATCCGCCTGTTCTTCCAGCCGGTGCTTATCGCCTGGGCGCTCTGGTCCACTGACGGCGTGCAGAAGCTCAAGGAATGGCGAAATCGCTATTGCAACAAGCGCAAAGAAAGCAAGTAAGCGAGTTCATTAAAAGTCAATACAACATTCAAACGCAAAAAATTTCAAGGACTCCTCCCAAACGTGAGGATTTTTTTATTTTAAAGTTTTTTCAACTTTTGAACAGCAATTTTCACAACCGGGTACCTATAAATCCACGCCAAACCACGTTTTTATAGGTTCCCAAACCCACAGCGCAAGAATTGCACAAAAGTCCTAAAAAGGCGGAATCTCCGTAAAAAAAACGCCCATCCCTAAAAATGCGTCTGTAGTCACAAATGTCCACAGGCGTTTATTTAATTTTTGCCAAACTATATTTTGAGTATATATTTACAGGAAAACCGTTCCGCAGGGACCATTTAAAAGACGTTGTTTATGGGATATTCAAATTTTTTCACAGTGGCTGCATTCGGCACGCTATTTGCAGTCTCCCCCACATTGGCCATCGACATTACCGTTGATGCGAACGCAGGCATCAAGAAAATTTCGCCGTACCTTTACGGGCGAAACATCGACAAAATCAGCGATGGCGACGCTGAGGTGACCGAAGAAGAGTCTGCCTTCATCAACCAGATGCTCGAAGCAGGCATCCACATGTTGCGAGCGAACAACGGCAACAATGCCACGCGCTACAATTGGCGTCACAAAATGACAGTTCACCCCGACTGGTATAACAATGTGTATTCGCACGATTGGGCAATTACCGCACAAAAGGTACTCGACAAGATGCCGGGTGTTGACGCCATGTACGCCTTCCAGCTCACAGGCTATGCAGCTAGCAGCACTGACTACAACTTTCCCGACTGGAACTGGAAACAAGAACACGGCACGTACGCAACGCAAACGTTCGACCTTGCGGGCGGCGGCGAAGTCTCAGAAGACGGCAAGACACTCATCAAAGCAGGCGACCCATCGCTTTACAACATGGAATGGCCGGCCGATTCTACGGTAGCCATTATCCCTCATTGGAAAGACGAACTCAAGTTCGACATGAGCCGTTTTAAATATTGGAGCATGGATAACGAGATGGAAATCTGGCGCGGCACGCACAACGATTTGGATTTGCCCGTCACGGGAGACTTTCTCGTTGAGCGTTACATCGACGTAGCCAAGAAGGCTCGTGCCGCTTGGGGCGACATTAAGCTTACCGGCCCTGTTGCCGCAAACGAATGGCAATGGTGTTCCGTATCTTCGTACAACAAGGAAGACCGCCCTAAAGGCGAAGACCGCAACTACTGTTGGCTAGAATACTTTATCATGAAAGTTGCCGAAGAACAGAAAAAATCTGGTGTTCGCCTACTCGATGTTTTCGACATTCACTGGTACCCGACAGAAAAGGATTACGAATCACGCGTGAACTGGCATCGAGTCATGTTTGATACAACCTATAACTATCCAGGCGCAAACGGCATAAAGATGGTCGGTGGCAACTGGGACAATAAAATTACCAAGGAATACATATTCGCGCGCATCAACCAGTGGCTCGAAAAGTACTTCGGCAAGAATCACGGCATCACGTTCGGCATCACCGAAACAAGCATCATCGACAACGACCCCATGGTGACAGCACTCATTTACGCGTCATTCCTTGGCACCATGCAAGATAACGGTGTGGAGATTTTCACCCCGTGGACCTGGGGTGACGGCATGTACGAAACGGTGCACCTTTTCAGCCGCTACGGCCATCCAAACCGAGTGCAGTCGACTTCAAGTAATGATTCGCTGGTATCCGCCTACAGTTCTATCAGTAACAAGGGCGATTCGCTCACAGTGATTTTTGTAAACCGAGCCGAAAAAGACGCACAAGATATAGACCTCAATCTTGCGAACTTCGCCTCCGACGGAAAGGTTAAAACGCTCACCTTGCAGAATCTCAAGGGCGAGACATTCGTTTCGCACACAAGCAACGCCTTGAAAGAAAATGCAGTAGAAGCAAAAACGCAGGGCGGAACGACCACTGCGACGGGCAACAGCATAAACAGATTCAAGATGACGCTCCCTGCAAAATCCATCACCGCGGTGCTACTCACTACGACTACGCCAAAACAAATCGACGCCATAGCCCACACGAGAAGCGCACTCACAGGGAACCTGCTGCACCATGAAAACAGCAACTGGTTTATCGACAACGGTTCAGGGAAAGTGCGCCGTATAAACGTGTTCAACAGTCTCGGGCAAAGCGTACTGCGAATGCACGCCATCGCCCGCGGAAACATCCGCATTGCAAGCGAAGTGCTCAGCAAAGGCAATTTCATTGTGCGCATAGAAACTGCAAGCGGAACGCAAATGCAAAAAATAACAGTGAAGTAGAATTTATCTATAGCAACAACTAATGAAAGCCTATCATACCAGAACGCTAATCAATCAAGTCGTTCTGGAATCTCGACAGGTGTTCGAACGGCAAAATTTGGCGTCCTCTGAAAAGTCCGCAACCATCGTTGATCAATTGATTGTTGATGGCCTTGAACATGTTCACATCCAGCTTCGAAAGTTCAAGCTCCTGCAATTTCGTCAGGCGCTCATAAGCATCGTCAAAGTAAACGCACTCGCCGCTTGGAATTTGGTCATGTTTGGAACGACGCGTTTCTTGAGTCTTTTCATACCCGAAGTGGTTTGCATCACCGATTTCGGCAAAGTCATCCATATCTTTTGTTCTAAGTTGTACTTCCGTATAGCAACGCGCAAGATTATCATACATCGTTATGTGCAACGATTGGTACCCGGAGCTTCGCGGAGTCGCCACCGAGTCATGGTAATACGGCTGAACAGCATCTTTTAGCAAGTCGCAATGACCGCCATCCTTATGTCTTGAAATTTCTGGAGTAAAACCTCGTTCCTCCAAAAATTCAGGCATGACGTTCGCAATCTCGTAAAGATACTTCCGTTCAACCTCGCTCCGCTCTTCACCTTTTTTGATATGGCAAGATGGCATCGAAATGACAATACGATAAGCAATCAAGTCGCGAAAATTCAGCGTGCTTTTTATTTCGGCTTCAGATGGGAACACCCCATTTTTCTTGTAATAGTTGTAAACAAATTCAAGGATATAGCCATTGAATTTTTCTTCGGCGCGAATCAAAGACTTGATGCGTCCTTTGAACGTAAACGCCAAGAAAGGATATTCCCTCGTCATGTACTTGTAGAACTCTTTGATTCTTTGAGACTGAGAGGTCAAGAAGTCGTTATGCTCCAAAAGCTCTATTATCTGTATCAGAAAATTCGAATGCGCAAGATCGATGCCATTATGTGTTTCCTTAGCGCTGTTTCTGAGATCATTTGAATATTGATGCAAAATTTTCAGCACCGTATTTCCAGAAAACAAATAGTCGTTCAAAGAAATCATTTTTACTCCCGAAGCCATTTTTTGAACGGCTTTCAGGAAGTAATATAACAAAAGCTCTTGCGAATTCTAGTGAAATAAGGTAAATTGCAAAACAAATATTTTTTTTGCAGTTCAACATATTACGTACGATGTAAAAGAGGTTTCACGAATTGTAATAAGTTACAAAAAATTGAAAAATTTCATTCTTTAATATTCAGGAAAAAATTTATGGAAAAAAGAGAACTTAAAATTCACGGCATTTACAAGCACTTCAAAAATCGCTACTACATTGTTGAAGGAGTAGCGAAACATTCCGAAACCGACGAAGAATACGTCATCTACCGCGCCCTTTACGGTGACAATACGGTTTGGCTCCGCGAGAAATCCATGTTCTTAAGCGAAGTCGATCACGAAAAATATCCGGACGTCAAACAAAAATACCGTTTTGATGAAGTTGAGTTAGGAGAATAATTCATGAAAAATACAATCTTATTATTCACTTTATTTGCATCCATTATTTTTCCCCTCACCAGTTGTGGAGATAACGGAACATCAGCGAGTTCAAAGCCCAAATACATACTTGATGAAACAAATCAGCTATTTTCAATCATTTATGATTTTTGCTATGTAACTTCAAACAGCACACGTTGGGATGAATACGTATACAAAAAGAATTATGGTTACGAATTCACCCATGACACATTACTCATCTTCACAGGAAATAGTTCTACAGACATCAACTCCATCGCAAAAGTTCAACACGAAGGAGGTCCTTTAGTTTTAACAAGCAATAACGCAGAAGGCATCTATGGCACTTGGAAAGAAGTACCAAACGATGACGTTTGTCACTACGAAAACGGAACCCTAGAATGCGAACCAGGAAAAGGTGAAAAATCAAAAGTTTTTCGCGTTTTAACAATCACACATAACAGTCTTGCTTTTTCTTGGGAAAAGAACAAGAAATATTGCATCGGAGATGATTTTGACGATTATTGGATTGAAGAATTTTTGCAATACGATTTAGATATGGATGTCAACGACGTTTCAATTCTAAAATCAGGATGCAATACAGCCAAATTTAAAGCCAACGGGATTTCCGTAAAAGTAACAGGATCATATGAAATCAATTCTGACAACGTCGCTACAGAAACCGTAACATTTGAATCTAAAGACAAGACCTGTTCCTACACAAGTAAACATGTTCGAGAAGACATACAATACCCCAAATCACTTTGCAATACAAAGGACATGAGCAAATACATAAGGAAAAAGCCCAACCACCATGTTTATGAATACAGCAACAATGAACAATATAAAAACGAATTCATTCCATGCGTCGCAGACATGCTCGACATTGATATAAATTCAGACAAATAATATTCATCATCTTTGAATTTATTTATATTATACGTTATGAACAAGAAAACACTTATAACTTCGCTTATCATTATCGTCGGAATTCTCATGATTACATTCTTCGTGAGAGACTGGCTTGTATTTTACAACTGCGGTGCTGTCGAGCAGTGCCTCGTCGAAAGCAGCAACTACCAGAACATCGCAAAGTTCGCTGTTACCGCCATCATGACGGTTGTCGTATTTTTCATTGGCGAAAATTGCCTGTGCAAGCGCGACCGTAACTTTTTGCAGGCGGGTTTCGCTATGGCTTTGTGCGCGGATTTCTGTTTGAAAATCATGCACAACTACGCACACGTTCTGGAGCACCGCAGCGATTACACGTTGCTTGGCATTTGCTTCTTTATGGTTGTGCAGGCACTTTTCATTTACCGTCACACACGCACAAGCGATACGGACAAGAGCTCTCCGTGGATTTTGATTATTCCGTTTACAGTCATGTTCATCACGAATGCGCTTCATCTCTTCCGCATTTTCGAAGGACCGACAGTCCCGATTATCGCAACTTATGCAGCATTCCTCATTTGCTCACTCGTTGTCGCCTGCAAGGTTCCTAGCAAAGGATATTTCCCCGCTAAAAACGCACGCAACATCAAACGCGGCATGATTCTATTCTTCTGCTGCGATGCATGCGTAGGCATTTCGCTTGCAACCGGCGATGACCACAGCGTTCAAGAAATTGTAGCGACTGTCGCCAACAACTTTGTATGGTACTTCTATACGCCGGCCCTGATTTTACTCGGGCTCAGCGGATACAAGAGAAAAGAGTAAGACTCCTTATGAAAGGGAGGTGCCCGCTCGGAGGCGGGCATGACAATAAAGCTACTTAAATTTACGACCTTTGAAATCGTAGGCACGAGGCTCAAGCTTCGTGCCATTATTGTTAGGCACGTTCCCGTTACGATCGCCGAACTGCACATAAAGCATTCCATTCTTGCGGAAAACTTTGGCGCCATAAGCAGGGGCAATCGTCCGCGCAGACTCGTGGATTCCAACAGACGGGTCCTTCGTCGGGATTTCATCACCTGACTTGAGCAAGCGCCACATCTGATTCCATTCCCAGTCATCTGCCCAGCTCTGCACCACGCGTTCGCCATCCGTCGTTGCACGCAGGTACATATTGCTGTGCTGCATTTTCATGCGCACCACGGAGCCCTCGTAGCCGGATTGCTTTTCCATGACCACCTTTTGATGCCCGCCGCCGTTCCACTTGTATAGCCCCATCGTCACACCCGCATCGGTTGACTCATTCGGCGTATCTAGCGAGATATCGCCAAAATTGATGCGGTAAGTCGTCGAAGAAAGCGGAGTTATCGTCGCAATCGCATTATCGCCGCTGCAATCGCCAAGCGCAAGCTTGTCCTCGGCAGTTCGCGTCATGCATGTACCAAAATTCATCGACATAATGCGCACGGTATCGGGCTTTGCTGGTTTCGCCTGCCATACACGCACCCAGTCTGCTTCGAAATACGCAGGCTTGTCCGACGTGATTTCAATATCGTCGCCCGCCCAGCCGCCAATCGCCAAATTCACAATAATGTACTGCGCCGAAAGCTGCTTGATTTCGGTCGGGCGGTTGTAACTTGCAAATTTTTTGTCGTCAAAATAAAAGCTAAGCGTTGACTCGTCCCATTCCACCGCATACGTGTGGAAATCCGCCGAGCGGTCCACATTGTCGTCCTTATGGCCGCCAAAAGAGGCTTCGTGATCCCATGCCGAACCATGGCTGTTGTACCAGCTCGGGTCGGTGTAATGCAAATAGTAATGGTGTTGCTTGCGTGATGCTGGGATTTCCAAGATGTCAATTTCTGGAGGCCAGCCGTCTTGCAACGTCCAAAACGCAGGCCAAGTTCCCTTTTGTGAGGGAGCCTTGAATCGGCCTTCAATATATCCGTACTTGACTTCGAAATGGCCTTTGGTGTCAATTGCGCCCGAAGTGTAATCGACAGGGATTTCCTTGTTGTTGAACTTTGCCGTTCTGCCCTTGGCATCAGGATGCGTTTTCTTTTCTCCCTTGAGCTTGAGCGTTCCATCGGAGACAATCACGTTTTCTTTGGCGCAGTAGGCGCGATGGTTATGCGTCGGGCCCCAATTGTACGTCGAGTTCCACTTTTTCGTGTCAAGCGAAGTTCCGTCAAAGTTATCTTCAAAAACGAGATCCCAGCCGCTAAAGTTAGACGGCGGGGCAGCAAAAGCGATAGATGCGAGCGCAACGAAGCCCGCAATGACGTGATTTTTCTTCATATCCAATTCCAATCCTCACCCACGACCTCTGCAAAAATAGCCCACACCAAAAACAAAAATGCCGCAGGTCTTATAAATATACCTACGGCACTTCGATAAGCCTAGTTAAAAGTTGTAAAAAAGCCCCGAATCTACGATTTTCGAGCTTTATTTAGCGTTCATCACGTGTCTGCGCCATTTTCCGCTCTTCCAGCGACGCCAGAAAATCAGCGGAGCCGTGCTATAAACGGCAACTACGACAATCCAAGCGTAATGGGCCGGCAGATGGAAGACGTAAGCCACGATGTACAAGGCAATCGCCACGAACCAGTTCATGATACCGCAAGCGAACATCACCCAGACCGTATCGCCCGCACCGCGAAGCGCACCCGCATAAATCACGAGCAAGACTTCAACAAAGATGTAGAACGTCGCAATCCGAAGCATGAACATGCTCATCGGCCGAGCCGCATTAAAAATCGCAAGCGCGCTTTCCGTCGCCTCGGCAACATCCGGCTTGAAAATATCCGTCAGCACTCCCGGCAAGAAGATGAAGAAAATCCCCATTACCAGGGAATAGCCCCAGCCGAGCTTAAGCCCGGAATAAGTCGAACGCGTTGCCGCAGCGGCATTCTTGGCGCCCACATAGCGCCCCACCAAACTCGTCGACGCGACCTCCAACCCCATCAGCGGCACATACGCCACCAAGTCCCAGTTGAACATGATTGAGGATGCCGTCGCCGCCTCAGGCCCAAGCGCATGGAACATCAAAATCAACGACTGAAACGCCGCCATGTTCAAGAACATCTCAACGCCAGACGGGATTCCCTTTTGCAAAAGTTCGCGAGTCAACGGCCAGCTAAACGCAAACGCAAAACGCGTACGGAACCGACGATGGCAACTATTGCTAAAGAACTTCGCAAACAGAATCACCGTAGAAACCACATTGCCTATGAGCGTGCCATAAGCAGCGCCCGCAACGCCCATCGCGGGAATCGGACCGTAGCCATAAATCAATACAAAGTTGCAGGCCACGTTCACAATCATGCCAGCGAAAGCCGCCTTCATCACGACCTTGGTTTCGCCAATACCGCTAAAGAAACACGGAGCCGCGTTACGCAACAAGTTGATCACGCCACCGAACATCAAGATGTTGAAATACGTCTTCTGGTATTCAAGCTGGTCCGCCGGCAAATGCTCCAGTCCAAACGCAAAATGCCCCAGCGGAATCGTGAGGTACAAAAGCGGCACTGAAATCAGCGACAAGTACACCGATTGCATGAACACGCGGGCGCAATCCCAGCGTTTTTTACCACCCAAGCGCTGAGCCACCATTGCCGTCGTATAGCTAATCGCTCCCGTAAAAAACATCGTGAGTGCAAGCTGCACTGCCCCCGCCCCAAGCGCAGCATTCATTTCAGCGGGGCCAAGCTTCGAGAGGAACAATCGGTCAATGAACGTCATGAACGTGTCAAACGACATCGACAAAAGCATCGGGAGTGCCACCACGAGCACATCCTTCACGTCCCCGTTCTTCTTGAATTTCGAAGGTTTATAGAACCTATTTAAAATAGCATCAACCATAGCTTGGCAAAGATAGAAAAAATCAAAGACCGCGCGACAGCCGATTTTACTTTCCTATTTCTTTTTTCAGCCTCAAGAGAACTTCTTTCTTATCGGAATCCGAGTTAAACCAAAGACTATCAATATACAAGCCATCGACAAAGCCTTTGGCAAGCGCCTCGTTGGCATGCTCCTGAGTATCCCACTTTTTTATCTGTAACGTGATAGATTCCTTGGCAAGCGAAGATGAAGCCTTCTTCAGCAGGGACTCATCTTCTGCGCGAACTACACCCACCGAAAACGTCAATGACGTTTCCTCTTTTTTGACAGTTGCGCGTTTGCGAGCACAGCAATCAAAACGAGCCATCGCAAGGGAACTCAGCAAAATACAAAGTAATACAATCTTTTTCATGCAAACCTCTAGAAGTCAAACATTGCTTCCACACCAAAAATAAAGGAAGGATTATTCTTATTCCCTTCGGACGGCCAATCATCGCCATACGGGATATCGACAAGCACCATCGAGATTATATCAATTTTGAAATCAGGCACATTGAAGTAGAATCGCCCACCCACGCGTACAGAGCCTAAGTCGTCCTTTTTATCTAATGTATTTGTATGCAATTCCAGCGGAAGCCCGATAGTCCAGAACTCGTTCACGGCAACACTCGGTTCAATGAAAGCAAAAAAGTATTCCGGTCGCGTCGTGATTTCTAGACTTGTACGAACTGGGTCATCGATGAACGCATAGAACAAGGAGCCCACTATGCAAAATCTCGAAATATCAAATGACGGTTCTGCAAGCAAAACATGATTCGAGACAGCATCGTCACTCGCAAGGAACACGGAATGGAACCCGTATAGTCCATGGAACGCAAAAGGGCCAAACGCAAGCGATAAATCTAACCCCGCATAAAGTTCATTGTAATCTTTACGCTGATAGCTTTTGTAATCAAAATAAGGACGGAAAACTTGATTTGCAATTTCTAGGTCATACGCCGCATGGACTTCATACGTATAACCTTCCTTACAATCCATTCCCATGTACTCGCCAAACATGAAATGGTAATGGCAACTTTGGTCATTGCCCGCAGTACCAAAACCCACATCAAATTGCAATCCGTTCCACTGGAATTCTAAACCGCGAATCGTCTTTTGCGAAATGCCTGCAGCGTCATCGCGCGGATCCCCGAAATCATAATAATTCTTGAAAATACCTTCAAAAAATTTCAAGTCACCAACGCGAAAGAAAGAGCGTTCCGAACGAGTGTATTGAATATACGCGCCATTAAAGACAACAGCAGGATTTACGGGATCCATAGACGATTCATCGCCCATGTCCATCCCTTCCATATCCTCCATTCCGTTCATCGCCATCCCCATCGCTTCGAGTTCAAGCCATGCAGACCAGCGATCGTTAAAACGAAGGTCAAAGTCCAAATCTAGCATGGATTCAAAACGGTGCGTAACCTTAGGCTCATCCGTATTCCAATCGGCATAAGCGTGGACCATCACCATCCCAGAAAGGTCTAGTTTAGGCTGAGCCTCAGCAAAAGCAACACCTGCAGACAATAAAACGCATGATAAAATTCTTTTATTCATAAAATAAAGGAGCATCCTTTTTACAGACGCTCCTTCCCATAATTAATAATTACTTGTCGCCTTTGATAAAGTTGTCGATGTAGTCCGTCACAGTTTCTACAGCGGCTTTGGAACCCCAATGTGTATTGTGATCGGCGTCCTTGATTTCATGGAATTCGATGCTCTTTGCCTTATCGAGACCCTTTTGCAAAGTTTCCTGCGACTTTTTATCGAATATTGCGTCCTTTGTACCCCAGATAATTTGGACATCCGATGTAATCGAAGAAAGGCGCTTTGCATTGTCAACAGCTACAAAGTTTTTGACAAGGAATTTCCAGGCATAATAAGGGACTTGATGCAAATGTTCCAAGTTCGCCGCTTGGAACTCTTCATCGGAATTCGTATTTTCGCCCCACTTTTCAATGAAAGATTCAGGAAGTTTCTGCGTGGAATCGTAAGCAAAAATCCCATCAAAATTTTTATCACCTGTGCCATTCACAAGCCAATCTATCGTGGCATTCGTTTCATCGACCGCAGCGCCCGAGCCAATCAATGTAATGGATGCAATTTTATCGGCATGCAAAATAGAGAGTTCCTGCGCCACAAACGCGCCTAGAGAATGACCAACAATATGCGGTTTGTTCAATTCAAGCTTATCGATAAAAGCTGCGATATCCTTTGCCAATTCCTTGATTGAATACGCCGATTCTTCAATAGGCTTGTCCGTCTTTCCGTTACCGCGGAGTTCCGGAACATATACACGATAGCCCTTCTTGGCAAGCTGTGGAGCCACCTGCGACCAGGAAACGCGACCATCCGTAAGGCCGTGGATCAAAATGACAGGAGTGCCCTTTTCGTCACCCGTGACCGTATAAGCCAAGTGGATTCCTGTAGACAAATGCGCAGCCTTTTCGGTCCAATCGACTTCCTGGTAATCCGAAAATCTCTTGGTCGTAAAGGTATTGTTCTTGCCCATAAAATGATGGCCATTCACTTTTGCGTTGTCTTCAAAAGCGTAGACATCCGTATTGCTGCTACCCACATGAACCACATCGGCACTACCCGAGAAATCGACGCGGCCAGAGCGCTTAATCAACAAATTGCCTGTGACCTTGACGTTTTTAAGCACCGTTGCGCCCGGCGTTGAAGTATTCACCGTCAACACGCCATTAATTGTCGTATCCTGCAAGAAAATGATGCCATCTTTAATATTTTCATCGCCAAGCGTCAAGCCGCTTGATGCAGATTTGTGGTCACCAGATTCCGTAACATGACCAGAATGTTCATCGGCAGCACCGGAATGCGTTTCGCCAGAACCGGAGTGTTCTTCCGTAGAATGGTTTTCATGATCTTCAGAGGATGCTGCAACAGAATTTGAATCGTCTTCAGAACATGCAGAAAGTGAAAGGAGTGATGCTAAAATAATAGTCGAAAGTTTCGTATTTTTTTTAAAGATATTCATTGAATCCTCCATTGTTGTGTTGTTTTAGCACGCACAATGATAGATTCTATAAAGACTTTTGTCCAATACTATTATTTCATTACTGATGATACAATTTTTTTATAACTAAAAAAGGAGCAGCATTCCGCCACACCTTTCAATTACAAATTAATTCACACAAGCTATCGTTTCAACTTTTTCAAATTTTCCAAGCGGTTGAGTGCTTCGTAGAGCGTTTCGTCTTTCTTTGCGAAATGCAAACGAACAAGATGGTCCACCGGTTCGCGGAAGAAGCTCGAACCCGGGACAGCCGCGACACCCACCTTCTGCACCATATCAATGCAGAATTGTTCATCGGGCAATGTGCCGGCCGCGCATTTCGAAGCGCTACAAGATTCGCGGCGACCGTATCCGAATTCCGAAACATCAATCAGTACAAAGTAAGCACCTTGCGGTTCGGTAAAATGCAACCCGAGATTGCGGAGTCCGTTTGTAAATACATCCTTCATGTGCGTGTAATGCGCCTGCAAGCCCGTATAGTACGAGTCGTCAAATCGGAGCGCTGTCACCGCAGCTTCCATCAACGGAGCTGCAGCACCCACCGTCAAGAAGTCATGCACCTTCTTGATGCGTTCCATAACCGGTTCCGCTGCAAGCACATAGCCAAGGCGCCAACCCGTAATCGAATACGTCTTGCTCAAACTACTACATTCAATCGTGCGTTCGAACATTCCCGGGAGCGTCGCTATGTACGTGTGGCGATGCGGAGCAAAAACAATATGCTCGTAAACTTCGTCCGTAATCACAAACAAGTCGTACTTGACTGCAAGCGATGCAATAATCGAAAGTTCCTCGTGCGTAAAGACCTTACCGCTGGGATTTGCCGGATTGCAAAGCACAAGCGCTTTCACGCCCGGCTGTGCCATCGCGCTTTCGAGCACATTCGCATCAAAGCTCAAGTCCACCGGCGAAAGCGGCACATAGACAGGAGTCGCCCCGCACAAAATCGTATCGGCGGAATAGTTCTCGTAGAACGGCGAGAACAGCACCACCTTATCGCCCGGATTGCAGACCGACATCATCGACGCCATCATCGCTTCGGTACTGCCGCAAGTAATCACAATCTCTCTTTGCGGATCGTAACGCAGCCCGCTAAAATGGAACTGCTTATCGCTCAGCGCCTCGCGGAAATTCTGCGCGCCAAACGTAATCGCATACTGGTGCGGACCCGTCAAAGCCACTTCCGAAAGACGCTTCGTAAGCGCCTCCGGCGGGTCAAAATCAGGGAACCCCTGCGACAGGTTAATAGCCCCGCAAGCATTGGCAATACGGGTCATTCGGCGGATAACGGAATCGGTAAAAGTTTCAGTGCGTTTACTTAACGGTTGCATGGCGGGGAAATTTAAAAATTTTTCTACTATTTATCCAATAGGAGATTTCTATGTCAAACCCCTTACATCCCATTGTTTCGGCGCTTAACACCGCCCTTTACGATTTCTACATAGTTCCGCTATTTTTGATTGTAGCCGGGGTATTTCTTTCCGTTCGCTTGGGATTTCCGCAAGTCCGCTACCTGATTGAAACATTCCGCGTTACTCGCGAAAAGCCATTGCACAAGCACGGAATTTCGTCATTTGCGGCATTGATGGTCTCGACAGCCTCCCGCGTCGGCACCGGAAACATCGTCGGCGTATCTTCGGCCATTTGCCTCGGTGGCCCCGGCGCCATTTTCTGGATGTGGGTCATCGCCATCCTCGGCGCAGCCTCCGCATTCGTAGAATCCACCCTCGCCCAGATTTACAAGCGCCATGACGATGTCACGGGACACTCCTACGGCGGACCGTCCTATTACATTCAGACTGCACTCGGCAAGCGCTGGCTCGGCGTTCTTTTTTCGGGTTTTGTGCTCCTCACCTACATCGTGGGCTACAACCTGCTCGCCTCATACAACATTCAAGACTCCCTCACCGGATACAAATTCTACGACCAAGCATCCACACCGTTCATCGTCGGATTCATTTTAGCCGCCCTCTTCGCTCTTTGCATTTGGGAAGGCGCTAAGAAAATTTCCACCATCACAAGTTACCTCGTCCCCTTCATGGGAACTATCTACGTCATCGTCGCCTTCGGCATTATCATATACAACATATCGAACGTTCCCGCCATGTTCGGCACGATTTTCAAAAACGCATTTTCGTTTGACGCAGGATTCGGCGGCTTCGCCGGAAGCTGCATCATGTACGGCATCAAGCGCGGCCTCTACTCCAACGAAGCAGGTATGGGTTCCGCCCCGAACGCGAGTGCAAGCGCAAGCGTCTCGCACCCCGTCAAGCAGGGCCTCGTGCAATCGCTCTCCGTATTCATCGACACGCTCCTCATCTGCTCCGCCACAGCCCTCATGTGCCTCTCGACCAACATCGAACCCAGCAAGGACATTTCGGGAATCATTTACGTACAAAAGTCTCTCGCCTCCGTCCTCGGCAGCAACGGCGCCATCTTCATCACATTCTCCATGTGCCTCTTTGGCTACACCACGCTCATCGGAAACTACTACTACACCGAAGGCTGCCTCCGTTTCATCTTGAACAGACGCCCCACCAAGAAAATCCGCAACGTATTCAAGACCATCGCAACCGCCATCGTCTTCTTAGGCGCCACCTCCAGCGCATCGTTTGCCTGGGACAGCGCAGACCTTTGCCAAGGCCTCATGGTCCTCGTGAACATTCCCGTCATCTTGATACTCTCGCCAATCGCCATCAAGGCCCTCAAAAACTACACCGACCAAAAGAAGAAAGGCCTCGAACCCGTCTACATCGCAAAAGAATGCGGCGTCGAGCAACCCACCGATTACTGGAATCCAGGACAAAAGCTGTAAAAATAGCTGTATACACACGCACAAAGGACAGGTTACTTCAACCTGTCTCTTTTTTTTATTCACGAAACATCAAAAATTATTTAGTAGATCAGGCAAAACTATTCGAGTTACGAGGCAAGATTCAAACATTTTGCGTTTTCGGGGAAAAACAAATAAAAGATTTTGCATTTTCGTGAAGAACAGGCCAAAAACATTTCTTAATTTCGAGAAAAACATATAAAAAAGATTTTACCATTTCGGGAAAAATTAATATATTTAAGAAGGAGGAAGCCATATGTTCGAGCGTAAGATCTATAGGGAAATGCTACAGTGGAAAACCGTTTCCAAGGGAAAAACCGCTCTTTTCATAGAAGGAGCCCGCCGCATAGGAAAAAGCACAGTAGCACTCGAATTCGCCAAGAACGAATACGACGACAACCTCGTCGTAGATTTTGCAAAAGTCGGTCCAAACATCAGAGAATTGTTTCAAGAAGGACTTGACGACCTGACAACTTTCTTCAGGAATCTGTTCCTATTCACCAAAAAGAAGCCCAAGAATGGACGAATGGTCATCATCTTTGACGAAATCCAGCTCTTTCCATTGGCACGACAGGCAATCAAGTACCTAGTTCAAGACGGTCGATACGATTACATCGAAACCGGCTCCCTTATTTCCATCAAAAAGAACACAAAGGACATTCTGATTCCTTCCGAAGAATATCGTTTGAAAATGTACCCAATGGACTTTGAGGAATTCCTGTGGGCAACCGGTGACGAGGTGACGATGGATGTTGTTCGCGAGGCATTCAATGCAGGGAACGGCGTCGGTGGACGCGCTCACCACGAGATAATGAAGTCATTTCGAACATACATGGCCGTAGGCGGCATGCCCCAAGCCGTAGCATCGTTTGTTGCTGGCGAAACATATGCGCAAATTGATTTTATCAAGCGAAACATCCTTGCTCTATACGAAGAAGACCTAGAAAAACACGACTCTGAAAACAACGAGAAGGCATCGATTGTGTTCAAATATTTGCCAGAACAATTGAATCGCAAGAACCCAATTTTCAAGATGTCAGCCATTGACAAGAACGCCCGATACAAAAATTACATCAGCGCATTCAACTTCATCAGAGAATCGATGATTGGCAATATATGCACCAACGTAACTGTTCCTGATGTTGCGATGGAACTTTATAGAAAGAGCGAGCGATTTAAGCTGTACATGGGCGATACAGGACTTCTAGTCACGCAGATAATCAAGATGCAGAACTCGGAGGAACTCTACGAATCACTAATCGCAGGCAAGCTAGGAATCAATCAGGGAATGATTTTTGAAAACATCGTAGCCCAAATGCTCAGAGCCAAAGGCGACGACCTTTATTTTCACGAATTTACCGCATTAGATAAGGAATCAGGCAAAGAAAGAAAATATGAGATGGATTTTCTGCTAGTTCGCCAAAACAAGATTTGCCCCATTGAGGTCAAATCTTCAAGCTATCGCCAGCACAAATCCCTTGATATTTTCACCGAAAAATACAGGCTAAAGCCTCCTCAAAAATATATCGTCTACACGAAGGACTACCAACAATTAGATGGCGTGACTTGCTTGCCAATTTACATGGTTCCGTGTATTTAGAATATAAACAGCAGGTCGTTCACGCGGCCTGCTTTTTTGCATTCTTAAAAACAGAATTTCAGCTACAAACTGAGAATTTCTTCTTCAGAAAAACCTGTCGATTTAGCGATTATAGAAACATCGACATTCTGTTCCTTGAGACTTTTCGCCATTTGGCGTTTTTCCTGATCCGCTTTCGTCCGCTCGGTAGAAGCCCCTTCAGCACGGCCCACTTCCTTGCCTTCGGCAAAAGCGTTTTCACGTTCAGCCATCACATCCGTCATTTTCTTTACCTCGCAGTTGATAATAGAACTGAATAAGAATTTACTATTTCGAAAATGAGCGAGCAAGGGACCGAGCATTCCATAGAAAAAGCAGATCGTTCGCTCGACCTGCTATATTCATCAACGTCAAAAATTATTTAGTAGAAAAATAATTTTTCTACTGGATAATTCTCTTTGAAGGCGTTCCCGCACATATATGTGCGTCGGGCTATATTTGACGGCTATGGTTCTCCAGCCCCAAAAATCAATCCACGCGCAGCTCGATATTTGACTCTTTCTGCAAATTTTGGATTATTTCCCTATTCTGTTTTTTTTAAACAAACTCATATAATATGAGACGTGCCAAACAGCAACTATTCGAAAAAATTGGATAGTTGCGAACGATTTTTTCACAAATTACGAGATCAAACAAGCGTTTTTATTCAAATTTGAGCAATTTCTCAAAAAAAGCTCGTAATATCTTTGAAATTTAGCCGATCATTTTAACCGAGTGATTGAAATGGTTACACTCGGCTCAAGCGCATTTCTAAAGGAATTATCGATAGCAAAGAGCATCCTAAATCGCCAGTTATCCGAAAAATTGGGATAACTGCAGGCTATAGCAATTTCAGCACTAAAGGGTGGGTGGGCAGGACAAGCCAGGCGTTGCGGGCTGGCGTCTGAAGCCCGCTAGAGAAGGTAGCGGAAGCCCCGGCGCAGATTCATTTTTTGCAAAAAAAATGGAGGTGCCCGTTCGGAGACGGGCATGACATACAGCATTCGCACTTGAAAGCCGGGGCTGAAGCGAGGGAGAGACTTCTCCCTTCCCTCATATAAAAATCACTGGATCCTTCACGCTTCGCGTTCAGGATGACGACTTCGAGGATGACAATTCCAGAATGACACCATTACAAGCTTTTTCACTAACATTTCTCTCGTCTCTAGTCTCTCGTCTCTCGTCTTATTACTAAATTTGACCCACTATGTTTTCACAACTGACTGATTCTCTAGAAAATACCCTCAAGAACCTGCGTGGGCAGGGCAAACTTACCGAAGAAAATGTGGCGGAATCGCTGCGTGAGGTGCGTCGTGCGTTCCTCGCTGCCGACGTGAACTTCAACGTGACCCGCGACTTTGTCAAGTCCGTCAAGGAAAAGTCCATGGGCGCCGAAGTACTCAATTCCGTGACCCCGGGTCAGCAGATTGTGAAGATTATCCACGACGAGCTTGTGGCCGTCATGGGTGGCGAAACTAAGGAAATCAACCTTTCCGCCCCCTCCCCGGTGGGCATCATGATGGTCGGTCTGCAGGGTTCGGGTAAGACGACTTTCGCAGGCAAGATCGCACTCTGGATGCGCAGCAAGAAGAAGAGGAAGCCGCTCCTCGTTGCCGCAGACGTTTACCGTCCGGCCGCAATCAAGCAGTTGCAGGTGCTCGGCAAGTCCATCGGCGTTCCGGTTTATGACGAAGGCCAGGGCAATCCGGTCGAAATCATCAAGCACGGCTACCAGTACGCCAAGGACAACGGTTTTGACCTCGTGATTTACGATACGGCAGGCCGTCTGCAGATTGACGAAGAGTTGATGCAGGAACTCGAAAAGGCACGCGATGCCGTTCATCCGGACGAAATTTTGTTCGTTGCCGATGCTATGATCGGTCAGGAAGCGGTGAATGTCGCCGAAACGTTCTGGAACCGTCTGAACTTCACGGGCGTCTGCCTCTCGAAGATGGATGGCGATACCCGCGGCGGTGCAGCGCTTAGCATCAAGAAGATGACGGGCGTGCCTATATGCTTTATCGGTGTTGGCGAAAAGCTGAACGAAATCGACCTTTTCCACCCGGACCGCATGGCTAGCCGAATCCTCGGCATGGGCGACGTGGTATCCCTCGTGGAAAAAGCACAGCAGGTCATCGATGAAAAGGACGCGAAGGACCTCAAGAAAAAGATTCTCAACAACACGTTCGACTTGAACGACTTCTTGAAGCAGCTCCGCACGATCAAGAAGCTCGGCCGCATCAAGGACATTTTGAGCCTCATCCCGGGACTCAACAAGCTCCCGCTCGACCAGATTGACGAAAAGCAGTTAGTCTATGTGGAAGCTGTGCTCAGCTCCATGACGCCGAAGGAACGCAAGAAGCCGCAGATTATTGACGGTAGCCGCAAGGCCCGTATCGCAAAGGGTTCCGGCACGGATGCCGCCCGCGTGAACGCAGTCCTCAAGCAGTACGAAAGCATGAAGGAAATGTTCAAGAAGGTCGGCGATTTCGCCAAGCGCCAGAACAACGGCGGCACGATCGGCTCGAACTACACCCCGCCTAAGGACAAAAACAAGAAGAAAAAGAGATAATCAAGGGCCCGCGACAAAGCGGGTCTTTTTCGTTTAAATTTGGCATTTTTGAACGAATTTCGGCAATTTTGGAGATTTTTCCGCTATTCAACAATTTAATTTATAAGTAAATGACGGATTTTTTTTCATTGCCGTCCTTTACACACAAAAGCAAGTTTGCTATATTTGGCATCAAAAGAACTAAAACCCCGAAATTTCGGGAAAAACCCCATAAAGAGGTATAAAATGGCAACTGTTATCCGTCTCGCCCGCTTCGGCAAGCGTCACAACCCGATCTACCGCATCGTCGTCATCGACAACCGCAAGGCTCGCGACGATAGCTTTATCGAACAGGTCGGTTTCTTCAACCCGAACCTCAAGCAGCCGGAAATCCGCTTCGAACAGGAAAAGGTCCTCAAGTGGCTCTCCGTCGGTGCACAGCCGTCTGACACGGTCAAGTCTCTCCTCAAGAAGACTGGCATTTCTGACTTGTTCCACGACCTCAAGGCCAACCGCTCCATCGAAGGCAAGGCTCCGGTCGCTCGCGAAATCAAGTCCAAGCAGCGCAAGTTGAGCCCGAAGGCTCAGGCTCGCCTCGAAGCCGAAAAGGCTGCCAAGGAAGCTGCTGAAGCTCCGGCCGCTGAAGAAGCACAGGCTTAATTACGCCTTTAAAAAAGAGTCTCGTGCCGCATGCACGGGACTTTTTTCTTTAACAAACCACAAACAAACATCTCTCGTCTTTCTTCTAAAATGGATTCTCAAGAATACATCACCGTCTGCCAGCTCATGCGTGCGCATGGCGTCAAAGGCTACATCAAAGCGATGCCCCTGACCCACGACCTGACTCGCTGCAAGAGCCTTAAAGACGTGCGCGTTCAAAAGAGGAATGGCGAAGTTCTGGAACTCACCCTCGAAGATGCCAAGCAGGCAAACAACCTCTGGCTCTTGAAATTCAAGGGTTTCGACACTCCAGAAGCACTCTCCCCGCTCGTCAATGGCGACGTCATGATTCCCGAATCCGAACGTCTCCCGCTCCCCGAAGGCGAATACTATCTTGACGACCTGGAAGGTTTCCGCGTCCACACCGAAGACGGTCGCGACGTCGGCGAAGTCATCGAAGTGCAAGAACTGATGACGGTCGATGCGTTCCTCATCAAGTTCGACCTTGCCGTGCAATCCGAATTCAGCAGCAAGTCCATCCTCGCCCCTTGGATTGACGATTGCGTCAAGGAAATCAACGACGAAGAAAAGTTCATTGTTTGTGATAGCGACTATTTAAAATCCGTTTGCCCGGAGGAACGATGAAGATCGACTGCATCACCATCTTCCCCGAAATGTTCGCGCCGATGAAAAGTTCAATCATGGGCCGCGCACAGGCAAAAGGCTTGTTTGAGTTCAATACAGTCTATCTGCGAGACTTCGCCATCAACGCCTACGGGCAGGTGGACGATGTTCCGTACGGTGGCGAACCGGGCATGGTACTCCGTCCCGAACCGCTTGCGAAGGCCATTCGCAGCACGGGAGTCAAGGAAGATGGCGGAAAAGTCATCTACCTCACGGCAGATGGCGTCCCCTTCACACACAAGATTGCCAAAGAACTCTCTCAAGAAAACCACCTTGTTCTTGTCTGCGGACACTACAAGGGAATCGATGACCGCATCCGCCAGACCGAGGTCGACATGGAAATTTCCATCGGCGATTTTGTCGTGAGCGGAGGCGAACTTCCGGCGATGCTCGTCACGGACGCCGTAGTGCGACTGCTGGACGGGGCTCTGGGCCACAAGGAATCCGGTGAAACGGACTCCTTCGCACAAGGCGTTTTGGGCTGGCCTGTCTACACCCGCCCCGAAGAATTCGAAGGAAAAAAGGTGCCTGAGGTGCTACTTTCCGGTCATCACAAGAACATTTCAGAGTGGAGACGTCAAGAATCGTTAAAAAGAACGCAAGAAAGACGCCCCGACATCTTTAAAAATCTTGAAATAAATACTACATTTGGCGACAAATAATAACGAGGTACACATTATGTCCCTGAACATTGAAGCAATCCAAAACGAAAATTTGAAGACCGACCTTCCGGAATTCCGTGCTGGCGATACCGTTACCGTTAACGTCAAGGTTATCGAAGGTACCAAGGAACGTATCCAGCCGTTCAAGGGCGTCGTTATTCAGCAGAAGAACTCTGGCATCGGCAAGTCCATCACGGTCCGCAAGATGTCCGGTGCAGTCGCTGTCGAACGTATCTTCCCGGTCAACTCCCCGCGCATCGACTCCATCGTTGTCGAACGCTCCGGTAAGGTTCACCAGGCTCGCATTTACTACATGCGCGACCTCCGCGGTAAGGCTGCACGTATCGAAGAACGCCAGGCTTAATTAGCCGGACTTCGAAGGCGGTTATTTCCCGATGATTACGGGGAATTCGCAACCAAGACTTATCCCGCCCACGCGACTCCGCGTGAAGGCGGGTTTTGTTGTATCCTCACCTCAGGACGAAGACAAGAAAATCATCCTTTTGAACGAAGGTGAGCTTGTCGCACTCGACCCTAAAGCGAACAACAAGGTCGTTTTCAAGATCCATCCCGGAAATCTCGTGGGCGTAGGCGCCCTGCTTGAACGCGAACCCGTACGCTATATTTTCCAGGCGACAACCGATTCCACCATCACCATTATCAATGACGAGTGCATGGAATCCGAGCTAAAGGCGCTCCCCGTCTGGCTTTTGGCAGCTATCAAGGCGATTTCGGCCAAAACGCGCCGCATCAACGAGTCCATCCGCGCAGCAAAGACGGGAAATCCGCTCGAAAGCCTCGCCTCTTTCTGCAAATTCTACAGCAAAGACGAAATTTTGCAAAAGCAGTTGCTGTTGCAAGAATTCTCGTGGCTCACCAAGACGCCGTTCCTAGTCGCAAACGAAGCTCTAAAGACGCTTATCCGCCGCAAGATGCTCATCCCGCAAGCCAACGGCTCGACGCTTACCGTCCCGGACCCGCTCCTTCTCGAAATTTTTGCGGATTACCTCAAGACGCAAGAACTTGAACTTCCGTGGCTACCGTTCAAGCTCACGCTCCAGCAAAAGAGATGTCTCGTCTGGCTATCGACACTTGAGCCTGACACGACCATAGACGGTTCCGCATGGATGAATTTATTCAAGGAACACAACCTTGAAGTTGGCGTTACAGACTGGCTCCAAATGCAGCAATTTGAATGGTTCAACGAAAAAGAGAACCATCTTTTCGCGCTTAATATAGATAAAGTAAATTACTATTTATTATCATTGCAATACGAGCCAAATCTCAAGGGGACGGTCAAATGATTTTGAGAGAAGGCGAAAATCTTTGCCTGCAAGGCGACCTCACCCATTCATTTTACATCGTCAAAAGCGGTGCGCTTACAGCAACTTCTAAGGACGAGCAAAACGGCACACAAGTCCTGAATTTCGGACCCGGTTCCACGTTTGGCGAACTCAGCCTCATCGCAGGCGAACCCATGGAATACACGGTCCACGCCGAAGAAGACTGCGAAATCGAAGTCGTTCCGCAAAGTGCCTTGCACGACACGATGAAAGAGCAGCCCATCTGGCTCAAGTCCATTCTCGCGTTCCTCACACAGCGCAATCACATCGCGCAAGAGAACAAGCGCAAAAGCGACTTGATAACAACTTTCCCGTCGCTGTTGTTCGTGCTTTCGAGAATGCCCGCGAAAGATATTAGTTTAGTCGCACTACAAGACGAAATCGCTCAATTTTCAAAGCTCTCCGCACTTGGAACATACAAACTATTAATTATTTTACAGGACTTTAAGCTCGTCCGTTTGCAATCGGAATCCGTATCTGTCGAGAACAAGCCGCTGATCAAGATTCTCTACGAAACGCTCCGCCATCGCGCCATATACAAAAGCACATCGCCAAACATACTTTCGCTTACCGACCAGGCAATCCTCACTGCATTCGTGAAAGCCGCCTGCGACAAAGGCGAGCTCCAGTCCGACGGTCTCGTTGCAGTAAACTTGAACGATTTGATTGAGCAGACCAAGCGTACCATGCACGGGATGAGCCTCACCCCGCGAAACCTCGAAACGCTTTTGCAAAAGCAGCTCCTCAAAGAGCTCCCCAAAGACAAATATTGCGCCAACTTCGACAGGCTCCTAAACCTGCTCGAACTCAATCGAATCTACCCGTTGCTAGACAAGAAGCTCCTCTAAATTTTCTATTTTTATCTCGTAACACATTCACCCTTTTACAAGGTTCAATATGAAACTCTCTGCACTTCTCGTGACTCTTTCCTCCATCGCCGCTTTCGCACAGGACGCAGCCGCTCAGCCGGAACAGCCGGGTGCTCTCGCTAGCTTCCTCCCGCTCATCCTCCTCTTTGTGGTGATGTGGCTCTTCTTCATCCGCCCGAAGCAGAAGGAAATGAAGCAGATGGACGAAATGCGCAAGCAGCTCAAGAAGGGCGACAAGGTCATGACCGCCGCAGGCATCATCGGCACCATCGCTAGCATGGAAGAAAACATCATCACGCTCCGCACTGGCACCTCCACCATCGAATTCGAAAAGGCAGCCATCCTCCGCGTCATCAACAACGACACTTCCGCTAAGGTCGAAGAAAAGAAGTAATCATGGCCATTCTCCCCATCAGAATTTACGGTGACCCGGTGCTTCGCAAAAAGTGCGAACCCATCACCGAAATCACGCCGGAACTCCGCCAGCTCGCAAAAGACATGCTCGAAACCATGTACGATGCTCCAGGCTGCGGCCTTGCCGCTCCGCAAATTGGCAAGAACATCCGTCTCGTGGTCATCGACACCGCCATTCCAGACGAAGAGGAACCGCGTCCGTACATCATGTTCAACCCCGAATGGGAAGCTGAACCAGATGCCAAGAACGTCGATTACGATGAAGGTTGCCTCTCCCTCCCGGAAATTTTCTGCAACGTTGTCCGCCCGGACCGCGTAACAGTTCGTTTCTTTGACATCAATGGCGAAGCCCAGGAAATTCATAACTGCGAAGGTCTGTTCGCCCGCTGCATCCAGCACGAATGCGACCACCTCAACGGCGACCTCTTTGTCGATAAGATCTCGACGTCGGACCGTACGATGAATCAGTCCAAGCTCCGCAAGATGGCAAAAGAAACCCAGGCGAAGCTCAAAAAGAAATAAGGTCCATGGGCCTGCTCCGGATATTTTCAGCAGTTGCTTTGACGACACTCTCTTTGGCGACCCCATCTCTTGCGGCCGGCAATTCTGAGTATAGCCCGATCGAAGCAAACAGCGTATCCGAGCAGACCATCGTTCCTCAAAAAATTGCCAAAGAACTCAACCGCCCTATCCAGGTGGGCGTCTTTGTCGGTGTGACAAACATTTTCGTCCGTCAAAAGAACGAAGAACTGCACATCACCGCCTCTAAAGGCAAACTTAAAATCAAGACAAAATCAAAGCGCCAGCAAACCGCTGACCGACGCGTTTTCAAAGCCACGAGTTCTTCAGCAAGCGATTGCATTGCCATTGCAACAGACAAGGTTGGCCTCAATAAAGCATGTTACAATGGTGAATTTATCGTCACCGCCAATGGCTACAAGCTAAACGCCATCAACGTCATCGACATCGAAGATTACTTGCGAGGCGTTGTTCCTTACGAAATCGGCAAACTCGACGAATCCAAGTTCGAAGCGCTCAAGGCCCAAGCCGTTGCCGCACGTACCTACGCGTACAAGCACTTCGGCAGTCGAGTTGCACAAGGCTTTGACGTTTACGCCGACACGCGCGACCAAGTCTACAAAGGTCTCCACAGCGCCACTGCACTTACAGACAAAGCCGTCCGCGAAACCGAAGGCGTCGTGATGACGTACAACGGAGAATTCATCACCGCCTATTACCATTCCACTTGCGGTGGCGAAACAGAAGGTGTTGTCACCTGGGGGCGCCCGGACCACCCCTATCTCAAGAACAAACCCGACCTCCGCCCCGACGGAACGCCGTGGTGCCGCGAATCAAGCTACTCGGAATGGACTCGTGAATTCACCGAAGACGAACTTCGCGATTTATTCCAGATAAACGCAAAAGAAGCGAAAGCAAACGTCCCGAGTTTTTCGAGCATCAAGTCGATGCACATTCAAGACACGCTCAAGAGCGGTCGCATCCACACGCTCGTCATCGAAACGAACAACGGTTCTTTCACTGCCAAAGCAGACAAAATCCGCTGGCTGTTTAAGCGCAGTGGCACAATTCTCCCCTCCAGCTTTTTCCGCATCCACAAGAACGGGAATGAATGGATTCTCAAGGGCAAGGGATTCGGGCATGGCGTTGGGCTTTGCCAAATGGGCGCTCGCGCTCGCGCACAGGCCGGTCAAAGCTACATCCAGATTTTAACGCACTATTACCCCGGCATCACGCTGGAAAAATTCAAGAGATGATAGTCGTTTTAAGCCAGGGCTGTGCCGCAAATTTCGGTGACGGTGAAAAGATTGCGCGCATTCTCTCCCAAAAATCCGAAGTCATATTCGAGTTTCCGGAAGCGAAGCCGGCGCATTCCACAAGAGCAGAGAATTCCACAAGCGCCGCGAATCCCGCGGACTTCAGCACTGAAAAGCCCGAAGCGTTCTACTTGAACGTTTGCACGGTCAAGGGCAACGCGGGCGCCATGAAGCTCCTGCGCAAAGCAGCGAGCACATTTCCAGGCGTTCCCATATACATCACAGGTTGCGCCCCCAAGGACTTCCGCGAAGAAGCGCTCCGCACTGTCCCACACGTACAATTCACAAGCCTAAAAGAACTTGAAGATTCGGCAATATTACCAACCCAGCCCGCGCAATCCCCCTCAAGCCTGATAAACGAGCGCACTCCCGACAGCAATAAAGTCTCTCGCAACGTCCTTCGCGAATCCCCGTTCGTCGGCATCGTAAACATCGAAGAAGGCTGTCTTGATGCATGCGCCTTTTGCAGCACGCATCTCGTCAAAGGACGCCTCCACAGCTTTGCACCCCAAACTATCGTGGATCAAGTCCAGGCACTCGTCGATGACGGTTGCCTAGAAATCCAGCTCACCGGCCAAGATTGCGCCTGTTACGGTTTTGACATCGGCACGAATCTCGCCGAACTCACGCAGAGAATCCTCACGCACGTGAACGGTAATTACCGCATCCGCCTCGGCATGGGCAATCCGCGCCATGTCCTCGGCTATCAAGAAGCGCTTTTGGATTGCTTCACGGATAATCGCATTTACAAGTTCATCCACATTCCCGTCCAGAGCGGCAGCGAAAACGTGCTCAAGGCGATGAACCGTCGCCACACAGCACGCGACTACGCAACCCTCGCCCACGCCTTTACCGAGCGATTCCGCAAGTTCACGCTCAGCACCGACCTTATCGTCGGCTATCCCGGCGAAACCGACGCAGATTTCAACGACACGTTAAAGCTTTTGAAAGAAACTCGCCCGACCGTCTGCAACATCACGCGTTTTGTCGCGCGCCCAGGCACTGTCGCCGCGCGTCTCGAAACAAGCAAACCAACGCATCCCGAGTCTGCAAAAAAAAGCGCGCATCTCGCCCCCGCACCCCTTGCAATCCCCGACGATATCAAGCACGAACGTTCCGCGATTCTCGCCGAAGCGTTCCAGAAAATCGCCCTCGAGAACAACCGCGAATGGATCGGCGACGAATGCACCGTCGTCACCGAAAAGCAAGGCTACCGCGCAGGCACAACCATCGCCCGCAACGAGGCCTACCGCCCCGTCGCCTTACAAGGCTCATTCCCTGCCGGGCAAACGCTCCGCGTCCGCATCACCGATGCCGAACCCTTCGCACTGATAGCGAAACCTCTCTAACCGCACCGGCGCCACACGCCGCGAGCCCCTGCGCGCTTTCCTCCCACAGACTATAAAAAACTCCCCGTGGAATCACCACAGGGAGTATCTTCAATATTCTCTATGAATTACTTTCTTACAGTTCTACGATAACCGCGTCTGATCGTTTCCGTAGTACGCTGGAACGGCATCGTTGCAGGCGTTGTAGAACTACCATTCGAATAGCAATAATCGAACTGTTCCAACACAACCGTCATCTGGTATACATACGGACCCGTAGCAAGCAAACGACCCTTATCCGTTACAGGATACATCTTGATCGTAGCAAGCAAGGCACCAGTTTCACCATACAACGGCAAATCATTACATTTAGGTTCAGTCTTGCCAACAGCATCACTACCGGCGCGCTGACCCATCAATGCATTCTTGAAATCATCACCCGTAACACGCTTGGTATACTGGTTCACAAAGTGTCCAAGATGGTCAAACACACGAATGTTCACATGGAACGGCTGAGTTGTCGGGAAAGACCACTGTGTGCAAGATTCATTACTCTTCTTGCCAGGAACTTTCTTAGAGCCATTGCTATAGCAAAGCGTCGAATTCGTCCCCTGACTTGCACCATAAACGACAGAACCAGCAGCAACTTCACCCTGAGGGCCAGAAACCGTAATGGTTTCGGCATTATCCTTAGCCCACTTCATCGGGTCAATGCCCGTTGCAGGAATCGGAGTCAACACAAGGTCAGCCGTCATATCCGTCGGGAGAGTTCCATCTTCGCTAGCTTCAGCCAAATTCGAAAGTTTCTGAGCTTCGTTAGTAAAGTCCGGACGGTCATAAGCCGGATCATCAGGAATAACCGTCACAACAGCGACTGCCGTATAAGAAATCTTGGCCCACTTATCCTTTTCGTCGAAGCCTTCCACATTCTTACCCGAAGATGCAGCGACGTTAAACGGCATCAACTTAGACCAGAACATGATCTGCTTCCATTCATCAGCAGTGTAGTTTCCGCCATTGCCATCATCTTCAAGTCCCTGAGACCATTTCACGTTAAAGGCAATGCGGTCATTACCCAAAAGTCCACCTTCAAGAACTTTACCAGTCGCATCCGTCAAAGTACCGCTGAACTGGTACAATTGACCATCAGCACCTTTATCAACAGGACCTTCCATCTTTGACACATAATAACCATAAACATTAGTGACCATGGAATCCGTACCCTGGGAATTCTTTAACGGCTTGCCATCTAAACCAAGCACAACTTCATCACGCATCACAAGCATAGACGGAGCGTTATTAATCGGATTGACCATATTGGCAACGGTGGAATCAGCAAGCGGAACGTTCATAAACATACTGTTCTTAGGAACGCCATCTTCGCCCACCTTCACAATAACATTGCCTACAGACGGCTGACCATAGCGAGACGGAGCAAGTTCAGCAAGAGAAGTACGAATATAAATGTTAGAACCATCAGACTGGCGGTCTGCATAGAAGAAGTGCAAATGGTGCCAGGTATCATCAGCCCAACCCTTTGCATCAGAAGCGCCAGCGCAGTTGGAATAATTAGCAAGAGGTTCCGGAGTTCCGTCTGCAAGGATATGGCAACCATGGTTGTTCTTAGCAAGGACTTCAATATCCACCTTACCCGGAGCTGACAAGTGAGTACCGCCCAAGTCCACGACAAGAACGCCATCCACGAAAATCCACATGTCATCGTCACCGGCGAATTCGAAGACTTCGTGCATAGGACTCTGGTTGCTCTGCTTGTACTTGAAGCTAGCATAGCCCATCATCGTAAAGGCGTAATTGCGGAGGTGCTGCTTACCCAAAGAACCATTATACACAGCAGCCTGCCATGCAGCACTATAACCACTACCGTCAATTGCACTTACATTGCGCGGGCCACCATAGTTCAGCCAGTCCGTACAAAGCTTATACGTGTTATTTCCACGATAGTCCGCCTGCTTATCGCGCCATTCATAATCATACGGCGGGCAGAAAATAGAAAGCGTCTGCGGATCAAACTGGTCACAAACCTGGTTTAGCTGGATTTTGGGGTTACAGGGCTTATTCATCACCCATTCTCTAGTATCCGGATTGATACTATCCAACGGAGAATAACCGCCATTGTTGTAGTTGTAGTCGTAAATAAAGTAGTTCGACTTATCGTCCTTCGGAATGTCCATCGTCGTATTAACACGCTTATTGACATAAAGGCCATTTACAGGCGGGACATCAGCAAACCACTGTTCGAAGTACTGGTTATCACAAAGGTCGTTTGCCTTAACAATAACCACATCATTAAGCATGTCATATTTGCCTTCGCCGCCCGTCATTTTTGGGAACTGCAAATACGGAGCCACCATGCCCGGAGTATAAATAACCGGGTTTGCCCACATGGTATTTCCATTCGGGCACTTGTAGCCACTAACATCATTTTGTGCGTTCTTATAACCACGTTGAGTCAGTTCGACCTGCGTCTTCGGGTCTTTATACTTATCACCGCATTCACCATATCGCAAAGTATCTTTAGTAGAAACTTGCTGCAAATACAAAGGCAGAGCATAGTTAGGCTTCATCGGAAGACCATCTGCACCAATCGCAGCACCGGCACCCAAAGCAATAGTATTCATATTACCACAGGAATAATGATACTTGGCCGCATTATTATACCAGGAAAGATCATAGCCATTCAACTGCATGAGCGTTCCAGTACCAGTCCTGTAATTATAAATATTGTCCAGATGCTTAACAGCTTCTTCCGAGAAATTTTCGAAGTCTGGGTGATTCGGCTGGAAATCGCGAATAACAATATCCAGGATGCGGACATCCTTAGCGCCTTGTGCAAAGGACACGGAAAAACCAAATAAAGCGCTTAGGGTAATCCATTTAGTCAATTTCATAATATTCCAATCTCCACCTAATAATAGGTACAACAATTCCACCTAAATATAAACCAAATAAAAAGAAATGAGGTCTTGTAATATTGCAAAATATATGTAAAAACAGTTTTTTTTGAGATTTTTTAAATGATACCCGTATAATACAGGCAATTTATTCTTTTATCTATCATTTTTTGACGCAGATTATCTATTTTTTCCGCCCATGAATTGGTCTATTGTATTTTTCATTGTCATGATGCTTCTGCTGTTGCGCATTTTACGCCTCAGAATCCGCGCCAACAGCACCCGTTCCGAATCTTTCAAGCGACTCCCGCCAAAAGATCAGCTTGCAGTCCTCAAAGAATGCCTTCTGAACAATCCATCCGAAACAAATCTCAAGAATCTTGGCAATTTTTTCGAGCAAACATCGCAAAAAATAGACATTGAAAGCTACCGTCCGTTCCTCAAATCTCAGTTGGCCATTTTCGGCCGTAAAGACGCCATTGCAGAAGATAACGATCTCTACGCTCAAGAGTGCGAGTGGATGGACAAAATAAAGCCTCTTGAATTTGAAGAGGCTGAATCATTTAAGCAAAGCAACGAAACTCAAAAGTATATCGAGCGCACCCTCGAAGGGATCGCCCGCCTGTATTCGGACAACGCCATTTTAGAGGCCCTTGCAAAACTCGCACCGGACTACCCGCACGCAAGCGAACTCGCCGAAGGCTACAAGCAGCTCATGCAGGCACGCGACGAAAGCACCGCCGACGACAAGTCTCTCGAAGCTCTCCGCAAGCAAAAAGACGCCTGGGAAGAAGACCTCTTGAACGTGAGGGTATAGACCATCATGCTGAGGGCGAAAGCCCGAAGCACCTAATCACGTCATGCTGAGGGCGAAAGCCCACAATGTACAACTCGTCATGCTGAGGGCAAACGCCCGAAGCATCCAGTTATTTCTCCAAAAAATCCAGCGCCTCGCCCGCCAGTTCCACACAGCGGTTGCACGGGATAATCTTATTCGGGCGAATTTCCTTACACTTGGTACAGCCCTGAGCACCGCGCTTAAAGACATCTTCAATCGATTCAGCGTGGTCGGGCTGCATCATCTTCGCGGCATAGAGCGCCCCGCACAAGCCGTCCGGAGCCTTGCCACCGCCAAAAGTACGGAACATTTCAGCGGCCTTTACCGCTTCATCTTCGGACTTGCCCGTTGCACGGGCGTAACCATAAGCAACCGCCATGGCACAGTTACCGCGCTTATCCGCATGGAATTTCTTCGAAAATTCGGCAATTGACATAAAAGCTCCTTTCGCAAAAGACAATGTAAATTTACATTCGTGACAGGCACTGAAAATCCTAATTTCAAATTTTCGGCAAAATTTACGTAAAAAGCAGTCGTATTTTTGAAATTATGACGTAAAATCCGCCAATTTTAAAGTCTTTCCCGCCCGCCGAGCGGGAACCTCCCTTTCTGCGTTTTTTATATTCTAGCTATGCCTAACGAAAACAACGACATCAAGAATCTCGACCTCGACCAGCTCATCGGCAACATGAGTTCCATCAACAGCGAAGACTACTGGTTCACCAAAGTCAGTAAAATCGAGGAACACGACGAAACCGCCGAGCCAAAGCAAGGCGAGCAAGGTTAAAACGAAAACCATTTATTTTTCAAGATCCATTTCAACAAGAGTATCCATAAAATATTGCAGTGAAGAATACTTGATTTCAGGGGCATCCAAATTCGTCTGTGTCTTAATTGAATTCACATAATATCTTAGATAATTCTGAAACTTCGTCTCGATTTCGCGGAAATGATCTTGCAATTCCTTAAATTCATTTGCATCAATCCTTGTTACATCTCCAATATCATCTTCTGTAACAATAACAGCCTTCGCAAAATCAAGAGCCGGGATACGCCCTGTCGTGCTTAACGATTTTCGACCAGATTTTGCAAAGAAAAAGCAATGCGAAATACGACCTGTCTTAGGACAGTGAGCACTTGTTCTAAAAGGAATAGCAAACGTACCCTGAGCTATTTTCAAAATCAAAACCAAATGTGGTCTTTTTGGTTTCTTTAATATTTCAACATGCTGAGCATGCTCTTCAAAAAATTTTTCGTTCAAATGAACGATTGTAATTCGGCTCATTTTCTCCTCAACAAAAAAGCCGCTCCTTATATTTTCATATAAGAAGCGGCAAATTTTGGTTTTTCTTTTTTTTCTCAGGTGGCAACCTACCACCCTGTTTCATCAATTTGGCCTTTCTTTTTTTCTCAGGTGGCGACCTACCACCCTGTTTCTATTGTTAATATACAAAAAAGCAGACCGCAAGTCAAGCATATCCGGAAAAAGCCCCGAAGACCATTCCACTGACAGGAATAAGTCCTGCAGTTCTAGAAATTCAACGACAATAATCCGCCCACACCCCCATTAACGGGATTCACAAAAGGCACGATTTGATAATCATTCCACTTTTGATAGTATTTTTCATATTTACTGCGGCGAACTAATGTCGCAATTTCAAAAGTAATATACCCAAGACCAGCAGTTCCCATAATAGCTAAAGGAGCAATAATCCCAACCTTCTCCATGGTAGATATTTTTCCACCGCGAACTCCCGCCCCCAAAGCCACAGGCAAAGAGATACAACCAGAAGCAATCATGCCTCCGATATAAGTCCAGAACATCACGTCTTTCACAAAAACATCGGTGTGATATTTTTCCAAATTGTACTCATACATTTTCTGATAATACGCAGCAGAATCAACTGGCGTAACAGTAGCCGGTTCATCAGCCAAGCATGGCATCATCAACAACGCGACACACAACAAAATAATTTTCATGCGAATTAATATAAAAAAAGAAACCCTCGCGAGCGAGAGTTCCTATAAAGCAAAATTCCGACTTAGAAAAGTCGGGACTTTAAAATTTTGTTAGTCAACAAAATCCTAGTAATGGTTCAGTTGCGAGCAGAGCAAGGCCGCAGACCCGAAACCGAATAACAAAAAACTCCGCAAACTATGTTGCAGAGTCTTTAAAATCGAAATTTGTTCAGAGGCTAGCGAGACGAGGCGGAGGGACCGAAGCTGTATAAGACATACAGCGAGAGTCCCGACAACGAAGTATTCGCGACGCCTATGGGCAAATTTTACTTGTCGGTCAAGACGGCGACGCCCGGCAAAACCTTTCCTTCGAGGAGTTCGAGGGATGCGCCACCACCCGTAGAGGTGTGGGTCACCTTCTTGTCAGCGCCGTACTTCTTGGCAGCCGTAGCGGTATCGCCACCACCGATCACGGTGATTGCGCCAGCAGCGGTAGCTTCGACGATAGCGTCGGCCATAGCCTTGGTAGCCTTTTCAAAGGCTTCGAATTCAAACACGCCTGCAGGACCGTTCCAGACGATGGTCTTTGCGGACTTGATAGCATTCACGAAGAGCTTGGTGGATTCAGCGCCCACATCGAGGCCCATCCAGCCAGCCGGAATGCCTTCGGCATCCGTGACAGCCTTAGTAGCAGCATCGGCAGCGAACTTGTCGGCAGCGATGTAGTCAACCGGGAGGATGATTTCCTTGCCAGCAGCCTTAGCCTTAGCCATGAGATCCGGAACGAGCTTGGCACCTTCTTCGTCAAACAAAGAAGAACCGATTTCGATGTTGTTGAGAACCTTCTTGAAGGTGAAAGCCATGCCGCCGCCGATGATGATCTTGTCGGCCTTGTCGAGGAGGTTGTTGATGAGCTGGATCTTGTCAGCGACCTTTGCACCGCCGAGGATGGCGAGGAACGGACGCGGAGGATTGTTGAGCACCTGGTCGAAAGCCTTGAGTTCCTTGTTCATGAGGAAACCAGCGGCACGCTGCGGGAGTGCGACACCAGTCATGGAAGAGTGATCGCGGTGAGCGGTACCGAAAGCGTCGTTCACATAAACGTCAGCGAGCTTGGTGAGGCTTGCGCGGAATGCCTTGACGGCTTCCTTGTCGGCCTTTTCCTTGGTTTCGGTGCCATCAGCGTTCTTGATCTTGCGCTTGCCTTCTTCTTCGATGTGGAAGCGGAGGTTTTCGAGGAGGATGATTTCACCCGGCTTGATAGCGGCGCAGGCGGCTTCGACTTCCGGACCAACGCAGTCGGAGAGGAACTTCACCGGCTTCTTGATGAGTTCTTCGAGCTTCTTTGCAACCGGAGCGAGCGTGTACTTCATGTTCTTTTCGCCATTCGGACGGCCGAGGTGGGAAGCGAGCACGACGGCTGCACCCTTGTCGAGAGCGTACTGGATGGTCGGGAGAGCGGCTTCGATACGCTTGGTGTTGGTGATTTCACCAGTCACCTTGTCCTGCGGAACGTTGAAGTCGACACGGATGAACACGCGCTTGCCGGCGAGTTCGAGATCTTCGATAGAAAGCTTTGCCATTATAGCACCTTCTTTTTTAGGGTTAAAATTTCACGCGGGAAAATATAGTAACTTTTGCGTAGGGCGAACAAAGCGAAGCTGCTTGCAGATTCATTTTTGAGCCCAGCAAAAGACGCTCAAAGAGCGTCAAAGGCGAGAGCTGCGACAATTTCCTAATTCCGATTTCACAAGAAGGCGCCAACCCCATCCCCCCCCATTTAGCCCAGCCTTGCATTTTGTAAATAGACGTTTACAAACGAAGCCAATTAAACCCTATAATTACATGATATTTTCATCACACTAATAATTTATTCGCCCAAATCGTGATTCCTTTCGTGAAAAAAAATTATATAATTCATTACTGGTGTTTTTTTTATATATTTTCCAAAAAAATTGGATTATTCGGAGTAGATACGATGAAGCGTTCTTTCTTATTGGCCCTCTGCCTTTCCGCTGCAGCAGCATTCGCTGGAGTTTATGATATTGCTGATTTCACGGCAAAAGATGCCGTCTCGTCTGACAATCAGATTTTTGCCTCTTACGGCGAACTGAACACAGTTTCTGTTGATGAAGCAGCATCTGTTCCTTCTGGAAAAATCGTTCTCCGTCAGAAGTTTGCTCAGGAATCCGGCATTAACGCCTATCAGCTTTACATCGGTGATGTCGGTGATATTTCTTCCATGACAGCGTTGAGCGTTCCTTCTACCGCCTCTTACAAAAACGTTGTGAAGTCCAAGCTTTACGTTCGCCGCGGCATGAAGCCGGGTGATGACGCAGAAAAGGTTTACTTTGACGGCAAGTTCGTTTACATCCCGGGTGCAACGTCCGCAATCGCATTTGTCAACGGCGTACAGGTTGACCTCAAGGGCGAAGCTCCGGCTGAAAGCGCCTCTGCTCCGAAGCAGGAATGCGACGAATTTGACGTTTCTTGCGACGAAGACATCATTGCAGCAAAAAGCGGCAAGAACTACGATGTTTCCGGTGACTTGAATAGCACTAACGCTCGTGCCGATGCTCGCGATTACTCCGCTTCTGCAGCAGCACAAGATGTTACCGACCGTTTCGGTATTGCTGACGAAGTCCGCTTCTGGAGCGCAGTCGCCCTCTCCGCAGTTGCAGCAGGCAGCGCCGTCATGGGCATCTACCAGCAGATGAAGTCTAGCGAAGCAAACGACGCCTACAAGAAGCTTAAGAAAGTTTCTGACATCGTCGAAGACAAGATCAAGACCGCTTGCAGCAAGATTAACGGTGTCACGGACCAGAAAGCTTGCATTGACCACTACAAGACAACAAGAAACGCTACGACTGAAACTAATAGAGGCGCATTCATGGCTAGTGGCTGGACTTATGCAGACCTCCAAGACAGAATGAAGGTTAACACGGACACCAAGGATTCTTACGCTATGGGCCGCAACATCTGGTTCGGCGTCACAGCAATCTCCTTGACAACAGCTATCGTGTTGTTCGCATGGTAATGGAACAAGGGCGAATCCGACTCAAAGACGTTCAATTTGATTGCATTGTAGGCATACTCCCCTACGAACGCGAAAACGAACAGCCAATCATCTTGAACCTGACCCTTTGGTTGGACTTTGCCAAAGCTGCAGAAACTGAAGATTTAAACGAATCTATCGATTATGCAAAGCTGGCGGAAGAACTCAAAGGGTTCATCCGCCTTTCTTGTTTTAAGCTAGTCGAGACTCTGGTCGTTAAGACCGCGGAATACGTTCTGGAGCATTACCCCAAAGCAACCGCCGTCGAAGTATCCGTCGCAAAGCCCAAAGCCGTTCCCGGTTGCCTTGGCGCCGAAGCAAGCATTAAGATTAGTAGAGATTAGCCTCTAAAGGCGCGGTAGCGCAAAGCTTCTGAAAGATCCATAATATCAACGGCGGAGGCGCCGCGCAAGTCAGCGATCGTGCGCGCGACTTTTAACAACCTAAAGTATCCGCGCGCACTCAATTCCATTTTAGCAGCGGCATTTACCGCAAAGCTTTCTACAGCAGGAGTCATCTCCGCAAATTTCCGTGCGTATTCCGACGACATTTCGGCATTGGATTTAAAAGTCAAATTGCGAAAGCGCTCCCGCTGAACAGATCGTGCAGTACACACGCGCCTGCGAATATCCGCAGACGACTCCCCTCGCCCTTTTATCGCAAACATGGCAGCATCTACAGGTGGCACGCTCACCTGGATATCGATACGGTCCAATAGCGGTCCCGAGATTTTTTCACGATAACGTTTGCGAGCCTCGGGCAAGCAAGTACACTCGCGTTTCGGGTCCATTGAATAGCCGCATGGGCACGGGTTCATAGCAGCCCCCATCATAAATCGAGCAGGCCACACCACAGTACCGCTAGCTCGGCTAACCGAGATTTCACCTTCTTCCATCGGCTCGCGTAAAGCTTCCAAGACGCTCCGGTTGAACTCAGGCAACTCATCCAAGAACAATACGCCATTATGTGCCAAGCTCGCCTCGCCCGGCAAGAGCCGTGTGCCACCGCCTACAAGCGAAGCCATAGACGCCGAATGATGCGGTGAACGGAATGGCCGCGTAAGTACAGGTTTAAACTCATCAGAATCACCAGCACGACGCGCACAGGAATGGATTCGCGTTGTTTCCAAGATTTCCTGTTCCGTCATCTCAGGGAGGATTCCCGGCAAGCATTTCGCACAAAGCGTCTTGCCCGCACCAGGAGAGCCCACAAGCAAAAAATTATGCGCTCCCGCAGCAGCAATTTCAAGCGCTCGCTTTACACCTTCCATCCCCACCACATTCTTAAAATCAGGAACGCCATTACCAATATCCGCCCGACACGACGCAATCCCTTTTGAGATTTTCACATCTTGGCTTGAATTGCGCTCTAGAATTTCAACACATTCCCCAAGTGTATCCGCACAAATAAAACGAAGACCTTCCACTAGCGAGGCTTCCTGCACATTCCCGCGCGGAATAACGAGAATGCGCTCACGTTCTGTAGACAAATTCATTGCGATAGATAACACTCCACGGACAGGCTTCAACAAACCATCCAATGAAAGTTCGCCCACAAAGACATAGCGATCCAGCTGTGGAATTTCAATTTCCCCAGTCGAAACAAGCAAGCCAATCGCTAGCGGAAGGTCTAATGCACTCCCCTCCTTTCGTAAATCCGCAGGCGACAAGTTCACCGTTGTACGGAAACCAGTCACCACTTTCCCGATGGAACGTATTGCCGAAACGACTCGCTCTCGAGATTCCCTTACCGCATTGTCCGGAAGCCCAACAAGAGTAAAACCTGGCAGTCCTTGAGAGGCATCGACTTCTACACTCACGGGAACAGCCTTTATTCCAAACAAGCAATAAGAACGGATTCTACGAAACAATTTGCACCTACCTTACGCTACTGCAGCCTGATACTTTTCAAGCACGCAATTTTCGATATGTTCACGCAGCTGTCGCGTAATCGGCAAACATACAGTGCGGTAATCTTCGCCCTTGTAGAATGTATCAAGCGGATACCCCACAAACATGCCATTTTCGCCATCCATCACGCGGAGCCCACGAATCTGAATTTGGTCATTCAGTACAATTGTCGCAATCCCCTTCATGTGGCCAAGATTAGCCCCTTCCTTGAACGGATAAACTTGAACATTCGTCACGGCAAGACAGTCAAACGCCGGGGACATTGCAGGGATACACGATGTTTTCTTTTCTGTTTTTTCAGCCATATCGGCCTCCTATTTTTGAAGATTAACCGCAGGCAAATGCACTCGCATTCTAGCGGAACACAACACAGTATGCAAAAGGCGTGCCAAAGCAAAAATTGGCGTTTTTAAGCAAATTTCAGCACTTTCATTCAAATAAAAAAGTGATTAATCGATTTAACCACTGATTAATCAGTCTTTTTAATTCATATAAGTTAATCAAATTCAATACTTTATCCACATTAAATTAAAGCTATAAAATAAGGTCAATAGTCATTAGTCAATGGTCATTAGAAAATCTTTAGTTTCAACAATCAACCAAAGACCAATAACCAATGACCAACTACCAATAACTTTTTCTAACTTCTACCCATGCTTTTAAAACCGAATATGCAATGGACGGCCAACCAGGGAATCATTCACCCAATGGTCACAGCCGAGTTTTCGCAAACGACAAACAGCGTCGTCGTTAAGTTTACCGTAGAAGAACCTTTGGACTGCTACCGCGCCGCCGTTCAAGAAGACAACGGACGCAGCTGGGAAGATTCCTGCGTGGAAATTTTTTTGCAGAACCCAACGAACCCAGCCGAATATTTCAACTTCGAAACGACAAGCCGAGGCTTTGTGCTCGCCGCCCGAGGAAACGATCGCAACAACAGACAAACGCTTCCGCTCGACACTATCGCGAAAATCAAGCGTTCAGGAACAGCGCCGAGCATTCAGGACGATTCTGTCTATTGGACAATGACGGTCGAAATTCCTGCCGAGATTTTTGGAATAAAAGCATTCGAGGCGCCACTCCGCGGAAACCTCTACAAATGCGCCGATAAAGCAAACACGCCCCATTACCTGAGCGCATTCCGCATAGAAACAGAAAAACCGGACTTTCACCGCCCGGAATTCTTTCAGATATTGCAGCAATAAAGATGCATCTCGTCATCTTGACGCCAACGGCGGAAAGATCCAGTCAAGTCTAGCGAAGAACTCAAGAAATTACTGGATTGACGGCTACGCCGTCCGAGGCTTCGGCTCAAAAATAGGTCTGCAAGCAGCCCTGCTTTGCTCACCTCGCACTCGATTCTTCCGCCCTACGGTCGTCAGAATGACGACGAGCGTAATAGTTTACATCATTCTAAGTTTCATCTCGAAGACGGGGCGATCATTTTCGTCGAGAATTCGCATGTACGTAGCACCGTTGTGATCGGCACGGAAGACTCTCATCGTCTGCCCTTCTTCGGATTCGCCCAAGTAATGAACTTCGAGTTCAGACGGAATGCAGAGTTCCAAATCCGAAGCGCTAAACACATTGAGCGCAAGCTTCACATATTCAATGTTGTTCATGTGGTGCGACATGTCGATATGCTGCGGCAGCACCTTTTGCTGATAAACTTCTTCGTACTCTTCGGGCTTCACGTTAAAGCGGTCGAATTCATCCGTCATAAACGCTTCCGGGAAACCTTCCGTCGGGAAGTCCACCGAAGAAAGTCGCATCGGGCGATGGCGATCGAGACTGAGGCAGCACATTTCCTGTTTTGCAAAAATAATCGGTTCGCCTTCCACCGTGGTGATTGCCGTATTTTCGTTCAAACGAATCAGCTGATTATCCGCCGGAAAAGACGTCGTCACAACCTTGTCACGCCAATACGGGCGCTTGAGGAACTTGAACTTAGCCTTGTAAACGACCCAGAAGCCGCCCTTTTCTTTCACCACGAAATTATCCATTTTCATGGCGCCAAAATTTTCAGTAATATTGTCCTGGACCATGAGCACAGTCTGTGCAAGACCCATCTTTCCAGACACATCAATATAAGCCGAAGTAATTGTTCTCGGCTTTTGGAACACGAGCGGATTTTTCGCCAAAGTATAAATATCAATCATGGTTTTTAATATAATTTTTTTTATCATTTGGGCGCATGTCTACCGTTATTATTTTCAATAAGCCTTTTGGTGTTTTGAGCCAGTTCACCCCCGAAGCGGGCCACCCCGCCCTCGATAGCTTCGGATTTCCGCCAGGAGTGTACGCCGCAGGCCGACTCGACCACGATAGCGAGGGCGCTTTGCTCCTGACCGATAACGGCAAGCTCATCAAAAAGCTTCTAGACCCAAAATACGAGCACCCACGCACATACCTCGCGCAAGTAGACGGCCAAATCACCGAAGAAGCCGTTCGCAAGCTCGCAAAAGGAGTAGACATCAAGGGCTACCACACGAAGCCCTGCAAAGCTGAAATTGTCGAAGCCCCGGACTGGATTTGGGAACGCAATCCGCCAGTACGTTTCCGCGCAAACATTCCCACCAGCTGGGTCCGTTTAACGCTCATCGAAGGCAAGAACCGCCAAGTCCGTCACATGACTGCAGCCGTAGGCTTCCCCACGCTCCGCCTTGTCCGCGTGCAAATCGGAAACATCCCGCTTGGCAAATTAAAGCCCGGCGAATGGCGCATCGTCACAGACAAAGTTATTTAAACATCCGATTATTCGCCTTTGATAAATTGACAATGGAAGATTTCTAAAAGCCAATATTTATCCCCCTTCAAAGAGATATTTTCTTAATAGTAATCACCAAAGGGGGATATTTGGATGAAATACACAACAATCAAGGTTGTAGCCTTGTTAGCGGCTACAGCCATAACAGTCTATGCTAACGAAGGTCCGTGCGACATTTACGCAAGAGCCAATACGCCATGCGTAGCCGCACACAGTTTAACCCGAGCCTTGTACGGCAATTACAACGGGAATCTTTACCAGGTCCGCCGTGCCGACGGCGAAACCAAGGACATTCCGGTTGAGACCATGGGAGGTTATGTCAAATCTTCCGTGCAAGACGACTTTTGTGCAGGCTCCAAATGCACAATTTCAATCATTTATGACCAGAGTAGTTACAAAAACGATTTGAAAAAATCGCCTCCCGTCTTTTGGCTTAAAGAAGGCGGCAGAGAAGCCATCGCCGACAGGGCGCCCATCTACATCAACGGTCGAAAAGCGTACGGCTTTTATCGCGACGCGTGGTCTTCTACAGGTTACCGCAACAACGAAACCAAAGGTGTCGCTACCGGAGACGAAGAAGAATCCATGTACATGGTGGTCGATGGCAGGCACTACAATGACATGTGCTGTTTCAACTACGGCAACGCTGAAACAACCGGCAATGACGACGGCCCGGGAACCATGGAATGTATTTATTTCGGTGACGACAAGGATTGGGGCGGTCCTGGACAAGGCACAGGCCCATGGGTCGCCGCCGACTTGGAAGACGGCGTGTTCAAAGGCAACGATGCCGGATACATGTGGGGCAGAACACATACTACCCCATGGCCAGATGCACAAACAATTGATGCCGACTACGCTACAGCCATGCTCAAAGGACCGAACGACGGCACATTCAAACTGAAAGGCGGCAGTGCGCAAGAAGGAAAGCTCACCACTATGTGGGATGGTCCCCGCAAAAGAGGCTATAGTCCGCGCAAGCTCCAAGGCGCCATTGTCCTCGGCAACGGCGGTGACGGCAGCGATGGCGGCGCAGGAACATTCTTCGAAGGCTGCATGACAATCGGCAACCCGCCAGATTCTATTGACGATAAAGTTCAAGCAAACATTGTCGCTGCCGGTTATGGAAGTAAAATTGAACTCAAGAAGCCTGATCCGATTGAACCGTTTAAGGATACGCTTACCATCCCGGGAAAAATCGAAGCAGAAAACTACGACAAGGGCGGCAACGGTCAGGGATTCTTGGACACCGACATTGAAAACGAGAACTCGCTCTACCGCGAAGACAATGCAGGCCTCGACAGCGCAGGCGACGCCATTATTTACGGCTGGGGTTATGCCAACGATTGGCTGCGTTATACGATAAAAGTCTCCAAAAACGATTCGCTCGACATTACCGCACGCGTATCGTCGCCAAGCGATAGCACATTCTTCTCCATTCTCGTTGATGATAAAGATATCGCTAAAATCACTGTTCCCAACACCGGTGACTGGAAAAACTTCGAAACCGTCACAACGACCGTACCTGCAATTACCGCGGGCGACCATGTACTCAAAATTCGAATAGACAAGCCATACTTTAATCTCGATTGGATTGAAATTGCTGCGGCCAAAGAAAAAACGGCATTGCCTAAATTCAGCATTCGGACAAATTCATCGCAAGCTTACTCCGTCTATGATGTCCTTGGGAACCGCGTGACCTCATTCCAAGCAAGCGAAAGCTCTATGCAAAACATTTGGGATAAAGCTCGTGTAAATCTACCAGGTGGCATTTACGTCATCAAGACCAATAGCAAAACAATTCGAATTTCAAATACGAAATAACACACTCCTCACAACCAAACTCATTCAAGCAGGCTTCGAAAGAAGTCTGCTTTTTTCAATAGCAATTACATTACGATTATTTTGACGATTCGCCGGACTGGCGTTCACGCTTTTCGTGATTATAGATAAACGGCTGTACTAGAGCTTTAACAAAGGGTTCCGCATTCTTCACATTTTTTGTCAAATAGCAATCCTTATCTCCATTACGGCACTTGTCCCACTCTATTCCATCTTTTACTTTATCATAATTAAGGTTTTCCCCTAGACATCCGTTCCCTAAGTCCATGCATTTGGGTAAATTTGGAGACATGTATAATACAGATTCAGGGACCCAAACATTCTCTTCGTTTTGAGATTTCTGAACATCAGATAAAAGCTGGGCCATCGCTACAGAACTGCAGCACATCAAAAGAAATACAGCGATACGCAAAGCCTTAAACATCGCTTTAAATATATACAAATTCCTATATACAAGAACGCCCCGCAAGCACAAACTTGCGGGACGTTCTTAATGAAAGGGAGATTCCCGCTCAAGGCGGGAATGACAATTCATCCGATTAGATAAGTCCTTCAAAGAAGTTGTTGCCCTTGTCATCGACCAAGATGAATGCCGGGAAGTCCTTGATGGTGATCTTGCGGATGGCTTCCATGCCGAGTTCCGGGAAGGCCACGATGTCGTTGCTGAGAATGTTCTGTTCAGCGAGGATGGCTGCCGGACCGCCGATAGAGCCGAGGAAGAATCCACCGTACTTCTTGCAGGCGTCGGTCACGTCCTGAGAGCGGTTGCCCTTAGCGACCATGATCATCGAAGCACCCTTGCTCTGGAAGCGCATCACGTACGGGTCCATGCGGTTAGCCGTCGTCGGGCCAAAGCTACCCGTCGGCATGCCTGCCGGAGTCTTGGCCGGGCCAGCGTAGTAAATCGGGTGGTCAGAAACAACCTTGAGCACGGTCTTTTCTTCGTCCGTGAGTTCTTCGCCGCGTTCCTGCTTGTCGAAGATTTCAGCAATCTTCGCGTGGGCCATGTCGCGAGCCACGATCATCGTACCCTTGAGGGAAAGACGCGTCTTCACCGGATACTTGGTGAGGTCGGCGAGCACTTCCTTCATCGGACGGTCAAGGTCAATTTCGATAGCCGGAGCAAGGTTCACGGCGTTGCCAGCCGGGATATAATTTTCCGGATGGTGTTCCATCTTTTCGAGCCAGAGGCCGTTTTCGTCAATCTTGGCCTTGATGTTACGGTCAGCAGAGCAAGAAACGCCGATGGAAACCGGGCAGCTTGCAGCATGACGCGGAGCGCGGATCACGCGAACATCGTGTACGAGGTACTTGCCACCGAACTGGGCGCCAATGCCTGTCTTCTGGCAAATGTGGAGAACCTTTTCTTCCATTTCGAGGTCGCGGAAAATACGACCGCCTTCAGAACCGCTCGTCGGAATATCGTCGAGGTAGCCGCAGCTAGCGAGCTTCACCATGTGCGTGTTCATTTCGGCAGAGGTACCGCCAATCACGATAGCAAGGTGGTACGGAGGGCAAGCGGCTGTACCGAGCGTCTTCACCTTTTCGGCGAGGAACTTTTCCAAGGACTTCGGGTTGAGGAGCGCCTTGGTCATCGGCCAGTAGTAAGTCTTGTTAGCAGAACCACCGCCCTTGGCGACGAACAAGAACTTCATTTCGGCACCTTCTTCGGCATGGATATCAATCTGAGCCGGGAGGTTGCAGCCCGTGTTCTTTTCTTCGTACATGGTCAAGGGAGCAATTTGGCTGTAGCGAAGGTTCTTGGTGGTGTAAGCGTTGTAGACACCTTCAGAAATAGCTTCGGCGTCATCAAAGCCCGTCCAGACCTGCTGGCCCTTGTGGGCAACGCAAATAGCCGTACCGGTATCCTGGCAGAACGGGAGAATGCCCTTAGCGGCAACGCATGCGTTCTTGAGCATGGTGAGGGCGACAAACTTGTCGTTATCCGAAGCTTCCGGATCCTGGAGAATCTTGGCGACCTTGGCCGTATGGGCCGGACGGAGGCAGAATTCAACTTCTTCGAATGCAGCCTGAGCGATCTTCGTCAAAGCTTCCTTGGAAACCTTGAGGATCTTCTTGCCTTCGAATTCGGCGACAGAAACGCCATCTTTACCGAGATTTACGTATTCGGTAGTATCTTCACCGTGCTGGACGGTAGCTTCGTATTTGAATGCCATAGTAGATAATAGGGGTTAAGGGTTATTTCGTTACTTTCGGCTGTAAAAATAATTCTTTCCATCGAAAAAGCTACCCAACTTTGTTCCACTTATCCCCTAGAACCGACCGTTCATCACCCTTTTTCACAATTTTTTTGAACTTTTTTACTTTTTTCATGACCAAAATCACAGAAGATGTATTATTTTTGATAACGAAACAAAAAACTTTCTTTTCTAAGAGGATTGAATAATGAAAAAGATTCTGCTCGCCACGATGATTTCGGCAGCTATGGTTTTTGCAGCTCCGGCCGCAAAAAAGGTTAGCAAGGCAGCTCCGGCCAAGAAGGCCGTCGCCGCCAAGGTAGAAAAAGCAGCCGAAGCTCCGGCCGCAGTAGAGGCAAAGGCTGCTGAAGCCACAGCCGCAACCCAGACTCAGGCAGCAGAAGCAACCGCTGCAGCAGCTAAAACAGCTGACAACACCGCAACTGCAGCTCAGGCTCAAGCCGCAGCAACGACTGATGCAGCACAGGCTCAGGCAACCGCCACCGCCGAAGCAGCACAGACCCAGGCAACAGATGCAGCAGCTGCAACGCAGGCCCAAGCCGCTGACGCCGCACAGGCAGTGACTGCAACAGCAGATTCCGCACAGGCTCAGGCACAAGCCGTCGCTGACACAGCAAAGGCTCAGGCCGCTGAAGCCACTGAAGTTCTCGAAGCCAAGACCGAAGCTCCGGTAGACTCCGCAGCTCTCGCCAAGGCCGAAGAAGAAAAGAAGGCCGCTGAAGCCGAAGCTAAGGCAAAGGCTGAAGAAGAACAGAAGAACGTCGAAAATGAAACAAGCGGCACGGCAAAATCCGCAGTCATGGACAATCCATGGGAATTCATCGCCGTTTCTGCAGCATTCATCGCCTCTGTTCTCGTGATCATCTTCACTGGGGACTAATAAGCGATTTTAAGAACGCTTTTCTAAAAATTTGGAGACCGCCCGCAAGGACGGTCTTTTTTTTGAGCGTCCAAAAATTTTGCAAAAATGAGGAACAGCTAGAGAACAGAAATAAATTTATTTTAAGTCATCCCCATGTAAATAAATTATTTTACTTCTAGATAAGATAAAGTAATTAAGCAAAATATTTTTTTTGCATTTTCCATGTTTGGGAGGAAAAATGTCTATTATAAAGTATCTTTTGATACTGTTTTTTGTTGTACCCTTAGCAATCGCACAACAAGAACAACCCACTCCATATGACCTAATCAGGCCTACATTTCCGCTAACATGGGACACGACCGTTTTTGATCACTATGACGCATCGGTCACCAAGAAAAAGAATACCGTTCCCAAAATCAGGACAACTCCTTTTTACGCGCCAAACGCCTATATTGTCGATACACTAGACCAGGCTTATCTCGATGCCATCAATTACCACATGTCGCCAATCCGCGTAAACCAAGCGGGTTACCTTGAAAGCGACAAGGAACGTCAATTCTACTACATCGGAACAGCCTCCACCTTTGAAATTGTCGATGTCAACGGCAAGCCTTTTAGCCCTGCCATTACCGGCTCGCTAAAGTCTTCTGGCCACACGACATCCTCTGACTGGACCATTGTCGCAGGCACAAACGCCGCCACAAATGACCAGATGCGCTATAAAGTGGATATTACCGGTCAATCCGGCACCATCATGATTGGGAACATTCCGCAGGGACTCCCCACCGACACCCGCCTCCGCATTAAAGTTGGCAATGAAATTTCTAGCACGTTCATCATTTCGGACCAGGTGTACACTATGGTCAAGGATGCCGCCATCAAATTCTACGGCATCAACCGCAGCGGTTACGGAGATTCCTGGTTTCACCCATCAAGCCACACGAAAGATGGCGCCGGTGCAGTAACCGTCGGCGATGCAACAGAAGTTCGAAACTATTACGACGCATCAATGGCAGGGACTCTCGAAGGCGGTTACTATGACTGCGGTGACCACCTGAAAGAATCCCAGACACAGATGTATGCCTTCATGGTCGCTGCGGTCATGGCGGCAACAAACCCGGATGTAGACGTAGACCATTACAAATACAACCATGGAGCAGGCGGACGCGACGGTATCCCCGACATGCTCCGCGAAGCGAAGCACGGCGCCGATTTTGTACTCCGTTCCTTTGTAAGGGCAAAAGGCGTCATCGACGACATGGCACTTTCCATTGGAGCCAAAGGTTCTGACCACGGTTGGTGGGGACGCCCGGAAAATCAGGATGGCATTCCGGTAGACGGCTCCCCTTCTGCAACAGACCGAGGCGGCCCTAGTTCAAGAATGGTCCGTTTAGGTGAAATAGGCTCGAATATCGGCGGTGAAACAGCCGCAGGCCTTGCCATTCTTGGCAAGATGTTCAAAGATTATTCCGAATACGAAGATTTTGCGGACAGCTGCTTGATGGTTGCAGAAAAAATGTACAGCCTGGCCAAAGCCATCGCTCAAGGTAAAAGCACCTATGACGGCGACAAGCCGATTAAGAACAACACATCTGCAGCAAGCTGGTCCAGTCAAGCCTATAACGGCAACAATGAATTCTACGACGACCTGGCACTCGCCTCTGTAGCCCTTCTCTACGCCACCGGAGACAAGCAATACGCCGATGATATGATCCGTACCAGGAAATTAGTGCCAGCAGGAGTAAAAATTGGCGACAAAGGGCAAACGGCTCCAACTCAGGAATATATGGAAAACTGCGCCGGTTGCTTCGAAGGCGGCTGGTTCGTCACAAACGACAAGGGATTCTTGAAAAACGTAAAGTCCACGAGTTGGGCAAACAGCTACACATTCGCCCTTTACGCTTTGTACAAGCTCATCCTCGCCGACAAGAACAAAGCGATTACGCAATACGGCCTGACCGAAGATGAATGGCTGAACGCCGTTGAAGACTGCGTTGCCAACTTGATTTATAACGTTTCCGACATGTCCGAAGGTGCCGGAGCCTCCATAGAACTACCCATGGGCAGCATCATCTGGAAACAGAATAAAGTGACATACGACGCCGATTGGTACAACATGGCCTCGCCATCTGGGGATTGGATTTACAACCGCTACCAAGCAGGCAACATCTTTGATGTCATGGCGTATGTCGATGTTGCCAAAAGCATAAAAGCTCAAGGCATTACGCTCCCGCACATGGGCACCCCCAACTGGAAAACCGACGAAATGCAGCAGCTCGCCATCAACCAGATGAACTACATGCTTGGCGTGAATCCGTGGGACATTTCGTTTATCTACGGCGTCGGAGACAAGAATGATGCCCACCCGCACCACCGCGCTTCAAACCCAGAAGGAACAAATGTTCCAGGCGGTCATTACCCGTATAAAGTCCCCACAGGCGCCTTCCTTGGAGGCATCAAGCCCGGTGGAGCCAATTCATTTGTTCCCAAGACAATGAGCTGGGAAGATTATGAAAAATCCGAAGTCTGCATCGACGCCTCTGCTACGTTCTTAGGCGCGGTTAGCCTTGTCGCCCACAAATTCGATATGACCCAGGCGCCAGACATAAGCGTAGAGATTCGCCACAAAAGCGCAGACTCCGCCATCGTGACTGTAAATCTGACCATACGAGGAACAGCCGTCATTCATTACGGCACCACAGAAGGTGAATACTCGCTTACCGCAACAGACAACCTTAAAGGCGTCCAGCACGATATCGTCCTCCGCAACTTAACGCCCGGCACCACCTATTACTTCTACGTTACAGGGGCAAACGCCTACAAGCCTGAAAACGAAAAGCCCAAATATCTCGTCGACAGCACACAAACGCCGTATTCATTCACGACCCTAAGTTCCGTTGAAAGCGCAGAAATCACCAACGTCACCGTCTGTAACGTATCTGCAGACAGCGCCGAAATCATGTGGTACACCCCGAACGGCGAATACGAATCCAGAATTTACTGGGACATCCAGCCGCACTCTACAGCAGCCGAATACGCCTACAATACCGGTGCAGGAAACGCCGATGTATCTGGCATTCCGACCCAGTTCCATTACGTAAAGATTGGTGAGCTCAAGGAAAAGACGACTTATTACTTCATGGTCGAAAGCAATGGCACATTTGCCAATGTCGACGATGACGGCAAGCCGTTAAAATTCACGACACCCGTCACGTGGTACGACTTTAGTGTAAAGACTTACCAGTACCCTTGGCAGGTCGATATGGCCATGGTCAACATCAACATTTTCAATAACGAATCTAGAGCATTCGACAGTTTGACCATCCGCCTTTACATGCGCGGTACCGACGAAATCGAAAACGATATCGGCATGGGTACAGACATTTGTAACGACTATGACGAAGCGGGTTTCAGCGGCTCATGCCCTGAAGAAACCATCGAGGAACTTGCAAGACTCCTGCGCGACGCCCATCCTGTCAAAATTGAAGACACCTACGACGATGCTACTGGAACATGGCAATGGTACTTCCCGCTAAACCTCGGCTCCACAGTCATCAAAAGTTCAAGCCGCCTGCGCTTTGACGTGAGATTTGATCACCGCAGTCCGTACCCACCTTACAAGGACTTGATGAACGAAGCGCCAAACAAAAAGCTTTATTGCTATTCTGGCAACAAATGGTATGCCCCGTCCAACGAAACTCCGGGCGCCCCAACCTTGGACGAAAATCCGGGTGACTGGAGCTGGATGCCGCACTCTCGCGCAAACGGCGAAGAACTGGATTACCCCGGCATGCCGTGTATCGAAAAAGACGAAGGAGACAAAGACTTTGACGCGGCTCCGGTGAATCCGTATGTATCCGTTTACCGCAAGGATGAATTTATTTGGGGTTACAGTCCTTCCAAGAAGGAAATGCAGACTAAAAGAGCGAACTACAAAATCAACATGGTACTTGATCCACCGTTCAATGTATCCAACGGTTCCCATATCGATATCGACCAAACCAGCAGCACCGTCCACGTCACCGGCAAGGCTCACATTTCTGAAGGAGGATACATTACAAAGATTTGGGCCAACGGCGTCAAAGTGAGTGGCGTTCCATATGTTGACGGTTTGAATAAATGGATTCTTGACGAATCAGGAACAAAAATCATCGCCAAGTACGATATTCCGACCGACATGTGGGATCTCGACATTCCGGTCAAAATGAGCATCGGAAGCAAAAAGGTCGATATAACCCTGTTCGCAGGGCCTGACCCCACATGCGATGCATGCCTAGAAAACGGCGGATGCGCCTTCGAGAACAGATCCTACTACGTGAACTTTTCCAAAGGCGATGCCACGGAATCGCAGCTTGTCATCAAGGATGCCTTGGTCAACGGCAACCCGATTATCAGCCCTGCCAATCCAGAAGGCACGACATTCTACATTGACGTGATGGACAAAGATAAAATCAAGAGCAACACAAAGACGATCGATGTCCAAATCATCAACAGCAAGAGGAATGACGAACTCACCGTCACCTTGAAAGCAGATGCAGCAAATCCAGGCCACTTTACCTGCGGGCCGATTACCGCCGTCAACCATTCCAAGGAAACGAGAAACCAGACTTCCGAGATTTCATTCTTCGCAGGCGACACCATCCAGGTTGTCTATACCGACCCGGATGATGAAGACGATATTTCAAAACAGTCCTTCTACGCCATATCCAAGATTCCGTCGCCACAGAAGGTTCTCGCCGAAGATACCGACTGCGACAACAAAGCAGACCAGCTGAGAATCATTTTTTCGAACAAAATTACTGAGGGATACACGCTTGACAGCATCAAGTACTTTATCGAAGGCATGACAGACTCCATAAAGGTTCCGCTTACAGCCTCGAAATATGCGGACTTGAATGAAGTCACCATCCCTATTGACACAAGCCTTATCCCGACCGATGCAACCCCGTCCGGAAAAATCACGACTTACATTGCAGACAAGGGCACGCCTAATGCAGAAACGACAAAAATAACGGACGGCATCCTCCCCACACTCGTGAGTGTCTCGATTCTCGAAAAATCGGACAATGACAACAACGACCTTGATACCGTCTTGATAACATTCTCAGAACCGGTAATCCTTTCATCCCAAAGCGAATGGCCGCTTTCCATTTCGGGAGCAGCAGGAGTACCAACCGTCATCGGAAAAGGTACAACAACAAACAACGGAAGGAGCTGGCAATTTATCATCAGCGGAAACAAGGACAATACACTAGTACCCATCGGAGCCCTGGCTAGCGCAAGAACGACCGGCGGATATTCCATTACCGACCAAAGTTTCAATCCGATTGATCCAACTGGTTGCAAGCCTACGGTACCAGTAACGCTCATCAGCCGCCCAGTTCCGGTCTATCACGCAGAAATGATAGACATCCAAGGCGACGGCATTCCGGACAAAATCTACATCATGTTCGAAAGCAAGCTGAAAACAAAGGACATGTTCGATAGCATCGTGACGAGCTGGGGAAATCCGGGCATTACACGCAGCTTTATCACAACGGCGGACACCACAGGCGGCGTCATCAAGCCAAAGGAATCCTACTGGACAATCCGTGACTCCGTATCGGCACCGTTCTCCGTGCAAATAGACTCCGTTACGAAAAAGGATTCCGTCAACACGTATAGCATTATCGAAATCAACATTCCAGAAAACAAAGCCTATCCAATAGGTTCTACAAGCGGCGAAAATGACGGAAACGGTACGATTTCCCCGCACAAAGGCATTACTAATGGATTTTTCGAAACCACCTACACACTTTACGACAAATGCCCCCCAATCATCACCTCGGCACGTCTAGTCAGTGGTTTACTCACGGTCAACATATCTGAATCGGTAAATATACTCGAAACAGGCAAGTACATACAGCGGGAACGCGACGAATACATTCCATCCGAAAAGCCACAAGGCTACGGCAAGAGCTACCTATTCACCTACAACGAAAAGGATAACGTCTTCCATGCCGGCGACCGCGTCCGTCTCGTCCCAGACATACTCGGTTCAGCATTCATCGACAAGAACGGAATTGCACCGACAATTTCTAACCCCTACGTACGCATCACAGGCAATGACAAGATCCGCTTCAACGTGACGCTGACCAAGCCTGTTTCTAAGCCAAAGGCAGAAGCCTACATCGGGCGCCCAGAAACAATCGCCAACGAATCCTTCGTCACAAGCGCAGTCATCAACGGCAAGCACAACTTTATCAACGGAGACGGTTCCGTTCTCGGTCAAGTGGATACGGCAGCTTATTTCAGTTCGGGCCCGAACTTCGAAATCGAAGTCATGATGCCGTCCGCAAGCTTTACGACTCACGAAGGATTGCCAATGTACGATTTCCGCCTGAAAGTCGTCATGGACCTCTATGACAACCTCGGACAGTACATCAACACCTATAAGCTTGATATTCCAAAAGAAAAATTTGCAGAGATGCGAAACCTGATCAATAACGGTCTTTTTAAGTTGAGCCTGGAATGGGCCGCCAAAGACAACGAAGCTCCTGTAGCCAAGAAGGGCAACAAGATTGGAACTGGAGCCTATATTGCAAAATTCGACCTCACGGCAGAATCCTTCTGCGCCACGAATTTTGACAAGTCCAGCAACGATTACAAGCTATCATGCGAAAAAGCCGGAATCAAGGCAGAGAAAGCTTCCGATAGCAAAACCAAGACATTCGGCTTCAAGAGGAAAATGTAAAAATCAGAAAAAAAGTCTCCTGGATTTAACGGCCTAGGAGACATTTTTCTCAAATGGTAAACTTTTATATACATTGCATAAAGAATAAGTGGAAGCTCAATGAAACCTTTTGGCCCATTTTTTTTATTTCTTTATTCATATGATACACTTAACAAATCAGAAAAGCAAAATAGAGAATATTCTGAGAACAAAAAAGGAATATATCACAAAACATTTTTACATAAATAATCTATTTTATCTTTTGAGAGAATATAATTAGAGGGCAAGACTAGTTTTGCCCGCTTTTTACATATGTAAAGGAGACAACGTGAGTATTAAGAAGTATCTGTTTGCATTGTGCGCTGCAACATCCGTAATGGCAGCACAACAGGAACAACCGACTCCTTATGACTTGATTCGCCCCACCTATCCGTTAACGTGGGACAGCACCGTATTCAACCGGTTCGATACAACGGTCACGAACAAGCACAACATGGTGCCGAAGAACAGAACTCCGGCCTCCTATGCACCCAATGCTTTAATTCCCGATACACTGAACCAGGCATATCTGGACGCCATTAACGTCCGCATGTCGCCTATCCGCGTCAACCAGGCGGGTTATCTTGAATCCGACTTGGAACGCCAATTCTATGTCATCGGCAACGAAAGTTCCTTTGAAGTCGTTGACGTCAACGGCCAATCCCTTAGCCCTGCTGTAACTGGCACCCTTAAGCCCGCTCCCAATGGCCAAAGCATAACCTCGGACTGGACGATTATCGCAGGCACAAACGCTGCTACAAACGACCAGAAGCGTTACCAGGTCGATATCACAGGCCAAGCCGGCAAGATCATGATCGGTAACATTCCGCAGGGTGTTCCGACCGAAACCCGTCTCCGTATCAAAGTCGGCAAAGAAATTTCGAGTACATTCATCATCAGTAACCAGGTTTACTCCATGGTGAAGAATGCCGCCCTCAAGTTCTACGGCATCAACCGCAGTGGTAATGGCGAGTCCTGGTTCCACCCGGCTAGCCATACTCTTGATGGTGGTGGTCCGGTCGTCACCGGAGCAGACGATGTTCGCGGTCCGTTCAACGCCTCCCTCGCCGGGACGCTTGAAGGCGGTTACTATGACTGCGGTGACCATCTGAAGGAATCTCAGACCCAAATGTATGCATTCATGGTCGCAGCTGTGATGGCAGCGACAAACCCGGATGCAGACCAGGACGTCTACGCCTTTAACCAGGGCGAAACGGTCAATACCGACGGTATACCGGACATGCTCCGTGAAGCAAAGCACGGCGCAGACTTCGTTCTCCGTGCTTACGTTCGCGCAAAAGGCGTCATCGACGACATGGCCCTCTCTGTTGGTAACTTCGGCTCTGACCACGGCTGGTGGGGACGCCCCGAAAACCAGGACAAGCTCCCGGTCGACAACTCCGCCTCGGCAACAGACCGTGGTGGTCCGGCATCCCGTACGGTGCGTCTCGGTGAAATCGGTGCAAACATCGGTGGTGAAACGGCTGCAGGCCTTGCCATTGTCGGTAAGATGTACCAGGATTACCCCGAATACAAAGCTTTCGCTGACAGCTGCTTGAAAGTCGCTATAGAAATGTACGACTTTGCAAAGTCGATGGCACAAGGCAAGACCTACAAGAACAACACCGAAGCAGCCGGTTGGTCTAGCCCGGCCTACAACGGCAACAACGAATACTTTGATGATCTTGCACTTGCATCGGTCGCCCTGTGGTATGCCACCGAAGATTCTAAGTATGGCGATGACGCAATCCGTTCCAGAACACTCAAAACAACTGTTCCCCAAGATTTTATGGACTGCTCCGGCTGCTTTGAAGGGGGCTGGTTCGTTACAGACAACAAGGGCTTCTTGAAGAACGTCAAGAACACGAGCTGGGCAAACGCCTACAGCTACGCCCTCTACGCCCTTTACAAGCTCATTCTTGCTGACAAGACTAAAGCAACAACAGTTTACGGCCTTACCGAAACCGAATGGGCTCACGCCGTTGAAGACTGTATCATGGACATGATTTACAACCTCGGCGACATGAGCTTGGGCTCTGGAACCGCAGAAATCGTGCTCCCCACAAGCCCGAACTGGAAAGGTATCGGCTGGAAGCCGAACTCAGTCAAGTACGACCCGATCTGGTACACCATGCAGACGGACCAGGACTGGATCTATAACCGTTACCAGGCCGGCAACATCTTTGAAGTTCTTGCCTATTCCGATGTCGCCAAAGACATTACCGAAAAGGGAATTAGCCTCCCCGACCTCGGCACTCCGGACTGGAAGGCCGACGAAATGCGCCAGTTGGGCATCAACCAGTTGAACTATCTCCTTGGTGTGAACCCGTGGGATGTTTCTTACATCTTGGGCGTTGGCGACAAGAACGACGCTCACCCGCACCACCGTGCAGCAAACCCCGAAGGCAAGAACCAGCCGGGTGCAGCCTATAAGTACAATCCGCCGACAGGCGCCCTTTATGGTGGTGTCAAGCCGGGTACAGAAAACTCCATGGTCCCCGACAACAAGAGCTGGGAAGACTACCACAAGTCCGAAACCTGTATCGACGCTGCAGCAACGCTGGTTAGCTCGAACATGATCGCCTCCCAGAAATTTGACAAGACCGCAGCACCGGACATCAACGTGGAAATCCGCCACGTGAGCATGGACTCCGCTATCGTAATGGTGAAGCTCACCCAGCGCGGTACAACCGTCATATCTTACGGTACCGCCGAAGGCCAGTACACACAGACGACAGCTGATACCGTAGCCGGCGTCCAGCACGAAATGGTGCTCCGCAACCTCACTCCGGGCACAACCTACTACTTCTACGTTACCGGTCTTAACGCTTATAAGCCCGAGAATTCCAAGACCAAGTTCCTTGTCGACAGCACTCAGACTCCGTTCACATTTACGACGCTCAACACTATTGAAAACGCAAACATCGTGAACGTGACCGTCTGTAACGTCACGGCAGATACCGCAGAAATCATGTGGTACACCCCGAACGGCGAATACGAATCCAAGGTTTACTGGGATACAAAGCCGCACTCCACGGCAGCGGAATTCGCATACAATTCTGGTAGCGGAAACGCCGACGTTTCCGGCATTCCAACCAAGTTCCATTACGTAAAAATTGGCGGACTTCAGGAAAAGACGACATACTACTTCATGGTCGAAAGCAACGGCGTGTTCACTAATGTCAACGACAATGGCGAACTCCTCAAGTTCACGACTCCTGTGACGCAGTATGACTTTAGCGTCCGCGGCTACCAGTACATCTTCGGTGGCATGGACTTCTTGAACTTGAACGTTTACAACAACGAAGCAAGACCGTTCGACAGCTTGACACTTCGCCTCTACTTCACCGCATTGCCTGAAGAAGTCGAAAAGTGCGCTACTTTGATCGACTCCGATATTTGCCAGGCATACGACGAGGCAGGCTTCAACAAGCCTTGCGAAAACGACCGCGAACTTCGCGACTTGCTGCGTGCCGCACTTCCGGTTCGCCTGGACGACACCTATGATCCGGCAACAGGAAAATACTCCTACTACTTCCCGGCTCCGTTGGGCTCCTCCGTCATCAAGTCCCAGTCTCGTCTCCGCGTAGACTTCGGCTTCTCTTCCGGTATCTCAAACGACGGTTACAAGACCTGCGAAACCATACGCGCCCCGGGCAAAAAGCGCTTCAGCAAGGAATCTGGCGACTGGTCCTGGCGTCCGCACACCTACATGGAAGATGGCGCCGATTATGACGGTATGCCAGTCGAAGACAAGGACTACGGCGATATCGACGGCGACATTCCTGTAGACCCGTATATTACTGTTTATCGTAAAGACCAGTTTGTCTGGGGTTACAGCCCATCCAGAAAGGAAATGGAAACCAAGAGGGCTAATTACAAGATTTCTCTGACTCTCGATAAACCGTTCAACGTCTCTAACGGCTCCTTCATCGAAATCGACCAGACCAGCAGCATCGTGCATGTCACCGGTAAGGCTCACGTCACAGAAAATGGCCACATCACAAAGATTTGGGCAAACGGCGTGAAGGTTAGCGGTCAGGGATATGTCGACGGCATGAACAAGTGGCTCCTCGATGAATCCGGAACCCAGATTATCGCCAAGTACGACATTCCAAGCGACATGTGGGATCTCGATATTCCGGTCAAGATGGGTATCGGCAGTAACAAGGTTGACGTGACCATATTTGTTGGCCCGGATCCGACCTGCGACGCCTGCACCGAAAATGGCGGTTGCGCATTTGAAAACAGAAGCTACTACGTGAACTTCTCCAAGGGCGATGCTACCGCTTCGACGCTCGTGATCAAGGATGCCGCAGGCAACCCGATTGCAAGCCCTGCAAAGCCGGAAGGAACGACGTTCTACATCGACGTGATGGACAAGGATAAGATTAAGGGCAATGTCAAGACTGTTGAAGTCCAGGTCATCAATAACAAGAAGGACGATGTCCTCAAGGTGACTTTGACGGCAGATGCTAATAATCCTGGCCACTTCGTCGGAGGCCCGATTACAGCAGTCAACCATTCCAAGGAAACGAGGAACCAGACTTCTGAAATTTCGTTCTACGCTGGCGACACGATCCAGGTTATCTACATCGACCCAGACGATGAAGAAGATATCTCTAAGCAGACATTCTACGCCGAATCCAAGATTCCGTCTCCGCAAAAGGTTCTTGCAGAAGATACCGACTGCGACAACAAGGCGGACCAGCTGAGAATTACTTTCACGAACAAGCTTACCGACAACTACACGCTCGACAGCATCAAGTACTTCATCGAAGGTATGGCAGACACCATCAAGGTTCCGCTTGTCGCAAAGAACTATCTTGACCAAAACGAAGTCGTTGTCGCAATCGACACGAGCCTCCACCCTGTAAACGCAAGTCCTTCTGGAAAGATCACGACCTACGTTGCAGAAAATGGCATCGCAAACGGAGAAACGGCCAAGATCACCGATGGTATTCTCCCCACGCTCGTGAGCGTATCGATTCTCGAAAAGGCTGACGACGACAACAGTGGTTTCGATACCGTCATGGTCGCCTTCTCTGAACCTGTTGTGTTCTCTTCCATGAACGAATGGCCGCTCGTCATCTCGAATACCGCGGGCATGCCTACAGTAGTTGGATCTGCAACGACGACCAACAACGGCAAGAGCTGGCAGATTATCATCACCGGTAACGAAAACAATTCGCTTGTCCCTGTCGGCGCACTCGCATCGGCAAGAACTACAGGCAACTTCACCATTACCGACGAAAGCTTCAACGCTATTGATCCGGTAGGCTGCAAGCCGACCGTTCCGGTAACGCTGATTTCTCGCCCGGTACCTATTTACCATGCTGAAATGATTGACCTTGAAGGCGATGGCGTCCCCGATGTTATCTACATGATGTTCGAAAAGAAGCTCAAGACGAAGGACGTGTTCGACAGCATCGTCACGGTCTGGGGCACCCCGGGCATCACTCGTAGCTTTATCACGACTGCAGACACCACTGGAGGTGTAATCAAGCCTAAAGAAAGCTACTGGACCATCCGTGATACACTTTCGGCTCCGTACACTGTAGCGGTTGATTCAGTCAACACCAAGCTCGTGCAAGATACCAACAGCATTATCGAAATCACCATTCCTGCCTCCAAGGCCTATCCTTACGGATCTACAAGCGGCGACAAGGACGGCAACGGAACGGTCTCCCCGCTCAAGGGTACCGCAAGCGGTTTCTTCGAAACGAACTACACATTGTACGACAAGTGCCCGCCGGTTATCTCTTCGGCCCGCATGATCAAGGGAATGCTTACGGTCAATATGTCTGAACCGCTCACCATTCTCGAAACGGGCAAGTACATCCAGCGTGAACGCGACAGCTACATTCCGTCCGAAAAGCCGCAAGGCTCCAGCAAGGCCCAGGTCTTCATGTACAACGAAAAGGATAACGTTGTCCATGCCGGTGACCGTATCCGCCTCGTTCCGGACGCAATCGGTTCTGCCTACCTTGACAAGAACAACAACGCTCCGACAAGCGCGAACCCCTACGTCCGTATCACTGGTGACGACAACATCCGCTTCAACGTGACACTCACAAAGCCGGTCTCGACCCCGAAGGCCAACGCTTATGCAGGTCGTCCGATTGCAGCCAAGGATAACGCCTTCGTTACGACAGCGACGATCGGTGGCAAGAACAGCTTCATCAGCGATAACGGAAATATTCTCGGTCAAGTCGATACTGCCGTGTACTACAGATCGGGTCCGAACTTCGATATCCAGATTACAATGCCTTCGGCAGCCTTCACGACTCACGAAGGAATCCCCATGTTTGATTACCGCCTGAAGATCGTCATGGACCTCTACGACAATCTTGGACAGTACATCAACACGTACAATCTCGACATTCCGAAGGAAAAATTCTCGGCAATACGCGAACTTGTAGACAACGGTATTCTTAAGCTCAACGTGGAATGGGCAGCCAAGGACAACGAGGCCCCTGTAGCAAAGAAGGGCAATAAGATTGGAACCGGCGCCTACATCGCGAAGTTCGACCTTACCGCCGAAACCTACTGCGCAACGACCTTCGAAGCTTCTAGCAACGACTACAAGCTTGCTTGCAAGACCGTTGGCGAAAGAAAGGAAAAGGCAACCGACAGCAAGACAAAGACTCTCGGCTTTAAGAGAAAGAAATAATTAATAAACATGGAGCCACCTGGATCTAGCTATTCAGGCGGCTTCTTTATTTTTTGAACAAGATAAATTAGAAGTATGAAAAAACTACTTAGCGCAATTTCTTTACTGGCCTTACTCTGCATGGACTATTCTATTGCAGGGGAACTCCCTAATATCGACAGGACATGCAAGACTTGCAGCCGTCGATACCTCGACTCTTTGAACGCCTACAACAGGCGCCCCATCCGCATAAACCAGAGCGGATTCAGGCCACAGGACTACAAATACGCCTACGTTGCAGACACCAAGGAAAAGACGTTCAAGGTCATTGACGCTAACAGCGGTAAAGAAGTTCCAGGTGGTGGCAACTTGTCGTTAATCGGCAACTATACAAAGCCAAACATCTATATCAATGGCTCTTACAACTCATTGAAAGACAACCAGCTTTATGAATTTGGTAGCCTTGATTCAAGCGCAGCAAAGGAAACGCTCTACCGAGCCGACTTTACAAAGCTTTCGACAACCGGTGAATATTTCATCGTTGTCGGGAACGACACCTCGGCCACATTCCATGTACACCCCTCCATTTACAACTCCATTCTCGAAAACTCATTGCAGTTCTTCGGCATTCAGCGTTGCGGTAACACCAAATCCCACTTTCACAAGCCCTGCCACTTAAAAGACGGTTCAAAAGTCGGCCATGACCTCACCGGCGGATGGCATGACTGCGGTGACCATTTCAAGGTTTCGGAAACGCTTGGCTATACCGCCTATGTGCTCTCCATGGTTTACCTCACCTACCCCGACAAAGCGGAAGACCGCTATGGAGATTCCTATGGAGACACGATTCCAAACGGTATCCCCGACATTCTCTATGAAGCAAAGATCGGAGCAGATTACATTCTCAAGCTTTACAAGGCTTCCAAAGAAGATGGATTGATTGCCAAAAATGACATGTACCATTCTGTAGGCGTTGCTCAGGCAGACCACGAATACTGGGACTTGCCAGAACGCCAGGACGCACAGGATTCTACTCAAGGCGGACCTCATAGAGCCGTCCTTACTGGTATCGGCGCAAATACCGCCGGCATGTTCGTTGCCACACTCGCAAACGTCGCTGTGGGATTCCAGAGACTCTTCTACTTTGACTACGCAGATACACTTCTTGCTGCAGCAAAAGACATCTACAAGAACGTGATGATGCCGCTCTTTGACTACGGTAGCGGAAACCAGATTGGTAGAGAAACATCGTTCCCTGCTTTCTATACGGGTGGTGGTCCGCGTTACGATGACGGTGCCGCAGCAGCCCTTGCATTGTGGTACGCCACCAAGGACACGACCTACCGTTACGACCTTTACAAAAACACCAACATCTTTAACAACCCCACAAACTCACACTTCAACCTAGACTATTTCGAAGCCGGCTTCCTCGGCAATGAAAGCGGATTTTCACCTGGCGGCTGGGCAACGGACTACCAGAATATCCACACCTACGTGCTTTTTGCTTTCCAGAACCTGATTTTGAAAGACCCGGCTGTAGCCGCCGAATACGGCCTTACAGAAGCAGAACGCGATACGCTTTCGATGCGTACCATGGCGACATTCCGTAAGATCCTCAACGATTCCACGAACGACGGTGACTCCACGGTTCTCGTGAATCCAGGTATTCCCTCCGGAGAACCCCACGAAGGTCCGACAGACCTCAAAGTCATCAAGCCCTACAACCTTGTATGGACATCCTTTGACTGGGGTGTCATCCGCTACAACCTGGGTACAGCCGTTTCCATCTTCTTGATGTACGAACTCACAAAGGACGAACGTTATCTAAATGTGGCATTAGACAACATGTACTACGCCCTTGGCGCAAACCCGTGGGATATTTCCCTCCTCATGGGTGCAGGCGACAAGAACCCGCAACACCCGCATAACCGTTCTGCAAACCCGGATGGTTACAACGCCGGAGCAGCCCCATACAAGTACAGATGCCCTGTTGGCGCCCTTATGGGTGGCCGAGACCCGAATAAAACGCTTATCGAAGACTGGGATAAATACACATCTACCGAAACGTGTATCGACTTTTCCGCCCAGTTCCTCTTCCCGGCACAGAGCCTTGCCGAAACATTGCCACCCGATAACGAAGGCCCGATTTTCAGCAACATCGTCGGTATCCCCATTACGGATTCAACAGCGATTATTAGCTGGGATGCAAACGAAATTTCTATCGTCACTGTATTCTACGACATCACAACGAATGTAAACACCGCAAAAGATGTCACAAAGAAAGAGCCGTCTAAAGGTGGTTCAATAACGCTTACCGGCCTCATTCCTGGCCAGACCTACTACTTCTTCCTCGAAGGCAAGGACACAAAGAACAACATTTCTACGGATGACAACCATGGTTATTGGTATTCCTTTACCATGACCCCCACAAGTACACAAATCAAGGGTGTTACTATCTGTCAAGTCGACCACCGCAGCGCAAAAATCTACTGGTGGAGTACAGACCGTCTAAATGGCATTGTCAACTACGGCAAGAACAAAGGACTCTATACAGAATCCAAAAATGCAAGTGGCAGCGCCGTCCTCTTCCACGAAGCCGAACTCACAGGGCTTGAAGCAGGCACAACCTATTACTTTACGGTATCCTCTGGCTCCACAACATCTGAAGAATACTCGTTTACCACAGAAACGCACGCCACCTATGCTGACTTGACCATTAGAATCAAGCCTACCGCTTACCAGGACTCCCTTTGTCTTGCTACAGGCGACTGGAAAAAATGCGGCACATTCATTATCGAAATGCTCAATAACGACACCATCAACTTTAATGACTTTGAAATACGTCTATACGTCAATAGTGAAAATAATTCAGAAATGCCTATAAGCAACATCAGACAAAATTGCAAGGGCAATGGACAATGTGTAGGCTATTTTGATCTCGAAATTGGCCAACAAAAAACAGACGCCACAGGCGCCTACTACTACCCACTTATCATAAAAGATACACTATTCGTTTCTGGACGCTTGCTATTCCAACTCAAATGGCTAAACACAACCAATGCTAGCTTTGAAAAGGGCTGGTCCATTATCCCGCACACAGCCGAAGATGACCCAGAATATTTTGAAGGCATCGATCTCAGACAAGCCCCTTACTTCAAACAGTCCGAAACAACGCCAGTTGAAACAAATTCATTCGGAGAAAGAGTTGAAGCCTTTACAAACGACCCCTACGTTCCCGTTTACTACCACGGCACGCATATTTACGGCTATGGTCCGGACTACACGCCAGAAAACGGCCCGCAGGTAAACCGAGAAATCAATATTACATTCACAAGCCCGTTTGCAACTCCAATACACACGATCGAAAAAGAAAATCCGCAAACAACATATCTCGCCACGAGTACTGTTAAGCCAAACGGCCTCCTCGACGCCGTAGAAATGAACAGCTTCTCCTACCCGTTTGCCTATAACAAGGCCAACCGTACCGATGCCATCACCTTCGGTGGCGATACGACGCTCTCTTACGGCAACAACTACATGGAATGGGTCAGCTGGCACAACAGGAACGCCAACCAGAAAACCGAAAACAAGTACGATTGCGCCTGCGCTGTTGTCCGTAGCAATGTTGAAATCGACAGTATCACGAAGCCACTCGAAAAACGCTATCTCGTCTTTAACAGCGGTAATATCGTCGGCTACAAGGACAAGTTTGTCGAAGTGCACGTATCGCTCCTCGACAGCGCCCTCGAACTTCTCAAGAGCGAAAAGAACCTGAACGTAGAACTCGTCAGCGAAGATCCGAACGTTCTCTTCTACACGGATCCTACGGCAACGATTCCGGTCACAACCATAACGCTTTACGATGGCGAGGCCACATTCTATGTGAGCTCCAAGGTCGCCGTAACGACAACCATATCGGCAACGCATTCCAACACCAAGGACTATTCTTACACGCCGGCAACAGCAACGCTTACCATTGAAGAGCTTCCGCCATGGCCGATTATCGACGTCGCAAAGATTGTAGACTTGAACTGCGACCACATTCCTGACGCCATGGACATTACGCTTTCCTCTGAATATGCGGAAAACCAGCACTTCACCTCGATTACGTTCACATACGGAAGCGAGACCATCACCGCCAACAAGGTTAAATCGCTGAACGGCAAGTCGCTTATTGTTGAAATCAACGTTCCGCAGGAAATCGTGACGAACGCTACCGGAAAAATCACTCTCACAAGCGACATTCAGGGTAACGTCAAAACGGTCGACGACTCGTATGCAGACGGAATCGCTCCGGCACTTCTCTCGGCAACGGTTCTTGAACGCCTTGAATCTGAACCGACCGCACCGGACCACCTCTATCTGCAATTCAGCGAACCGATTTCTGCACCAGGTACAAACTTCCCGCTCGTTCTCTATGCGGCCGACCAGGTGACCAAGGCCGCAACGCCGACAGTCCTTTCTGCCAAGCTCTATAATGACGCAAAGAACATCTGGGACTTCGAAATCGATGCAAGTGCAGGATCCCTAGTAACTGCAGGCATGTGGGGTCAGCTCGACCCGGCAGGCACCATCACCGACTTGAACGGCAATGGCGTCGCAGGCCTCTGTACACCGGAAAAGGTTGAAATTCTCCTGAAGATCTTGCCGATTCCGATGACATACGCCGTCATCACAGACAAGCTCCAAAACGGTTATGCAAGCCATGTCGACGTCTCTTTCCAGAAACCTCTTGATGCAAAGCATACACCGGAATACCTGGAAATCATCTTCGGTACGGCAAAGCCCGAAACGCTCACCGTCGATAAGAGCCTGTTCGTGTTTAACGGCGAAAACCTCTCTATCGACCTTGAAAAGCCGTTCCAGTTCGGCAATACGGCCGGTAACTTTGAAGGCGCCCTCCCAGGCGGCAAGCAGCTTGTCCACGCAGGTCAGGTCACGCAATATCTCGGAACAGGTGCTGCCACCGAAACGAACTCCGTTCTCGCCGAAGATAAGGTTGGACCGGTCTTTGTTTCTGCGGTCATTAGCCAAACCTCTACGGCAGACATTCTCTCCATTACCGCAAGTGAACCTCTCGTCTTGGCAGATTCGACGCAGCAGTTCTACAGACACAAGCGCGCCGAAAAACAGTCCAACGTATTCAGCAGCGCATTCTCGCTCTGGAACTTTGCCCAAAACAATACGGGCTTGTCCATCCTCTTCATGAACGATCTTTCGGGAACTGTCATGGAAGGCGATTTTGTGAGAATGGGCTCCATGATGACAAGCGCCTTCAAGGATGCTAATGGCAACTATCCGGAATTTGATGTTCCTTGGGTTTTGGTCAACGGCAATGGCGCACCGAAGATCAAGTTCGACGTGAAATTGCGCGACATCGTCTCCGACTTGAACTCGAACAACCGCACCAAGGTTGATGTCAAGGAAACCATGCGACTCTACGTCAAGAATCCGTCTAGCAACAAGTATGACTTGATTCAGGACGGCAAGGTGACCTTGACAGGTATCGATTCTACCGATATCGGTGGTGCCATCTTTGACGTGAAGCTCTCCGTACCTCGCGGCGCCTCCTTAAGCACCGAATGCGCATGGAGCAACCTGAACGTCAAGTTCCGCATTCCGATCTATTCTAACCTCGGAAGCTTTGTCAACCGCTTCAACAAGTCCTTCAACGTAGACCCGAAGCTTTATCTCACGCCCAACAACCAGGTGGAATTCGTCATTGAATGGGCAAATAAGGCTCCATCGGGCATCAGAAGCAAGGATGATAGAGCAGTTGGCACAGGTGCATATATTTACAAGGCCGAAATCGAAACTAAATTTACACCTAACATGAACAACTCCGAAGTCAAGGGCAACCCGAAGGTTATCAAGAACTTCTCTACAAAGAACTCCTTCGAGCAGAAAAAGACTTTCGGTATCAAGAGAACCAAGTAAAAAAGGTCAAGAAGCTGGGAAAATATGCACGAGAGTCTATTTACAAACTCGCCCTACGTTATAACGCTTACTGTAGTAGCGTTGATCATCGTATGCTATTTTCCCATCATGCTTGGTCAAAAGACGTCCGTCAAGCAGCTCCCTCGCCCCATACACCAGCTGGTCATCATCAGCATATTCTGGCAAGCGAGCAACTTGATTGGCGACATTTTCTTTAGTGGCGATAACTTTATTGCAGGGACCAAAGCCTATACGGCAAGGCAACTCATATTCTGCGCGGCAGCCCTTGGCTGGATCCAGCTCGGGAACGCCATACACCATACCGCAGAAATCAGTCTCAAGATGAAGCGCAAGAACGGCTGGAAGCTCATGAACATTTTCGGAGCTTTAGCGGTTCTTATTTCGACCTACTTCTTTATCAATGATCCAAGCTATATCCCAAGCCTAGATTTCTTTGGCTACAGACCTTTTGCAGAAAGGCCCATATTTAATTTTTACAGCCTTCTTTTGGCCTTATTTGTACTGCCAAACATCATTGTCACTTCATATGACATAATTCGCAACATAGTGCAGGCAAGCGATACAACACTCCCCCACCAGGTTAGCATATACATGTTGGCCTCGTTCACGTTTTTTGTCGCGTTAGCCGTCCTTTTTGATTTTATCATTCCCATATCCACGAAATTTAACGGTTATGACCAGTTCTTAAAATGGTCTCAGTTCATCTCGGTCTTTTTGGCCATCCTTTCCGGGCAATATTTCACTTCGGTCTCATTCAAGAACAAAAGTGCATCCTGGTTTTTGGACAAGCTAAAAGACAAAATGGTGGATGGTCTTTTATACTACAATTATAAAGGCGAAATCCAGCTTGCCAACCCGGCAGCTCTTGGAATTTTGCACACCACACAAGAAGCACTCCACGACAAGAAAATCACGTCAGTATTTCCGCAGATTCAAGACCCTACACGTGAAGCGACTTACAACAAAATAAGAATCAAGATTGACAACGAAGACCATATTTTCAACGTTTCCATTTTCCAGATTCGTCAATCATTGACAACAAACTACAACGTAGCTTTCTTTAGCGATGTTTCGAACACGCTGCATTACCAGCAGATTATCAAGACCCGCGACGAGCAGTTCAAGGAATACCAGCTTGACCAGATCCGCTACCAGGAACGATTGAACATCTGGAAAAAGAAGGTCGATGAAAGTAAATACTTCCTGGATACGCTTATCAGTACACTCCCATTCCGTTTTTGGTCCAAGAACGAACAGGGCGTGTTCATGACGCAGAACCAGACCGATATCAAGAGTCGCGGAAACCTGTTGCAGACCTCTGAACCGGACAGCAAGATTTTGCCTCAAGAACTTTTAGCTCGTAACGAAGGCGAACCGCAAAGTTTCATTTCTTACGAACGAATTAAGAAGACTTTCAACGAGAATAACGAAGAAGAAGACGATATCGAGATTTTGAAGCAGGACGACTACAACATGGCCGTCCGTAAAGGGATCGCCAAGGATATCATGATTTTCAACAACATGTTCATCCCCATTATGGCCCCGCGCAAGCCGTACAAGATTATCGGCATTAAGATCGATATTACCAAGGAAATGCGTCTCGAAAAAGAACGCGACATGTTGCAAGAACAAAAGCACATCCACTCGAGGCTCGAAGAACTGGGTACCATCTGCGGTGGCTTTGCACACGACTACAACAACATCCTTGGCTCTCAGATTGGGTTCTGCGATCTGGCGCTTGAAGTGCTCGACAAAGATAACCAGGCCTACATGTTCATCCAGGAAGCACGCAAGGCAGCCACACGCGGCAAGGAATCCCTCGAAGAGCTTTTGAACACAATCCGCGGCAAGACCTCCGAAAAGGACAAGCTCACGGAATTTGCGCCGTACATGATTATCGACGACGTGGTAAAGAAGCTCTGGATTACGCTCCCGCCGAACGTAAAGGTCAAGGCAGACAACCTCGACAAGAACATCCGCATCGTCGGAAACGTCTCGGCACTCGACCGCATTATCAGCAACCTTGCAAACAACGCCATCTTCGCCATGAAGGAAAATGGCGGTACACTCACGATTGCCCTCAAGCGAGAAGTGCTCACGGAACCGCTCATCACGCCTTACGCCCCGCAGATCGAAGCGGGCACCTATGCCAAGATTACCGTCGAAGATACAGGCACCGGCATGGACACGGCGACCCTCGAACGCATCTTTTCACCGTTCTTTACGACCAAGGCACCGGGTGAAGGCCTCGGATTGGGCCTTTCTTCGGCACTTAGACTGCTAAAAGAAGGCAATGCGGGCTACACAGTACAAACAACCTTGGGCGAAGGAACTATTTTTAATCTATATTGGTCTATAAGAAACGAGAAAATGGAGGCTTAATGTCTACAATACTCATCATTGACGATGACGCTCAGCTCAACCTCATGTTGAAGTCTGCTCTGGAATTGAAAGGTTATACTGTCGATACTGCTAGCAACGGTAAGAAAGCAAAAACTCTTTATCAGAAGAACACGTACGATGTAATCATCACCGACATCATCATGCCGGAAGGTGACGGATTTGAAGTTGTCCTTGACCTTCGCCGTATGGGCATGAGCGACCGCACGATCGCGATTAGCGGTGGTGGACGTACGTCTGCTGAAGACTATCTTGCAACGGCTCAGCACTTCGATGTAGCCGCAATTTTCAGCAAGCCGCTGGATCTCCAGCAGCTCCGCAACAAAGTTGACGAGATTATCAAGGCACATTCGTAATAGCATAAATGATGAATATCCTGATCGCTGATTTTGATCGGAAATTTGTCGAGGAGCTACAGCGGAACTGGTCTGTAGCCGGAACGAACCTACTGGTCTGCTCCGACGATAAGACTCTGATGCCGCTAATTAAGAAGACGTCGATAGACCTTGCGTTTATCGAGGTTCCTTTTTTGATGCTCGACAATATGGATTTGATCAGCTATTTGAAGGAACGCCAGCCTGGTATTGAAATCTTCGTGCTGTGCGATGACCGCAACTGGCAGGGGGCCGCTAGCGCCATTACTCGTGGAGCAAGCAGCTTCTTGAAGAAGCCGGTCACGCTATCGCTCCTTGAGAGCACGACAAGCAAGATCCAGGCTCAGCAACAAAACAAGTCCAACACGCAGCTCATGGAATCCCAGGTGTTGGACAGCCTTCTCGGCGACACGCCCGAGATGCGCAAAATTCTAAAAACAGTTTATAAGGTCGCACCGACCAACAGTACCTTGCTTATAACCGGCGAGTCCGGTTCGGGCAAGGAATTTTTGGCAAACGTCGTCCACCGCTACAGCAAACGCGCGAACGAACCGTTTGTGCCAGTCAACTGCGGAGCGATCCCCGAGAACCTCGTGGAAAGTGAACTCTTCGGAAGCAAGAAGGGATCGTATACAGGTTCTACCGCCGACAAGAAGGGCTTGTTCGAATCCGCCAATGGCGGTACGCTGTTCCTCGATGAAGTCGGTGAGCTTTCTCTGGCAACACAAGTCAAGCTTTTACGTTTTCTGCAAAGCCACGAGATTCGTCGCGTGGGTGAAACGGACGCCCGTTACTTGGACATCCGCATTATCGCAGCAACTAACCGCGATTTGCAACAAGCGATGCACGAAGGTCGTTTCCGCGAAGACCTTTACTACCGTTTAAACACGTTCCACTTGCAGCTCCCGCCGCTCCGCGACAGGAAGCCTGTCATCCCGAACTTAATTCGTTACTTTATCTTAAAGAACAAGGAAGCGCAGGGCAAGGAAATCCATGACCTTGAACCCGCCGCTCTTTATGCTTTGACAAAGTACCCCTACCCCGGAAACATCCGCGAGCTCGAAAACATCATGGAGCATGCGATTGTGCTTTCGGAAGGTGGAGTCATCAAGCTCGAAGACTTGCCGGAATATGTGCAAGTGGAAGCCCGCGAAAAGACGGTTGCGATTCCACATATCAAGGATGCAGCTAGTCTTAAAGAAAGCGCTAGCGAGCCTGTTTTCGACAACGCCGAAGATGCGGAAGAGAATGAAAAGTCTGTCGAGAATCCTCTCGGAAAGCCGATTCATTTTGAACCGATTTCGGGCAAGACGGATAGAGCAGGGCTTTTGACGCACAACCCGACGAAGTTCATCACGCATAATCCTGCGCCCGAAGAAGAAGAAATTCTTTCGCTCGACGAGATGGAACGCAGGCACATTCTGCATGCCTTAAGCATTTGCAAAGGCAACAAGACTGAAGTCTGCAAGAAGCTCGGCATCAGCCGTGCCACACTTTGGCGCAAGCTCAAAGAGCTCAAAATCGAAATGGACGGCGGCGAAGACTAGCGCGGTCAAGAATCGCGCAGGCTCCTACACCTCTACAAGAGTCGCGACTAAGCAAGAATCTTTCGTAGAACCGCTACCGACAAAGTCTACGTCTTGGGATTTTTTCCAAGACGTTTTTGCATTCGGGTGCACGGAAGATACGGCGGCAAGCACATCGCGGGCAAATGCGGACAGGTTGAATTCGCTGTAGTTGGAACTCACCATGAAGAATCCGCCCGGATTCAGGAGCGTCGCGCAATCGGCAACGAGCGGCATCAAGTGTTCACGTACGTTAAAGTTAAAGCCCTTAAAACGCGCAAAGCTCGGCGGGTCAAGTACAATACCATCAAAACGTAAGCCCTTCTTTTGAGCCCAATGCACGTATTCGATAGCGTTACCGCGGAAGAACTCTCCAGGACGCAAATCAAGGCCGTTTAAGGCGTAATTTTCACGGCCCTTGTCGAGAATCTTGCCGCTGATATCGGCGTTTGTAGCGACCGCAGCACCGCCTAGACGGGCGTGTACGGAGAAACTGCACGTATAGCTGAATAGGTTCAAAAAACGGAGGCCGGTTTGCGCGGAATTTTCGAGATTCGCCAAGTCAGCGAGATGCGCCGAGGCTTCGAAATTCGCCGGAGATGCGCCGGACATTTCACGGAAGCGTTCTTCGACTTCGAGACGCACATGGCGCATATCGAGGAAAAGCCCCGGATTAATCGTATCGAGCAAGTCCACATGAAAATTGGCATTGCCTTCGCGAACTGATCCCACAGCATCTTCACGTGAGCCAACCACAACATCCATCGGAGCGTTCTCAAGCGATTTTCCAGAGCTCGAAAGACGTTCCTTTGTCACAACGCAAATAGGATTGAAAAGAGAGGCCAAAGCCTCGACAATTTCGGTCTTGCTCGTCAATAGCTCCGGTCCAAAAAACTGCATCTGGTAACGGTCACCGAACTTGTCTATCGTGAGTCCCGGGAAACCGTCGGCAGCGCCATTCACAATGCGCAAAGCATCCGTTACATCGAATAACGGAGCGCGCTTTTCGAGCGCAATCGCTAACTTGTTTTTTAAATCAAAAGCCATTCGAGCTCAGCGAGCGTTCTATCGTCTATTTATCAAGAGTCTTGATCTGGTCGACGAACTCGCCCACTTCCTTGAATTCGCGGTAAATGGAAGCGAAACGCACATACGCCACAGCGTCAAGCTTTTTGAGTTCCTGCATCACGAGGTTACCAATCTGGTCGTAGCTCACTTCAAAGCCTTCCGACATCTGCAACGAATTTTCCACGCGCGTCACCAGTTGTTCGATATCGTCCATGGACACCGGGCGTTTTTTGCAGGAGTTCATAATGCCACGTTGCAATTTTTCGCGCTGGAAAGGTTCGCGTTCGCCACTGCGCTTGATAACGGTCAACGGCTGGACTTCGATATATTCACGGGTCGTAAAGCGACGGCCACAAGCACAACATTCACGACGACGACGAATCGACGAGCCACTCACGCGACTATCGACAACCTTGTCGTTATCATTCTTGCAAAACGGGCAAATCATGCTTTGAATATAGCACTTTTTAAGGGGAAAGTGCGCAAAATCACAATAAAATTACAAAAGAAAAAGGGGCCTTGCGGCCCCGATTTTTAAGCGTTTGCCTTCTTGAAGTCTTCGACGTTCTTGGCGTATTCAGCGAGGTATTCCTTAGCGGCTGCAGCAACAGCTTCCGGAACGTAACCGAATTCCTTTTCGAGGACGCCTGCCGGAGCAGAAGCACCGAAGCGTTCGAGACCGGAGACCTTACCGAAGCCCCCCACGACCTGGGCGAACAAGAGCGGAAGACCGCTGGACTTTGCAAACACCGGAGTCCACGGAGCGATGATGCTATCGCGGTAGGATTTCGGCTGCTTGAGGAAGAGAGCCGGGCTGATCATGGAAACTACGCGCACAGACTTGCCTTCGTCGCGGAGGAGTTCAGCAGCCTGGTGTTCGAGGAGAACGTCACTGCCGTTTGCAACCAAAGTAAGATCCGGTTTCTTGCCTGCGGCAGTGTTGTCGCTGACAATGTAAGCGCCCTTTCGGCAAGCCTTGGCAGCTTCGTAGCGGTTTTCACCCGGAAGCGTGTTCACGACCTGACGAGTGAGGATGAGAGCCGTCGGGCTGTCGTTGTTTTCAAAAGCCATTTCCCATGCGGCGAGAGTTTCGTAAGCGTCTGCCGGGCGGAGCACGAGCATTTCGGCCTTGCCGCTAGCCTTCGTGAGGCTTTCGAGCAAACGAATCTGCGTTTCGTGTTCAATCGGCTGGTGCGTCGGGCCGTCTTCGCCCACGCGGAAGCTGTCGTGCGTGAACACGTACTTGACCGGGAGGCCCATGAGAGCGGCCATACGGATTGCCGGCTTCATGAAGTCACTGAAGACAAAGAACGTTGCGCAAATCGGATAGAGACCGCCGTGGAGAGCGATACCATTTGCAATGGCGCCCATCGTGAGTTCTGCAACGCCGACCTGGACAAATGCACCCTTGAAGTCATTAGCACGGAAGATGCCCGTCTTGTCGAGGAATGCCTGCGTGTTGTCGGAGTTCGAAAGGTCTGCAGAGCTGCAGATGATGTTGTGATAATTTTCGGCGAGGTAGCCAAGAACCGTACCACTCGTGACGCGAGTTGCAACACCTTCCTTGATGTTGAGCTTGGAGAGGTCGATCTTGAGACCCTTGCCCGAGAGCCATTCGTTGAGGGTTGCGGACTTTTCGGCGTTAGCCTTGTCCCAAGCAGCCTTGGCCTTCTTCCATTCGGCGACCTGCTTGCGAAGTTCGTTGGCACGCGCTTCAAAGCCAGCCTTCACATCGTCAAAGACCTGGAACGGATCGTCCGGATTGCCACCGAGATTCTTGACCGTAGCAGAGGTAGAAGCACCTGCAGCATTAAGCGGCTGACCGTGCGTAGAGACAGCGCCTTCGTAGCTCTTGCCGTCTTCGGCGATAGCGCCCTTGGCCATCGTAGTGTGACCGTAGACGAGCACCGGCTTTTCAGTTTCTGCCCAAGCGGCCTTGAAAGCCTTGCGGAGTTCTGCAATGTTGGAACCGTCGCATTCAATCACGCGGAAGCCCCAGGATTCGTACTGACCAACGAAGTCGTGGTCCATCACGTCTTCAGTCTTGCAGCTGAGCTGGACCTGGTTTGCATCGTAGAAGAAAATGAGGTTCGAAAGCTTGAGGTGGCCAGCAATGCGGCCCACGCCGTATGCGATTTCTTCTTCGAGACCGCCGTCAGAAACGAGGCAGATGGTCTTGTGTTCGAGGATGGAGCCAAAACGTTCAACCATGAAGCGTTCGGCGATAGCGCCACCGAGAGCAATGCCGTGACCGATACCGAGCGGGCCCGAGGAGTTTTCAATACCGAGGGCAACGTCGACTTCCGGATGGCCCGGAGTGCGGCTGCCAAGCTGGCGGAAGTTCTTCACGTCTTCGAGCGTGAGGCGATTCGTGAGGACGAGTTCAGAGTAGAGGAGCGGGCTCATGTGGCCCGGGTCCATGAAGAAGCGGTCGCGAGCCATCCAGTTGGCATCGTCCGGATCGTAACGCAAGAATTCAGCAAACAAAAGCGTAATGGCGTCTGCGGCGCCCATGGCTCCACCCGGATGTCCGGACTTGGCCTTCTGCACCATTGCGGCAGAAAGGATACGGACGTTGTCAGCTGCTTTTGTAACTAATGAATCTTGCACGGTCTAACCCCTTTAGAGTTTTGTTTTTACGCGGCAAATTTAGTTTTTTCTTGCGAAACTCTCAAGGTATATTGTCAAATGAAAAGCCCAAAGCAATAAAAAGTTATATTTTCGCAACAACCTAAAATAATCCACAAACGCCCCAAAAGAAGCAATTCCTGGAGCGCTTTTACGTGTTATCGAGAAGGAACCCAATGAATATCAAAGACGCTATCTTGAGACTATTCAAGAACTTAGCTCACCCCGCAGGCATTTTCGGCACACTCGTTGCTATAGCCATCCCCTTCCTTATTTACCTCGCCCCGAACATCAAGCACAGGGAAACCATCCGACAGATGGATTTGAACTGGCCGCTCCCGCTTTTTGGAATTCAGTTCATTCTCGGGATTGTCCTTTTCTGTTTTTTGAGTAAAGATTTTAGAGAATGGCTCAAGGGAATCCTCCCCGCAAAGTCCGTGAGCATCATGACTCTCGTATTTGCTGTCGCCATTTCCATTTTCGCAGGCACGCAAATAGAAGCCCGCCACCGCGTCCAGAGCGACGAAAGCGTCTTCATGGCTGTTGCCCAGAACATGTACTACAACCACGAATCCGGCACCTGCAACCAGGGCGAATTCGACAACGGCACACTGAGCTGCAAATCCACATCCAACAGCTTTAAAACTAAAGGGCTCTCTTTCCTTTACTACCTCGGCATGCCGCTATTTGGTAGCGACCTCCACTGGATTTTCACCGCAGAACTCCTGATGCTGCCGCTTGCGTTCCTCCTCATGTTCCTTGCGATTGTCGCCTGGACCAGACAACCCCTCCTTGCCTTCCTCGCCTCGCTACTCATGGCACTCCAACCGACGGTACTTTTCCAGTTCCGCGCCATGTCCGTTGAACCGCTCTATATATTCCTCTCGGCTTTAGCTCTGTTCGTGTTTAAGTGGGCATATGACAGGAACACCGTTTGGCACTGGACTCTCCTCGCCCTCATTCTGGCCTTCTTCGCCCAGACCCGCCAAGAAACAATTTTCTGCATCTTCGCATTCGTCCTTTTTGCGCTCCCGAAACTTCTCAACAAGAAAGATTATAAAGCACCTGTCTTCTTTGTGACGCTTTCGCTTTTCTCCATACCGGCACTCCTTACAATTAGCTACTTCCAAGGATTCGGCTTCCAGGGAGGCGAATTTGAAGCCCACGGACACTTCTTCGAAGATCTCGCCAAGAACTGGGAAGTGATGACCACAAAGCTCGATAAGAATGGCAATCTGACGAATCCGTTCCTGAGTTACTTCAACTATCTCTTTGCCATTGGCGGCATCTATCTTACCTTCCGCGCGATTAACGGCGCAAGAAAGAGGAACTTTACTTACCTCAAGATTCTCGCATTTTTGCTCCTCTACCACCTGCAAACGTATGTGATTCTCGAAAACGTCTCTGGCGACTTCAGCATCGAAATCAACCAGCGCTATAGCCTTGTGATGTTGCCGACCATGGCTTTTGTGGCGGCCCTCCCGGTCACCCACATGATCCAGTACTTCGCAACGCCTACCGGCGGCAAGCTGAACAGCAAGACAGCCTTTGTCGGCATGCTCATTGCCGCCTTGCTTTTCACCGGCTGGACAATCCATTACAAGAAGAACTTCAACGATAATATCATGTACAACCGCAACCACTTGACCATCGAAGAGCACGAAATTCTTGGTTGGCTCAAGGAACTGCCGCAAGCGGACCGATTCTTTATTTACGGTCGTCCTTGGCACTTCGTGGGTTACGGCATGTCGTCCATTCATTACGACAACGCTCGCAGAATGACGAACAGCGAGATGAAGGAATTAATCGAGAAGTACAAAGGCGAAGTCTATTACATTCGCGGCTTAGACTGCTGGGACAGCCACACTTACCACAGAAAAGCTGTGGAACACCGCATCGCCACGACCTGCGACGTATTCGAACGCGAAATGGATTTGACTGGCGTCAAGAACATCTTGATTACGAACAACTACTGGGTCCAGATTGCAAAATTCAACGGACGTAAGAATTACAATCCGCAGAGAATCATCACGACTAGCGAATTAGAAGTCGTTCCTGCAGATTCCGCGACCAAAAAAGCAGCAACGCTAAAAATCCATTATGAACTGAAAGAAAAAAGCAGCGTTGCAGCCAACTGGAATATCATGATTTCCGTCAACGACAAAGTACTAGAACAAGGGCTATACAAATTCGGCTCTTATGATAAAGAAGTGAACCTTGCAAGCTTGCAGCCCGGCTTCAACCAGGTACGTTTTGTCATACAGGACCTCTCAACAAAGAGCAAACTTGCCGATGTCTCAAAATTCTATTTCGAAGCTGCAAATGGAGCGATTGCACTCACAGACTACCCCATCGAAAACCACAAGCAGGAATGGGGTAATCTGCACAGGAACGAAAGCATTGAAGGAAACAAGCTCAGTGTGAACGGTCAAAGCTTTATAAACGGTATTGGTACGCACGCCTCTTCCACAACGATCTTTGACGTCGCCAAGAAATTTGCAACGGTCAAATTCTCGGTCGGCCTCGATGACGAATCGCTCTGCAGCGAAGGCGTTGGTGTTGAAGTTCTCGGTGATGGCAAGTCACTTGCAAAGACACCATTCTTTAGGAATGGCGAATTGCACAATGTCGAGGCAAATATTGCAGGAGTCCAAAAGCTCACGATTAGATCCTTCCCCAAAGAGGGCATCAATTGCAGCCACGTAGACATCATTAACCCGGTATTTATACCGTAGTCATTATTCAAAAACAACTAACAACTTAATTATAAAATTGCTATAATTGCACTATGCTTTTATCCGTAATTATACCTGTTTTTAATGAAGAAGAGATCGTTGCCGAAACCTACCGCGTCTTGGAGGAAGAGCTTAAGGATATCGAGCACGAACTCATTTTTGTCAACGACGGTTCCAAGGACCGCACCCGAGAAATCGTGGAAGGCCTCCTCCCCGGGAACCCGAACAACAAGATTATCAACTTTAGCCGTAACTTCGGCCACCAGGCTGCATTTAGCGCAGGCCTCGACCATTGCATTGGCGATGCCGTGGTAATCATCGATGGCGACTTGCAAGACCCGCCGAGCCTCATCCACGAGATGCTCGAAAAGTGGCGCGAAGGCTACCAGGTCGTTTACGCCCAGCGCAACAAGCGCAAAGGCGAGACACTCTTCAAGCGCTTTACGGCATTTTGCTTCTACCGCTTGATTGGCAAGCTCACGAGTATCGACATTCCGCCTGACACCGGCGACTTCAGACTCATGGACCGCTGCGTGGTGGACCAGCTCAAGAACCTCCCGGAACGCAGCCGCTTCTTGCGCGGACTCGTATGCTGGGTCGGCTTCAAGAAGATTGGCGTCAAGTACGACCGCGCCGAACGCACCGCAGGCACTTCGAAGTATCCGCTCAAGAAGATGCTTCGCCTCGCATTCGACGGCATCACGGGTTTCAGCTCGGCTCCGCTCAAGCTCAGCTTCTACATGGGCTTCATTGCAACCATCGTTGGCTTTGTGCTTCTCGTCTGGTCGATTCTCGAAAAGTTCCTCTCCCCTGCAACAACGGTTCCGGGCTGGGCATCGCTCATGACCGCCATCGTGTTCTTCGCAGGCGTGCAGCTTTTGACCATCGGCATTCTCGGCGAATACATCGGCCGAATCTACGACGAAGTCAAGCAGCGTCCGCTGTACATCGAAGACAAAAAGTAATTCGGACAACTGCATAAGGCGAGAGAAGCGCCAATGCTTGCATTGGCATTTCCGAGCCGAGCAGTTGGTGCTTGAGCGAAGCGAAAGTACAATTCGGAATTAATGCTTTTAAGATTGTCATTCCCGATTTAATCGGGAAACTCCTTGCTTAGAATTTTTAAGTTAAGGAGAGGCCTGCTTTCGCAGGCATGACAATATGAAAGTGATTATGGAGTAATTACAGAATTTAACTATGAAAAACAAGCTTTTCGTTATGAGTGCCGCCAGTGGCGCAGGCAAGACCACCCTCAAGGATCTTGTCATCAAGGATTTCCCGGACATCAAGTATTCCATTTCGGCTACAACGCGCAAACCGCGCGAAGGCGAAATTGACGGAGTCCACTACTTCTTCAAGACCAAGGAAGAATTCGAGCAGATGATCAAGGACGACGCCCTAGTCGAATACAACCTGGTTCACGGGAACTACTACGGAACGCCCAAGAGCTTTGTCGAGAAGACTCTCGCCGAAGGAAACCGCGTGTTGTTTGACCTTGACGTTTTCGGCAAGGTGAACTTTGACAAGGTCTACCCTGACGCAACAGGCATTTTCATTTTGCCGCCAAGCGACGAAGAACTCGAACGCCGCCTCCGTGGCCGTGGCACCGATAGCGAAGAAGTCATCCAGCTCCGCCTTGCAAACGCGAAGAAAGAAATCGAATTTGCAAAGACGAAGGGCAAGTACGAATACACCATCGTGAACGATGATCTTCAGAAAGCCGCTGACGAACTCCGCGCAATCCTGAGTCAGAAGTAACTTTTAAAGAATTCATTATACAAAAAACGGCACCGCGCAGGTGCCGTTTTTTCATCTATACAAATTCTTAACCAAACTACACGACAGTCAGAATGTCCGAGAATCCCGTCACCTCAAAAATTTCCTTGATTTCATCGCAGACATTCTTGATGGTCATCTTGCCCTGCTTGTTCATAATCTTCTGGGCGGAAAGCAACACGCGCAAACCTGCCGAAGAAATATACGTCAGCTTGGCAAAGTCAAATTCCAGGTCCGAGACACCATCCAATTTGCCCTGAATTTCAGCTTCGAGCAAAGGAGCCGTCATCGTATCCAAGCGCCCTTCCAAAGCGAAAGAGGTATTGGAACCATCCACATTTTTTTCGATTTTCATTATCAGCCTCTCTTTGTATTTATAAAATCTGTAATAAATTAACCCAGTTTTTTAACAACAGTTAAAACATTCTTCTCACCATCACGTTTGTACTCAACGCCATCCATGATTTTCTTCACGAGGAATATTCCGAGCCCGCCAATTTCACGGTCTTCCGCCGAGAGCGAAACGTCCGGATCCGTTTTCTTCAGCGGATCGTATTCCACCCCCTCATCAATAAAGGTCAGCTTTGCAGTCAGCACATCTTCATTGACATTCAGGATAAGTTTCATATTCGACGAACCAGAATAGCGAACAACGTTACTGAACAGTTCATCAATGGCTACGCCAATCTGCATGATAGCCTTAGGCGACGGATTCAGCGGCTCCAAGGAGCTTTCAACAAAATCAGTCAAAGTCCTAACATTTTCAAATTTTGAATCTACGACGATTTCTTTAACCCAATTCTGCATAGTACCAGCCAAAAGTTTCGTAAATCATACGATAATTATACATTTATATTGCGGAATTTGCCAACATTTCTGCAAAAAGCCTCAAAAAATGTGCTTAAATGCAAACAATTCTATATTTCTGTACATGATCAATACAACCCTATGCTATATCGAACAAGACGGCAAGTATCTGCTGCTCCACCGCATCAAAAAGAAAAACGACATCAACAAGGACAAGTGGATCGGCATTGGCGGAAAGTTCGAAGAATGGGAATCGCCCGAAGATTGCATCCACCGCGAAGCACTCGAAGAAACAGGGCTCACACTCATCCGCCCCAAGTACCGCGGCATCGTCACGTTCATCAGCGACGGCATGGACCAGACCGAATTCATGCACCTCTTTACCGCAACCGAATTTACAGGCTCCATCAAGGAGTGCGACGAAGGCGTACTGGAATGGGTGGACAAGCAAAAAGTGAAGGAACTCCCCCATTGGGACGGCGACCTGATATTCCTAGCCCTCCTGGAACGCGGCGAACCGTTCTTTTCGCTAAAGCTCACCTACAAGGGCAGCACACTCACCGAAGCTCTGCTCAACGAAAAGCCCGTTACGCTACAAGATTTTCTATAGCAAATGTGATTATTCGCAACTTTTTGGGGGTATTATTCAAAGCAGGGCTTAACAAAAGCGACAAAATTAAGCATATTTGTAATACTCCAAACCAACCCCAGACTCGGCAAGATGCGTATTCCTACGATATTGCCGAGTCGCTTTTTTTTATTACCACTTGGCAAGGGCGTTCGAGACAATCAAGTCCTGGAGTTTTTCAACGGCACGCGTCTGACCATGGCGGTCTTCGGTCTCGTTCGCTTGGACGTCATAAACACCATCTGCCGAAAGGGACTTGCTCTCGTAGATGATTCTTTCTTTTACGTTATCGTAAAACTTAACTTCAACACGAATCGTGACGCGGTACGTTTCGACATCACTATTGCTGTTGTAGTTTTCGGGCTTGTTCGAATAGCTTAACAGAGTTATTTCAAAATCGGCATTGGCATTATCATTGACGAGGCGCACACCGCCAGCATTACGCTTGAACATATCAACAACTGCGGTATGAATGTTATTGGCAAGCACCGGATCTAGAGTTTTATCATCAACCTCATGGATGTTAACCGTCTTGATATGGCTCGGGAGCGTACTCGCGGTAAAGCTATAGCAACCAGAAAGCATGCACGCAGCCATCGCCACGATCAAAGCACAAAACAGGCGAGAAATATTCTTGCAAAAAATCATGTTACAAAATGTAATAAATGGGACAAAAAAAATCCATGACAACAAAATTGCCATGGACTTCACATAATACGTTTTAACCGGTTTCTGCTATTTCACAGAGAAAATCTTGTTGAAAGAGCCTTTCTTTACAACATACAAGCCCTTTTCAAGCTTCATCGAATTCAATTTCGACTGGACATCGCCCAAACAGGTTCCCTTCAGCCGACATACTAAGCCACCCTTCATATTGTAGACATCAAGCGTTCTTTCGCCAGAGAGCACGCGGACATCGTTTGCAATACCAATCGTGCCATCAACTTTGCTAAGCACAACGTTGTCAATGAATACACTACCCGTGGCAAGGCCGGCATTAAAGGAAACACGACCATTTTCGTCCGTAGCCTCATTCATCGTGAACACAATTTCAAAATTCTTTTTCTCAGTGCCGAGATCAAAAGTTTTTGCCTCGCCCAAGTAACTCGTCCATGGATCCGTATCCTTTTCGATATTCACTTCGAGCATTCTTGCCACAGAAGCATAGGCATCAAAAGTTACCTTGTAGCTTTGACCTTTTTCGTAATGAACTCCGTTCTGGATCATCTGAATGTCATATGCATTCGTACCCGTCTTGGTCACGTTGATTTCGGCCTTGCCTTCAGTCAACTTCAAGGATCCTTCGCCGCTATGTTGCTGCAAAGTCCAGCCAGCAAGCTTAAGCGAATCCGAGAAAGAGCCGTTAAACACGGAATCCCTGTTTGTAGGAACTTCAATCGACGGCGTAATCGAGGCACCATCCAGAGAATACTGTTTCACGAAATTCCAGATGTCAGAAACATCGGCCTTGGAAGGGCTATGGCCACGGCCTTCAAGCTTAAGGTGTTTAATATAAACACCTTCATCGCAAGGGCCCCAAGTATACATCGTCGCCCTGTTTTCACTATTGGGATAATTATTTTGAACTTCGGCCTGAGACGGGCAATGGAACTGATCACGGTAATTCTTGATAAAGCCTTCAACCTGGCTGTAATTCAAGACATCGTCACTTGTTCCATGCGGGTGAATGATAGGCACAGGACGCATCGCCTTTGACGCACCCATCACATTTGTACCAGATGTTGGCGCAAACGCCGCTATTTTATCTGCAATCTTGCTCATAGCATGGTAAGTGAACATGCCCCCCATTGAGAATCCCGAAAGGTAAACACGCTTTTGGTCAATGTCATATTCCTTGACCATCTGTTCGATAATTTGCACCACCCATTTTGTATCCTTGTCACCGCTAATATCCCAGGTACTCATCCCTGTCCCACCTCTAGGATACACGACGACAAATCCCGCCGTATCGGCAACCGCTTCCCAATGCGTATTGGACTGCTGGTAATTGGGGTCTTGGTCCATGCCATGGCACGAAATGAGCAACGGGCTCTTTGGCGCAAGGTTGCTCGGCGCATACACGTGGATATCTCTCCCCGACACCGATTCTTTTTTATAGTCGTTTAGCGATTTTCCGCCACCACCGCCCCATTGGGCAAAAGAGAACGACGCGGCCACTAAAAGCAGTAAAGGAAATTTCATGTTTGTACTCCTCTAGATTCCTTCCTTGTTTACCCATTGTTCTCTTCCTTTCCCAAGTTATAATGTATATTCAAAAAATTTCGGGACAACACGTCCCGCTCAATTACCGGTGTAAACGCAAACAACAGATGAACTAAATAAAGAGTCATTGGTCATTAGTCTATAGTCGTTAGTTATTGAAAATGCAAAAACAAGTTTTTTACGCTTTCTCGCCTTGCACACTTTTGCCGCGGCACTCGCCTTTGACACTCTTCGAGTGTCTTTTGCTAGGCTCAAAAGTGGGACTGTAAACAGTCCCGTTTCACTCGCCTTACGCAAAAGTTTCTAAATTGGCGCTCATTCTGAGCGCGTTTAGCTCGGCTCAGCCATGTCAAAACAAAAAATTGTTTTGCCGCGGCACTCGCCTTTTGCTAAATTTCCCCTCGTAAAATTTTCAACAGAGGCATAAAATGCTTGATATTAAAAAGATCCGCGAAAATCCGGAATATTATATTGCTGAAACAGAAAAGAAATATACAACCGTAAGCCTTCGTGACGTGCTCGCCGTTGATAACGAACGTCGCCCGCTGCTCACCGAAGTCGAACGCCTCAAGAGCGAACGCAACGCCCAGTCCAAGCGCATTGGCGAACTCAAGAAGAAGGGCGAAAACGCAGACGAAGCCCAGGCCGCAACACGCGAACTCGGCAACAAGATTGATGAACTCGACAAGAAGCTCAAGGAACTTGACTACAAGCAGACCGAAATGCTCATGCACGTTCCGAACATCGCTCCGCGTTCTCCGGAAGGCAAGGACTCCAGCGATAACGTTGTCGAAAAAGACGGCCCGATCCCGTTTGACTACTACACCAAGAACGATGACTTCGCCCGCGTTGACCACAAGACTCTCGGCGAACGCCTTGGCATTTTTGACTTTGAACGTGGCGCCAAGATTTCTGGATCCGGCTTCCCGGTTTACCGCGGTCTCGGCTCTCGCCTCGAACGCGCCCTCATCCAGTTCTTCCTCGACGAACACCAGAAGGCCGGTTTCGAAGAATTCACTCCGCCGTACCTCGTTACCCGCAACACCATGCGTGGCACGGGTCAGCTCCCGAAGTTCGAAGAAGACATGTACCGTTGCGACAAGGATGACGACCTGTTCCTCATTCCGACTGCAGAAGTTCCGCTCACCAACCTCTACTCTGGCGAAGTGATTCCGGAATCTGAACTCCCGAAGCGCATCTGCGCCTACTCCGCTTGCTTCCGCCGCGAAGCTGGCAGCTACGGCAAGGACACCCGAGGTCTTCTCCGCTTGCACCAGTTCAACAAGGTTGAAATGGTCTACTTCGCTCATCCGGAACACAGCTATGAAGACCACGAAGAACTCACCCGCTTCGGCGAAAAGCTCCTCGAAAAGCTCGGCCTCCCGTACCACCGCCTTGCACTCTGCAAGGGCGACCTCGGTTTCGGTGCAGCCAAGTGCTATGACCTCGAAGTTTACGCTCCGGTCGAAAAGAAGTGGCTCGAAGTCAGCTCCTGCTCGAACTTCGAAGACTACCAGGCACGCCGCGCCAACATCAAGACGAAGGTCAACGGCAAGAACGTCTACCTCCACACGCTTAACGGTTCTGGCCTCGCCACTCCGCGCGTGATGGTCGGCATCTGCGACAACTACCAGCAGAAAGACGGCTCGCTCAAGATTCCTGAAGTACTGCGTCCGTACATGGGTGGGCTTGAGTTTATCAAACCGAAAGCCTAACCATGTAGTGAGGATTTTTCGCAAGAAAAATCCGAGTGCGAGGTTTCGCAAGAAACCTTGCCCGCTCATCGGGGTGGTTTGGAATTCATCACCCCGAAGAAGTAATGAATTGTCATGCCCGGCTTGACCGGGCACCTCCCTCTTGTTATGGCAAGACAGGATCCATCGAATTTTAAAAGCAAGTCCCCATGGACTTGCTTTTTTTCATTGCCTCCGAACTGTCACCCCGGCCTGAGCTTGCCCCGGACATGTTCCGGAGTGCCGGGGTCGCCATTCCTACAATTTTTCCAATTTATCGTACACGTCATACAGCCTTTGCACCCCATTCTCAAGCCCGTAGTAATGCTTCACGTACGGCACCAAGAGCGCAAAGAAAAGTACGTCCAACGCAAGCACCGGTATTTCCGGCACAACCACCAAGAAAAGAATCCCGCCAACGGTCAAAAGCGCAAACAAGATCATCACGAGCTCGTGCACCAAACGCTCATGCTGAAAAAAGCCGATGTGCGTCCGCACCGACAAGAGCTGTTCCGCCGTCAAAGGCGCCCCTGCCGCAACCATTTTCAAAAGTTCTTTTTCGTAATCGCTCAACTTTTTCAGCATATCCATAATATACTGAAATTTTTCAAAAAAAATGAGCTATTGCAAAATAGAATGTTATTTTAAAAGTATGGAGTCGTTGGAATTCACATCTCTGCCGTCCATGTTCTTTGCGAACTGCGACAGAGCCGATTTTAAAGGATGGCATCACCGTAAGAACGGCGAGTGGATCCACTATTCCAAAGAAACACTCAAACGCAACACCAAGGCACTTGCACTCGCCTTAAATTCGCTCGGGCTAAAAGAAAAAGAAAGCGTCGGCATTATCGCGCCAAGTTCTCCAAACTGGATTATCGCAGACATCGCCGTTCAACTGAACCACGCACGCGTTGTACCGCTTTTTCCAAACATTTCATCGGAAAACTTTGCGTACCAGAGCATCGATAGCAATATCAAGATACTCATCATCAATTCTTTCGAAGAACTTGATGAACCTCTTTACGATTTAATACCCCTTTTTTCAAAAATCATTTGCATCGACAGTGAATCATTCCTCCCTGACAACGGAATTTACTGGGATGAACTCCTTAGACGAGGGCTTGATGCACTCGCTGATCCATTTCGTGCCAAATGGATAGACAACCAGCTTGCAACCACAAATCCTGATGACATTTTCAGCATCATTTATACAAGCGGTTCTACAGGACGCCCCAAAGGCGTTGAGCTAACGCACCGGAACATGTTGGTACAAATTCAGAACATCAAGCCGATGTTCCGATTCGACATCAAAAAAGACACATGTCTCACAATCCTACCGGTAGCACATGTTCTCGAACGCATGGCGGTCTATTTTTACACACTAAGCGGAGTTGCCATTTACTTTGGTGACAATCCCAAAAATCTTTCGCACATTCTGCGCGAAGTCCGCCCCTCCATCATGATTGTCGTCCCGCGCATTCTCGAGCGTCTTTACGAAAGCATGACGACATCCTCAGACCGCGCCAAAGGCATCAAGCGTTTCCTGATCAAGCAAGCCATTAAAATTGCAAAGATCAAAGACCCAAATAGGCGATTCGAACCACTCCATTGGGTATTCAATCGACTTGTCTACAAAAAAATGAGGAATGCTGTCGGTGGCAATTTCCGAATGATCATCTCGGGCAGCAGCGCCTTGAACAAGTCTATTTTGCGATTCCTTTTGAACATCGGCCTGCCCGTTTTCGAAGGCTACGGCATGACGGAATGTTCCCCCGTTGTTTCTGCAAATTGCAAACAAGCCATAAAGCCAGGATCCATCGGCAAGCCGCTAGCCCATCTCGATGTAAAAATCGGTAATTGCAGCGAAATCCTAGTTCGTGGAGAAAGCGTTTTTAAGGGCTACCACAATCGCCCCGACTTGAATAGCAACATTTTCACGCCCGATGGATTTTACCACACAGGGGATCAAGGCTACTTTGACAAAGATGGATTCCTTTATTTTACTGGACGCATCAAGGAACTGCTAAAAACAAGCACTGGTAAATACGTAAGCCCAAACCCCATCGAGCTTGAAATCACGCGTCATCCGCTCGTAGAACAGGCGCTCGTCATTGCCAATGACCGCAAGTTTGCATCGGCCATAATCTGGCTAAACCCTGTAGGCGCCCGCCGTATGCTCAAACCGCAAAACGAAGATTACGATGTCGAAAACGCGCTAAAGTCACCGCTTATTTTGAATTCCATCAATCGTCATATTGAGCATATCAACAAAAAGCTGAACCATTGGGAACAAATTCGCAAATGGACTCTGGTTGGCGATGAGCTCACAATTGAATCCGGGCTTTTGACGCCCACATTAAAAATTCGGCGCACCGTTGCTGAAAAACGGTACGCCGAACAAATCGAGAAAATGTACGAGTAATCCTATTAGAAGTGGATTACGCGAACCTTGATGACCTTGTCGAGCTTGGAGAGCTTTTCGACGATGGAATCATCGACCTTGCTTTCAACGTCAACGAGGTTGTAACCGATCTTGCCATTGCTCTTGTTGCTGAAAGAAGCAATGTTGATACCTTCAGCACCGAACACCTTCGTGATTTCAGAAATCATGTTCGGAACGTCCTGGTTGATTACGACCACGCGGCTCTTGATGCCAGCATGCGGATGATCGACGAGTGCCGGGAAGTTCACGGAATTGCGGACGCAACCGTATTCGATGTAGTCCTTCAATTCTTCAACAGCCATGACTGCGCAGTTTTCTTCAGCTTCTTCAGTAGAAGCGCCGAGGTGCGGGAAGCAAGTGACCTTGTCGTTCTTGATGAGGTCTGCAGTCGGGAAGTCGCAGAGGTAGCCCTGGAGGGAACCAGAAGCGAGCATTTCGTTCACCGGATCCATTTCAACAATGCCGCCACGAGCAAAGTTCATGATGTAGGAACCCTTGAACTGTGCGAGGTTCTTGCGGTTGAGAAGGTTTTCGGTAACGCCCTTGATGAACGGAACGTGAACCGTGAGGAAGTCAGAGCTTGCAATCACGGTGTCGAGGTCAGCAATTTCGACCTTGTTAGAAAGTTCATGCATGTTATTTGCGTTCGGATACGGTTCGTAAGCGACCACGCGCATGTTCTTCCAACGGGCATAGTTAGCAACGAGCACACCGATCTTGCCGAGGCCAACAACACCGAGAGTCTTGCCGGCAAGTTCCATACCAGCAAACTTCTTCTTGCCGCTTTCAACAGTCTTTGCGAGATCCGGATCGTTCACATCGAGATTCTTGACCCAAGCAGCAGCCTTGTCAGCGTTACGGACAGCCATGCCGAGCACGGTCATCACGAGTTCAGCAACAGCGTTTGCGTTTGCACCCGGAGTGTTGAACACGCAAATGCCCTTTGCAGAAGCTTTGTCAATCGTGATGTTGTTCACGCCAGCACCGGCGCGAGCGACGGCCAAAAGGCCATCGTAATTATCCGTATCGACCTGAGCAGAACGCACCAAGATAGCATCCGGATTTTCGATAGAATCGGAAATCTGGTAGAACGGGCCAAACAAGCCCAAGCCTTTCTTGGAAATGTTGTTCATTGTCTTAATAGTTGCCATTTTTCATTCCTTTGTTTTAAGTTAAAACTTTTACGGTTCCACCCAGCGACCTTTTTCCTTGAGAAGATTCACGAGTTCTTCAATCGCGTTCTCTTCAGGGATGTTCTTTTTCACTGCGGTCTTGCCTTCAAAAAGCGTAATGCGGCCGGGGCCACCTCCGACGTAGCCGAAGTCGGCGTCCGCCATTTCGCCCGGGCCGTTCACAATGCAGCCCATCACGGCGATGGAAATATCCTGCAAGTGACCAAAGCGTTCCTTAATCTTGCCAAGCACCTTGCGAATGTCGTACAGCGTGCGACCGCAGCCCGGGCAACTGATAAAGTTCGTCTTGCTGCGGCGGCACGCGGCCGCCTGCAAAATATCAAATGCGAGTGCAACAGATTCCTTAGCGCTCTTGTAACCGTCAATCACAACGGCATCGCCAAGGCCATCCGTCAAAAGGCTTCCAAAGTCCGCAGAAACGCGGAGCATGTCCTTATCGGAACTGCCAATCTTTGCATAAAGGAGAATCGGGTCCTTGCGGTCAGCAGCAGCCAAAGCAGAGGCCAGCGCACGCACGCCATAGACCATATCGCTACCCGTGTAGCAGAAAATCGAACCTGCCGGAACTGCACTCGGATTTGCAGCAAAGCCAGCCACATCCATAGCGTCCTTGAACGTCACGATGTTTGCACCGGCAGAAGCATCAAAGCCAGCCAAAGCAAATTCAGGACCACGGCGTTCACCCGTGAGGCTTGCAGCATCAGACTTCACGCCCACCTTCACCGGAAGGCTACCGCCAATTTCCACGCCAGCAATCTTCACCACAGAAGATTCGCGACGTTCATAATGATACGGGTCCTTCTTGAACACCGGCACTTCAAACTTCGGAGCATCAGCCTTGAGTTCGCAAGCTTCAATCAAGTCCTGGGCAACAGGAACTTCGGCCACCGGATCTTCGGTAAGCGAAACGCGAATCGTATCGGCAAGGCCGTCGAGCAACAAAGCGCCAATGCCAGCAGCAGACTTCAGACGACCATCTGCACCGGCACCCGCTTCCGTCACGCCCACGTGGAACGGATACGGCTTGAAGTTTTCCTGCTTCAAGCGTGCAGCGAGCAAACGATAAGCGGCAATAGCCACACGCGGATTGCTCGACTTGAGGCTCAAGACCACCTGGTCAAAATGTTCAGCTTCGCAAACTGCCAAATATTCCAAGGCGCTTTCCACCATGCCTTCCACGGTGTCGCCATAGCGGTAAATCATACGTGCCGAAAGCGAGCCGTGATTCACGCCAATGCGAATCGCACGGCCGAGGCGCTTAGCCTCCTGCACAAACGGCGTAAATGCTTCGGCAACCTTTTCCTTGCCTTCGTCAAACAACTTGTCCGTCTGCTGGTCGAGCGTCAAAATACCGGTATCCACAAAGTTACCCGGATTGATGCGGACCTTTTCGACCCACTTGAGCGCTTCAAATGCAGCTTTCGGCTGGAAATGGATGTCTGCAGAAACAGGCACCGTGCAACCAGCTGCGCGCACGCGCTTCATGACTTCTTCAAGCCCTGCAGCATCGGCAAAAGTCGGAGTCGTGATGCGAACCAAGCCACATCCTACCTTAGCAAGAGCAAGCGTCTGGCGGACGGTTTCGTCCACGTCCTTCGGCTTGGTCGTCGTCATGGATTGAACTAAAATGGGGGCGTTGCCCCCTATCAAGGCCTCGCCTACGCGGACCTGAACAGTTTCCCTGCGAACCGCCTTAAAACGGTCATCAACATACGGAAGTGTAGTAAAATCTAGCATGCCGAAAATCTAGAAATTTTACATAACGTGAGCAAAGCGCGAAAAAAATATTTTCGCATTTTCAAGCCTTAGTCACAAGCGCAAAAGCATCAATTTTTCTCAATCTCGGCAGCAGCATTGTCCGGAGCAGTGTTTTTCTCTTCAACCCTTTCTTCTGCACATTCCTTTCGGTAATATTCTTCAAGCTCTTCACGGCTCTGATCAAAATACTTCTTGAGACTCGGATCAAAATGCTTACCCATCGACTGATCGATGATATTATAGGCATCTTCAAAAGAGAACGCTTCCTTGTAGCACCGCTTACTCACGAGAGCATCATACACGTCCGCAACAGCCATCACACGTGCTTCCAGCGGAATATTTTCGCCCTTCAAGCCATCCGGATAACCACTGCCATCCCAACGTTCATGATGATAGCCGGCCATGTTTTTAGCGATATCCACAAACAGCTTGCTCTGGAAATTGTAATTCGAGAGAAGGTTATTAATAATGTTAGCGCCCTGCTGGGCATGCTTCTTCATTTCTTCAAATTCTTCAGGCGTAAATTTGCCCGGCTTGCAAAGCACCTTATCCTTAATGGCAATTTTACCAATATCATGCATCGGAGCCGCGGCAATCATATCATCATAAAATTCTTTCGAGTAACTCAAGTTCGGGTCTTTCTGCATTTTCGAGACAAGGATACGGACGACTTCCTTAGTCCGCTTCAAATGCGCGCCGGTAAAGCCATCCCTGTTATTGACGACTTCGGCCATGCCCACAAGCATCTGATTGTGGAACAAGCGAATCTGATCCTTGTTATTCTTGATAAGGGCAGCAAGCTCCGTATTATTCGCATCCAAACGCTCGATGTAACGTCGGATCGTGGTTTCGTCTTCTATGCGGAACAGCAAAATCTGCAATTTCTTGTTCTGGAGAACATTCCTCATCACCGCCTTATAATAGCTTTCCCTATACATAAAACGGTAAATCTTATCGCCACTTGCGCCTTTCAGCTGCGTCATGCCTTCCTTAAAAATCTTAGCGATCTCAGTATCCGGCGGCAAGCAATGATCCACACGGCATTCCAAAAGTTCCGGGAAATAGCGCGTTGCAATATCGTTACAGCCAAAATAAAGTCCCTTCGGAGAGAATGCCAAGTAAGCCGCCTTATTTTCGGCTTCAAGCGATTCAAGCACGCTATTCATGACATCATGCATCTTTACCAAGGCGCAGACATAGAGCAATACAAACTCATCAATCAAGTAGACAAGCGGCATCAGCAACGTGTCGTTTTCCATGTTGCGAGCAAGGATAAAAGCACCGATCGAAACAAAAGCCAAGGCGGCAATAGCAATCAACGTCTTATAGCTGACATTGCGTTTTTTCTTTGCGGCAATAACAATGACAACGACATTGGCCACCATATAAAAGTACAGCAGGATATTCCACAAGACATGCCCAGGGCCATATGTCGGCATGTAGCTGCCAAAGCCATTCAAGACAACATAGCGTACAGATTCATAGAATACATCGCTAAAGCCTACAGTACAAGACAACGCAAAGACAAGCGCACTGTACAGGAACAAAGCAAGCTTAATCCATCTAGATAAATTGAACGAGCAAAGACGGCAAATCAGCAAGAACAAGAAGAGCGGCAAGAAACATGCGCCCAGATAGCACACTTTGTTCGCGACAATAGCGCCTTCAATCGTTGTCGAGAGAGCCAAGAAGAGGTACCCAAAATCGGCAAGGACAATAGAGAAGAAAAACGCCGTAAAATACGTATTTAACGGCCTGCGATAGAAATACGAAAGCAGGCAGGCGTTTATCCCTGAAAAGACGCACATGGCGATCAAGTAATAGATAACAAACATACCACTCTCTCAAACAAGTTCAATCAATGATCTACGGAACAATAGTAATCCATCAGCTGATCTTGGCATTCCAAGAAACTATCCTTCAGTTGCGGATCAAACTGCTTCCCCATCGACGCGAGAATCACATCGCGAGCTTCCCTAAACGACATTCTTTCCTTATAGCAGCGCTTGCTCACCAAGGCATCGTACACATCTGCCAAAGCCATGATTCTAGCTTCCATCGGGATGCTTTCCCCAGAACGCTGTTCCGGATAACCAGTGCCATCCCAACGTTCATGATGGTATAACGCCATATTCTTGGCGACACGCACAAAATAATTGTCCTTCACATCGGAAAGGAGTTTTTCAATGATGTTAGCCCCCTTCTCCGCATGAGTTTTCATAATCTCATAATCGTCTATATTATAGCGCCCCTCATTACGGAGAACGGCTTCGTCAATCGCCATCTTGCCAAGGTCATACATCGGCGCAGCTGCGATAAGCACATCAAGGAACTTATCGGACAGGTCTTCAAAGCCCTTCTTGCGCATCATCGATACAAGTATCTTTACGACTTCACTTGTACGCTTGATATGGCCAGCCATGTCCTTTTCGGCACGACTTTCGGCCATCTGCACCATACCGACAATCAGCTTTTCCTGTTCCGAGAGTTTTTCATTTTCCGTTTTCACCATGTTCTTCTGCAACATGGAATTGCTACGGCCAAGGGCATCAATGTACTGCTGTTCCTGCGTATCGTCTTCAATTCTGAACAAGAAAACATTGCGGCCATGCACCTGCCTCAAGACCTTGACCTCGCACTTGTAATGGCGGCCCGAATGATTGAATTCAGTCATTTGGCAGTAATCCGTCAGGATCTTGGACTTTCTGTACTTTTCAATCCAGGACATGATGAGTTGCTGCAACTCGGTTTCGCCCTTCAGATGAGCGTCCACTCTCATCTTGGCAAGTTCCGGGAAAAAGTCCATTGCGATACGGTTGGCACCAAGATACGCGCCGTCAATCGAGAAAGACATATACGCACAGGAACTTTCCGTTTCAATGGATTCAATCACACATTCCGTAATATCGTACCACTTGACGTTACTGCAAATGTAGAGCAAAAGAATTTGGTCAAACACATACAGTAGCGGCATAATGAGCATGTCACTCCCCAAATAGCGCGCCAAGAAGAACGAGAGGATGGTTGCAATTTCGCCGACAATCATCGCAATGATATTCTTCAGCGACACCATTTTCTGACTGAGGAGAGCCTTTACAATAATCCAGATGTCCAGGATAACAAATCCAATCAAGAAGGCATTGAACAAGCCATGAGCCCATCCATAAGTCGCCACATAGTTACCGACACCTGCCTGGACCACATATTCCACTGTCTTGTAATACGCCGGGAAATATCCGACCGTCATAGCCAGTGCGCAAATTGTAAAACTCAAGACAATCAAAGACAAGTGCAACCATTTAGGAATACTCATCTTGCAGATCTGCAAAAGCGCAAAGAACATGAACATCGGGAGGAAGGACCCGCCAAGGTAGTTCACCTTGTTAGCGATAATGGCTCCTTCAACAGATTCCGAAAAGCCCAACAGCCAATGGCCAAAATTAGCTACAAGTATTGCGTAGAAGACGTAATAAACGTAATTGTTCCGCTGATTTTGAAAACGGAGGGACAGCACTGCCAAATTGACAGCGGACAAAACAAACATCAATGTTAAATAGATGTAACCCATATCCACATCCGGTATTCTACCGTTTATAAAGCTAATCTATTTTTGCAAAAAATGAACAAGCCACCTCCTAAAATGTTCATTTTGCAAAAGGACAATTTTAAATATAAAAAAGGAAACGCACGGCCAAAACCATGCGCTTCCTTAATAGAGTCTATTTGGACTAATCCAAGACTATGCTTCAGTCGGAGCTTCGGCAGCAGGTGCTTCCGGAGCAGCTTCAGCAGCCGGGGCAGCCTTCGGAGGGAGCAAAGCCTTCATAGAGAGCTTCACCTTGCCCTTCGGGTCAACACCGAGGCAGAGCACTTCGACTTCGTCACCAACGTGAACAACGTCTTCGACCTTTTCGACACGGTGGTCGGCAAGTTCGGAGATGTGAACGAGACCATCGCGACCCGGGAGGATTTCGACGAATGCGCCAAACGGCTGGATCGTCTTGACCTTGCCCTTGTACTTGCGTCCCGGTTCCGGTTCTGCAGTGAGTTCTTCGATCATGCGGCGGCAAACTTCACCAGCCTTACCCGTCGGGGCGGCGATGTCGATATTGCCGTTGTCGTCAATGTTGATGGTGCAGCCCGTCTGAGCCTGCATACCCTTGATGACAGAGCCACCAGAACCGATAACGTCACGAATCTTCGTGGTCGGGATGCGCATCTTGAGCATCGTCGGAGCCTTTTCAGAAACGTGCGGACGCGGTGCCGGAAGGCCAAGTTCAGCCATGCGACCGAGAATGTGGATACGGCCCTGACGAGCCTGTTCCAAAGCTTCACGCATAAGTTCCGGGGTGATACCGCGGATCTTGATGTCCATCTGGAATGCCGTGATACCTTCAGCAGTACCCGTCACCTTGAAGTCCATATCGCCGAGGTGGTCTTCCGTACCAGTAATGTCGGACAAGATCTTGATCTTGCCGCCTTCCTTGACGGAGCCCTTTTCGGAGATGAGGCCCATGGCGATACCTGCAACCGGAGCCTTGATAGGAACACCAGCGTCCATCAAGCTGAGGCAGCCACCGCAAACAGAGGCCATGGAAGAAGAACCGTTGGATTCCATGATTTCAGAAACCACGCGGATCGTGTACGGGAAGTCTTCCGGGAGCGGAAGAACTGCGGCGAGGGAGCGTTCGGCCAAGTGACCGTGACCAATTTCACGGCGAGAGAGACCGAGCTTCTTGCATTCACCGACGGAGAACGGCGGGAAGTTGTAATGGAGCATGTAGCTCTTTGCGCCTTCGCCCTGCAAGCTTTCGAAACGTTGTTCGTCAGCCTTTGTTCCAAGCGTACAAATGACGAGACCCTGAGTTTCGCCACGCTGGAAGATTGCAGAACCGTGAGCACGCGGGAGCACGCCCATTTCGATTTCGATCGGGCGGACTTCGGTCGTGGTACGGCCGTCAAGACGAACGCCTTCGTTCAAAATCATTTCGCGCATAGCCGTGCGTTCGAGGTCACTGAAGATGCCCTTTGCATCTGCAGCGAGCTGAGCATTCTGTGCTTCGCCTTCACCGATGATAGCGAGGATACGCGGATCTTCGAGCATACGAGCGCAGAGGTCTGCCATAGCCGGATAGAAGTCCGTCTTCACCATGTTAGAGTGGACGTCCTTGTTCAGTTCGTCCCAGACAACTTCCTTAACCGTAGCAACGAGCTTGTCGTGTTCTTCACCAACAAACTTCGGCTTGAGTTCCATCTTCGGCTTAGCACAGCGATCCACCAGTTCTTGTTGGGCCTTGCACATCTGCTTGATGACTTCGTGACCAGCGAGGATAGCGCCAATCATCGTGTCTTCGGACACTTCGTAAGCACCACCTTCGACCATGCACACAGAGTCTTCCGTACCGGCGACCACGAGGTCTAGATCGGCCACGGCAACCTGGTCATAAGTCGGCATCACAATGTTCTGGCCATCGACGACAGCCACGCGAACGGCAGCGACCTGCTGTTCGAACGGGAGTTCAGAAAGACCAATAGAGAGAGATGCAGCACTTACACCAAGAACGTCCGGAGCGAACTTCTTGTCGGAAGAAAGAACCTGAACGATGACCTGGACTTCACGAGTGAAGTTTTCCGGGAACATCGGACGAATCGGACGGTCGATGATACGAGCAGAAAGAATTTCTTCATCGCTCGGACGACCCGGTTCGCGCTTGCTATAGCCACCAGGCAGGCGTCCGGCAGCGTAAGACTTTTCGCGGTATTCAACTGTCAGAGGGAAGAAGTCACCATCCTTTTCTTCACCGTAGCAAACGGTAGAAAGGACAAACGCGTCCCCCATCTTGGCGACAGCAGAACCACGTGCCTGCTTTGCGATACGGCCAGTTTCAAACGTAATGACACGGCCATCCGGAAGGTTTACAGACACTTCCTTCGGGTCGAGCATCTTGCCGTATTTAGCTTGATAAGCTTCTGTTGACATAAAAATCTCCAGTCAGAGAATTAGCCGCGGAGACCGAGATCCTTGATCAATGCACGCTGAGCGATAATGTCCTTTTCGCCGTAGTACTTGAGAAGGTTCTTGCGCTTTGCAACCATCATGGACAGACCGCGGAGAGAGTGGAAGTCCTTCTTGTTGGTCTTGATGTGTTCGGTGAGGTTCTTGATCTTTTCCGTGAGGATAGCGATCTGAACGCGGACGTTACCGGTGTCCTTTTCGTTAGCACCAAACTTAGCGGTGAGTTCTGCAGCCTTTTCTTTAGTGATAGTAGCCATTGTAGCCATTCCTTTTTTTTGATTGTTTGTTTCATTACATGTTTTTGTCCGAGTTTACTGCTCTAGCACCAGTGGAATTGGCGAATCTGGTCACAGGACCCAGGCAAAAATGCAATTTGAGCTCATATATAGAAAATTAGTTATTAGTTAATAGTTATTAGTTATTAGAAAATGCAGGAAAAAGGGTCTTTTTAACTGGATTCTTCCCCTTTCAGGGTCAGAATGACGTCAACACAATCGTCATCCTGAACGATAGTGAAGGATCCAGTCAATTTTCCAAGCCCTTGTCTTACTGCTCTACAAGAATCTTGACAGAACTTCCTTCAACTTATTGACGTTCACGGGTTTTGCCACATGCTCGTTCATGCCGGCATCCAAAGCCGCCTGCTGGTCATCAGCAAACGCGTTTGCCGTCATAGCAATAATCGGAATATCCGCCGCAATCTTGTTATCGAGCTTACGGATAAGTCGCGTTGCCTCGTAACCATCCATAATCGGCATCTGGACATCCATCAAGATCAAGTCGCAGGCGCCCGGCTGTACATTTTTCATGTACTCCACAGCCTTTTCGCCATCGCAAGCCGTAGCCACCTGAATGCCACAGTCTTCCAAGATTTCCTGAGCGATTTCACGGTTCAGTTCGTTATCATCGACAAGCAGCACTTTTTTGCCGTTGAAAGAGAACTTCTTATCCGAAACTGGAGTTTCCGCCTGCAGAAGCCCAAAGCTACGCATCAACGAATCTCGGGCATCCGACGGGAACACCGGTTTACTTACAAAGTTGTGAATTCCGACTTCCGTTGCCTTGTCCTCTATATCCGACCATTCATAAGCCGACATCACAATCACGAGGATATCATTCCCCAACAATTCGCGAAGCATCTGTGTCGTCTTCATGCCATCCATGTTCGGCATGCGCCAGTCCACGAGGAACGCATCATACAAACGACCATTAGCTTTTTCAGCTTTTACATGTTCCAAAGCGTCAGCGCCAGAATAGCAACAATCCGCTTCGATACCAAGCTCCTTAAAGATCTGAGGAATGCTCTTAGCACAATCCACATCATCATCAATGACAAGAACTCTCTTGCCTTCCAGTTCCTTGATGCGAGACGATTCCTGCTTAGTCCCAGCAAGCTTGAACTTAAAGTCGATAACGACATCGGTTCCCTCGTCTACCTTGCTCTTGATATCAATGGAACCCTTCATCATATCGACGATGTTCTTTGTAATCGCCATGCCAAGACCCGTTCCCTGAATACCAGAAACCGTCGAGGAGTTCACACGCGTAAAGGCATCATAAATCTTCGGCAAGAAATCTTCACTCATGCCAATGCCTGAGTCTTTGATCCTAAATTCATAAGCCCCAAAGCCCGGTTCCGGAGATTCCTTCTGTTCCACGGAGAACCAAATAGAACCACCCGTCGGCGTGTACTTGATAGCATTAGAAATCACGTTCAGAAGAACCTGGTTCAAACGGAGCCTATCACAGACAACGTCTTCATTGTGAATGCCTATGCTATTGGCAAAGAACTGCAACTTCTTGGCATTGATATCCGCCTGTACAATATCCTTGAGCGTATGAACAATATCGGGCAGGCGTTCAGGCTTTGCGTTCAAGTTAAGCTTGCCCGATTCAATACGACTCATGTCAAGCACATCGTTGATAAGCGAAAGCAGATGGTTCGACGAAAGTTCAATCTTTCCGAGGAATCCCTTGACCTGTTCCTTGTTGCCAATGTGCATGGTCGCCAGTTCCGTATAACCAATAATAGCATTCATCGGAGTGCGGATATCATGGCTCATGTTGTTGAGGAACATCGTCTTTGCACGCGATGCAGACTTAGCCATTTCAAGCGCCTGTTCAAGAGCTGCCTGCTGCGCCATTTCCTTGCGGTAAACGACATCGTTATTGAAAAGTCCCACAAGCACTCGACGAGACTTAGACCAGTCGCCCATCTTGGTCACCTTCATACGGTACCATTTGAGCCCTTCATTAGTCACTCGACGATAATCCAGGAAGAAGGAGTTATCGTGTTGCAAGCGAGCAATTACGGTATCGCGATTAAGCGAAGAGAGCACGGAATCAACATCGTCCTTATAGACAATCTTGCGAACATCCTTCACCCTGTCCTTAAAGAAGTCAACGCCTTCTCCAGTCTCTTCATTAACGACATCCTTGAACTTTCCGCCTGTTAACGAAACGCTAAACAAGCCCGTATCGATATTGACATCGAACACGACTTCATACTGGTCCGAAAGGCTCATAATGCGTTCAATATTTTCCTGGTGTTCCGTTTCTGCACGGTACTGGGCATCCACTTCGACAAAGCCAACAGCGATAAGCTTTGGCGGAACATCGACAGGTTCTGCCTTGGCAAATACAAGACGCGTATACTTGTATTCTGTACCATAGAGGTGCCTAAATACAATAGTCAGGCGCTTCTGGTGCATAAGCTGTCCGGCCACATACTCTCTAGAAGCAAGCCCGATAAGCTTTTCACGGTCATCCGGGTGCGCCATATTCAGGACAAACGCCTTAAAGACATCTTCCAGCCTTTCGCAGTTGGCAAAAGGATCCTTAAAAGCAGCCCTAATATCCTCACGAACAGCAAGGACTCCGCTTGTGTCATCGACAAGATTGAAGTAGAAGAGTGACGAATAGTCTTCCGAAAGAATGTCGATAATTTCAAGGTTCTGCTTCAGGTTCGACTGGATTTCCATCTGCTTCTTGATTTCTTCATCGACACTGTGCAGACCAAAAACGATACCCTTGAGATTGCCGATTTCATCCTTGTCGGCAATAATCTTCATCTGGTAGCAGACTTCCTTACCTTCAAGCTTGATCTTGAAGTTGACATGAATCACCGATTCGTTCTTCAACGTCGAGACAAGGCGATCGCGACTCGTCTGCTTCTGGAACTGATTTTTGTCAGAATCACAGACAAGATACTTGAGCAACAAATTCATTCTCTTGGCAAAGCTCTTTTCCGAAGACCAGCCCGGAATCGCTTTCAAGAGCACAGAACTGGCGCGGTACGTCACAACAAAGTCCGAAGAAGAATCTTCGCCAAGCGTTACGTAGTTCACAAAATCAAAGTCCGAAGCCAGAGATTCAATCACCCTGTTGTTGCGGTCCATTTCCTGACGCTGGGCAATAGCCTTGTTGACTTCAGAATCAATATTTTCCACAGCAACAATGACATGGTTTTCATCTTTGCTGGACTTAATCGCCTTCATTCGATAGAACTGTGGATTTCCATCAATGACAAGCCTGTACTCTACAGATGCACTTGGATTTTCTTCAAGACGTTTTAAGAAGGAACCCTTTTCCATAAAGTGCATGACAACTTCAAGATCGTCTTCATAAAGATTATGACGCAAGCTCGATATCGATTCAAAGAAGAAGTCCTTTCCGTGAACCTCTTCGTGTAGCTTATCCATAAGCCTGTCGGAATGGAACGTGTCAAATGTATCGTCCAGAACGTTCACGTAGAAAATGCATTCGTAAGTTCCGCTCAAGGCATCGGCAATTTCGGAATACTCGTTACTTTCGGCCTCGGCCATGCGGCGAGCATTCCACACCGTGCGCAGCAAGTACAAAAGAATCACGAGAAGTTCAATTGCCGAAATTCCGATATAGAACTTGCGGATTTTATCCACGCGCGCAAAGGCGATATTTTCATTGACATACAAAAGTTGAGTCCAGCTACCGCCAAACAAAGGGAGCGCAACCAAAAGCTTAGCATCATCCGAGGAAGTTTCCTCATACGCCAAATGCGCAGATTCCCCCTTCATCACGGTTGCCGCCCACTCATCTACAGAATACCCTTTCTTAGACTTAATCGTCCTAACAAACTCGTTAAAGTTCTTCCATTTTCCCGTTTTTTCGACAACAAAAGACCCATCTCGACGGTCAACCACAATCAGAGAAACTTTACCCTTGAACGCATTTGATGCAACATAGCCATATAACGGCTTGATTTCGGAAACCGCAGAAAGCATAGCCACCACCTGACCCCTACGGCGGACAGGCACCATCTGTTCAAACACAATATTTTCGGAATGAACAACATCGCGGCCGACTTTCGAAATATACGGCTTTGGAGATACGATTTTTTGATAGTTCTCTATGTACGAGGAATCAAAAACGACCGCATGGTCTGCAATAATATGACCATCGGGCAAATACAAGCGAACCACAGAAACCAGAGGACCAATACGGGATCCGCGAATCAAACGAATCATGTTTTCAGACAGGAGATTCTCTTCCATCCCCACCACAGTCGAAATATTGGACAAGGCGCTCAACAGAGAACGTCCCAAAAATCCAATTTTCGCTTCAGAAGCATAGGCAACTTCGTCAAGGGAGTCCCAGCTATCGTCAATCGCCTGCCTGTTTATGTACAAAAAAGAAACGTTTGTTACAATAAACAAAAACGCAACAAGTAGCAGCGATACAATTAGATTTCTTTTAAAAAAATTATTGTTCATAAGTTTTTTGTAACATTTCCAAGTATATTATACATTTTGAAAACACGTTTTGACGGGAAATTTCAAAAAAATAAATGCTTTTGTACTAGTTTTCTGCAAAAACGTGCTTTTTTTCACAAAAATGTGTCCATACGAAAACAAATCTTTATACATTGACGATATGAAAATATTACCGAAATTAATTCTCCTTTTAGCATTTTTAGCCTCATTTACGTTTGCCGACACGACAACTGTGGTCGATACCGCAAAAGCCGAGATTAAAGCCCCTAAAAAGCAGGCCGTTTGGATAAAACTGGAAGGCGACGTCGACCCCGCCATGTACGAATTCTGCGCCCGTGCTATTGGAGAGGCTCTTGAAAAGAAACCGGACTACATCGTCTTTGAAATAAACACGTTTGGCGGTCGCCTCGATGCCGCATTCGACCTCGTCGATACCATCATGGCGGTCAAGGGCCCCGAAACGATTGCTCTTGTGAAAAAGAAGGCTATAAGCGCAGGCTCGCTCATTGCTCTAGCCTGCAAGCGCCTCTACATGCTCGAAGCCACAACCATTGGCGACTGCGCCCCGATTGTGCAAGGTGGCGACGGCACTCCGCAAATCGTCGGTGAAAAGATCCAGTCCCCGCTCCGCGCGAAGTTCAGAAACCTCGCCCAGCGCAACAACTACCCAGAGCTCCTCGCCTCCTCGTTTGTGACGCCGGAACTCGAGGTACTCGAACTCACCGCCACACTCGATAAGGACTTGCCGACACAGCGCGACACGACTCTCATTATCGAAGGCAAAAAATTCGCCGTCATGGACAGCACCGAAAAGAAGTTCTGGGGCTCGCCCAAGATTCTCGTGAAAGAAGGCGAACTCTTAACCATGACCGACAAGGAAGCCGAAGAATTCGGCTTTTCTAGAGGCACATTCAAGAGCCGCGAAGACTTTGAAACAAAGCTTGCTATCGAACGCAAAAGCGAAGTCGAGACGAACACCGGCGAGAAAATTGCAAGCGCCATCGCCGCCATCTCTGGCATTCTCCTGATTCTCGGATTCGGAGCCCTCTATATTGAATTCAAGACGCCTGGATTCGGGATGTTCGGCATTATCGGCATTATCCTTATCGGCATCGTATTCTTCGGACAGTTCGCACCGCAGCTCGACGGCTACATCCCGGCCATCCTGCTTGTCGCGGGCGTGATCCTGTTCTTAGTCGAGATATTCGTCATGCCGGGCACGTTCCTGTTTGGCATTGGCGGCATCGCCTGCATGATTATCGCACTTATCATGAGCTTTGACACAGCAAACATCCCGGAATACGTCCCTGAAGCCGTCGAAACGACATTCGATGCAACCCCATGGCTATTTGGGCTATTCTTTGTTCTCGGGAGTGCAGCAATTGCACTCATCATCCCGATTGCCGCAAGCAAGTACCTGATTCCGCTTTTACCCGAAGGCTGGACTCCGATGCTCAAGACCGACATGGAAACAGCCGTTTCCCCGACCGAAGCTGTGCAAGAAGTCGCCATCGGCACTGTCGGAACCGCCAAAACGTTCCTTCGCCCTGTAGGCCAAGCAAGCTTTACCATGCCGGACGGAAGCACCAAGCTTTTTGACGTGCAGACTCACGGAGAAATCATCGAGGCCGGCGAAAACGTCAAGATAGAAGCAATACAGGAAGGTCATATATGGGTTTCTCGTGTCATCCCCGCGTAGGCGGGGATCTCCTATCCAATAAATAAAAGGAGATGCCCTCCCCATACGCGGATCATGCTCACATAAGTGCTAGTTGCATTCAAGGCGAGTGTCGCGACAGGCTGCTTGCAGACTGTCATGATTGAGCCGAAGATGCTGACGCAAAGCGTCAAAGCACTAAGTGATCAAAGAGCTCGGTGGCGGGCATGACAAGAAAAAACAGGCATGACAAAAAATTTAAAACAAAAACAACTAACTTGGAGAAAAACAAATGGATACACTTCTTACCGTTGGCATTATCATTGCCGCCATCGTCGTCATCATCGTTCTCGCCTTTATCGGCAAGTTCTTTAGCCTCTGGCTCCAGGCCTTGTTCTCCAAGGCAAACGTGAGCATCTTCCAGCTCATCGGTATGCGCCTCCGTAAAGTGCCGCCGCAGGTCATTGTGGAAGCTCGAATCCTCAGCTGCAAGGCTGGCCTTCCCGTCGATACAAACTTGCTCGAAGCCCACTACCTTTCCCGCGGTAACGTGCTCCGCGTGATCCAGGCACTCATCGCCGCCAACAAGGCAAACATCAAGCTCGACTTCAAGGAAGCAGCCGCTATCGACCTTGCTGGCCGTAACGTGCTCGAAGCCGTGCAGATGTCCGTGAACCCGAAGGTCATTGAAACTCCGAAGGTTTCCGCTGTTGCTCTCGATGGTATCCAGCTCCACGCCATTACCCGTATCACCGTGCGCGCCAGCATCCAGAAGCTCGTCGGTGGTGCCGGCGAAGAAACGGTCGTCGCCCGCGTTGGCGAAGGCATCGTGTCCTCCATCGGTTCTGCACAAAGCCACAAGGAAGTGCTCGAAAACCCGAACATGATTTCCAAGAAGGTGCTCGCCTCCGGCCTTGACGCAGGTACTGCATTCGAAATCCTCTCCATCGACATTGCTGATGTGGACGTGGGCCAGAACATCGGTGCTATCCTTGAAACCGACCGTGCCGAAGCCGACAAGAAGATTGCTCAGGCAAAGGCCGAAGAACGCCGCGCCATGGCATTCGCCGCCGAACAGGAAATGAAGGCAAAGGTGATGGAAATGAAGGCAAAGCTCGTCGAAGCCGAAGCCCAGATCCCGATGGCTATGGCAACCGCCCTCCGCGACGGAAAGCTCGGCGTGATGGACTACTACAACCTCAAGAACATCGAAGCCGACACGCAGATGCGTAAAGAAATCGGTTCTGCACCGGAAGCAAGCAAGTAATTTGACCAGAAGGGTCTAGCCCATGGAATCATTACTCATATTCATTGCGATTTTCGTCATCGACGCGCTTATCAAAAGAGCTAATGCTAAGAAAAAAGCTCTTGAAGAGAAGCAACTCCACGAAGATTCCGATGAAACCGAAAACGAGGAATTCGACGAAAGCGAGGAACCCTCTCTTGAGCAGTCGCCTTCTGCAAATCGAAAACTGCAAGAGTACATCAAGCAGTTCGAAGAAGCACAGCGCGAAGCCGCACAAGGGACGATGGAATCGCCCATGCCGCCGCCCATTCCCGAGAACTACCATCGCCTGGGCGACCAGGTGACCATGCGTGAAGTCGCCGAGGATATCGTACAGCAAGGCATCGTCGATATCGACTACCTCAAGATCGAATTCGAAGTGTCCGAAGCTCGCGCTATCGAGCTCATCCACGAACTTCAGCAACACCGCATTATCGGCCACGATATGGGAGATGGCGCATACGACGTTCTCGTGCAAGACATCGACGAACTCAACAACTTGCTAGCGCACGAGCAGAAAGCGGAAGTTTTTGCCCAAGCATCAACAACCACACCCAAGCCAAGCGCATCAACGGCAGCAAGCGATAAGCAGAACCAGCTGAAAATCCTCGAGGAACGTGCCCGCAAGGCCCGTGAAGAGGCTGCAGAAGCTGCACGCCGAAGCGACATCGAAAACGGCTATTCAGTTGATCCTAGCGAGATTGCAGACCCGATCAACAAGCGCACCGTTGTGCGCTCGATAAGCAGGGAAAGTGTCCGACGCGGATTCATCTGGGGCAAGATTATCGATGAGCCCCGCTTCAAAAAGCGCTGGACAGCCCTAAGCAGATAATTCGCGCGATTTGCCAATGCGCAATCTGCTAAACGCGCAATCAGCCCAAATCTTAAAATTCATCCCGGACGGTTCCACCGCCCGGGATTTTTGCAACTAATGCGGGAGATGGCAGACCATGCTTCGACGATGCTCAGCACAGGAGTCCGCCATGATGTTTTTAAACAAAAAACACAAAACCCCCGATCTTTCGATCGAGGGTTTTGAGCTGCTTCACTTGGACTCGAACCAAGGACAACGCGATTAACAGTCGCGGGCTCTACCAACTGAGCTATGAAGCATCGACGGGCACAAATATAGACGTTTTCTATTCTTTTGTCAAGGGGATTGCGCGCATTTTTCGCTTTTATTCATTTTTCGTTATCTTGCACAAAAACACAAAACCCCCGATCTTCCGATCGAGGGTTTTGAGCTGCTTCACTTGGACTCGAACCAAGGACAACGCGATTAACAGTCGCGGGCTCTACCAACTGAGCTATGAAGCATCGACGGGTCCAAATATAGATGTTTTTTATTCTTTTGTCAAGGCATTAAGGCTAAAAATTTTCTTTTTTTTGCGATAGACGTTGAACCATTATTAGCGTTCCCGGCTACGCATCAAAGCGATTTCTGCGGCATAGCCAGGCAGCTCGTTCGGAGTCTCCAAATAGAACGGAAGCCCCTTCAACGCCGGATGATTCACGACATTCACAAGCGCTTCAAGCCCGATATTTCCGCCACCAATGACTTCATGACGGTCCTTATGGCTACCCATCGGATTCTTGCTGTCGTTCAAGTGAATCGCGCATAAGCGCTTCAGCCCTATCACCTTGTCAAATTCTTCAAGCACATCATCCAGGTGATTCACGATATCGTAACCGCCATCGAAAACGTGGCAAGTATCCAAGCAGACGCCAAGCTTTTCAGCGAGTTCTACGCGGTCTATAATCGCACGCAATTCCTCAAAAGTACGGCCAACTTCGCTACCCTTCCCCGCCATCGTCTCCAACAGCACCTTCGTCTTGAGATCCTTATGCAAAATGCAGTTCAGATGCTGCGCAATGAGTTCAATTCCGACCTCAACACCTTGCTTTACGTGACTGCCCGGATGAAAGTTATACATCGCACGAGGGAAATGGTCCATGCGGAACAAGTCATCTTTCATCACGTCCTGTGCATATTGCCTCAACGACGGATCCGCAGCACAAGCATTGAGCGTGTAAGGCGCATGAGCCAAAATCGGGGCAAAGTCATGCGCATCCATAAACGTATTCAAAGCTTCGGCATCGGCCTTGTCAAAAGGCTTTGCGGTACCGCCACGCGGATTACGCGTAAAGAACTGGAATGTATCGGCACCAATGGAAAGGGCGGTCTCGCCCATCGCCAAGAAGCCACCCGAAGAGGACAAATGACAACCGATATGCATAACTAGAAATCGTAATTGACGGAAACACTGCCGTAAATGTCTCTGTAATCTTCAGAAGCATTATCCGGACGATAGTTAAAGAAAGCACCAAGCGTGCATTCCGTGCTAAGCTTTTCGGTCAACTGGAATTTTGCTCCCGCCGAGAGATCCAAATCCATTTCCATTTCGTCCACATCCTGACCATTTTCTTCACGACTCATGAAGTTCTGACGGATGCTACCATGCAACATCAAGTCAAGGAAACCTGGCTTCAACTTAATCGTTGCATTGTCCATGAGATTCCATTCAAATTCGCTCATTTCATTGCGATTATAAATTCGGAATCTCGGCGTCACAGAAACCGTATTGCGCACACGGTCAAGCGTTGTCGTCAAGGAAATCGGATAGCGGGCATCAAAGTAATCGCCACCGTGGAAATAATATCCAAGGATCCCATAAGTTTCATCAGAGAAATCAAAACCATCCAACAGGTCATCCTGATTGAACTTGGACAAATCCGTACGGTACGTCCATACACCTCCGACCTTCAGTACATTCTTGGGGAATCTAAACGTAGCTGCAAGTTCAATGGTGTGCTTCAGCAAACGTTCTTCGAACTGAGTTGCGAGATACGGTTCGTCTTGCAGGGCTGCATACTTAGCCCATCGCGCAGAGTCAATCTTGATCGTATCGTCATCGGATATCACATCAACCGTCGGCTTTCCTTTTTGCACATCAAACCAGGAATCAGAATAAATTCCCGAGGATGCAAAATAATTGCCATGCAATCTCTGAGGTGTACTGCGAGTGCGGTAGTTGAGAGCATAGCGGGCAACAACCTCGATAGAATCACGTACCTTAAACGTATTCTTCAAATTAAAGTCGTGAATATAAAGCGTTCTCGAAGCATCCTGTTCATGCTTTTTCAACCAGTCCTCATCGGCGCCCGGCAAAAGCCCAAGTTCAGAACCTTCGGCAAAACCAAATACGTTATATGTATCATCTTCACCTGATGCATTTTCGATATTCAATTCATACCCAAAATTCAACTTCCAGAAATCTTGAATATCCTGTTCTATTTTAGCGCCAAACTGACGAGAATTCTGCAAAAGGTCCGGAGAACCAGCGCTGTAATAATCACGACCGACAAAGCGGAAATAAGCATCAACATTCGTCGATTTATGCTTCCAGTTGTAAGAGCCGGACAACGCAAGATTCTGCGCAGACCATTCCGTCGGATCATCACTCTTTTCATCGCGATATTTTTTCAGGGCGCTCTGAGCATCTTTCAACACGCGCTTGAGTTCACTTCGCATATCATCTACACTCATATCCATATTGTCGCCAAAGATGAGTTCCAGTTCATCGCGACTCATATAGTTTACAAGTGAAGAATTGTTCATCAGGCGGCGCAACTGCGCAAAGCGAGACACGTCAAGTCCAGCCTCCTCAAAAACGGAATTCACAGCACGGTGAGCAACAACATTCACCGTATCTGCACCACCAAAGCCGAGCTGCACATTATACGTGCCACGACCACCAAGGACCTTGCCATTCACTTCGCCAAAGAACGTCTTCGATGAGAACATGGGATTCGAGAGATTGACGTTTCTCGAAATTCCATCTCGGAAATACGGCTCTTCCAGATAATCCTTACTGCCAATAAAGCCTACAGTAGCATCAAAATTTTCGGAAGCATTCCAAAGAACCTTACCGCCAATCAGCATCTTTTGAGCTTCGACTTCATCAAGACCAATGTACCTGTTGTACTGGTCCGGGTCTTTTTCTCCAGGCAATTTTGGAGCGCGATTTTCGCCACCAAAAACGCTAAAGACAAGTAACGGATCAACGGACTTGTTCAAATTCAAATTAAAATCATAGCTAGCGCCAAAGACATCAACGCCAGCTAAATACAAATCACCTTTGGAAACATAAAAGTCGCCCAAAATCAACTTTTGCAAGCGATCTTCATACGAAATTTGAACAAACTTTGGATCAAAGTAATTCCACTTGTCATGGGATACATCCATCGTAAATTCAATCTTCTGCCCCATCGGGGATTCCATCTGCACAAACGCATTCCAGGCTCCAAAAACACCAGGCACCTGGAAATAGTTTTTGTACTTCTTGCCTGGCAAAATAGAATCCTTGCCATTCACAAAAACTTCATTGGAATCATTCTTTTCCGTCACGACGGAATGAAAACCAAACTCAGCACCAACAGAACCATTTACAGTCCACGACGAATCCTGAGCCAAAGCAGGAATTACAGCAACAGTAGCTAGAGCAAGTCCCCTAAAAATCATTTGCCCACCTCATAGACCTTGGTCGTCTTGACAGCAAAACCGCTCTTATGGATGACTTCAATATCAAAGCGGTTCTTGTGATCACGCTTCAATTCCACAGGAATCTGGTAATCCAGGTTCTGGATTTGCGATAAACGTTCCTGCAAAATAACCTTGCCATCCTGACGGACAGTAACTTTATTCAAGAAACTCGGATCGTATTCCGGCACTCGAATCTGGAAATGCAAAGTCTGCATAATGACGTCTTCTGCTCCCGGAGGTGCTGGCGGGATCGGCAAAAACTCATACTTTTTGCCAAAAACCTTGACAGAGAAAGGCTTCATAGGATAGCAGCCCAAAGTCTTTTTCACGCTATTGCGGCCGGCATCATTTTCTACAACAAATTCATATTCATGAACTCCGCTACGAAGTGCAAGGTGCTTCGGCATGTTGCGCTTTACGCTGACCTCAGAAATCGGAGTTCCGTCCATCACGGCAGACACACGGGCTTCGGTCCCTTTCTGCACATCTGACACAGTAACGTTTGCAACACAGCGCAAAGAATCATAAGAGGAATACTTTATTTGCGGCACCTTCAACGCAGCGTCCTCGACCTCTGTAGCAGGAGTCTGAGCAGAAGCCTTTGCCGCAAGCGATTCCTGATAAGCAGAATCAGCAGAAATAGCGGCTGCCTTCAGATCTTCCAAAGACAACGTCGAATCCGCAATAAGTTCATTCAGGATTTTTGCAAAATTAATATCTCCCGAGGACTTGAGTTTCAATACAGCAAACTGCCCCTTGCCAATTACAGTTTCACCATCGCTGATAACAAGAGAATCCCCTGTAAGCGTGTCACTCACCCACAAAAAACCATTCTTAAGACCGGCAAACATAGTCGTCTGGTTACCGCCAATAGCTCCATTCGTACCACGAATCGAAGCGGCTGCCGTTCCAGTAGAGAAATGTACCCTGTTTTTCTTTTCGACATTAAAACCCATATATCCCTTTTGGATATTGGTTTTAATCTTGAAAAAGCCATCTTCATCTTGCTCCACAAGGGTATCGATACGGACAGTGGAATTTTCCTCAATCGTGAGAATGCTCTTGTCACCATTCAACTGCAATTCAATGGAGCCCTCATTACTCGTTCTAAAGCAATCTTTGCTATCAATTTTGCCACTAGCCGACTTCCACTTGGCATCGTCATCACAGCTACCTTTACTCTTTTCTGCAACCGGTATAACAGTTCGAGTGGTCCCAACCTTTGCAGCAGAAACACTCACCGGAACAACCATTGCAAGTAGCAAACAAGACAAAGACAGATGCTTAAACATAAGACCTCTCTATTTATTTTTCTTACAAGAAATTTACTTTTTTTGCAAAAAATTTGTGAAGAAGTTTTATAGAAGATGACACAAAACACATTACCCGCCAGCAAGCTTGACGGTATAACCTTTTTTTTCTAGTTCAGCCTTTAACACATTTCGCTTATCGCCCTGGATTTCAATATTGAAATCCTTAACGGAACCGCCAACACCGCACTTTTGCTTCAACGCACGGGCCAAATCCTTAAGTTCATCTTCGTCTACGGGGATGCCAGAAACAACACTCGCCATCTTACCGCCCCCAAGGCGTTTCAGAGTTATTCGTACGATTCCATCGCCCTGCGGTCGGCTCGCCTTGGGCTTTTCTTCTTTAATCCGGCCGACGCCACTAGCAAATACTAAAGTAGAACGTTCTTCGATACCCATGTAATAACCTCTTTTTTGTACAAAAATAGAAATCCCGGTCGATGGACCGGGATTTGAATCTAAGCTTTACGCCTTACTTTTTCTTCTTTGAAGAAGATCCTTTTTTAGAATCCTTCTTAGAAGAAGAGGACTTTTCGTTTCCGCGAACCACCGGGCGTCTGTAACCGAAGCGCTTCATCATTTCGTCGCTAGACTTCAGCACATCGCCAATCTTGGCATTTCCATCCACCGGCGGAACTACGCAGCGAAGCTTGGAACGGAGTTCAACTTCAGTCTTTACGATGTACGGACCCGTACCGTAGAGACGTCCATCAGCATCCCTCAATTCGCCATTCATATCCGGCTTCATTTCGAAGAAGAACTTCACGAGACCAGACTTGTCCACATAATCAGGGTCATTGATCTTGTAATCGAAGCTGTACTTGTCAACGAACTGACCGCCAGTCGTGTAGAACCACAGCGTGACGTGAGCCTTTGTGGAGTAGAGGTTAGCCTTGCTATAGTCATTGTGGTTCTTTTCCAATTCCGTCTGGAATTCCGTAGAACAGTACTTTTCAACATACTTTTCTACAGAGACCTTGTTAGGACTATTGTCTGCATCGACACCATCCAAAGGCACCATGTTACCGTTGATGATGATATCATCCAAAGTGGAGAGACCACCAACAGCGCTGACAAGCGGCAACTTCATCTTGATATCGATCGTCGGACCGAGATGTCCATCGTAACCAGGATACGGTTCATCACCCGAGCCCTTCTTGTTATCATCGCTAAAGCCCTTAATAACTTCCATTTCCTTCTGGGTACTCGGATTCAAGATGCTAACAGCGAATGTCTGATCCTTTTCAGGCGGGTTAATGTCATAGTACTTGTTCACCGAGTCAATCGAGACAAGAACCATCGGCTTTTCGAGTTCGATATCGACATCCTTAGCCTTCTTCATCAAGACGCTAACTTCAGTAACGGTTTCATTACCGGCCTTATCGCGATAAATACGCTTAATGGTATTCATACCCTTGTTAAGGCTCTGGAAATTCAAGGTATCCTGAGTAACGCAATTGTCTTCGTCGCCATCGTAGGCAATGCACCAGTCAACATCGACGTAGTTTGCGTAAACCACAGCATCCTTCTTCGGAGATCTGATAATAACCTTCGGAGCAATCCTGTCGAGCACCATGAACACGGACTTTTCAGCAGAGTTGCCATACTTGTTGGTATAGGTGTAGGTCACGAGATAGCCTCTGTCACCTTCTTCGTTAGCAACAATCTTGCCCTTTTCGTCAACGACGTAAGAGACAGTGGTCTTATTGCCTTCGACACCCTGAGCATCGTAAGTCACGGTAAATGCACCGACACCAGTTTTCAGGTCAACAGCGCTATTGTCCTTAGAATCCTTGCTAGAAGAGCTCTTCGGAGTATCAAACATCAAGTTGCCTTCGGAGTCACCGTACAAAATATTGCCTGTTTCGGCATCGGCCTTGTAAGAAACAGTAACTTCCTTGCCCTTAACTTCGATAACCGTAGACACTTCAATGACTTCAATGGTCTTCTTCTTACCATTTTCGTCATAAACAGTAGTCTTAACAATATCGCCATCTTCGTCAACGAGGTAAGAAACCGTTACCGTATCGCCATCGACAACCTTGTCGTAAGAGATCTTGGTCTTATCGCCAATCGGGGTTTCATAAACATCAGTCTTCGGATTCTTTTCAAGTGCGATTTCGGACTTGGATACATCCACCATATTCTTTATAGTCTTATCCGATATGGCAACCGTATCCAGCTTAACCTCAACAGTGCTCTTGGAGTTCTTGATTCCAGATGCAGAATCCTGCACAGAAACCTGGACGTCCTTAGACTTGCTGTTCACATAAATTGTAGAGTCCTTCTTATCGACCTTTTCGACAATCGTATAGATATTGTCAGCTTCGACCGTCGTCTTCTTGGCACCGATATCGACAATCGGGGCAGCTGTGCTATAGCACACGACAACCGTATCAGAACCAGCGAGATCCTTACTCGGGTCCTTATATGTCTTAACAATTTCGTGGCAGCCTTCACTCTTCAGAGTATCAATACTAGACTTCGTCTTGCCTTCCTGCTTCCATTCCACCGAGACGAGATCCTTATTCGTAAAGATCGTATCCTTAGGAGTCGGCTTGATATAAACAGACTTGCCAGTTTCAACACGAGTAATCTCGACTTCGGCTTTTTCAACAACGTTGCCAACCTTAATCGTCACATCCGTAGTGTCATTGAATTCACCGTCAGTGACATAGACCTTGACAACATAGGACTTTTCTTTTTCATAATCGAGTTCGCTCTTCAAGACAATATCACCATTCGGCTTGATTTCGAACTTATCATTTTCCTCAACAGGATAGAACTTCAAGTCATTGAACTTCGGATTCTTCGTATCCGGATCGTCAGCCTTGACCGGGCCCTTCTTGGTTCCAGGCTTGGAATCTTCCGGGAACGTGAATTCCTGCGGCTTAATCTTCGGAGCTTCATTCAAGTCATTGACCTTGATGACAATTTCCTTTTCAGAAGACATGCCATCCATATCCGTGACACTCACCAAGATTGTAAACTTCTGAGTCTTTTCATAGTCAATCTTGGCACCCGGGAGAACCTTGATTTCACCGGTCGTATATACAGACACATACGGATTGTCTTCAGCAAGAGCGAACAGGAATTCAGTATCACCGTCCGGGTCAACAGCTTCAAGGACTCCGATAAGCGTTCCGCCTTCAGAATTTTCGTCGACATCGAATTCCGTACTCGTGATTTCCGGGAATTCCGGCATATCCTTGAGTGTAATAGAAACCGTTGTCGAAGTAGTCAACTTCAGATACTTCTTGGAATCCTTATCGGACAGAGAAATTTCCAATTCGAACGTATGACGCTTTTCAGTTTCATAGTCAAAGTCGCGTTTTGCCTTGATCTTGCCATCTTCGGTAATCGTAAACAGATCCGTATCGCCGCCAATAGCTTTAAACACGTTATTTGTGAATGCCTTAGAAGTGTCGATGTCATCAGGATAAAGCCTGCCTACAACATAACCTTCACCCTTGTTTTCATAGAACGAGAATGTCTTGTTACCCGAAATAATCGGCATTTCGTTCACATCAACAATGTTGACGGTCTTTTCAACCTTGGCAGTACGATTGTCGGCATCCATCACTTCTACAGTGATTTTGTGAACATGCTTATTCGTTTCGTAATTGAGCTTTGAAGCGTCCTTCACAATAAGGCAGAGACTATTGCCCTTCATCTTGGCATCAAATATGCGGTCTGCATCCGTATTGCCAATATCAGTTACATAAGCAACGAGAGTAGCAAGTTGACCCTTGTCTTCGTCCTTGACCAAGTAGCATGCAATTTCCTTACCTGTCGGAGTATTGCCATCAACAGTATTCTCTTCAACACCATAACTCTTCTTGCCATCATCCTCAATAACAGGATCATCCGGATCGTCAATGAGATTGATGGTTACAAGTGTTGTAGCAGTGTAATTTTCAAAGTCCGTTCTTCCGATTGTTGCGCCATAGGATTTACCATTATCCGTAGCCTTCGCCACAATCTGATACTGTTTCTTCTTTTCGAAGTTCAAAGAACTCGAATTCAAATAGATCTTACCATCAACAATCTTAAAGGCTGCCGCATCCTTGGAATTATCTTCATAATCCGAAAGTGCATACGTGAGTTCGCTCCATGTATCTTCATCTTCGGCAACAACAGAGCCAATGAATTCACCAATCGGAGCATTTTCATGTACTTCGAATACATATTCACTTTCTGCGTAAGTCGGCTTATCGTTCACATCATTAATCTTAATCGTAACATCGACATAAGAAGTAAGTGTCGGATCATCACCATCTGTAGCAACAACGCGAACAGAATATTCGTCCTTCTTTTCAAAGTTCAAGTCTCCGTTAACCTTGATGGTTCCCGTAGTTTTATCGATAGAGAACGACTTGTAGTCATCAGCGGCAACGTCAGTAGCCTCAAGCGTATAAGTCGGCTTTTTGCAGGTATTACTATTCTTGCAATCATCATCATCGGCAGTTACAACACCAACCTTAGTCCCTGTAGCAGAGTTTTCATCAACAGCCAATTCAGGAACAACAGGGAATACCGGAACTTCCTCGACATCCGTAACATTAACCGTTACAGGAACTTTTTTTGTGAACTTCTTATCCGTCACAACGGCATAGAATTCATAAATTTTCTTGACTTCGTAATCAAGCTTAGCAGACTTGGAGACCGTGATTTCACCTGTGCTACCATTGATATCGAACGGAGCAGCTTCGTCTCCTTCAAGCGAGAAGTACAGAGTATTAAACCTTGTATTGTAATAATCCGGGTCCGTTGCTTTTGCAACGCCCAAAGACGTTTCCTTAGCAACATTTTCAGCAACCGTGAATGTATACGAAGTCTTTGCAAATGCAGGAGCTTCGTTCACGTCAATAATCTGAATTCTCGTATCTTGCTGCGGATATTTTATTCTTGTTTCAGTATCAACAATAGTCAAAGTGATATCGAACGCAGCTTCAGATTTCGATTCATCATAAAGGTCTTCGTAATTGATACCAGCCTTTGTCTTGATAACAAACGTGCTCAAATGAGTGGTCTCGTCGGTTTTACCCACCTGAACAACTTCGAAAAGCTTTGCAGCATCACGAGCTGTAGTAGCATTGTTATCCGTTATGGTAATCGTCAATTTATCAAGGTCAGCATCATCTTCGTCATAGACGACAATCTGCTTGCCTTCCAATGCAGTGCCTTTATCTACATTTTCTTCAACTTCGTACGGGTTCGTCAGCACCTTGAATTCAGAAGGTCTATTGACATCCGTAACATTAATAACAATTGTTTTTGTAGCTGGTTGAGCCGGATAAACAAGATTTCCATCATCATCAAAGAGCTTCGGATTGTCTACAACCTTCACAATGCACTTATACTGATTCTGCTTGGTATAATCAAGTTTCTGACCGTCAGCAACCGTAAATACCCCCGTATTGGGATTAAGTTCAAACGGGAACTCCGTGCTACCATCAACAGCAAGAACTTCTTCAACCTTATAAGTCAACTTGTTGAAGCCCCAAGGATGCAGCGTTCCATAGGCGTTATCCTGATCAGTTGCAGTTACTTTACCAAACTCACCATCCTCATTCGTGTACGATTCAGGCACAGATAGCGGAGCTGTATTCGTAATTTCAGGTTCTTCATTGACATCGGTTACAGTAATTCCCATGGTAATAGGAACTTCTACGTCAAATCCGTTAGCATCTTCTCCAGAAGCAACTACAACAACCTTAAATGTCGTTTTATCCTTAGTTTTATCCTTAGAATAAAGGGCTTCGAAATTCAGTTTTGTCGGGTCCTTTACTTTGACAATAGCTTTACCCGCAGTCGTGGTGATAGCAAAAACCCCATTTGCATTAGCAGAAGCTTCCTGATTTATCTTGAAGCTAACCTTTCCCTTAATTTTTTCGAGATTTTCTCTGATTTCATCGTTTTCAGCCTTTATATCTTCAAGAATTTTCAAAAAGTCAACAACAGTTGCTCCTGCAGATGTACCGTTTGGAGCATATTCTTTAACGGTAACATTCCCTTCATATTCTATCGAAATTGTAGGTTCTTGAATATTATCAATATTTACAACAACTTTAGCATCTGCTGTAAGTCCTTCACCATCAGAAACAGTCACAACAAACGTAAACTGATGCTTACCAGATTCATAATCGAATTCATCGTTAGTGAACAAGGCACCCGTATTTCTGTTAACGGTAAACTTTGTATAATCAGTTCCTGTATTTTTACTCGGAATAATCTGGTATGTTAACTTGTTAAACGTGTCATTATTGGAATAGACATCGTCATTAGAATAGATGTCAAGATCAGAGCCTTCTACACGAGCGACTTTACCGCAATCCAACGGATTATTTTCATCATCTTTATATGGTTCGGCACAAACAGGGCTTCCAATCGGAGAATGTTCATTCAAAACAAACGTTCCACCCTTTGCAGAAACCTTTTCATTAACATCCTTAACGGCGATATTCGTCGTCTTAGAAACGGAAAGACCAGCAGCATCCTTGACTGTAACCTTAGCCTGATACATTGCATTGCCCTTATTCTTATTGAAGAGTTTTTCGTAATCAAGCAAAGCGCCATTCTTTACATTGATAGCCACCGTTCTTGTGCCATTGGCATTTTTAGTTTCCTTAAGTACAAAGATATCTGACAAATTCTTTTTGGAGATTGTAGCATCAACGGCTCCTGTCAAGACTCCCGTCAAGGAATAAGACAAGACGTCACCAGCATCAGGGTCAAAGACCGTAAACGTACCAATAGATGTAACCGCAGGATGTTCATCCGTATTTTCATTGACAGAATATTCGTTCAGCAAAACCAGTCCTTCAGGGCCTTCATTAACATCCGCAACAATCACGGTAACCGTAGCCGTAGCTTTAAATTCACCATCCGTAACCTGGACCTTCAAAGTATAAGTCGGAGTAGTTTCATGATCAAGTACGCTACCATCCTTAATAACAAGTTCGTTAGAACTAAACTTAAACGGAACATTCGGAGTTATGATGCTAAAGGTCAAAGGATCACCGTCAGGGTCACTTGCAGTGACCTTGCCCACGCTCGTACCAGCCGGCCAGATTTTTCCATTAGACTGCTTTTCGGCTATCGTAAAAGTTGTATCTCTAATAGTCGGAGAATCATTTTCGTTTTTAATCGTAACCGTAATTTTGAACTGAGCAGACGTCTGCGGACCATTCACAGTCTTTGTTTCTGTAGCAGCATCATCCGTAACAGTAGCATAAACAACATACTTGTTCTTTTGGCTGTAATTAATCACAGCATTGTTCTTGACCTTGATCGTAGCATTCTGATTGCTCAATTTGCTGATTTCAAACAGGCTGTTGAATGCAGCATAATCACTACCCGAGACATTAACCAGCTTATAGGTATAAGTATCTGCATCATTTCTTTCATTAGAAACGTCTGTAACGACAATCGGGCCACCAGCAACAACATGGTCCAACTCGTTCACAGTAAACACCGCATCAGCAACAGTCGGCTTGTCATTGACCGGGATAACATTCACTGTAGCCGTATATTCACCAGACGTGTTACCGCCTTCAACACCATCACCAACAACTTTGTACTTGAAAGTTGCATACTTATTTCCAAATTCATTAGCAGCAGCCTGGTATGTAAGCTTCCCAAGATCCTTGACGGCAACCGTTATACCCGCCCCCGCAGAGGTAAGCTTTGTACCATTCAAAACCAAGGAGCCCTTATTCGGAAGGCTCGTTATGATAACAGAAGCGAATTCCTGCGTTGCATGCTGGAATTGGAATTCAGCCTTAGTAAACGTATGCTTTTCATCTTCGTTAACATCAAAAGTAAGTGCAGTCTTAACAGTCGGGACCTTATCATTACTTACAATGTAAATTTTATATCCTTTACCAGTTTCATATTCAGACGTTAACTTAGCACCTTCCAAATCAGAAATTTGGAACCAGAGGGCTTCGTCATCTTCAACCAAGCCATCTTTCAAAGGCTTGATATAAATCTTATCGGTTTCTTTCTCACCTGCTGGAATTGTAACCTTAACTTTGCTTTCTCCGCAAATCGGGAATGCATGAGAGGCATCCTTAGCTCCAACATCAGCATGTCCAGCATATTTTCCATGAACGCCATCTTTAGAGTGGAAAGCAAAGCAATAACTAAAAGACACATTTTTTTTCGCAGCATCACTTAAGCCAACTTTCATCGTTACCCAAGTATCACTTTCTACGATTTTCTTCGACTTTTCATCCAAAATTTCAAGTTCAATTTTTTCGTTAAACGGTACAAAGACAAAGTTCTCAGCACGAACTTCATTACCAACATAGATTTCGTCTGCGATAAACTGTCCCGCAAAAATAACATTACACTTCAATGTTATTTTACCTTTACTAACAAATGTACCCATGATAGGACGATCATTAGTTTCGGTAAAATTAATATTACCATTAACATAAAACAATAAATTGCCACGATACTCTTTCGCAGTTAAATCACCTTTACCATAGTTCACAACAATTTCTGGTTGAGTACCAAAATTAAGCTTATTTACAAAAATACGAGTCGGCTGTCCACCATCAGGCATTTGAACAACCAATCGGCTATCATTACCAAAATTGATAGAATCAAAAAAGATATCACAAACCTGGTTTTCAGCGCAATAGTTACTGATATTAAGAATAGTTCGACCACTAACATTAAAAGAACCCGACAAATTCGCGCCAGTCAGTTTCGGAACACTCAAATTCGGTCGAATTTCAGGAACATTAGCACAAGCCCCCGATTTATTGGTTCCCTGGCACACGGTACCTCTAGACCTAGCATTACTAATTCCACTCGTAGTACGAATAGGACCGGTCAAAAGATAAGCTCTACGTTCAGCGGCATAGGCAGGAACAGAAACAGAACCACCCACAATAATAGGGCCGTCAAACCATCCTTTTTCATCCGTCTTCAAGTCACCTTTAGCAGTACCCACCCAACCAAGAGTATCGGGGTCTACATCATTATAACCGCTAAAATCGCTTTCTTTCTCATGATTGTAAAACCTTGAATCATAAAATTCAGGTCTGTTATAGGTTTCGATACCTTTTGTACCCCAAAGTTTGAACTTTGCCAGGTAATTCCAGTCGTCTGCACTGATATCCATCGGTGCCTGAGCCATGGATGAAACCGCACCGACCAAGGCTAAGGCCGCCACTTTAAGACTTAATTTGCCAAACCACATAATAACCTTATGCTCCTTTTGCTACGACAAATTTCACTCCAGAAATTTGTCACAGTTTCCTTCCCAAATCATCCAAACACTTTTCTAATGAAATATAGTAACGGCTCAATCTAAAGAAATGTGAAATCTTGTAAAATTGTAAGATTTAAGTATCATTTTCGCCGATTTTCAGGAGTTGATTTACGGAATCTGTATCATGCGTATTATATGAGCTATGGAAGGTCACTGGATCCTTCCGCCTTCGGCGTCAGGATGACGAGAAACGTGGCGTCAGGATGACGAGAGGCGAGGCATTCAGGATGTCGAAGATGCGAACGACAGGATGAAAAAGCAACGTTCAGTGTTGTCGATGAGCTTAGCATGAGGCGTGGATAAGAAAAAAGGGCGGAACCGAAGTTCCACCCTACAATTTATCAACAGGCGATGCACCTATTTGTTAACGGGACGTCTGTAGCCGAACGACTTGAGCAAGTCGTCGCTCGTCTTAACAACGGAGTTTTTCTTCTTGCCTTCGTCGGATATCGGCGGAAGGTCGCAGCGAAGCTTAGAACTCATCCTGACTTCGGTCTTGAAGAGGTAAGCCCCGGTGCCATAGAGACGTCCATCTTTAGTTCTCACGTCACCGTTTTCATCAGGCTTGAGTTCGAAGTAGAACTTCAAAAGACCAGCTTCATTCACATATTCAGGATCATCAAGGTCGTAGTCAAAGCTATAGTAGTCCGTAAACACACCCGTATTCGAGTACACCCAGACTTTAACCTTGAGCGTCGTCCAGTAAAGGTTCATGTGGCTGTAATCCTTGGACTTCTTCAAAGCTTTTCTGAACTCTTCGGTACAGTGCTTTTCAACGTACTCGTCCACAGCCATCTTCTTACCGTTAGCGGCATCAACGCCTTCCACGGCCACAAGGCCATCACCGCTCATGATGTCGTCCAGCGTTGCCAGTCCACCCACAGCACTTACCACAGGAACGCGAGCGTCGACCTTGAGTGTCGGTCCGAGGTGGCCCTTCAAGCCAGAATACGGTTCTTCGCCAGAGCCCTTCTTGGCCTTGCCTTTAATTCCAACAATGGCTTCGGTTTCGGCGTCCTTTTCATAGTTGAAGAATGTCACGCTATAAGTCTGGTCATCACTCGGCTTGCTATCCTTGTAGTACTTTTCGACAGAGTCGCGATCGACCTTCGTTACAGGCTTTTCAACATCAATACTGATGTCCTTAGCCTTCTTGACCAAGACATGCACAGAATCGCGGGATTCGTTGCCGGCCTTGTCGCGGAACACACGGACAATCGTCTGCACGCCATTGTCAAGGCCTTGAACGCGGAGCGTATCCTGTTCTTCACCATTGACAGTCCACTTGACCACAGCAAAGTTTGCGGTAAGAACGTCATCTTCACGCGGAGAAACGATCTTTACAACAGGTCCCTTCTGGTCAAGAACGATAAACACGTCCTTCTTCGAAGAGTTGCCATACTTGTTCACATAAGTATAAGCGACATTGTAACCAATGTTTCCTTCGTTGTTCTTCGCGATATTGCCCTTGTCATCCAGATAGTAAGAGACTTCGACGGTGTTGCCGTTCTTGTCAACATAATCATAGTACACTTTGTACGAAGCCGTCACGTATTCGCCATCTGCAGAGAGCACAGACTCGCTATCGGTAAGGCCAGTATTCAGCGTGACACGTTCACCCGTCGACGCATCGGCGAAGTACGAAATCGTAACTTCCTTGCCATTGACCTTTGTCGTGTACGAGACTTCGATTACAGCGAGATCTTTTGTCTTGCCAGAAGAAGTGATAACAGAACGTTTGACATCCTTACCATTCTTATCGGTGTAGTAAGAAACAGTCACCTTGACGCCGTTTACTTCATCCGTATAAGAATTCTTATAGGTCGTTCCATTTTCAGGAACAGATGTTATTCCAGAATCAGGATTCTTCTTACGAGTAATTTCGGAGTCCGCTACACTCTTGAGACTCTTGAAATTCTTCGAAGAGACTGCAACCGTATCCAGTTCCAGCTTTACCGTGAACGACTTAGTAACATGAGACGCAGTGTCATTGACCGTCACCTTGATATCATTCTTCTTTTCATTCACGTAAACAGCAGTATCGTTCTTTGTCGCCTTTTCAACGACTGTATAAATGTTATCTGCAGTAACATCATCACCATTGGCAGAGACCGTCACAATCGGAGCGGCAGAGCTGTAGCAAACGACAACCGTATCGGCACCCGGAGCATTCTTAGTCTTGTCATGGAATTTCTTGATAATGACATTGCAGCCTTCTTTAAGCGAATCGACACTAGAATCGATCTTACCGTCACGAGTCCATTCAATGTTCACGACAGAATCGTTCACAAAGACGGAATCCGGTTTGAGATAGATAGAATCCCTATCTTCGACACGTGTAATTTCGACTTCGGACCTTTCATAGACGTCCACAACCTTAACAACAACCTTCTTGGTCGAAGTCAGCGTATTGTCTTCCTTATCGCTTACGCGTACATCAATCGTATAGACTGAATCAGCTTCGTAATCGAGAGGCTTCAGGAGAATGACATCGCCATTCGAATCCACCTTGAAGATTTTGCTACCATCAGTATTGGTATAAACGTTGTTGCGGAAATCAGGATTCTTTGTATCCGGATCGTCCTTATCCGTCTTGACAGTGCTGAACGGTTCATCGACAGGATGATTTTCCTTCACATAGATTGTATCCACAAGGATAGACGGAGCTTCATTCACATCGATAACATTGATCGTCACTGTTGTATCAGAAGAATTGCCAATAGCATTCTTCACACGGACCTTGATGGAATAGGAGTCCTTCGTCTCATAATCCAGACCGGCCACAACGGAGAACGTACCAGTCTCCGGATCGAGTTCAAAGACCTTGTTCGAAGAGACTTCCTTGGAACCGTCGAGGATATAGTAGGTATACTTGGCATCATCAACAATGCCAGGTTCAGTGGTTTCAAGCGACGGCTTGATTTTAGATTCCTTAGCCGCATCTTCTGCAATTTCGAATACAGTTTCCTTCAGGTAATGCTTCAAGTCGTTAAGCTTGATGATAACATCGGCAGTATCGGTCTGCACTATTTGACCTTCAACACCAGATTCATCAGAAGCAACAACCTTCATCTCGTAAGTATCCTTCGTTTCGAAATCGAGGACAGCACCTTCAGCCACCGTGATGACACCCGTAACCGGGTCGATTACAAACGACTTGGTTTCATCAAGCAACTTGTAAGTAATCGTAGCATCTTCAAGAGTTGATTTTGCCACGATAGCATGGTCTAAATCGACTACAGTACCAGCGACGGAGTTTTCATCAACAGTTCCATTGTAGGCGGCAAATTCAAACTTCGGACCGTCATCGACATCCGTTACGGTAATGGTAAATTCCATATCGTCATAAAGATCCGGATATTTTTCCGTATCCACATCACGGACTCGCAAGGTAATCTTATACGTGCTCTTCAGTTCATAATCAAGATTATGCTTTGCGTAGATAACACCTGCCTTGGAAACGCCAAAGTCATCGACATCACCACCAATTACTACGACTTCGTTATTCGTAAACTTCGAATTTTTAACAACAATACCCAATTTATCAATATAGGTATCAAGATCCGCCGTTTTCACCGCTTCATCAGCATTCATTGAATTTTCGGCAATCTTGATTTCCTTTTTCTCTTCTGCAGTGTAGTCAAAATATGGTTTTTCGTTAACGTCTTCAATGCTGACCGTGAACGTACGGCTGTCGCAAAGGAACGTACTATGTTGCGTATCCTTTGTATCGCAAACTTCTATATCAAGGGTTAGCTTTGTACCGGCAGCCTTCCAAGCTTCATAATCGAACGGATCAACACCGTTTTTCATAGAAACCACGCCTTTATCATTAATTTGGAACAATTCTTCAGCAGAACCACCAACTATTTCATAACCAAATTCATCTTTTTCATAATCTTCAGCCTTAAGAGTATCAGCAACAGCCTTTGTGGCATTTTCAGGAACAGCGAGATTAACTTTATCCAAATCAACAAAGTGTGGCGGCTTATTATTGGAATCCACAAGTTTAACCACGAGACCACCACCGAACTTGTTGCCCGAAATAGCAGCACCATTCAAGTTCATAATCTTGAATAACATGTATTCATCGCCTTCGATCTTATCATCATCAATGACTTTGAGCCATGCTGAATATTCAGGAACATCTGGATGACGTTCTCCCTTTCTAATGACTATATGTCTTGATTCACCATCCTTGCAGAACGGCATTTTATGGTTATCATCATTTACACCTAAATCTTCACGTTTAGCAAACTCACCCGAAAGGTTGCCGTATTCCTTACTTTTATAAGCGGCAAATTTCGTATCAGCATCTTCAATTTCATCAAAGAAAGCAAAGCAATAATCGAAAGATACTTCGGTATGTGCGGTATCCGTCAAGTAGAACTGCATGTCATACCATGTATTGTCATCTTCCTTGAACTTATCACCCGCAAAAACATTTGTCTTAATTTCAGGAGTATTGAATGGAACATAGTGGAATTCCCCATTAAATTCAGATTCAAACCAAAGAGTTCCACCAGCAATCAGCTGACCAGCAACACTTAAATGATCGTTGATTGTAAAATCGCCCGTAGTAATAAAGGTTCCCTGATAATCAGATTCCCTATTACTATTCATTGCAGGCCAATTGATGTCCGCGTTCGTATAGAACAAAAGATTACCAGCATAAGCGGTATCATGGACTACGGTTATTTCGTTTTCGTCAAAATTCCATCGTTTATTTTCGGAGTCCCACGTAGCATCACTACCGACATAAGCCACCTGAATCTTTGTATCATTTGCAGAACTTTGAATATTAATACCTTGTTGTGTAAAGATACGCGTCAAGCGACCAGTCGTCTTTTTATCAGCGTTCTGCTGACTGGACGGCATCAAGATATAAAGCTTCTTTCCGTAATTTCCGAAAAATTCAATATTCTCGACATACTTATCGAACCAAGTATGTTCGTTCTTGATATCATCTTCAGAAATGGGCGGAACGTGAATATACTGGACTTCGCCATAAAAGCTTGAGCTCAAACTAACGGAGGGTTCCCAATTAATACCAGACTCATCAAGCACAGGTACGGTCAGTCCCACATCTGGTCTCGGAACATCCGAAGGACATTTAACAGCACCTTCATCATCACTAAAGACACCATCAAGATTCACAGCAGACGGATTAGAAAGATCCTTGGCCCAGTTAGCATAAACCTTGCCTTCTTTTCTACGGTCGTCATTAAGAATTGCTCTGTGAGCATTTTCGATAAAACGATTTAAAGTATTAATCCACTCATAATATTCCCATTCAGCTCCATTTTTGTCAGGCGCAGAAAAAACGATATCGTCTTCAAAACAAATATTCCCATCATACCGAGAATTTTCGACTTTATAGTTATCTGGCAAATAAAGTTTTCTGGCATATATTGATCCTCCTATTAGAGAATCTTCCGTAGCCGCACCTTTTGCAAAAACAATATCACGGCCCGAAACAATCGGACCACCAAGTGTATGCCCATAATCATTGAAGACAACATCACCAACAGCCGTTCCCGTGTACCCACTAGTTTCGGCAATTTTAAAATCATGCTTATTGAAAATTATGGTTTGAGTACCCCATAGTTTGTACTTCATGAGGTCGTTCCAGAGCTTCTGCCCTTGATCCTCGTCCATCACTCCGGAAAATTGTAACGGATCCAATTTGACAACAATGCGTTCAACCTCCGGCACATCATCTTGTGCCATAGCGGGAACCGCCATGCCTAGTGCGGTCATGACTGTACTCAATACAGTTCTCAAAAACAGATTTCCTTTTTTCATAACAGACCCCAACAATTAAGATCTACAACCTCAAACACCTATTACTGAATATAGTAACATTTTTTTAACTGTAAAACATTCGTTACGGTAAAATGTACGAAAAACGGGGTATTTTCGACCACTTTTTGTAAGGAACAATAACAATTCCGTATTATATGGAACATTTTGGCCCGTTCAAGGCTATAAAATTAACCCTTGAAAAAAATATAGTTTGTTTCTATATTTGTGAGTCCTAGGCCCTGCGCAATGATTATTTGCGGGCAACTCGCCAGGGCGAAAGCAGCAACGGACTTGCGGATCTTTATGTGCTCAGGTAGCCTAGGACTTTTTTTCGCCCGCCAAGGGCGTTTTTTTATGGATAAATATGATTCTTTGGACAATTCGACATACCAAGCCTTACAACCCAAATGATGTTTGTTACGGGAGACTGGACTTTGACGTCTCCCCCACGTTCGAAGAAGAATCAGACAAAGCACTCAAGGCTCTCACAAACAAAGGAGCCAAGCCAACTCGTTTGTTTTCAAGCCCGCTCATCCGCTGCGTCAAGTTCGCCGACAAAGCATCCAAGTTACTGGGGCTCCCGGTCGAAAAAGAACCCGCCATCATCGAGCTTAACTTCGGCTCATGGGAAGGTCAAAAGCTCACGGCGGTCCCCCGTTCTGAGATGCATGCCTGGACAAGCGACCTCCGCGGCTATAGGTTCCCTAACGGTGAAAACTTTTACGATATAGACAAACGCGCAGGATCGTTCATAGACACGCTCCCAGACGATGGTGAATTTCTGTGCATTACACATGCTGGCGTAATCGCCTCTTTACAGCACTCTCGTTGCGGACTACCAGACAACATATTTGTCGAAGGCATGTTCAGTTACGCCATGGTTACTCGTTTTGAATTTACTCGTAATAGCGACGGGAAATACCACGGATCTTTTGAAAAAATCCACGATGGCCTTCAAATGCCACCGCTGAAAATGGAATCCTTATAACAAAACGCCCCGGCTATCGAGCCGGGGCTTTTAAATCAGATTCGGATTAGAACCGAACGAATATTACTTTGTCGGGTTGAAAGAATCCTTCAAGCCAACAGTACGGTTGAACACGAGGTGCCCCGGCTTGGAGTCTTCGCTATCAAGGCAGAAGTAGCCCTGACGCATGAACTGGAAGCGGTCTTCGAGCTTCGCGTCGGCGAGAGCGGGTTCCACCTTGGCGTGCTTAACGACCATGGAGTTCGGGTTCAGGTAATCGTGCCAGTCTTCGCCTTCCGGGACCTGAGCAGGATCTTCGAGCGTGAACAAGTTATCAATGAGGCGCACTTCGGCATCCACAGCGTGTGCTGCAGAAACCCAGTGGATCGTGCCCTTGACCTTGCGACCATCCGGAGATTCGCCACCCTTGCTGAGCGGGTCATAGACGCAGTGGATAACCTTGACCTTGCCGTCTGCATCCTTTTCGACGCTCTTGCAAGTGACAAAGTAAGCGCTCTTGAGGCGGACTTCGCCTTCCGGCTTCAAGCGGAAGTACTTCTTCGGCGGTTCTTCCATGAAGTCGTCAGCTTCGATGTAGAGTTCACCGCTGAACGGCACCTTACGCGTACCAGCGTTCGGGTCGTTCGGGTTGTTCTCGACTTCGATCATTTCGACCTTGCCTGCTTCCCAGTTGTCAATCACGAGCTTGACCGGATCAATCACGGCCATCACGCGGTTAGCGGTCTGGTTCAATTCTTCACGGATGCAGAAGTAAAGGAGGTTCACGTCGACCATGGAGTCGGCCTTGGAAACACCAATGCGGCTGCAGAACTCGCGAATGGAGCTCGGGGTAAAGCCACGGCGGCGGAAACCGCAAACGGTCGGCATACGCGGGTCGTTCCAGCCAAGCACAGCCTTCGTCTGCACAAGTTCGAGGAGTTTGCGCTTACTCATCATCGTGTACGTGAGGTTCAAGCGGGCAAATTCAATCTGCTGCGGGCGGTTCTGCAAACCAAGTTCAATGAGGAACCAGTCGTAAAGCGGACGGTGAGCTTCGAACTCGAGCGTGCAGATGGAGTGCGTGATGCCTTCGATCCAGTCGCTGATCGGGTGGGCAAAGTCGTACATCGGGTAGATGCACCACTTGTCGCCAGTGCGATGGTGCGTGCAATGCTTGATGCGGTAAATGACCGGGTCGCGCATGTTCATGTTCGGGCTTGCGAGGTCGACCTTGGCACGGAGGCACTTTTCACCGTCGGCATACTTGCCATCGCGCATTTCGTGGAAAAGCTTCATGTTCTCTTCAACGCTGCGGTCGCGGTAGGGGCTCGGGCGAGAGGGTTTGCCGGCATCGTTGCCACGGTATTCCTGCATTTCGTCGCGAGTCAAATCTTCGACGTAAGCCTTGCCCATTTCAATCATCTTTTCGGCAAAGGCGTAAATCTGGTCGTAGTAGTCGCTTGCGAAAAATTCTTCTTTCCATTCAAAGCCGAGCCACTTCACGTCTTCGCGGATGGAATCGACGTATTCCACATCTTCCTTGGTCGGGTTCGTGTCGTCGAAGCGGAGGTTCGTAAAGCCGCCGAACTTTTTGGCGGTGCCGAAGTTCAAGCAGATGGACTTGGCATGTCCAATGTGAATATAGCCGTTCGGTTCTGGCGGGAAACGCGTCAGCACGTGATCGCGCTTGCCGGTCTGGAGGTCGTTAACGATAATGTCCTGAATAAAATTCGAAGATTCGGGGATTTCCATAACAGGGTCCTTTTAAAATTTTACAGCCGAAATATAGGAATTTCTAACTTTCTCACCCGAGATGGCAAATATTGGATATAGTTTTTTAATGGTACTGGCGGCATTTCTGTGGGGTTCCACATTTGTCGCCCAAATCGAAGGGAACGACGTCGGCCCGTTCGCTTTCGTGTGCATGCGAAATTTCATTGCCACAGGTGTCCTTTTCGGACTGGCGAAGGTATTGGACAAATTCAACAAAAGTCCTAGAAAGCCGAAAACAAAAGAAGAAAACAGGGCTCTCTGGAAAGCGGGCCTATTCTGCGGGCTTACGCTTTTCTTTGCCATGAACTTGCAACAGACAGGGCTTTTCCTCGGATGTTCCGCCGGGAAGGCTGGGTTCCTGACCGCGTGCTACATCATTTTCGTACCGATTTTAAGCACATTTTTCGGCAAGAGGATTTCCCCTAAGATTTGGCTCTGCGTAGCCATCACGCTTGAAGGGCTTTACCTGCTCTGCATCAAGGAAGATTTTACCATCCAGCCATCTGATATTATTCTGTTGCTTTGCGCGCTCGCCTTTGCGGCACACATTCTTATCGTCGGAAAGTACGGCCCTTACATGGACAATGTGAGACTTTCGGCAATACAGTTTCTAGTGGTGGCGTCGCTTTCCATTTTCCCGATGTTTTTCGTGGACTTGAAAGGAAATTTTGCGGGGTTTGGCACGGTGATAGACGTCTATTCGCATTTCAAGCCGTGGATTCCGCTTTTGTACGCCGCCATCCTTTCGAGCGGTGTGGCGTTCACATTGCAAATTGTCGCGCAAAACAAATTAAGGCCCACCATAGCATCGCTATTGATGAGCCTTGAATCTGTATTTTCCGTGATTTCTGGATGGGTGATGCTCGGTGAGCGATTCACCCTTCAAGAAGGAATCGGCTGCGTGCTAATGTTTACAGCCGTCATCCTTGCACAAATAAAAATCAAACGCCGATAGAAGCATACTTAAATAACCAGAGGGAGATTCCCGCTCAGTGGCGGGAATGACAAATTACTCGCCTTTTTTCTTGGCACGTTTTTTAATCATCACGAGCGTACCGAAGGTCAGTACAAAGCCGAACAAGAGCGAAAGTACTGCGCTACGAGTGAACCCTGCGATAATGTAGGTGACAAATGAAATCGCAGCCACAATAAGCACATACGGGATTTGCGTATTGACGTGATTCACGTGATTGCATTCTGCACCCGCACTTGCCATAATCGTCGTATCCGAAATCGGAGAGCTGTGGTCACCGCAAACGGCACCCGCCATGCAAGCCGAAATCGAGATGACCATGAGGCTGTAATCCACACCGCCAAACGCAGCGACGACAATCGGGATGAGGATGCCAAATGTGCCCCAAGAAGTACCCGTCGCAAAAGCAAGGAACGCCGCAATCACAAAGATAATCGCAGGCATAAAGTTCATGAATCCCGCGGCACCACCCTTCACAAGGCCTGCCACAAATTCCTTTGCACCAAGAGCATCCGTCGTGCCCTTAAGCGTCCATGCCAAAGCCAAAATCAAAATTGCAGGAACCATAGCCTTAAAGCCATCCGGCAAGCAAGCCATGCTATGGCTGAAACGCAACACGCGGCGACTCATGTAGAAACAAACGGTAAAGATGAACGCGCCAAACGAACCAATCGCAAGACCGACAGACGCATCGCTAGATGCAAACGCATCGACAAAGCCCTTTGCCGCATCGCCCGACGCAAAATAACCGCCCGTATAAATCATGCCAAGCACGCAAAATACAATCAATGACGCAATCGGCATGACAAGATCCAAAACCTTACCTTTGGTTTCCATTACAGTCAATTCTTCAGGACCAAGGCCAACTGCACTTGTATGCTGTTCATGCTTTTTCATCGGACCGATATTCACATTCCAGATGACAACCAAGAACAACGTAAGAATCGTCAAGAGAGCATAAAAATTAAACGGAATCGCCTTGATAAAGAGCGTGAGGCCATCCTCGCCTTCCACGAATCCCGAGACAGCAGCAGCCCAGGAGCTGATCGGTGCAATAATGCAAATCGGAGCTGCGGTAGAGTCAATCAGGTATGCAAGTTTTTCGTGACTCACCTTGAAGCGGTCCGTCACCGGACGCATCACGCTACCGACCGTAAGGCAATTGAAATAGTCATCAATAAAAATCAAGATACCAAAGCAAATCGTCGCAATCTGCGCACCGACCTTTGACTTGATATGCGTTTTGGCCCAGTTGCCAAAAGCGGCAGAACCACCGGCTCTGTTCATGAGCGCGACCATAGCACCCAACATAACAAGGAACACGAGAATGCCCACGTTATAAGGGTCTGCGACCTTTGCAATCAAGCCGTTTTTGAAAATGGCATCAAAAAATCCCGAACCAGTCCCCTGACAAAGAAGAAGTCCACCGACAATGATGCCTAAAAAAAGCGACGAGTAAACTTCTTTACTCACAAGGGCAAGAATAATTGCGACAAGAGCCGGCACAAGAGCCCAGAAGGTTCCATAAGCCATTATTGTATTTGTGGCCTGTTCCATAAATTACTTTTCCTCAGGTTTTAAGGATTCAAGCGGATTTTTTATCCCTGCATTTTCCAATTTTTGCAGGACTTCAATTGCATAATCAATCGCATCCAAAGAATGCGAACTAGCATACATTCTCAAGTCAGAAAGCGCATAAATAGCCCTCTGGTTGTTCATCACTTTTTCCGACATAAAAATCTCCTTTGCATTCTTTTTAAAAAATAGCTTAAATAATCTAAATATTATTTTGCAAATTCAAGCTACAAAACCCATATGATACTCCATTTTTAAGATTCATTACTATATTTCGAACACCTATCAAGGAGAAAAAATGAAATCCATTAAAATTTTAGCTGCAGCCGCAGCGTTTTGTTTCGTAGGTCAATCGTTCGCAACAGACTGGTACGTAAGCCCTAACGGCAAAAACAAGAACGAGGGAAAATCAACATCCGCCCCGCTCAAAAACATCTGGAAAGCCATAGAACTCGCTTCTGACGGAGATGTCATCCGCGTGGCAGCCGGTAATTACAACGGTCAGATGAAACAGGGGTGGATCAAGCTCGACAAGCCAGTGTCCATCATCGGTGGCTACTCGAACGATTTTTCCAGTCGCGATGTCGTTAAAAACAAGACCTTATTCCAGCCCACCAACGAAATGAACGGCACCAAGGGCCAAGGTATTCTGCACCTCAATTACAAGGGAGCAAATTCGAAGGTCGTCATCGATGGATTCATTTTTGACCAAGGCGAAGCCAACAGTTACCACCCGGTTGAAGGCAAGCCAGAAGGCGTCGAAACCGGCATGTGGCTTGAACCTCCGTCCAAGGGAAACACCACCTTCCCCTCCCTTAACAACTACAGCCTCTACGGTGAAAACTCTGAAGGCGACCTTACCATCCAGAACTGCGTCTTTGTAAATGCCGGTAATATCGCATTGAACTTAAACCATGTCGCAGGCAAGGTCAAGGTTTTGAACAACATTTTTATTGCCAATAGAATTGTTGGTGCAAACGTGCAAGCCAAGCAAAATAAAGTCGACGCCGTCGATTATGAATTTGCCTATAATACCGTGATGTTCACCTGGACACGCACCAAGCTGTTCGAAGACATGGGTTACGGTGTTCGAGCCAACACAAACTGCATTACCCGAGTTCACAACAACATTTTGGCCCTCAATATGATGGCCGGATTCGACAACACCAAGGGTGACCCAAAATCAAAGAAGGTCTATCTCGACAAGAACGCCTTCATCTTGAACAAGAAGGGTGACGTCACTGTTACCGTGAGCCCGAACATTCTTTGGCTCAACGTCGCCGACGGCGCATTCGAAGACTTGGAAGACGCACCGAGCATCCAAAGCCTCAATGGAAACATCTCCATTAGCGATCCTAGCATTTTCAAGGGAAAAATCAACCAGGCTTATCTGGAAGGCTTCTTAAACGCCACTTACACAGAACAGGCTTCGTATAACGAAAATTCCCCGGCAAACCTTTTCAGAGCCGCCATGGGCCTCAACAAACAGGGTTCCATCAAGTCTAAGGTATCTATGTTCATGAACAAGTACCCGATGGAAGAAGCACTAAACCTCTTTGGACTGATGGAAGGTTACGGCGCTCAAAAGCAAAAGTAATCCCCAAAACTTGCAAAATAGGCACCTCAGTCGAGGTGCTTTTTTTATGCCGGCGACTATATATCTATATTATAAGCGGGGTGCCTGCACTCAATACGCAGGCTGAGATTATACCCCTTGAACTTGGTTCGTAATTGAACAAAAGGAACGAATATGTCTGAATCCAACGGCTTTTTCAAGCCTTTTCCGCAGTCTCGCAAGATTTATGTCCCCGGTAAGATTTTCCCGGATTTGAAAGTCGCCATGCGCGAAATTTCGCTCGACGATCCGAAATGCCCTGTGCTCCCTGTTTACGATACGAGTGGCGCTTATGGCGACCCCGACAAGACGATTGATGTAAAGAAAGGACTTGAACGCATTCGTGAACCGTGGATCCGCGAACGCCTGGAAAAAGACGGCGCCCACAAGACTCAGATGCAGTACGCCCGCGAAGGCGTGATTACTCGCGAAATGGAATATGTTGCCATCCGCGAAAACCAGAAGATGGACGAAATTTTTGGCAGTAGCGGTGATGCCATCACGCCGGAATTCGTGCGCAAGGAACTCGCCGAAGGCCGCGCCATCATCCCTGCCAACGTGAACCACCCGGAATGCGAACCGATGATTATCGGCCGCAACTTCCTCACGAAAATCAACTCCAACATCGGTAACTCTTCTGTCGCATCTTCTATTGAACAGGAAGTCGAAAAGATGGTCTGGTCCGTGCGCTGGGGTGCAGATACGGTGATGGACCTCTCGACCGGCAAGGACATTCACGAAACGCGCGAATGGATTTTGCGCAACAGCCCCGTGCCTATAGGAACGGTGCCGATGTACCAGGCACTCGAAAAGGTGAACGGCATCGCCGACGACCTCACGTGGGAAGTGTTCCGCGATACGCTTATCGAGCAGGCCGAACAGGGCGTCGACTACTTTACGATCCACGCAGGTCTTTTGCTCAAGTACATTCCGTTTGCGCTCGAACGCACGACGGGCATCGTAAGCCGTGGCGGTTCTATCATCGCCCGCTGGTGCATGGTCCACAAGCAAGAGAACTTCCTTTACACGCACTTCGACGAAATCTGCGACATTCTCGCCAAATACGACGTTTGCGTTTCTTTGGGCGATGGACTCCGTCCGGGTTCCATTGCAGACGCCAACGACATGGCACAGTTCTCCGAACTCGATACGCTCGGCGAACTCACCGAAATTGCCTGGAAGAAGGGCGTTCAGGTCATCATTGAAGGTCCGGGTCACGTGCCGATGCACAAGATTCGTGAAAACATGGACCGCCAGATTGAAATGTGCCACAACGCACCGTTCTACACGCTTGGCCCTCTCACCACGGATATCGCTCCGGGTTACGACCACATCACATCCGCTATCGGCGCAGCCATGATTGGTTGGTTCGGTACCGCCATGCTCTGCTACGTGACGCCGAAGGAACACTTGGGCCTCCCGGACAAGAACGACGTGCGAGAAGGCGTGGTGACATACAAGCTCGCCGCCCATGCCGCAGACCTTGCCAAGGGCCACTTTGCAGCGCATTTCCGCGATGACGCGCTTTCGCGCGCCCGTTTCAGCTTCCGCTGGAACGACCAGTTCGCGCTTTCGCTCGACCCAGAACGCGCCGTAGAATTCCACGACGAAACGCTCCCGGGCAACAACGCAAAGTCCTCGCACTTCTGCTCGATGTGCGGCCCGAAGTTCTGCTCGATGCGCATTTCTAAAGACATTCAGGAATACGTAAAGACCGGCAGACTTGATCCGAATAGCGACCCGCTGAAGTAAACTGAAACTAGCCAAACCATCCGAGAGAATTGGAGGTGTCCATGGAAAACGGAAAGAAAATTCTTAACGACTTCGTAAAGAGCAAATTCGCCGACCAGAATGAACTAAAGAAGGCTTTGTTCCAAGCAGGCGTAGCCGCGCTTGACGAAGGCTGGACGTTCATGGACGCCACATTCCAGCTCGGTGGCAAGGCTCGCGACGAGGGGCTCTCGGCAGACGATGTCGAGAAGATTTTGCGCAACGCCTTCTCCGAAGAAAAGCGCCGTACCGAACGCGAAGCCGAACAAAAGGCAGCCGCTCAAGCCGCTCCGCAGCCAACACAAGCGCAGCAAGCTCAGTCAGCCCAAGCACAACCTGGCATGGCTCCCGGAATGGCTCCGGGCTACGCAGCCATGGGCCCAACCGTCATCTCGCCCATTTCGGCAACGATGATGCAGCAGATGATTGCGCTCGGTCTCGACAACCAGTCTCTTGAGCTGTTGCAGAACTTCAAGATTGACCCCGAAGCGCTCTCGATTCCATGGCCCGCTCCAGACTGGCGCAAAGACTTTGCAAAGCTCTTGGCGGCAACGTTCAAGCCAGACGAAACTGTCGAATTCAAGATTTCGAACACGCCATCGGGTTCTCGCGAAATCGTCTCGAAGATTATCGCGCAAGACGAAGCGCTCAAGAAAATCATGAAGCAGCTCGACGGTCCGGACGGAGCGCTCCTCACGATTAATGCAGTGAAAGGCGGCGCCGATGCCACCGACGAAAGCTGGCATTACCGTTACGTTGTCGTAGACAACCCGAAGATGACGCTCGCGAAACAGCTCGCTTACTACAAAGCATTGAACCTCCCCTGCGCCGCCCTTGTAAACACAGGCGCAAACTCCGTGCAGGCCTGGATCAAGATTGAAGCGCATGACCAGGAAGAATACAAGGAACGCGTAGACTTCCTTTTCCAGACGCTTGAATCGCAAGGCTTTAAAGTCGATGACGGCAACCGCAACCCGAACCAGATGGTCCGCATGCCAGGCGTGCTCCGCAACGGCAAGCAGCAGTACCTCATCGCACTGGAACAAGGAGCCAAGAACTTCACAGACTGGCGCGAATGGGCGGAATACTCGCTCGATGGAAAGCCGCTCGTAGAACTTGCAAGCGATAGCGAAGAAGCCCCGAAAAAAGACGTTACCATTATCGAGAACGTACTCCGCGCTGGTGAATTTTTCTTGTTCACAGCCCCGCCGAAAAGCGGAAAGTCGCTTGCGCTCATGGACATGGCGCTTTCCATTTGCCACGGCGAAGACTGGCTCGGCAACACGACAAATGCAAACGACGTTCTATACATCAACTTGGAACTCACCAAATCCGTGTTCCTGAACCGTCTCTTTTTGCTTGGCGAAAAGCGCAATTTACAGCCTAACACGCCTAAGTTCGGTTTCTTGAACCTCCGCGGCACAGCGCTTACACCGCTTGAAATCGCACAGCTTATCGCGAAGCGCATTCAAGGCGCCAAGAAGCTCGAAAATCACGATTACAAGGTCGTCGTAATCGACCCGATTTCTGCCGTTTTGCACAATCCGAAGTCTTCAAGACTCAGCGGCTCCCCGCACCAAATTCTGATGCAGATGGTCGATTCGATTATCGCTCTCACGGGTTGCGCCGTTGTGACTTCCTTAAATTTCAATGAATATCCCTACCTAGAATCCCGCGCCGACAGCGTCATTTCGCTCACACCGGTTGAAGGAAGCCTGAACACTTACCAGATTAAGGGTTCATTCCGCGAATTCCCGAAGACTCTCGCCCGCGAATGCTCCTGGATTTATCCTAGATTTGTAGTTTAAACATTCAACACGATTATAAAGATGTACAAACAGAACAATCGTTTTTCACGCCGCTCCGAAGGCAGCATTGCCCGTAACACCATGGGCAACAGAATCGGCAAACCCCTCGCCGGAGGCAAGTTCCACGCTTCCAGAAAATCCGATGTCCGCAAGGACGATGAACTCGACGAAAAGAAGCCAAAGGTCGAAAAACCTGTTGTCCGCAAAATTCTTTCGTTTGACGACATCAAAAACCAGGTTGCCGCTTGGATGGAAAACGATCGCATTCCAGGAAAGTTGCAGGCATGGTTTACCGCCGACGCAACACCCGAAAACTCTGACTGGAGAATCATCAAGGAATACCACGGCGCCCAGGAAAACCTGGTCATTGACGCTCCGTCCCGTGAGATGAAGCCGCTCGAGCTAGTGAAGCGCGTCTTGGAACAGCTCCACAAGGAACATTTGCGCATCTTCAAAAAGGCTTTGCGCCAAATCTGGTTCCGCGCCACAGGCGACGGCCGCTTTGCGCTCCTCGTACAAGTGAACGTCAAGGGTAAAATTTCGGCACACGGCTACAAGACGTTCGTAGACTTTATCGAACGCAGCTGCCCCGAAGTCATCAGCTGCCACCAGATCCAATGCTTGCCGGACCGTCTGTTTGATCCCGCCGATGCTCAGGGCATGAAGGTCGAATCCAAGTGCTCCTTCGGCAGTAGCTTTATGCCGATTGCCTCGACCGGCTTTAGCATGCACGTTCTCGACTGGACACCGCGCATCAAGGATGCATGGCTAAACCTACCAGTTCGCATCAAGGACGCCATCCACCCGAACCGTGAAGACCGTTTCTTCGAATTCTGCTCCGGTCCGTCTTACGTTTCGGCATCGCTCGCCCCGTTCTTCAAGCAGGTCGAAGCGCTTGACTGCCGCGAATCCGCCATGCAGTCGTCCAAGCTGAATATCCGTAACCTTGCCACGCAGAACATGCGCTTCCACCGCAGCCATTTGGACGCCAATTTCGTCTCGAAATTCTTCTCAAAGAGCGATAACGCCGAAGGCCGCTGGACGTTCTACCTCAACCTGGGCATGAATGACACCATCAATTCCGAAATGGTGCAGACGCTTGCTGGATCGCGCCCCGAACGCATTCTTTTGCAGACCGGGAACCTCGAAACAGCCTCCAAGGCAATCAAGGCTTTCCGTAACGAAGGCTATATGCTCCGCAAGAACATCCCGCTCTACATGGAACCGGGACGTGGCACTTTTGAAATTCTTTTCTTGTTCGTGCCGGATAGAGTAGGCATTTTGGGCCAAAACCCCGCCCTTGCACACCGTTCCCGCAATATCCAGCGCCCGAAAGAACGCCCCATGCGCTCAAATTCGTCGGATATTCCGCATTTTGTGCAAAAAACGCCATCTTTTAAGCAAAGAAAAGATTAAATTATTTAACAAATACCAAATTTTTGCTTAGGGAAACGTATGCGATTTTTAAAATGTGCTTCGATCTGTCTTGGTCTTTCGGCTCTGATTGCATCCGCCTATGTGGTTAAAAAAGGCGACACCCTCTGGGACATCAGTGCCGAATTTTTAAACGATCCGTTCGCATGGCCGGACCTCTGGGAAAATAACAGGCACATTGAAGACCCGCACTGGATTTATCCGGGCGACTCCATTTATTTAGGCGAAGGCATCAAGGATGACAGTTACCGTCTCCCCAAAACGAGACCCTGCGAAGCAGCTGTCGCCGATTCCAACTTGCCGAAGGGAATCACCTCCGTCGGTTGCGACGAAAGTGACGCCCGCAATGGTGACTTCGAAAACATGCTTGGAAACCTCCGCGACAAGGACAAGAAGCACAAGAAGAAAAAAGCTGCGGACACCTACCTTTACAAGAAGCGTCCGGCTCCGAAGATTTTCAACGGCTACTACCAGATTCTCGCTCCCGAAATCTACACGCTTGATTCTATTAAAAAGGATGAGCGATTCTTTGCTATCCGCTCTGGCGAAAAGAAAGAACCGATTATCCATATCCCGGAATCTGAAGTTGTCGTAAAGATCGGCCGCAAGACAAATGCAAGTCTCAAGAAGGGCGACCTTATTGAAATTCTGGATGCCCGCGCAATCGAAGTTCCGGCTCACAAAGGCAAGAGCTATGACAATTTTGCACTGGTCCGACTCACTGGCTATGCAAAAATTACCGATATTGGCGATTCCCTTTCGAGAGCAAAGATTGTCCAGAGCTTTAGAGAAATCAAGATGGACCACTCCAAGGCCCGTCTCAAACAGCCGCTCAATATCTTGAACGTTACGGGTTATACAGCTATTCCAGAAGCCAAAATCGAAGATATGGCTATGATCCGTTACACCATGGACCCGATGCTCATCATTGGCGCCTATGCCTACATCCTGGTCGACAAGGGTGCAAAGCAAGGTTTCAACACGGGTGATGCCATTGCCATCTGGGAAGAAGACAAATCCGATGCAGGACTCCCGCCGAGACTTCTTGGCCGCGGTGTAATCGCAAGAGCCACTAACAACGAATCGACAGTACTCGTCCGCGAAGTCTATTCGAACAGTCGTCGCATTGAAGTAGGACACAAGGTTTCTGTAACCCATCAGGCGAACTTGGCGCAGTGACAAAGAACTTATTGATTATCATCGGTGTTGCGATTTCACTTCTAGCCATTTTGATGGCAGGAAGTGTCCTTATACTGATTTTTCCTGAATTGTCGGCGTATATTCCATTTTAAGGAAATGGACGCCAATGCGGATATCACGTAGCAATCTTCTCTTTCTCTCCTTTTTTGCAGGGGGAATTGTCTTACCAACGGCAATCCTCTCGTTCTTGAGTGTGAGAAACATCCAGAACGAAGCTTACCTTGCACAAAAGAACTTCAGCGAGAGCGTTGCTACATTCCGAGAACAATGCGAATCGACCATCAGCAAAGAACAGAGCAAGATATTCCAGGAAGTCAAGTCGGCCTCACTGTACCTTTACGAACAGCCCCATAGCTTGCTCGACTTCGGAAATGCCACTCAGTTCAAGACGGTGAACGGCATTGAAGCGATGTTCCTGTACAACAACGGAACGCTCATCTACCCCGACATTTCGTCCAAGCATTTTTCAAAGACTTCGGACTTTTCGAACAGTATTGCAAGCCATTTCGAAAAGATGCTGTTCCGCGAAGAAGTCACTTCGGCCATGCCGCAACCGGCAAACCTTTCGCGTTCGGCACGCCAGCTTCGTTTTTCATTCGAAAACCTGGACGACCAGATCCAGAACATTCTTGGACTTGTGCGTATCGCATACAAGACCAAGGACTACGACGAAGCGCTCCGCCTCTTGAACATTCTCGAGGAGCACCCGCACCAGCAAGGCTACCTCCACTCGGACTTAACTCGCTCCGTCAACTTGCTGCACTTTGAAATTCTCGTTGCGCAAAAGAAGCACAAAGAAGCTGAAGACTACACAATCGCGGTCTTAAACCAGTTTTTACAAAGCGAAAACATCGAGAACCTCCCTTCGGCAAAATTTTTCTTTGAAACCGCCTTTACGCAAATTCTTTCTTTCGAGAACCTGAGCCAGGAAAAACGCGAAGCGTTTTGGAACTTGAGAGAGAACTTCAACCGCCAGCTCGGCTATATGGACATATTCTTTAGCAACAAAGATATTGTCCAGTCGCTCTTAAACAAAGAAACGACGTCCAAAAACGGCATCGACATCATGAGCGACAACAAGTCGACGTTCATCAAGATGAGCTACCCGATCCTCTCTGGTGACCAGGTGGTTCTCGCCAAGGTGAACATCGACGAATACCGCGAACGCATGCGTTCCAAGCTCAAGACTTCGGCCCAAGGCTGGAAGGGCATTCCCTACTCCATCACTGAAGGTTCCGACAAGACGCTTATACTCGGCCATGTTTCGGACAGTTCAGCCGTCCTCACGCAAGTTACTCTAGATAAAGTCATATCATGGAATTTGACCTTGTACGAAAAGGGATTAAGCGAAATCAAGCGCGACACGCGCAAGCGCATGTTCCTCATGTACGGGCTTTTGTCATTCTCGCTCATTACCGTGCTTCTTGGCTCCATCGTAATGTTCCGCTTCCTCACGCAAGAACATAAGCTTTTAGCCATGAAGGCGAACTTCCTTTCGAGCGTGTCGCACGAACTCAAGACGCCGCTGACATCCATCAAGATGTTTGCCGAAATGATGGCTCGCGGCCGTGTGCAAAAAGTCGAAAAAGTGCAGGAATATTCCGGCCTTATCGGCAAGGAAGCGACACGTCTGGAAAACTTGATAGGCGCCATTTTGAACTACACGCGCATGGAACATGGCAAGGGCGGTTTCCATTGGGAAAAGCTAGACTTTTCTGCATGTGTCCAGAAGGTTTTCGATAACGTAGAAGACATTGGCGTCGAAAAAGGACTTTTGTTCCATACCAAAATTGAACCAAGCTTATTTGTCATTGGCGATTACACAGCTCTTTACAGCTTGGTACAGAACCTTATCGAAAATGCCATTAAATACACAAATGCTCCAGGCGACATCACCATAACGGTCGCCCCTGACGAAGACAGAGTCGTTTTCTCCGTAGCAGATACCGGCATAGGCATCCCGTCTTCGGAGCAAAAAAATATATTTAATGATTTTTATAGAGTCGGCGATGAGATGACCCGCAGCACAAAAGGTTCCGGACTTGGGCTTGCCATCGTCAAGCGCGTGGCAGAAACGCACAAGGCAACCATCTCACTCACCAGCAAACCCGGCAAGGGCTCCACTTTCACCGTAAGATTCAAAAAGGCAGAATGATTATGCAGCAACACAGAATCCTCATTGTTGAAGACGAAGAAATCATCCGGCTTGGGCTCCAGGATAACTTCGAGCTCGAAAACTATGAAGTCGAAACGGCATGCGACGGCGAAGAAGCCATAGCAAAGACAGACTCGTTCCAGCCGCACCTCATTTTGCTGGACGTGATGCTCCCCAAGAAGAGCGGTTTTGAAGTCTGCCGCATCATTCGCAAGAAGCACCCGGAATGCATCATCATCATGCTTACCGCAAAGACCGAAGAAACGAGCAAAGTCGCAGGGCTCGACATGGGCGCCGATGACTACGTGACAAAGCCGTTCTCAATTCTAGAACTTTTGGCTCGCGTGAAGGCGTTCCTCCGCCGTATCGACTTGCAGGCACAAGCAACCCCGACAAAGCAGCTCGCATCTGTCGATGCCGTCGATTTTGCCGACATCCACTTGGACTTCAAGAAATTCGTCGCTACAAAGGCAGGCGTTCCGCTGGAGCTATCCACACGAGAATTCCAGATCCTCAAATATTTCTGGCAGCGTCGAGGCGAAGTCGTCTTGCGCGAAGATTTGTTGCAGGATCTCTGGGGCTACACTCCCGAGAATATGCCTTCAACACGCACGATTGACAACCATATCGTGAACTTGAGGCGTAAACTCGAAGACGACCAGGCAAATCCGAAAATCATCCTTTCTATCCGTGGAGCAGGCTACAAGTTCGATGCGTAATCACTTGCAAAAAGGAAACATCTTTAGCAAGGCGTGGATTCTTACAATCCTCGCCCTCTGCACTTTGTTTTCTAGTCAAGCGATGGCAAACAAGATGGCTTCGCAACTCCAGGAAGCCATTTACCTCTTCGAAATGAAGGGTGAAGTAGACGAGTCCATCCGATTGCTCGAAAAAATTTCCCGTCAAGGTGACAACGACGATAAGGAATCTGCATTTTTCTACCTCGGAAAAATTTACGACTTGGCAAACAACAAAGCTCAGGCAAACCACTTTTACAGCCGAAGCCAAGCATATACAAAGACGACAAGCAAGGCCTACTGGCTTGCCAAGCGCGATGCGGCCACAAGCTATGCCCCGGAAAGGCTTTTGCAAAAGACCATTCCGCTCCGCAGCCCCATCCGTCATTTTTTTGAAGGCAAGAACGCCAACATTCTATTTGAAAATGGCCACATTGCCAAAATTGAAAGTGGCATGATTATTGAAATCGGCACGAAGCTCAATGAAAACGACCACCTGCTGTATATTAATTCTGAAGGAATGTGGTACCAAAACGCCACACGCGATTCCCTCTTTTACAAGCCCCACAACGCGCCCAATCAGATAACCTCCTTTGAAATCAAGAATATTTCACAGTTCACCGCCGTAAATGGAACTGCCATAGCCATCACAGAAAAAGAGTTCTACATTCTTGACCGCAAAGGAGCCATCAACAAAGGGACCGCCGACTACACGTCGTGCCAATTGCAAAGCGAGCAATTCATCAATGACAACTTTATCTTGAACTGCCCGGATAACGCCCTCCATTTCATTTCGGCAAGTTCTGCAACCGAAGCTTTCACAATTGCCCAATACGACAATATCCAGAAAACATATGTCCATAAGAACTACATTTATCTAGTTTCTGGAAACGAACTTTTCTGCTATACGTTACAAGATACCAAGAAACCTCTGTGGAAGGTCTCCGTTGGAAACATTGAAAGCATTCAGGCTTTCGAAAACAACATCGTCACGCTCGAAGCCTCCGGAAAAATCACCCTCTACAGCCAAGCAACAGGTTCAATCCGTTCTGCCGTCCGTGCAAACGCTTCAAACATCTACCCTCTCGCTCAGGGAACACTCGGACTATTCTCTAACGAAGGTTCCGTCATCACCGTCGATACGTTACTCAGTCCCTTATGGGGCTTTAACCTTGCCAAAGCTCCAATGACAAGCCCAATTGCCAAAAGACGATTCATATACGTACCGTTCGACAACAAGCGAATTTACGCCATTGACGCCCATTACTATGGACAACGCCCGCTTTATTCCAGCAAGCTTGCGTCCCAAGCCGTCCATAGAGCCCAGCGAAAGCTCTGGGATAACATCACGCCACTCCTGGATTCGATTATTCAGCAAGAACCAGGCAATGCCGAAGCCCATTTTTTAAAGGCATTCAATCTAGAACGCGAAAAGGCGTCTGAAAAGGATCGCCAAAAGGCATGGGCCGAAGCCGTTCGACTCTCTACTGGCAGTCCGCAAATTGCACGCATCGTTTTGAGGTATTACAGCAAAGCCGTTGGTGCAAACTTTGCAAGCCAGCTAAATGTATCTCCCAAAACAGTTTACCCGCAGCTCCTCGGTTCCAAAAAGAACCTCTATACTGTTGACCCTGCTACAGAACAGCTCATCTGTATCAATACAGAAAACGGAGAACAGCGCTGGAGCAAGTATATCGGAAAAATCGGGAACGCCCCTGTCATCCAGTCTGACGAGAATACCATCGTCATTTCGACTGGGTACCAGATGCACATCTACGACATGAACAAGGACTTGTTCAACAAGCCCATTCAATTGCCAGGCAAGGCTTTCAACTTCACGATTAGCGGGGACTACATATACGCTTCAACCTGGAATGGATTTTTACTCAAGATATCACGCTCCAACAACAGCATCGTCTGGTCGCGCAAAGTCTATTCCATGCCGTTCCATGTCGTAAAGCTTTCCCGCAACCTACAGCTCTGCAACCTCGACGGAGAACTGATGCGGCTCAATGACGACAACGGACTTACCATAGACAATTCAACGAACAAAGTTCAAGTCAACATCACCGCCATGGATGGAATCGACTCGACAATCGTACTCGTTTCCAGCACAAACAAGCTATTTCTTCAAAATACAAAACGAAAGGATTTTAGCCCGACACAGGTCCTCATGGAATACCCCATCATTTCCATGCAGTTGCTCCGCGATCAAAACGAGAACAAGATCATTATCTCGCTTGCCGACCAGTCCATTCTTCTTTATTCTAACATCGGAACGCCGCTTTGGAAATATCAAGGGAAAAAATCCGTTTTCTCCAAGCCGTTTATTTACGATGGCAAGGCCTGGATTGACCAAGGAAACGAAATCATCGCTCTTTCGCTCAAAGACGGAAAGGTCGTAAAGACATTCAACACCCCCGGTGGAGCCGGCACACCATTTATTTTAAACCATACCTTATATAGCGCTTCCCCCAAGCGGGTCCTTTACGCATTTCCGCTCTAACTTGGACTATAGTAAACTAAAATTTAGTAGTCATTTTAAGAAAATCTCACTACATTTTCTGCATTAAGTTTTGCAGGAAAAGAATGAGCGTCCATTTCAAAAAAGTTGCCCCTCTTTGCTACCTCTCCATAGCGGTAGCACTCCTGGCAACAGGTTGCAAGGACGATAACACCAAAAACATCAAGACAAAAACATCTGAATACCCGCGAAACGAAACTCTTTACGTAGGCGGTTTCGACTGGTCCCCTCCAGCGACTTTCAATCCGCTCGACCCCGACCCAAACTTTCCATCGGATGGAAACATCCGGCTGATGTACGAATCCTTGCTTGCCTTTAACCAACTGACAGGCAAGCTGGATCCAATGCTAGCTGATTCCTATAGTCAAACGGATTCCAGCATTACGGTCCACTTAAATTCGCAAGCCAAGTGGAACAATGGCGAAAAAATCACGACTGAAGATGTTATTTACACCTTCAAGATGGATTCTATCCTGCCAACAGCCCACCACAACAACTGGAAATACATCAAGACCATTACAGACGATGGAGACAATCATATTTCGTTCCACCTGACGGAAAACAAGAATCCGCTCATGGTTCTGAATGCCATAGCCGAGACATCGATCCTCCCCAAGTCCGTATTCGAGCCTTTGCTCAAGTCCGCCAAGACCGGCAAGAGCTACAACATGGAGAAGATTCTCGAATTCAAGAACGACGTTCAACCGGTCGCATCGGGGCCCTATACCTTGGCCAATTATTCTCCGGACCAAATTGTGCTCAAGCGCAGCGAAAACTACTGGAGATCCAGCAAATACGGTGGCAGAAAACCGGCACCCAAGTATATCATTCACCCCATTTACGACAAGAATGACAACTTCAACAATGCCATGACCCGAGGAAACCTGGACGTTTCTTCCATCTACTTGCCTAGAATCTGGGAAAAGGCCAAAGACAGCATCCGCGCCTGGAGTCGCGAAGAACCGTACCAGCTTCCTGCAACCATTACGGCCTTGGTCGTTGCGGTCACCAAGGAACCGTTCAACAACGTAAGCTTTAGACGAGCCCTAGCCCACTCGATTGACTTCGATAAAATCAAGGCTCGCGCACTTTCGAACTACACCCCCGCCATGCAGCCCGGGTTCATCCTCCCATTTGGCCTAGAAAAGAAGTATTTCAACAAAGAAGATGCCGACGAGTTCGGCTACAGCTACAATACCGAAAAAGCTAGAGAAATACTCTCGGAAGCAGGCTATTCCTGGAACGCCGACGGGAAACTCCTCGACAAGAAGAAAAAGCCTATCCGGGATATCACCATCGAGTGCACGCAAGGCTGGAACGACTGGGTTGAAACCATCAATGTCATCGTGGAATCGTTTGCAGAGATAGGGATTACTGCAACACCTAAGATTGTCGACTACGCAATATGGGATTCGGATCTACGCCGAGGTACATTCGACCTCGCCATGAAGACTCCACCGACAGAGCACTCCGTCGCCAATCCATGGAACAGGTTCTACCAAATGCTAAGCACCATATCTTATAAACCTGTCGGTGAAGAGACTTTTGTAAACCAGGGGCGTTTCCAGAATGAAGACATAAACATTCTCCTAAAGGAAATCCCAACTATAACCAATGAAGATAGCCTTGTACAGGCATACCGGGAACTCAACAAACTGTTCATGGAAACGGTCCCTGTACTCCCCCTCATGTACAGGCCATCGACATTCTACCAGTTCTCGACCAAGCACTGGACGAACTTCCCTACGGCAGAAAACCCGTATGCCCCCCCAAACAACCTTATTGTTGCCGCAGGAGTAAGCGCTCTTTGGGAGATTGTACCCGTCGATCAAGCGGATAATCAATAAAAAAGTTTCTTTTTCTCCGTAAAAAAATTATCTTTAGCAAACCAATTCAAGGAGTATATCGTGGGAAAATTACGTTTTGTTTTGCCTAATACTTTCACAAGCCTGAACTTTTTGCTCGGTGTATTTTCCATTTGCTGGACAACCGGAGCTTTTGGTTCGTTTAGTACGGCAGACCAAATCCGCATGGGTGCATACTTTGTAATGCTGAGCGCTCTTTTCGACAAGCTTGACGGCTTTGCCGCACGCCTCGTAAACGCCAGCTCCGAATTCGGCGCCCAGTTCGACAGCCTCGCCGACTTGGTTGCTTTCGGTCTCGCACCGGCATTCTGCTTTTTCTTCACCTACAAGATTTACGCACCGGAATGGTTCCAGAACCACGGGCTTCTGATGACGGTTGCACTTGCCGTTTATGTGCTCTGCGCCGCTATGCGTCTCGCCAAGTATAATGCTTGCGATTCAGACACGTATCATCACCATTTCTCCGGCCTTCCCTCTACTTTCGCAGGCATGGTCAATGCAACGCTCATCGTATTCCTCATGACCAAGGGCGTTTTCGCAGACTCGAGCACGTTCCTCTTCTGGCTCCCGATCATCGTGTTTGTCGCCACGGGTTTCTTGATGGTGAGCCCGCTGTTCCTCCCGAAGCTCCAGCCGCGCAAGAACAAGGCTTTCAACATTTTCCAGATTGTCCTGATTTTGCTCACCTACGTTGCCGGTCTCCTCTTCTACAACCCGAAGGTGCCGTTCATTCTTGAATACCTGCTCATCCTCGGAGCAAGCTACATGCTGATCGGTTTCGGTGTGGGTCTCGCCTATCGCAAGCAGATTATCGAAGAAGCTAAAGCCGCTAAGAAGTAATGGTCCCTCGTTTTCCTGAGTGAAACGCAGGATCCAGTAATTTTTAAGAGTTATGCCCGCCGCGAGCGGGCATTTCTTTTTGCGTCCTAGTGCGACGACATGCGTTCCAAGAATTCCGCAAACACACGGCCATAACGGTCGAACAAATGTTCTAGCGACATGCGCGGGAGTTCAAGCGTCACGCATTCGAGGCCGCGATCACCGCACCACGTTCCGAAGCTCCCCGGCGTTTTGTATCCAATGTCCGACAGCCAAGGCAAATTGAACGTCTCCATCACGCCTTCGACAAGCGTTGTCTTTTGCGGTGCATCGACGCAGCCCATCGGGGCGTGCATCGCAAGCACGCTCGCAGGCTTCAGTTTTTCAATTAACGCGACAAGCGCTTGCGTTTCCGGTTCGCTTTCAGCAAATGATCCCGGCGATAAAAGCGTATCGCGCGGCGCTTCGAGAATCGAGCGCGAGCCGACCTTTTCCGTCGAAAAGTTCTGCGTTTTGAAATTGCGGTTCAAGTCCACGCCACCTGCGTTCCCGCGTGTTCCAAGAGAGACTCCGTCCGGATTGGCGCACAGAATAAATGCGATAGATTCAAAAGGCTCGTCAAAAGCACGGAGCACACGACTCAGGAGGAACGTTGTCTCCGGCTCTTCGCCGTGAATTCCCGCCATTACAAGCAACTTGCATTCGCTCTTGCACGGGTAGTACAACAGCGGAGCGCCCAGCACAGAGCGCCCATATTCAAGAGAAGGCAACTGGATAATACCGCGAGAATCTGGAGAAAAATTCATAGGACTAGAAGACTGTAAAGTTTAACTGGATACTTCGCCCTTTGGGCTCAGTATGACGTAGCGCATTCCTCAGTATGACGTAGTGCATTTCTCAGTATGACGTAGCGGAATGACGCCGCCATCTAAGTTTTAAATAAAGTAAGGATAAATGTAATCCTCCGCGAGCTTGGGCAAGCGGGCAAGCACAACACGTTTGCATTCCATATCCGAGCGTTCATAAATGCTTCGCAGCGTGTCTAGTGAGAAATGTTCCAAGCGCTTACGCGATGTCGGCAAGTGCGCAATGTGCCAGCCTTCAGGCTTGATTTTCCCGCGTCCGGGAATGAACACACGACTAAAACCAAATGATGTTCCAGACTCCATCCGAGACGTCAAAAACGCATGGAACTTCGCAAACATGCCACTGCACTCCGCGGGCGTGAGCTGCACTTCGTAGCCCTCCGGGCATGCAGCGCCATCGACCACGTCGATGTCCGTCCCTAGATGGTGACGGCTCGCCCCCGGCAATGCCGACCATGTGAGAATCGCATACATCAGCTCTTCTTCGTCTTTCGGGCGTTCCATCGGCTCGCCCTTTTCATTCAAGAGCTTAAGTTCGCCACGCGCCTTACGGTTCCAAATCGAGAGTTGCTTTTCAAACGAGCGGTACGCCGATTCAATGCGCAGTTCAAAACCGTTCGCCTTGGCTTCGTTTGACAACGCGCACAAATCATCCACAATCTCGCGGTCTACAAAGTATCCCGGCTGGAATTCCACCAAGTCAGGCGATCCAAGGCCGTAGGGCAACAAATCCTGAGACAAGTCCGTCATTGAATCGTCCCTCCCATTTTTTCAATCAAGTCTTTCCATTGCTGCACCGTCGTTTTCTTTTTGGGCTTCGACTTTTTACCCAAAAGCGACTGCGCCAACGGGGCTGGGGTCGCATGAGTCCATGCAATAGCAAGCGCATCCGAAGCATCGAGCGGGAGATCCCCGCCAGCGATTCCCAAATGTGCAAAAATCATGTTCGCCACATGTTCCTTCGAGGCAGCACCATTGCCCGTTACAGCCTGCTTTACAACTTTCGGCGGGTATTCCTCGTACGTCATTCCTCGACGGTGGCACGCCACAAGTATCGCCCCGCGGATATGCCCGAGCACCAAGGCACTTTTCACGTTCTTCGCAAAGAACACGCCTTCCATCGCAAGTGCATCCGGGTGGTAATGGTCCAGGCGCTTTTCGAGCTCCGTCACGATATGCACAAGCCTATCTTCGAGATTTTTAGTCGCATTCGCATGGAACGTGCCATATTCCAGCACCTGAATCTGGTTGCCAGTCTTTTTCAAGAACGCATATCCGGTCGTAATCGAGCCCGGGTCAATACCAAGAATAACCATATTTCAAAAAATAGATAAAGATGGGCTTATCGCCAAAAGCTTATGAAAAATTCAAGAATGAACTTCATGCGGGCGGGGCCCCAGCTCGGAAAATTCTTAACCCATCCTGGCGCAAGCGCCAACCTTACAGCTCAACCATGACCATACAAGTATGGTCGCGGCACTCGCCTTTTAAGGTTGTGGCCGACGCTTTTATTCGTTCAACGAAGTATACTCTTCCTATTTAATTCAATATCACACTTACACCTTTAATAATATCCTTCCTAAATAAGACCTGATTTTTATCACTAAGAATGCATGAAAGACTAAAGAATTGCCTTTTTTTCAAAAAAACCGCATTTACGGGAGCGTACTTTATTAGATTTCTCTTATAGGAGGCCGCAATGCTGATTGATCAAGAACATGCAGAGTATATGAGAACTAAAGCTCACCCGAGGCAGTTGGGAATTCCCCTGAGCCGTTGGGGGCGTAACCTTATCGCCTGCTGTCCGTTCCACGCTCCAGAAGAAACATCGCTGTTTTTCTACGATGCGCTAGGTTATTGGCGCTACCGCTGTCTCCAATGCGGAGCCGAAGGCGACCTGGTCGATTTTTTGATGAAGAGCCGCTTTAACGGCATGGATGAACAGAGTGCCCGTTCCGAAGCCTTTGAATTCCTCGGCGCACTCGACAAGGACCTCGCAAACAATCAGGATAGCGAACACCCGTGGGTCAAGGAAGTCGGTGGCGAAAAGTCCAAGGTGCTCGAATGCTTTGTGCGTTACTGCCACTGGGCCGCCTGCAAGAGCCCATCTTCGGCAAAGTTTCTCGAAGCCCGCGGCTGGAGCATTGGCCAAGCCCAACTTTACGGTCTCGGCTACTACAGCGGCGACCCCGAACCGTTCATCAGCTACTGCATGCTCTCCGGCATCGAACGCCACCAGATCAGTTTTTACCTCGACAACCTCGAAGCATACCACGAACCGCGAATTACCATTCCGGCCCGCAATTCCAAGGGATTTATCCATTCCGTTTACGGTAGACTCATCGACGACAACGAAAAGAGCCATACCTACATCACGTATGCTTCAGGCCCGACCGTTATTCCGTTCAATATCCAGGCAGATAGCGAAAACCCCATTATCGTGCAAGGTTTCTTTGATGCGCTCACGGCGGACCTCGCCGGTATCCCGGGCGTCGTTTCCACGATGTTCCAGGAACTGAACGTCAACCACCTGTACAAACTCAAGGCCTGCGGAGCCGAATCATTCACAGTCATTTTGCGCCGCGAAGAAGACCGCCGCAATCAGGAACTCAAGATTCAGAAGTACTTGAAGCTCGCCGAACAAATGCACATGAGCCTCAAGTCCATCGTTCTCCCGAAGGACGAAACTGTCGATACGTTTGTCCGCAAGAACGGCGCCGATCAGCTCATCGACCTCATTGCCAATACCGAAGTCGATACCATTCATTCGCACCGCCGCTCCATGCTGTTGCAGGACATCAAGGAAAACTTCGATACCGCGATGGCTTGCCCGCCAGACCAGAGTGTGGGCTACAAGCTCAGCACATTCCCGAAGCTCACCAAGGAAATCGACGGCGTTCAGTCGGGATGCTTCTTTGTATCGTCTCAGCCATTCGGCCTCAAGACGTTCTTGCTTTCGAGTCTCACACTCGACCTCATCGAGAGCAACCCGAACCTCAAGGTCATTTACGTGGCTTACGAAACGCCGCGCCGTCAAATCTTTGACCGCTTCGTTTCCATGCTCATCGGCGAATCGATTTTGAACGTCCGCAAACAGAATGCAGACAACCAAATCAACAAGAAAATTACAGATGCTACACGCGACCTAATGGCTTATGTTCGCAACAACCGTCTTGAAATTTGGGACGACATGCCTTCGCTTGACTTTAACGACTTGCTCAAGACGTTTAGCCAAGAACTCAAGGACCATCCGGACTTGATTCTCGTGATTGACGGTATCGACCACATGAAGATCACCGACCGCCCGGAACTCCCGGACATCCACGAGAAGCGTTCGTCCATCATGCTTGACTTGTACAAGGCGCTCGATATTCCGATATTCCTCGGTGGCGAACTCATCGATTCGAACATGGGACTTTTGGGACCGCGCGCATACCTCCGCGACTCTGACGCCATCTACTGGCTTACCGAAAAGGAAGGCGCCCTAAACCTCTCAGTGGATTCCAAGCGCATGGGCACAAGCCGCGTCTATGAAGACAAGATTTTGATTGACTCACAATCTAGCCGCATGAAAGAAGCTTAATGTTTACCATTGTCGATTTTAACAACTTCTGGAGTCCGTCAGGCGGCGGAGTCCGCCGTTATCATTTGCAAAAGATGGCGTTTTACGAACGTCAAAATGAAGTCCGTTCCGTCTTCGTGATGCCCTCGGCAAGCACTTATACAGAAACGCGAAGCGACGGTTTGATTATCGAGCACGTGGAAGCATTCCGATTCCCCGGCAACTGGGAATACCGCTTTATGTGGAAGTCCAAACAAATTCGACCGATTCTTGAGAAGTACAAGCCGGATGTGATCGAAGTGGGCTCTCCCTACATTTTGCCCTCGGCCGTACGCCGCATTGCAAAAAAGGTTGTCCCCAAAGCCGCACTATTCAGCTTTTGGCATGCAGACTTCCCCGTGACATACGTGGGCCGCCCCGTTGCAAAAAAATTCGGCGCAAACGCAGGCGTATTCACCCGAAAAATTGCATTCTGGTACGCGAAACAAGAATTCAAAGGTTACGATTGCGTACAAGCGTCATCGAAAGAAGCGATGGCTCGCCTCAAGAAAAACGGACTCCCAGACCCGCGCTGGATTCCGCTCGGTTGCGACATCGACACGTTCTCGCCAAGCCGCCGCGACGAAGCGCTCGTCAACGAGCTCAAGGATGGCGACCCAAACCGCCTCACGATATTTTTCCCGCACAGGCATTGCAATGAAAAAGGCATTGACCTCGTTCTCGGCGCTTACGACATCTTGACGCAAAAGCTCGGGCACGAACCCGCCATTGTCTTTGCTGGCACAGGTCCAAGCCTCCCGCTCGTGCAAGAAGCAGCCGCAAAATACAAGCACGTCAGCTATATCGGCTTTGTGAATTCCATCGACGAGATGGCTCGCTATTACGCAAGCGTCGATATGGGGCTTGCACTTTCTGGTTGGGAAACTTTTGGACTTTCGATTCTGGAAAGCATGGCAAGCGGAAACGCACTCGTCGGAGCTGCCGCCGGAGCCGCATTCGAACACGTCACGGAATCGGGCGCAGGCACGATTCTCAAAGAACGCACGCCCGAAGCCTTGGCAGAAGCTATTGTCGAGCTCTACCATTCCGACCTCACCGACAAGAAGATTAAAGCACGAAAGTACGCCGAAAAATTCAGCTGGAACGATTGTTTCAAGCGCCAGCTAGATTTGTACAAAGAAATTTCTGGACTAAAAAATGAAAGATTTTATACGGAAAATCGTCTCACGATTAGAACCTTCTAAAAACTTAATCTTTATTTCTCTTGCCTTCTGGGTTTCGCATATTGTTTTGCGAATTCTTTTGCTATTCCGTAACAACCCTTACGGATTCCCATTTGTTTCGAAACCGGACTGGTACATTTTCCATGCCGTGTGTATCGACTTTCTGTGGATTTGCAATGCACTTATCGTATTTGCGCTCATTTCGCTCATTTCCACCAAGGCTTCATTCAAATCCTTTATTAGCAAATTCTATGTCGCATTCCATTCCGTTGTTTTGCTATTTACGCTCCTAGATAACGAGGTCCAACGATTCCTCGGAAGCCACCTCACGCTAGGACTTACAAATACATACAAAGACGTATCGTCCATTGCCATGTTCTATGACTACGTGGCAAATGACCTTTCCGTTCCCTATTTGCAGTTCTTTGTACTCGTTCTTATCCTGCCTTTGACATACTTTGTATTTAAGCTTTTCATGCGCAAGCGGACTTACGCTAATGCAAATGCACCTGTGACCAAAACAATTATTGCTATGGCGATTTTCTACGTAGCCTCGTACCTGTTCATCAACTTCATATGGACCGGTAACGGACGAATGAAAAAGCTACGACCGTTCGTTTCCAATGTGTATAACGAGCTCTTCAATGCAAGCCAGAACGCAAGCTTATCCGATGAGGATGCGGAAAAATACGGGAAGGCCTACCAAGCTTTATGGCAGAAAATCGAAGGTGATAGTCTTTGGGAATTTGTTAAGGCAAGTCCAGAATCCAAGATACCCTTCTACCGCATTCCGACTGAACAGCTCCGCCAAAATGAAACCTTGAAAGCCAAGCGCGTTGAACAGCCAAACTTCATTTTCGTGTTCATGGAATCCCACCGCGGGCTCAACACGGGCTACATGAATCCGCAAATTCAGCCTTCGCCCACACCATTCCTCGATTCTCTCGCAGCGCACTCCAGAACATGGACCCGAATGCATGCCAGCAGCGTACCCACAACTGGCGGCGTTCTTTCAACACTTATCGGTATTCCGCACCACTCTAGACTGGCGCAGGCAACAGAACTCACACATGTCACCCTCCCGAGTTTTGCATCCATCATGACAGACTCCGGCTATGTGACACACTACTTCTCGGCTGCAGACCCAGCCTGGGATAATCTCGGTGTCTGGATGTCCAAATGGTACAACGGAGTCCATTACGACCGCAATCGCGAAGACGACTCCACCTTCTTTGACCATGCAGCAATTTACGTCAACGACACGCTCGCGAAAACAGGCAAGCCGTTCCTCGCCACATTCGCAACGCGCTCTAACCATTATCCGTTTAACTTTGCCGCCGGCATGTCCGATGAAGACAAGCAAAAACCGCTCACCGAACGCATCAATATTACCATGCGCTACGCCGACAGGCAACTTGCACGCTTTATACGAACATTCGAAGATAAAGACTGGTACAAGAACACTTATTTGATTGTCATTGCAGACCACGGCTTCCCCCTCGGCGAAAACGGGGTTTCCACAATGAACGGCGGAGCCTACTCCAACGCCACCTGGATTCCGTTCCTCATACATGGCAAAGGCATTGACGCCTTTAGCGACACAACGACCGCAGCACAAATCGATGTCGCACCAACGATTTTGGAACTCGCCGGGATTGCAGCACCAAACATTTTCATGGGGCACAATCTTCTGAGGGGTTACGGAGAAGGCCTCTCCCTCGGGACCTACACCGGCTATGCCGACATCGGCTACAAGGGCAAGCGACTCATCGCCAAATATCCTATTACAGGAGAAATCCAGGGACTATTCGACGAAGGGGATACACACCAGACAAACAATCTTGCCGAAAACAAAAGCGATGAAGCCATCAAGCTTGAGAATCTGAACCTGCTCGATACGCTCATCAAGATTTCGGATTACACGCTCGAACACGGGCTATAATCCACGAAATGCCCGCGCACAAGGCGCGCGCAATTCAAACGGCAAAAGTTTTGCAAGATGCGCGCCCCAAGCCCGCAGACCTTAACGCAAAAAAGACTCGTCAATGACGAGTCTTTTTAGTCGGGATGACTGAATTCGAATCAGCGACCTCTTGAACCCCATTCAAGCGCTCTACCAGGCTGAGCTACATCCCGAGGTCTCTTACAAGAGTATGCCAAAGTTAGTTAAACCACGGTATTTTTTCAAGGCAAACTCCCGAAAAAAGCATTAATTAGCCCATTCCGGCAGTTCCAGTCCTTTCTAGAATAGCGCTAGTCCTTCCAGTAACCAACAATCAGCACTTCGGGCGTTGCCTTCGGGAATTTTTTGCTCTTGAAGCCCACAATCTTGCGGATGCTCTTCTGCTTGAGTTCCCAGCCCGTGCGTGTAAGTCCAGCGGTCGAAAGCGTGACCTTGATGCCAGGCACCTTGCCACCTTCCTTGATCTTGCCCATGTCATCGACATTGAGCATCACGTTCTTAGTTTTGAGCTTAAATTCCTTCTGGGCATTTTCATCAAGCGCCAAGTCCGGGCGAGTCTTCTTGTCCGTTCCCCAGACGTAGAACGTCCATTCACGCTTTTCATTGGCGGCATAATAGCCCGTATCAAAAAGCTTTTCGCCAAAGAAAATCGGATTTTTCACATAACCGTCGAGCTGTGCTGCATACGACTTGCCCTGATTATCGACCATCACCACGACCGGGTTGATTTGGCCGTCCATGCCTGCAAAATCCATATCGAACTCAATCGTCACCGGAGCATTCGGCGCAATTTTCGTCGGATACTTGAAGTTCGACATGCCAATGCCCTGGCCCATCACAGTTTCAAGAACAATTTCTTTATTCGTAATATTGGCACCCTTGATGACGATATGGCGCACATCGCCCTGGTCTGCATAACCAATCGGATACGGATCCGGCACAAAGCGGATAATATCTTCAGCCATGACTGTCGCCGAAAAAGCGAGTGCCGTCGCAAAAACAGATTTAAAAATTTTAGACATCATGGTGTGAATATACAAAATTTCTAGCTTTGGCGCCATGACTTCACTCGACGAAATCAAGGCTCTCATCGCGCAAAAAGAACTGTTCATTTTCGACTTGGACGGTACACTATTCAATACGCTTGGCGATTTGGCACCAGCAGTGAACTACGCGATGACGCAATTCGGCCTGCACACGCATTCAAACGATGACGTGCGCACATTCATCGGAAACGGTTCCATGAACTTGATCCGCCGAGCTGTCGCTGCCAATTTCATTCCCGTCGTAAGCACCCGCGACATGGAAAAAGTCGCAGAAACGCTAGCCCGCGAAAACTACAGCGAAGAGAAAATCAAGGAAATCCATAAAGTTTATTCAGATTTCTATTGGGAGCATTGCATAGAAAATACGGAACCGTACGAAGGCGTTATAGAACTCGTGCAACGAATCGCCGATGAAAACCGTGATGGGGATTGCGCGACAAGTAATGGGAACTGCGCCGGGGCTAAATGCGCGGCAATGCTCACAAACAAGCCGGTCGCCCCCGCACAAAAGATTCTCAAAAAATTCGGTCTTGAAAATTCTTTCGCCACATACCTCTGCGGCGACACCACCCCCGAACGCAAGCCAAGCCCCGCCGGGATTTTCGAGATTCTCCGCCAAACAGGAATCGCCCCCGAAAAAGCAATCATAATTGGTGACGACACGCCCGACGTTCTAGCAGCAAAAAACGCAGGCATTGACTGTATCACGCTTTTTGAAGGCTTCGGCAAAGCGGAAAACTTGCTCCCACTAGAGCCGCGTTACACTGCCGGCCACATCAAGGACTTTGCCGAGTTCATTTAACCGCAGAAGGCACCTCCCAATTTTCTATCTTTTTGATAGTTATGTCCTATTTCGACTACACGGCAAACACCCCGGCATGCGAAGAAGCCTTGCAACGATTCTGCGAAGTTGAACGCAGGTTTATCGGCAACGCCAATTCGAATCACGAAGCAGGGCATGCAGCAAAAGCTTTCCTCGCCCAAGTGACAGCTTCCGTCGCGAAACTTTTGGGCGTAAACCCCGACGAAATCATTTACACCTCGGGCGCAAGCGAAAGCAACAACACCGCCATCCGCGGCATCGTCCAGGCCAAGCGCCATGTGGGCAAGCACATCATCACGAACCCGCTGGAACATTCTTCGGTAAGCGCCACGCTCACGGCCCTGCAAGAAGCGGGCTACGAAATTGAGATGGTAAAGATCGGCACCGACGGGAAAATTGACCTGGAAGACTTGCGCGGCCTGCTACGCAAAGATACGGTGCTTGTGACGGTAAACGCGGTGGATAGCGAACTCGGGACCGTGCAGCCGCTAGAATCCATCAGCAAGATTGTCCACGAATTCCCGAACTGCAGCCTTCACGTGGATGCGACGCAGGCCATCGGGAAAACGCCCATAAACCTGAATTTGGCAGACACGGCAAGCATCGGCGCGCACAAGTTCTACGGACTTTCGGGCAGCGGGCTTTTGTACAAGAAAAACGGAATCGCCATGGAGCCGCTCATTTACGGCGGTGCCAGTACCACCATTTACCGCAGCGGAACCCCGACGCTCGCGCTGGACGCATCCCTTGAAACAGCGCTGTCGCTTGCCATGGAACATTTCGAAGAGCGATTTGCCCGCGTCAAGGAGCTGCGAAAGATTTTGCAAGAAAAACTCTGCGGCTATCCGAAAGTCCGCATCAATTCGCCCGCAGACGCAGTCCCGCACATCTTGAACCTGAGCGTCGCAGGGGTCCGCGGAAGCGTTTTCCAAAAGGCACTTTCGGACAAAGGAATTTACGTGTCGGTCAAGTCCGCCTGCAGCGTGGATGCACTCCCCTCCCGCGCCGTTTTTGCCGTCAGCCGCGACCGCAAAAACGCCTTGAACTCCTGGCGCATAAGCCTTTCGCACCTCACCACCGAAAAAGAAATCGACGAATTCATGGCCGCATTCGACAGCTGCTACAAGGAACTTTGCGAGTAACCGCAAAAAGGTAATGAAAATGGCACGAGAACTTTCATTTGTCCAAAGCGTAGAACGGAGCATTTCAAAAACATACCGCGAAAGGCTCTGGACGCCGTTCATTACCGCCATCAAAAACTACAAGCTCATCGAAGAAGGCGACAAAATCGCCGTCTGCATTTCCGGCGGCAAGGATTCCATGCTCATGGCGAAGCTCATCCAGATGCTCCACCGCCATAGCGACGTGAAATTCGACGTGGAATACCTGGTGATGGACCCCGGCTACAACGAAATCAACCGTCAGAAAATCGAAAGCAACGCGAAGCTCCTGGAAATCCCCATCACCGTTTTCGAGACGAACATTTTCGACGTGGCAAACAACACCGAACGTTCCCCCTGCTACGTTTGCGCCAAGATGCGCCGCGGCCACCTCTACCACAAGGCAAAAGACCTAGGCTGCAACAAGATTGCGCTGGGTCACCACCTCTCCGACGTCATCGAGACCACCGTCATGGCGATGTTCTACGGCTCGCAACTGCAGGGCATGATGCCCAAACTCCATAGTCTGAATTTCGGCGGCATGGAACTCATCCGCCCCATGTATTGCATCAACGAGCAGGACATCATCAACTGGAAAAACTACAACGGGTTGCAATTTATCCAGTGCGCCTGCCGCTTTACCGAAAGCTGCACCGTCTGCGACAACGGCGGTGGCGGCAGCAAGCGTCAAGAAATCAAGGCGCTCATCAAGCGCCTCAAGCGCGAAAACCCGAACATCGAAAAGAGCATTTTCAACAGCCTGCACTCCGTCTGCATCGAGACATTCCCCGGATTCAAGGCCGGCGGCGAGCTGCATTCGTTCCTAGAAGACTACGAAAATCGCGAACCTCAGAAAGGATAGAACTCAGCAACAAGCTACTTGTTCTTTATTGAAGACGAATCATCAAACATCGATGGTTGCGGAAGCTCCCCGTAAAAGGAAATCGGGAACGAGAATGTCGCCCCGTTTTTCGATTTCGGAAACACCCAATGGCTGACAGATTCCTTGACATCTTCATTAATAGCGCTAAAGGGGCTATTTTCGGCAATTGTAGTCGATTTAATTTGAACATTTTCAACTTCGCCGCTTGAAGCAATTTTCAAAGTCAAGACTATTCTTCCTTCAAATTCACTTCGCCTTACATTCTTATCGCAGATAAAGCGTAAACCATGAACTCGTTGGCGATAAACCTTTAAAAAAGTCTGAACATCAATATCACGACCTTCAACGACAACGTTTTTTGCAGACAAAGGCTTAATACGGCATCTAGGGACCACCTTGCCATCACCCCCTTTGTGAACAACATCCGGAAGGACACCATAAAGAGCTGCATTCTGCAAAAGACCGTCCAATCCCTTTGAAATCCGTCCCGAGAAAGTATCGATATTAACTTTAGGGACATCAACCTTTTTTAATTTTAACGGATAAACTATAGCCCTTTCTTTGAGAGTATCAGACTGCTGTTCATTGGCCTTCTCCGCTTTAGGTGTATCAAATTTAGAAGATTCCTTTTTATCAGAATCGTTACAAGCCGACCACAACGCTGCAGCAGTCATCAAAACGATTTTGCCAAGAAATTTGCTAAAGTTTTTCACCATGCTTTATAAATAACAAAATTTAAGAGACGCAAACAACTCCAATAAATAATCCCAAAGACTTTTATCTATTTCAGCCGATCTCTCAGCGCTTCGATTTCGCTCTTTTCCATCCCGAGCGCAAGCAAATACTTTTCTGTGGCGGACGCTAAATCTGCATTTTCGAAATCAGAGATATCAACGCCTTCCGTTTTGTACGCATTCTGCATAAGTCTTACAATAATCGCCTGAAGCAGCTCAACCTGCTTTGTTGTTAAATCAACATGTTTACCATCGACCACGTTGTAAAAATTCTTGTGAGTCGTGGCGTAATCTGCCTTGATTTCACCAGCGGTCGCCCCCATCAGCGCTTCGAGTACAGCAATCGTAAACCCAGTTCGATCCATACCATACGTGCAATGCACTAGATACGGGCCTTCATGCTCTATCATATAGCGCAAGCCTTTGACAAGCCCTTCCTTGAACGGCGAATTCGCAAAAGCAGGTTCCACATTAAGATAGACCACATTCTGCGTTGCATAATAAGAATCTGCAAAGCCTTTGTATTCTTCGGCATATTGCAATTCATCTGCAAGGTTCACAAAAGTCTTGACGCCAGCCACTTCCGCCAATGAATCCGCAATTGCATTGCGATAAATAGAAGGATCAATCGGACTTGAAGAACGATAAAGCACCCCCTCGCCCATTCCGGTTGTACGCACCATTCTAAAATTCGCAAACTCCTCAATAGACAAATCAGGATAAGCCCCCGGATAATTCGCAATTGAAAGCGACTTCAAATTTTCAAGATGGTCCACATAGCCACCCTTTTCCTTCATCTGCACAACAACATCTATCGGGAATTTCAAATCGCGCCCGAGACCAACGACCTCAGCCATTTGGCCGTAACGAGCCTCAAGCTTGATATAATTCAATCCCTCAGAGACATACAAAAAGAATTCACCGGGGAAAACATATCCGTAACCCGCAACTACAGGAACATCCACCGTATCGTACCCCGCAATCATCACCGTCACGACATCGCCATAATCAAACTTTGTCAGGAACGAATCCGCAACAACATCAATTTTCACACCCCCGAATGCAAAAATTTCAAGCGTATCCTCCATAACAGTCGTTGAAATCGAAACTAACCCATCCGCGGAAGAACTCGATGCCACAATAGACGAGGACAAAGCGTAATCCGAAGAACTCGATTCTTCAACGGCAGCGCAACTTTCGCCACCTATAGGATTCACCGAAACAAAACCGTTATCATCGTTGCTACAAGCAGCAAAAAGCAGCGCAAAGGCTAGCGCGCAAAACGCCGCCATCTTTTTATATAAAGCTTTAACCCAAAAACCAACCATGACTTAAATATATTTTTTAAGTTTCTAATTTGCGGAACTTTTTAACATTCAAACAAATTAAAACAGAAATGGTCGCCCCGATAAGGCACATGAACATATCCGTCTGTGTATCCCAAATGTAGCCCTGCGTTCCCAGGAATGCTTCCGTATCCGTCGGATTGCTAAGCGATGCCAGCCACTCAATAATTTCATAAAGCGCAGAAATTGCCTCGGCCACGCACACCGACAAAAATCCCGTCCAGCCAGCCGTCTTGATCGGAGTCGTGCGGCGCAAAAGTTCAATCATCACAAGTGCCGGCGTCACGCCCTGCATCAAATGCCCGATTTTATCGTAGTTGTTTCGCGCAAAGCCAAACCAATCCTGCATCCAGAATCCAAGCGGAACCTTCGCATACGAATAGTGCGCTCCAACCAAAAGCACCGCCATGTGAAGCGCCATTACCACGTAAAGATACGTGGGCATCCTGAACTTTTTGTAGGTAAATACAAGGACCAACAGCCCGACAATCGCGGGAGCCGCTTCAAGAATCCAGGTGAGGTAAGTATCTTCAACTCCAATAACAGACCAAAGCGTTGTCAGGAGAACTAAGCCAAGCAAGAACAAATGAGATTTAGCAATATTATTCATGCTTAGAAGATATAAATTTTCAATTATTTAGGCTGCGATGATAGCTTGGCATCTTCATAAAAATGAATAGGCACATAAACAACAGTCGTCCCTGATTTAACCTTAGAGAACGTCCATCGACTTACAGAGTTTCTTATCTCTTCATCAAAGTCTTTAACACCCGTAGTTGATTTCTTTATAGAAGATTCTTTTACTGTTCCATCAGCAGCAATCGCCATTTTTAAAACAATTTTACCTTGAAATGCATTATTTTTTTTGAGAAATTTTCCGTATATAAGCCTTAACCCGGGTATTCTTTGCTTAAAAACACGTTTAACTCTAAAAAGCATTTCTTGATCAAGAGTTAGGTTATCAACGGATTCAATCTTTTCATAAAGAACTTTCACAAATCCTCTAAGTTTAATTACATTCGTATTACCCAACATTTGATTTTCAGGACCATTAATAAAACGACCTTCAGAACCATTATTTAAACCGAATCGATTAGGTCTTGCAATAACACCGTAATAACACATAACAGAGCCCAAATCTGCTCTAGCTTTCCTAACCGAATCACGATTTTTTGCAAAAAGATATCTCTGTATAAAAACATTTTGATATTCGTATTTATTTTTTTCTGTATCATTCCATTCAATCGGGAAAAAAGCCTTCATCAAGCTATCTCTTGTCCGCTGCACTTCAAGTTGCGCCGCAGAATCCAGCAATACGACTGTTTGGGCGTTCGCATCAAGTGAATCTTTGAGAATTTCACTCGCAACAGAATCGTCTTTTTCCGATACATGCGGCAACGCTGCAGAATCAGGCGATTCAGCGGGTTTGGACACTTCAGCTACACCGAAACTGTCCGAAGCGCTGCTTACCGACTTTTCATTTTTCGAATCTTTATCGACGTTACCACAGCCAGCCCACAGCATCGCTGTAGCCATCAAAGCCAATTCGCTAAAACATTTGCTAAAGAAATTTGCCATGGCCATAAATAACAAAATTCAGAACAAACAATCAAAGCAAAAAGATTTCTTTTACAATTTTTTCACATCGTTTGGGCTTAAAGTTTTTTAGAACTTGCCATTAAGATTATAAGATTTTCGCATTTCCCGCATATTCGAGCAGCAACATCCGCCATTTGCACCATTTATCCCTCGTCTCTCGTCACTCATCTCTCGTCTAAAAAACTATCTTTGCGCGCATGAAAAAATACCACTTGGCCACATACGGCTGCCAGATGAACGAATACGACTCCGCGATGATTGCGCAGGAGCTGGACATGTGCGGTTGCGTCGAGACGAACAATCAGGAAGACGCCGACATCATCATCGTGAACACCTGCAGCGTGCGTGAAAAGGCCGAGGAAACAGCCATCGTCAACATCAGCAAGCTCAAGTACTTGCGCAAGAAGAATCCCGACGTGAAAGTCGTCGTATGCGGTTGCATGGCCAAGAATCGCGGGCCGGAACTGCTCAAGCGCCTCAAAAACGTGAACTACATCGTAGGCCCGGACCAGTACCGCAAAATTCCAGAACTCCTGTTCGGGGATGCCCAGAGCCCGCTGCACAAGACGCACCACAAGATGTTCATCGACGAAGACCGCGACGAGAACTACCTCGGCGAATACGCCAAGCTGCAGAATGACGTGAGCGCATTCGTCGCGATCCAGCGCGGTTGCAACAAGCGCTGCAGCTACTGCATCGTGCCGTACCTCCGCGGCCCCGAGAAATACCGCGACATGGACGACGTGCTGACAGAAGTCAAGCGAGCCGCCGACAAGGGCATCACCGAAGTAATGTTGCTCGGCCAGACGGTGAATGCCTACAAGACGCCAAACGCTGACTTCACGACATTACTGACAAAAGTTTCCGAAATCGGTGGTATCAAGCGCATCCGCTTTACAAGCCCGCACCCGCGCCATTATACGAACGAACTTATCGATGTTCTTTTAAATAACCCGAAAGTTTGCCATTACGCGCACATTCCGCTCCAGAGCGGCTCCGACGCCATCCTCAAGAAGATGCGCCGCCAGCACAATATGGAACAGTACATGACCGTCATCGAGCAGTTGCGCAGCAAGGATCCGTACTACGCCATTTCGACAGACGTCATCTGCGGATTTGTCGGCGAAACCGACGAAGATTTCGAACAGACGATCAAGGCGTTCGAAGCTTGCCAATTTGACACGGCATACATGTTCATCTACAGCCCGCGCAAGGGCACAGAATCGTTCAACGAAGCCGAAATCCTCACGCCCGAAGAAAAATCGGCACGCCATTCGCGCCTCGTGGAACTTCAGAACGCCATCACGCTCAAGCGCAACCAGATGATGATTGGCCGCACCGAAGAAATCCTCGTCGAACACGGCTCCTCCCGCGACAAGACGGAACTCGTCGGCAAGACGGACAACTTCAAGAAGGTCATTTTCAAGCCGGAAGAAGGCCGCATCATCAAGCCGGGCGATTACGTCAAGGTGAAAATTGACGACATCCGAGGCTGGACGCTCCGCGGAACCCTAGTGTAGTACGACCGGTCGCCACAGACCACGCACCCTAGTCGAATTTACGTAACTTACGGAATATCAACGAGTTACGCGTTCAGCGCAAGCCATTTTGTAAAAATATTTATATCTTTACTCTTGAGGGTAACTAGAGGGTAATATGGCTAAATATTTTATTCACAATTTGGTTATTACAGGCGCACTGTGCGCGTTTGCCACCACAGCATCCTTCGCTGAGGCCGCACCAACTCTCGCCACCGCCCAAAAAGCTTACGTAAACGGCAACTGGAAAGTCGCCGCAGCCGCATATGAGCAGGTTTGCCCGAACGAGCCCGAAGCCTCTCGTACTGAATGCTATTTATGGAATGTTCTTGCCCTTTCTCAAACGGGCATTGCCGCTGATTTCAGCAAGGCTGGCAAGCGTCTCGACAGTCTCATCGACAAGACGAACCCGCAACAAGCCATTTACGCGGACCTCATGATGACCAAAGCTCAGTTCCAGATGTACCTTGGCCGCTACAACAAGGCCGCCGAATCCCTCGTACACGCAATCGAAACTTCGCAACCGCATCAAATGACCGTGCTGCAGAAAGTCTGCGTCGCCGTCCAAGACCGCGCCCATAGCGAAGATTTGAACGAAGCTTGCAAGAATCTCGGCAATCCCGAAGCCATAAAGCAAGCCGCCGCCAAGAGGGAACAAGCAAAAGCGGAACAACTCGCCAGCACCAATCAGCCTGCAAGCAGCACTCCAGCTGCAAACAATGACGTTGCCAAAGTAGCAGACACCAAGGCCGAACCCGCGCCAACAAAGGCGCCCGAAACAAAGCCAGCCGAAGACAAATCCGCATGGCAGCTACAACTAGGGGCATTTGGAGTCAAGTCCAACGCCGACTTGCTCGTAGACAATCTTAAAAAGCGCAACATCGCCTGCACCATCAGCCAGAACACGCTTGAAAGCGGGAAAGTCCTCTATATCGTACGCACAGGTCCATTTGATACAAAGGAAAGTGCTGTGGATTACGGAGCTAAAAAACTCGCCCCGCTCAATGTGGAATTCAGGCCAATGCTTGTAAAACAAGCCCTTTAAGCAAATAAAATTATACTCGAAAAATTTTTTTACAGATTTTAACGCCTAAAACATGCGTTTTTTTGCATTATACCTACAAAAAAAGCAAAAATAGTGCTATATTTGTTGTGCTCCCCCGCCGGGGTGGTGAAATTGGTAGACGCGCTGGACTCAAAATCCAGTACTCGCGAGAGTGTGAGGGTTCGATTCCCTCCCCCGGCATTAAACGTTTAAGAAAGAGATCAAAATGAGTAACATGTTCAAAGTGCTTTCTGCTGTTCTTTTCGCGGGCTCACTAGCGTTTGCTCAGTCTGATGACCTCTTCTCTGACGATTTCCAAGATGCTGCAACAGCAGACTCTATCGCTCAGGCAAACGCCGAAGCAACGACTCAAGCAAACATTGGTAACGCTCAGGCTGTTGGTGGCCAGTGGGAAGGTTTCAAGTACGAAGATATGGGCCTTACCCAGTGGGAATATCAGCAGGCTAAAGAACAAGGCGTTTCTCGCGAAAAATTGACAAAGCTTGTTGAGCTTGGCATTCGCCCGACAGAATATCTCCAAAAGCCCTGGAACAGACTCGGCGTGAGCGAAGAAGATTGGCTTAGCCAGCGTGCCGAAGGTATGGAAGATGCAGACATCGACCGTTCTTACCGCTATCGCAATGGTGATCAATCCAGCGCTTATATCTCTCTTTTGATTCCATCCTATTATCAGTGGAAGACAAAACAAACCGCCAAGGCAACCTTCATGGATGTCCTTGAAATTGGTAGTATCACAGTCACCGTAGTACTTGCCGTTCAGGATAAGAGCTATTGGTGGTACGGATTCCTTGGAATCGCCGCCGCACACCTTTGGTCTTTTGCAGATGCATTCATCAGCACCCAGTGGGATAGCAATCCGGATGCAAACCGCTTTAGCTTCGGTATTATTCCGACACCAGACCAGGGCGTAGCAAGCTTCCTTAATGTCAAGTTCTAAGCAGCAAAAATGCAGCTAGAATTACTTAAAGCCAAAATTCATCGTGCTACAGTTACCGATGCGAATCTCAACTATGAAGGTTCCATCACTATCGCACGCGATTTAATGGATGCAGCAGGCATCCTCCCCTTCGAAAAAGTCGGCGTTCTTGACGTCAATAATGGTTCCCGCCTTGATACGTATGTCATCGAAGGCCCGGCAAAATCAGGAGTCATCTGCCTGAACGGTGCAGCAGCCCGCTTGGTACAGCCTGGGGACCTCGTGATTATCGTAGCTTATGCAACGATGTCCCCGGAAGAAGCCAAGACCTGGAAACCGACCGTCATCCGCGTCAACGGCAAAAACGAAATCATCGAAAAAATCTAAAAGCGCAAACAACTCGCGTTTAATGGTCCCGGCATTTGCCGGGCTTTTTTTTGTACATAACACCATTTTTTTTTACGATTTGGCGGTTTATGACAATGTAAATGTTGTATATTAAATGTAAACTAAAATAATGAGGTTTTTAATGCCAGAAAACATCCACTACATCGCTATTGCAGCGGCTATACTTTTACTGATTATCGTTTTCGTGATGTCCTACATCAAGGCAGCTCCGGACGAAGCCATCATCGTTTCCGGTATCCGTAAGGTTCCAAGAGTCATCATCGGTCGCGCAGGGTTGCGCATCCCGTTCTTCGAACGCGCTGACCACCTTTCCCTGCAATTGATTCAGATTGACGTGAAGACAGGAAGCCCGGTCCCCACCAAAGACTACATCAACGTATCCGTCGACGCCGTCGTGACCGCCAAGATTTCGGACAATCCGGACCGTCTTAAATCTTCTGCACAGAACTTCTTGAACAAGAAACCCGAAGACATTCGCGCCATGATCGTCGACATTCTCGAAGGAAACATGCGTGAAATTGTCGGCCGTATGCAGCTCGTGGACCTCGTGGGCGACCGCAAGCAGGTCTCTGAACTCGTGCTCGAAAACGCCATCCCGGACCTTGAAAAACTCGGTATCGTGGTGCAGACGTTCAACATCCAGAACTTTGAAGATGCCAACGGCGTGATTGAAAACCTCGGTGTCGATAAGACTTCCGCCATCCGCAAGGCAGCGGCCATTTCCAAGGCCAACGCCGAACGCGATATCAGCGTTGCCCAATCGCAGGCCAAGAAAGAAGCTAACGATGCAGCCGTTGCCGCAGAACTCGAAATCGCCCAGAAGCAAAACGACCTCGCCGTGAAAAAGGCCAACTTGCAGAAGATTTCTGATACAGAAAAGGCAATCGCAGACGCTGCTTACGAAATCCAGAAGCAGACTCAGCAAAAGGAAATCAACGTTGCCCAGGCTGAAGCCGAAGTCGCCAAGCAAGAAAAGGAAATTGAAATTCGCGAACGCATGGTCATGGTGACCGAAAAGGAACTTAAAGCGGAAATCGAAAAGAAAGCCGAAGCCGAACGCCAGGCTCAAATCCAGCGTTCCGAAGCCGAGCTTTTCCAACAGCAGAAAGACGCAGAAGCCGTCCGCTACAAGGAAGAACAGCGTGCCAAGGCCATCAAGCAGATTGCAGAAGCCGAAAAGGAAAAGGCGTTCGCAGAAGCCGAAGCTACGAAAGCCAAAGCCCTCGCCGAAGCCGAAGCGACCAAGGCAAAGGGTTTAGCAGAAGCAGAAGCCATCAAGGCCCAAGGCCTTGCCGAAGCCGAAGCACTCAACAAGAAGGCCGAAGCCATGAAGCTCTACGGTGACGCCGCCCGTCAGGAAATGCAGCTCAAGACGATTGAAAAGTACTTCGAACAGATGCCGCAAATTGCAGCCGCCATTGCAAAGCCGATGGAAAAGATCGGAAACATCACGATGTACGGCGAAGGCAATACAGCAAAGCTCACTGGAGACATCACCAAGACGCTCACGCAGGTCACGAACGGCCTTACGGACTCGCTCGGCATTGACCTCCGCACGGTTCTTGGTTCCATGTTCGGGGCAAAACTCGCCGGAGTCACCAAAAGCGACGATCCAAAAAACGACAACAATAACAAATAATTCCTGAGAAATTCATCTCGACCGGGAGGCTTCATTTTATCATGAAGCCTTCTTTTTTTATATATTCATTATATGCGATTCATGAGCCTTACAGTGTTATTCCTAGCAGCGCTTGCCTTTGCGGCCTCCCCCGCGAAGGACGATTCTACCGCGCTCTCGGAAACATTGGTCGCAGTCCAAGACACAGTTGTCGATACAATTTACGTCATCCAGGAAAGCGGAATCCCGTGGAACCGCGAGCACTTTGACCCAGAGCGCCTCATTCGCCACGACACTTTTGACCCGGCGCTCAAGGTGGCCTACACCTACTCTGTAAGCTTTATCGGCGGCTCTTTGGGGTCTTTTGCACAACAAAGCTTTATGGCTCATTTCGCTTACGAATTCACCCCAAACCTTCACTTGTATGCCAATGTAGGCTTATGGATGCCACTCTATTCGAGCATCCATTTCGAGAACCGTATTGCAAGAGAAGATGTGAAACAAGGGAACGTAGGCGTATTGATTCCAGATATTACGCTCGAATACAAGCCAAGTGACAAGATGACTTTGAGGGTCATGTACATCAACGAAAGAGACGCATTCAGAGCTTATGGACCGCATCGTTACTTCTACGACGGTTGTCCATGGAGAAACCCGCATTATTGCTGGTAATCGACGGCGTCCGTGGCGGCGGCTCGGTAATGAGAAAGCAAGCTTTCTTGCTACTTTCGCCTCGCACACTTTTGACGCCTTCGGCGTCCGTGGCGGCGGCTCGGTAATAAAATTGAACAAGTTCAATTTTACTACTCTCGCCTTGCACACTTTTGTATATTCGGTTTCATGAAACAAATTATTTTATCTGCTCTTTGCATATCAACGTTTGCATTTGCAAACGTAACAACAAACATCGAATCGTCCGAAATGGCATCCCAAGTCATTGCCGAAACATCAGTATCCAAAAGCGATAAAGCCGAAGCCAATTACGAATTTAGAAACGATGGAATTCCCTGGAACCGCGAATTTGATTCAGACCGTATGGTCCGTCATCAGACATTCGACCCGGCCTTAAAAGTCGCATACTCCTATTCACTCAATTTCGTTGCAGGTAGTTTCGGGTCGTTCGCAAACCAAAGCTTTATGGGGCATTTCGCCTACGATTTCACACCGAATCTTCACTTGTACGCAAATGTCGGTCTCTGGATGCCAATCTACGCAAACATTAGCAATGGTTCCCGCATTGCAAGAGAGGACCTACGCCAGGGCAATGTCAATATGTTGATTCCAGATGTTTCGCTGGAATACAAACCTAGCGAAAACACATTAATAAGAATTTCCTACGTCAATGAACGCGACGCACAGAAGGCCTACGGCCCACGCAGTTTCTTCCACAACGAATGTCCTAGTCGCAGTTCCATCCTCTGCCAGTAAGCTCTTCTATTCTATATAGTCCCCCCGGATTTATTCCGAGGGCTTTTTTATTTTTGCTAGATTTGTATCAAAGAATGTTCTACAACTATTCTAAAGCGCTCCGCCTAAAATTTGCCGTAGGAGTTTCTTCGGCTGTTTTTGCCGCATGCCTCTTTACAGGCTGTGAAGAAGAAAAGCCTGCCCCTGCCGTCGTTCGCAAAGTCCGTCCCATCAAAGGTGATGTGGAAGTTCTGAACAGCTGCAGCATGAAGGGAGCAGCAACTAAGATGCGTGCTTTCTTGCGCAAAAACGGATTTGACGTAGTCTACATTGACAACGAACGCCTCCAGAACTACGAAGAAACGGTCATCGTGCTTAGGAACCCGGAATGGGAAGGCGCACAGGCTCTCGCCGCCACCCTAAAAACAAAGAACGTTCTTGTGCTACTCGACAAAAACGCCACAGTCGATGCCGTCGTACACACTGGTAGAGATTTTCAACAAATAATAGAACCCGATCAGGGAGAACAACATGACAGCAACAAATAACCAAGATTTTTCTGAAACCGTTAAGCTTGGTGCAGGTATCCTTTTTGAACTCCGCGCCCAAAACGTGCAGCTCATCGACCTCCGCGGCGTCAAAAACGAAGCGGACTATTTCCTCATCGCCACTTGCGAAAGTGAAGCCCAGATGCAGGCCATTCTGAATGAACTTACTAAGGAATTTAAGGCTCGCAAGCTCCACTATGTCGGCGTTGAATACAAGGAAGGCGTACGCTGGGCCATCTTCGATGCTGGTCTTGACCTGATGGTTCACCTCTTCGAAGAAGAAAAGAGAAACGAAATTTCCTTCGACCGCCTCTATGCAGACGGCAAACTCATGAACCTCGATGAACATGACTTCATCCGCGAAGACGCTAAGAAGTCTGGAGACGACAATGAACTCATTTAATGCAGAAATCGCAAAGGCACTTGCAGCAACTGGAGCTTTTGACGAAGAAGCCGCATTGAAACTTATTTCCGTACCGCCTGATACAAGTCACGGCAACTACACCATTCCTTGCTTTTCTCTTGCAAAGACACTCCGCAAGGCACCGAAGCTCATTGCCGAAGATTTAGCAGCAAAGGTTCAGCTCCCGGCTGGACTTTCTAAAGTTGAAGCCGTGAACGGTTACCTCAACTTCTTCATCGACCGCGGATTCCTCGCCAAGTCTACGCTCGACGAAATCGCCGCCAAGGGTTTGGAATACGGCCACGCCGCATCGAATGGCAAGGTTGTCTGCATCGACTACAGCTCCCCGAACATCGGTAAGGAACTCGCCTTCCACCACTTGCGTTCTACAATGATCGGTAACTCGCTCGCCCGCATCTACAAGGCTGCCGGTTACAAGGTCGAACGCATCAACCACCTCGGTGACTGGGGCACTGCATTCGGTAAGCTCATCGTGATGTACCTCCGCGAAAAGCTCCCGACCGACGAAGCTACTTTGAACGCACTCACCGTGAAGGAACTCAACATCCTTTACGCAAGCTTCTCCAAGGCCTCCAAGGAAGAACCCGGTCTTGAAGACGAAGCACGCGCTGCATTCACGAAGCTCGAACAGGGCGACGAATTCTACCGCAAGCTTTGGACCGCATTCCGCGCCGCAACGCTCAAGGAACTCATGCGCATTTACGACATGATGGGCGTTGGCTTTGACCACTACACCGGTGAATCCTTCTTTGAAGACAAGATTCCGGCAGTGCTCGACGAACTCCGCGAAAAGAACTTGTTGGTGAACAGCCAGGAACGCGACGTGGTGATGCTCGACGAATTCGATCTGAACCCGTGCCTTATCCGCAAGAGTGATGGTTCCACGTTGTACGCAACCCGCGACCTCGCTGCCGCAATTTACCGAAAAAAGGAATACAACTTCGACAAGTGCCTTTATGTGGTGGACTTGGGACAAGCTCTCCACTTCAAGCAGGTGTTCCACGTGCTCAAGAAGATGGGCCGCGAATGGTACAAGGACATGTACCACATTCCGTTCGGCGTGATCCTCCAGATGGTCGACGGCAAGTGGGAAAAGGGCAAGACCCGTACCGGTACGGCAAGCCTCCTCCGCGATGTGATTGAAGCCGCCCAGAAGAAGATTCTCGAATTCATCGACGAAAAGAATCCGGGCCTCGAAAACAAGGAACTCATTGCACGCCAGATCGGTATCAGCGCTCTTACCTTCAACGACCTCAAGAACAGCCGCTTGAAGGATGTCCGCTTTGACTGGGATGCCGTCATGAGCTTCGAAGGCGACACAGGTCCGTACGTGCAGAACGCACACGTCCGTCTTTGCAGCATTATGCGCAAGGCCGGCTACACCGTTCCGGTGGCTGACGTGGATTACGCTCAGCTTACCGATGACGCCGCCTACAGCCTCATCAACATTCTCGCCAAGAAGGGTGAAAAGATTCTCGCCGCAGTCAAGGACGATGAACCGAGCGTGCTCGCACAATATGCACTCGAAATTGCCGAAGCCGCACACAAGTTCATCCACGAAGACCGCGTGCTCGGATCTGCCGAAGAAAAGTCCAGACTCTTCCTCGTACAGTCTACGCAGATTGTGCTCGAAAACGTCCTCGACTTGCTCGGCCTCTTCCCAATCCGCCAGATGTAAAATACGCCGCGCCCTCGGCGCGACGCATTTTTTATGCATATAAAAAAAGAGAGCTTTTTAAGCTCTCTTTTTTTGCGCTCTGCGCAAGCCCTAGTTACCGTTGATGCAGCGGACAGAATAACCGTTGTTCTTCGCGGTTGCCGGGACGAGCTGGCGAACCATCTGGTCGCTCATACGACCCATAGCCCAGAGCCAAATGGTTTCGTTACGGCCGTTCTGTGCAGACCAGAAACCAGCGTATTCGCCCATATCTTCATAGCGAACCGTAGACTTGCCAAGAAGCTTGCGATAGCCCGAAGAGAAAATGGTGAAACCGTATTCATCGGTACCGCCACCGCCCTGCCAGCCAGTCGTAGCCTTCATCTTTGTAGCAAAGTTACCGCACTTGTCCACACCATCGTAGCAACCCGTGAGGCCCTTGAGCATGTCGGACCATTCGCGGTCACGCGGCAAGTGCCAACCTTCCGGGCAAGCCTTGCGAGCACCTTCGAGGTCGTACAGACGACCGCTACGTGCGCAGTAAGAGTCCTTGTCTTCGTAGCACCAGGAGTGTCCTTCGACATTGTAGTTCACGTTCTGAGCAAACCATTCACGGCCTTCGACCTTGATGATTCGATAAACTTGACCATCGCGCGGGTCCGTAAACGAAGTGGACTTGTCGCGAATTTCAGCGCGGTGTTCCTGTTCGGCAATGCGGAATTCAGAGAGCTGTTCGCGCTTGTACTTCTGACGGCCTTCAAGTTCGTTCACCCAAGCTTTCTGAGCCTGCGGATTGGTAAACTTTATACGCAAGTCATGGACGTTGAACAAGTCGTTACCGCAAGCAAAGTCCACACCGGCAATGTTGATGATAAGGTCTTCGCTACCAAAATGGCGCGGCTTATCGAAATAAGAAATCCACGCTTCCATGGTATTGCGGCAATTCTCGTAGAAGTTCGGATCTTCGACCAACTTTGCCGGAACAGTCATGTTACCAGCAACAGAAAAGTCAAACTTGTCATCCAAAACGCGGAAGGAAACCGGCTGGATATTCTTATAATGGGTGTATTCGCCAAAACGGATATTTCCGTCAATCTTGGCCGCGGCATATTCGCCCTGACCTTCAGCGTTAAAAATGGCATCCCATGTCTTAGGAGGTGCTGCAAACACCTGAGCGACAGACAAAGCGAGCACGGAGTAAATTCCCAGTCTGAACAATTTAATTCTCTCCATTTTTCAATACTTTTTATTTCTTGGTGTAATGTTAGTTATTTTTCATCTACTTGGAAATAAAATATTTGGTAACATGGCCTAAATTTTTTAATATTATAGTATGTCTATGACTCGTTATATTCTCCAGATCCTTTGCCCTGACCAAAAAGGGCTTATCGCCGGCACCACGCAAGTCCTTGCTAAAGCCGGAGCAAACATTATCGACCTCCAGCAACACACAGCCAAGGATATCGAAACATTTTTCTTGCGCGCCGTTTTCGACATTGAAGCGGATGGCATTCCCGAAGTCAAAAGACACCTCGAAACAATTGCCCCGCACCTCCAATTGAACTGGAAATTGTTCGACACCTCCAAGACCGAACGCGTTGCCATTTTTGTTTCCAAGACGGACCACTGCCTTTACGACTTGCTCCTCAAGCGCCGCGATGGCGACCTTCCCTGCGAATTCAGCTGCATCGTGGGTAACCACCCGGATTTAGGCCCCGTGGGCGGTTCCTTTGGCGTGCCGTTCTACTATGTGCCGTCCAACCCGGACAAGTCGATTCCCGAAAACCGTTTCCGCGAAATTATCGAAGAAACCAAGACGGATACCATCGTTCTTGCCCGCTACATGCAGATTTTGACTGCGCAGTTCACAGAAGAATTCAAGTACCGCATCATCAACATCCACCACGGGTTCCTCCCGGCATTCAAGGGAGCAAAGCCCTACCACCAGGCATGGCACAAGGGTGTAAAGATTATCGGTGCAACAGCGCATTTTGCCACTGAAGACCTCGACCAGGGGCCGATTATTTGCCAAGACATCCAGCGCGTTCCTGAAACCGCAAGCATCGATGAACTCGTCGAACTAGGCAAGGACATCGAAAAGCGCACGCTTTCACAGGCGCTTAAGCTGTGGCTTGAACATCGCGTGTTCGTTCACGCCGGCAGAACATTTATTCTCTAGGAGTTACTCATGTCCGAAGAAATCAAGAATGAAGCCCCCGCTCAAGAGCCGATTACTTCCGCAGACAACGAAGTCAAGACCGAAGCTACAACCGAAGTCAACCAGACTCGTATCGAAACTTCTTCCACAGAAGAACTCGTCAATCCGCTGACAGGCGAAGTCATCTCTCCGAAGAAGCCCAAGGAAAAGTCATCGAACTCTCCGTACAAGCAGTTCAAGCCGGAAACATTCGTGAATCCGATGACGGGCGAAGAAGAACAGACTTCGATTGGCTCCCAGGTCATCGTCAAGAAAGACCGCGGACTCGCCTACTACGTCGGCTTTGCTCTTCTCGTGGTTTTGAGCTTTGCATTCTTCTTTTTGCCGGGCATTACCATCACGTTTGCAGTAAGCCGTCTCGTTGACCTGAACACTTCTGCAGCTTGGGTCTTCAGTTCCATCTTGAGTTTTGGCGTCTGGCTCATTTTCAAGATGAAAATCAAGGGTTTTGAAAAATCCTTCCACAGCTATTTAGTACTTTGCGTCATATGCTTGGTCGCCATGTTCGCAATCCAGTTTATTACCGACTACAACATCATCTCTGAAGTTATTGCGCTCCTCGTCGGAGCTAAAGCCTAGGAATTAGCAATGAATAAAGACAACTTTGTACACTTCCTCGTAGAATCTGGAGCCCTCAAGTTCGGCAACTTCGTCACCAAGAGCGGTCGCGAAACGCCTTACTTTATCAATACTGGAGAGTTCCGTACGGGCGCCTCCCTTTCGAAGCTCGCTGAATTCTATGCAGCTGCATTTATGGTTCATTTCGACGGCAAGGCTCAGAACCTTTACGGACCGGCCTACAAGGGCATTCCGCTCTGCGCTGCTACAGCCATGAAGCTCTCTGACTTGTACGCCCAGAACCTTACGTTCACGTACAACAGAAAAGAAGTCAAGGATCACGGTGAAGGCGGTTCCCTCGTCGGTTACAAGTACGCCGAAAAGACAAACGTCGTCATTATCGAAGACGTGATTACCGCAGGTACTTCCGTCAACGAAACCATGCAGGCACTTTCCCAGATCGAAAACGCCAACGTCATCGGCCTTCTCATCTCTGTGGACCGCAAGGAAAAGCTCGAAAATGGCAAGTCCGCATTGCAGACTGTTCAGGAACAGTACGGCATTGAAGCCCACTCCATCGTAGACATCAACGACATCATTGCATTCCTCGAAAGCGAAGAAAACCGCAAGGCAATTAATGCTCCCGAAGGAATCCTTGACCGCGTTTACGCTTACCGCGAAAAGTGGGGCGCCGTCTAAAAGCTAATGGCGTTCAAGAAGTCGATACTTTCCATCGGATTTGCAATCTGCATGCTCATGGGGTGTGCAGATTCTTATCATTGGACCGCAAGCCACCCCTCGTACCATAAGGCTCCTTATGGCGGTATTGCGGTAACAGGTATCGAAAACGCTTTTGTCATTACACGTTCCAATTGGTTTGCCAAGCGTCTCGAAATCAGTACCGACAGCATCCAGATCAAAGGAACCGAGCACTGCCGCAAAACATTCGAAACAGAATTGCGCAAGGCCTACGGGAACCTCATCGTCCTCGCCGATACAGCCAACAGCAAATTTCCCGAAGAAAGCCTAAAACTTGATGAACGCATATTCATCAAGGGGCACATTCCGGAACAAGGCGTCACGCTCAAAGACTCGGCAGGAAACGTCCCTCCCATAGTCCTCATTCTGCACGAATTCATCATCGGCACAGACCTGAAGCGCGAAAATTTCTTTGACTACGCTCTTATCCATAACGAAAGCGGCAGCATCCGCAAGCCAGATAACGTCAGCGCCATATTCTCTTACACGCTCTGGGACAACCTGAAGCAGCGCCCGCTATTCAGCGCCGTTGACGAAATCCAGCAGCCCATCACGACGTATAAGTTAAAAGACCTGACAAACCTCATTCAAATTGCCATCCAAAAGATTCGCAAGAACCTTTACGAAGGAGTTGTCAAATGAAAAAGCTCCTCGTTATCTTGATGATTTTGGTCGCCTGGGCAAGCGCATCTGAGGTGTATTTCGATTCCCGTTTTACGCTCTGGAAAGACGCAACCGTTTACATTTGGACGCTTGATGGCAATTCTCCGGTCAACGCCAATGAATTTTGCCTTTCGCTCCGCCGAAACAACACGGGTATTGGAGAACCCAAGTGTCGCGAACTCGGTGAATGGGAACGAGACACCGTCGCCACACGTTACGGTTCCTGGCTTTCGAACAACCTTGAAAAAGGATTACCCTCAAGTTACCTGCGCGCAAGACACCCCGGCATGGCCGCCAAAATTCAGGCCCTCGAAGACAACATCGTTCTTTTGCTCATTCCGCAAGGAAAGTTCATCCAGGTCGCCATTTTTGACGAAACAGCCCAGGAACCCAAAGCCGCAGGCATCGTCAAGGCAAACAATGACAAAGTCGCCCTCAGCGACGACATTGCAGCCACATTTTTTGACAAGCGCACCAAGCGCCGCCTCACCAGGGAAGAACGTCTCAAAAAACAGACCGAGCCCGACGACCTCTATAAAGAAGTCCCGAATCTCAAAGTCTGGGCAGGCGTAGGCATCGGTTATTCCCAGGCCCATTTCCCGCTCACTCCGGACAACTGGACAAGCAGCCACACCAAAAGCCGTGTCAAAAATTACCGCGTCACCAAGGACTCCGTTAGCCTCTGGAACTTTATCGAAGACAGCGATGCTTTCCTGAGCCTTTATGCGGGCCTGACTTGGCACGGGTTCATCGGTGTTGAATTCATGTACCGCTATTCCAACCGGGACATGAAAACAGACAAGTCCGATACGGTCTATCGTGAACTCGACCATTGGAATTTCGGGCAACATGATATCGGGCTCAACGCACTCCTTTCCATGACATACCCCATCACGCCATGGCTAGACATTACTCCGCTATTTTTCCTTGGGTTCCAATACACCTTCTACGTCGAAGATATCGGACTAAAGAACGAAAAACAAGAACCCTCCAGAGCCTACAAGTATCGCATTAAATTCGAAGACCTTTATAAAGGGGCTTTAATTGGCGTAGGCGGACAATTCGTATTTAAGAAGCATTACGGTATCGATTTGCGTACTGGTGTTTCGAGCCGTGGCAGGGATCTTTACGTGGCACCGTCACCCGATGCTGGCGCCGCCCCCACAACCATCGGAAAATCTACCATCGATTGCTTTGTAAGCCTCGGGTTTGAATACCACTGGACTCTATAACCCCTGCTTTTTCTCATCTCTCGTCTCACGTCTCTCGTCTATTTTCTAAATTTGCGCTCACTATGAGTGACGAAATTAAAGAAGAAACGAAAGAAAGAGTAAATCCGTTTTTAACGCCTGTCAAAATTATCGAGCCCAAGAACAAGCTCCCCGATTATACGTTTGATATGCTCCCCGAAGAACAGAAGGCTATTCTCCGGGAACACGGCTGGACCGAACTGATGCCTGTCCAGCGCAAATCCATCCCTTACATGCTCGCCGCCCGCGATATGCTCGTGCAATCGAAGACGGGTTCGGGCAAGACGGGCGCATACGCCCTCCCGCTTTTGCAGGTCATTGTCCGTGACCATCCGTATCCGCAGGCACTTATCCTCGTGCCGACGCGAGAACTCTGCATCCAGGTGCAAGAAGAATTTGAAAAGCTCTCGAAGGGTACGGGTATCAAGTCTGTCGCTATTTTTGGTGGCGTAAGCTACGAACCGCAAATCAAGGCACTCCGTTCCGGCGTACATGTCATTGTCGCTACTCCGGGCCGTCTCATGGACCACATCCAGCGCGGTAATGTAGACCTGCTTTCGATCCGCGACCTCGTGCTCGACGAAGCGGACGAAATGCTCTCGATGGGTTTCTATCCCGACATGCAGAAGATCCGCAAGTACTTGCCGAAGGCCATCTCCTGCACAATGTACAGCGCCACAATTCCGCAGACGGTCAAGAGCCTTGCCCGCGAATTCCAGCGTCCGGGTGCCGATTTCCTTTCTCTCAGCTACGACAAGGTTATCGCGAACAACCTCGAACACCGCTACTACACTTGCGACGTGATGGAAAAGGATTCCATGACCATCAAGGTTCTGGAATACTACAATCCTGAAAGCTGCATGATTTTCTGCAACTACAAGCGCGACGTAAGCTACCTCGAACAGGTGCTCTCCGGCTACGGTTTTGAAGTTGGCGCATTGAGTGGCGATGTGGCCCAGAGCCTCCGCGAAAAGACACTCAACGCCTTCCGCGACAAGAAGCTCAAGATTCTCATCTGCACAGACGTTGCCGCCCGCGGTATCGACGTGGACCACGTGACGCACGTGATTGTCTATGACCACCCCGCCGACCACGAAGTCTATGTGCACCGCAGCGGACGTACCGCCCGTGCAGGCCGCAGTGGTCTCTGCATTTCTCTCATCACGCCGGTCGAAGAAATCGACCTCCGCCAGACGGCCGTCGACTTCGGCATCAACTTCATCAAGATGGACCCGCTCACAAACGAAGAAATCGCGAAGAAGGTGAGCGAACGTACCAAAGTCCGCCTCGAAGAAGTCCGCAAGCACTTCGGCGGTCAAAAAGCAACTGAACGCATCAGCCGCATGCTCCCGCTCGTGAAGGACCTCGCAAACGGCACGACCGACGACCAGATGCTCCTAGCCTACCTGCTCGACAGATTCGCATGGAAAAAGTAGGCGCATAAAAGAACTTAAATAAAAACAAGAAGGCCTAAAAATGGCAAAAATCAAAGTAAAATCCGCAAAAGAAATCGAACTGATCCGCGATGCCGGCGCACTCGCTGCCGAAACGCTGATCCGTGCTGGAGAAATGTGCAAGCCCGGCGTCTCCACGCTCGAAATCGATGAATTCATCGGCGACTACACTCGCCAGCACAAGGGCATCTCCGCCTGCATGGGCTATCACGGTTATCCGCGCTACGCCTGCATCAGCATCAACGAAGTTGTCTGCCACGGCATCCCGAATGCAAACACCATCCTCAAGGATGGCGACATCGTAAACATCGACATCACGACGATTCTCTCCGGCTACCACGGCGACACGTCCGCCATGTTCTGCGTCGGCAAGGTCTCTGACATCGCCCGCGAACTTGTGGACACCGCCAAGTTCTGCATGGAAGAAGGCATCCGCGCTGCTGGCGAAAGAGGCGCACACTGGAACGATATCGGCTGCGCCATCCAAGACATCGCCGACGAACACGGCTTCAGCGTTGTCGAAGACTACTGCGGTCACGGCATCGGTCGCGGCTTCCACGAAGAACCGACAGTCTACCACTTCCGCAACTACGAACGTTGCCCGTTCATTGAAGTCGGTAACGTGTTCACGGTCGAACCGATGCTCAACGTCGGCCGCCCGGGTACCAAGACTCTCAGCGACGGTTGGACTGCTGTCACCCGCGATGGCTCTCTCAGCGCCCAGTGGGAACACACCGTCGTGAAGACCAAGGATGGCATCGACATCCTTACGCTTCCGCGCTAACCCGCCGCATTTAACGCAATATAAAACGCCTCGCGCCATCCAAAGCACGAGGTGTTATTTTTTGCATTTTTCACAAAAGAATATATATTACAACCGAAAAATTCATTCCTAATTCCGAACTTCTAAATCCGAATTACCCATGTCCTTCCTTTCTAACGCACGAGACAAAGCCATCGAGATGTTCTTCCGGCGCAACGATTTCATCAACAGATTTGGTGAAATCCAGAACGTCGATATCGACTCGCTAGAAAACCAAGCAAATGTGACCATCCTTCTGCATGGTGAATTTACACCGACCACACTTTGTGCGCACTACTGTTTCGAAGATACGGAACAGGGGACGATGATTGTCATAAACAAAGTAGATAGCCCACGTCCGTTGATTAATGAAATCGCCGCCTGGTGGTTCAAAGACCATTCTATCAAAAAGGCTCTCCCTAAGGGTACGGGCTTATTCGCAAAAATTTTGTTCTAACCGCCACAGATGGAGTAATCATGGAAGAACAACTTCAAAAAGCATTGAACAACGTCTCCTTCAGCGTCAACGCCGAAAAACAGACGATGGACATCACGGTCATTCCACATGGCGAAACAGCCCCCATTTCGTTCCATTTGAACTACCAAATTGTCGAAAATGGCGAAAATACCGATATTTTTATCACAAAAATCGCTTCAGATCGACTTTGGATCGATGAAATTGTGAAATTGTGGTTAGAAAAGAGTAATTTTCAATATAGAATTCCCCAAAACTTTGCAGGAATTATTAAAATGTTCTTGAAATAGGAGAAAAGGAGGCCGCTATGTTAAACTTTAACGAATTCAAAAAAGACGATTCCAATTCCATTCAGGAAATGTTCAACTCCGTCGTCTTCAACCTGATTACGGATATTCCGGACTCGCTCCTCTGCCCCAACAGGGACCCTGATGCGCGTGCCGATATCTTGATTAAGCAGGCAGCCTTCAAGGCAGCAGCCGTTAGCACCTCGCTTTCTATCCCGGCAGGGTTCACCGGTGTCTTGACATCTATCCCGGATATCGCCGCAGTCTGGCGCATCCAGGCTCAGCTTGTTTCCGATATCGCTTGCACCTACGGTAAATTCTCCATGCTTTCCCGTGAAGCCATGGTCTGGTGCTTGTTCCGCCACAGTGCCGCCTCGCTTCTCCGCGATGTCGCCGTCCGTACGGGCAGCCGCATTGTCATGCAAAAGCTTTCGCTCGCCGCCCTCCAAAAACTGCTCCAGAGAATCGGCGTCAAGATTTCAACGAACTTCCTCGGCCGCATTGCTCTCCGAGCTATCCCGGCCATCGGTGCCGTCGGTAACGGCGCTTACACATACTTCGACACGAACGAAGTCGGCAAGACGGCTAAGTCTTACTTCAAGGCTCTCGAAGGTGTAGAAAAGCCGGAACTCGTCGAAAACGCCATCGACAAGGAGCCTGAATCCAGCGATGCCGGTGCAGATCAAAGCGCAAACGGCGAAAACAATGCAGAATCGACCGAACAGCACTCTGACGAAAACAACTAAAACGCAAGGAGCCTTAGTGCTCCTTGTTCTCGTTTTACTGTTTCTTTTTACACTATCTTTTGTTGGCGAAAAGACGCCCCTGAACAACGGCGCCGGTTATGACGGAGCTTTCTACTACCAGGTCGCGCAAAATTTTACCGAGGACTTCTGGACTACAGGCTACGACCGGTTCCGTGTTTTTCGTATTTTCCCGTTTTTCCTGATAAACCTGTTTTTCAACCTCTTTAACATTGAGCCCTCGCACGCGAACCTGATGCACTCGATGTACGTGCTACATTTTGGCAATCTCGCTATCCAACTATTTTTCTTTTTCAAGCTCATCAAGCTATGTGCCTGGAAACAGACGACCTCGGCTTTAGTCTTCGGGTGTTTCTTCTTCAATCATTTCGTACTCAAGAACTGCGGCTACGAAATATTCCAGACGGACGCCTTCGCAAATACCATTTTCCTTGTATCCTATTACTATTTACAGCGGCAAAAATTTTTGCAGGCGATAGCCATTTCATTTTTGGGCATCCTCACATGGCCGACAGTCACCTACATTATTTGGCTCCTTTACATTTTCAAGGATCCCTTTTCTGAAAACGCACGCGACCTAAAATTCCACACCGGGAAAATCCTCGCCGTAGCGCTTCCGTTACTATCCATCGGAGCGGTCGCCACACTCTACCTGCTACACAAGCAACCGCTTCTCGAAAGCATGCTGTTCATCCCTGCATCCAAGCCACTACTTTTCGTAAGTGCCATAGCCTGGAGCGCATTTCTATACATAATCTTTCGGAACTGCGACTGCCACATCTACACCCCGTTCACATACGCCCACGAATTTGTCCGCCAATCCGCATGGAAAAAACTGGCGTTGATCGCCATCCCCTTCATTGCAATCAACCTTTACCTCCGTGCACATGCGAATGACGAATTCTATTTCAGCGAAGTCGCATTTGTCCTCCAAGTCTTCTTGCGCCCACTCAAATACCCATTCATCACTCCGGTCGCGCACATCTGCTATTTCGGCATTTTGCCGCTACTTGTGATCTTTTTGTTCCGCGATTTTTCAAAGAACATTTTCAATCGGAGCCCCGGCTACGCGCTTGCATTCCTCGCCTTCATCTTCTTTGCCATCGACAGCGAAGCTCGGCATGTCATCCCGCTCCTCCCGTTGATACTCGTCCCACTCGGCGACGCTCTCGACAAAACGAACCTGAGCGCAAAGACTGTCGCAGCGTTACTCGCCTTGCAAATGGCCCTCAATCATTTTTACATACCGCTAAACGTCGAGGGATTTGCAGATTCCCTTGTTAAGAACGATTATTACGGAATATCGCAGCGCTATTTCATGAATTTTGGTCCGTGGATGTCAATCCACTCCCTTGCCATATGGGCAGGAATATCTCTTGTAACGGGATTTTTAATCTACCAGATTGTGCAAAAACGCAAATTTTAGCCATTTTACCCCCCTTTTATACTATCAAATGAAAAACCGCCCTTGAGTTCCCCCCAAAATTTTCTATTTTTGGGCGCAACATTCAATAACATCAACTCCATTAGTGGAATAAAAATATGAAAGACATTCAGCTGCACAGAAATATCGGTATTTCTGCTCACATCGACTCCGGTAAGACTACCCTTACCGAACGTATCCTCTACTTCACAAAGCGTATCCACGCTATCCACGAAGTTCGTGGTAAAGACGGCGTCGGTGCCACGATGGACTCCATGGAACTTGAACGCGAACGCGGCATCACGATTCAGTCTGCTGCTACGTTTGCAAACTGGACTCACACCAAGACCGGTGAACGCGACTCCATCAACATCATCGATACTCCGGGGCACGTGGACTTCACGATCGAAGTGGAACGTTCTCTCCGCGTGTTGGACGGTGCTATCCTCGTCCTCACTGGCGTTGAAGGCGTCCAGTCCCAGTCTATTACCGTTGACCGCCAAATGCGCCGTTACCATGTGCCGCGCGTCGTGTTCGTGAACAAGTGCGACCGCTCTGGTGCAAATCCGCTCCGCGTTGCAGTCATGCTCAAGGAAAAGCTCAACCACAAGCCGTGCGTCATGCAGATTCCTATAGGTTTGGAATCCAATCTTAAGGGCGTGGTCGACCTTCTCGAAATGAAGGCATACTACTTCGAAGGCGACAATGGCGACGACATGATCGAAAAGGAAATCCCGGCAGAACTCGTCGACCAGGCTAACGAATACCGTGAAAAGCTCGTTGACTGCTGCGCTGACTACAGCGACGAAGTCATGGAAAAGGCTATGGAAGGCGAATACGGTGTCGACCAGATCGACAAGAACCTCCTCAAGAAGGTCATCCGCGAAGCTACCATCCGTCTCGACATCACTCCGGTGTTCATGGGTTCTGCTCACAAGAACATTGGTGTCCAGAAGCTCCTCGACGGTGTTATCGACTTCCTCCCGTGCCCGACCGACGTTGAAAACAAGGCTCTCGACCTCGACAACAACGAAGCTGAAGTTATCCTCAAGTCCGAAGACAACGCACCGCTCGTCTGCTACGCATTCAAGCTCGTGAACGACCGCTATGGCCAGCTCACCTACGTCCGCGTTTACCAGGGTACCCTCAAGAAGGGCGACATGATCACCAACATGGCAACCGGCAAGAAGGTTTCCGTTGGCCGTCTCGTCCGTATGCACGCTGACGAAATGGTGGATATCACCGAAGCCGGTGCAGGCGACATCGTTGCTCTGTTCGGTATTGACTGCGCATCCGGTACGACATTCACGGATGGCAAGAACCACTACAACATGACTTCTATGCACGTTCCTAACCCGGTTATCGAACTTGTTATTGAAGCCAAGAACCGTGACGACCTCGACAACATGTCCAAGGCCCTCAACCGCTTCACGAAGGAAGACCCGACGTTCCAGGTCGAAGTTGACAAGGAATCTGGTCAGACCATCATCAAGGGTATGGGCGAACTCCACCTTGACGTTTATATCGAACGTATGCGCCGTGAATACAAGTGCGACGTGACGACTGGTGCTCCGCAGGTTGCTTACCGCGAAACCATCACCCGCCCGGCCAAGTTCGACTACACCCACAAGAAGCAGACTGGTGGTTCTGGTCAGTACGCTAAGGTCGTCGGCGAAATGCGTCCGATGGCTGTCGAAGGCGACCAGGAAAAGGTCTACAACTTCGTCAACTCCGTCGTCGGTGGCCGTATTCCGAAGGAATACATCCCGTCTTGCGATAAGGGTTTCCAGAGCTGCATGGAAGCAGGTTCCCTCATCGGCTTCCCGGTTGTGGGTATCGAAATGGAAGTCCAGGATGGTGCATTCCACCCGGTCGACTCCTCTGATATGGCGTTCCAGGTTGCAGCCCGTATGGCCTTCCGCGAAGCTTTCGCTAAGGCTGGTGCTCAGATCCTCGAACCGATCATGAAGGTCGAAATCCAGACCCCGACCGAATTCCAGGGCGGTGTCGTGGGTAACGTTTCCCAGCGTCGTGGTAGCATCGTTGGTACTTCCGAAGAACTCGGCATGACCACGATTACTGCTGAAGTTCCGCTTTCCGAAATGTTCGGTTATGCTACGGACCTCCGTTCCATGACCCAGGGTAAGGCTGAATTCACGATGGAATTCTGCAAGTACCTCCCGGTTCCGAAGAACATCCAGGAAGAACTCATCAAGAAGTACGGCGACAAGGTCAAGGCTCGCGCCTAACACGACCGGAACGGCTAGACTTAAGTAAGAACTTACTCCACTGCCGTTCCTCTCGCAAGAAGCCCTCGGTTAATACCGAGGGCTTCTTTTTGCTCACGACCAACCCCTAGAACTTCTCGAAAGTTTAAAAGGCCTGCAACGGAAGTTGCAGGTCTTTTTGTTTGGGGTTCACACACACACTAATTCGAATAAAAGAAGAGTCCCGTAATGCTCTCACGGGACTCTCTTATAAACGTAACACTAGTAAGTTCTACTCCGCGATTCGATCCGGCTTCCCGTCTCAGAACCAGAATTTACTTGTGCCACAAGAATAATATAGCACACGAATTACGAGTGCGAACAAAATTTCGCACACTCGTTTAATCCCGCGCGGAACATTCCAAATTGGAATAGCGGTTTCGCCGCAGTTGTCAGATCGTCATTCTGAGTCCTTTAGGACGATATAGAATTGTTAGCAACTTGTTGCTTTACAATTCTTAGGTTCGAAGGAGCTGAATCCAGTTATTTTTAGAGAATAATTTTACTGGATCCTTCCGCCTTTGGCGTCAGGATGACGACTTAGGAAGACAACTTTGCCTGTTTCCACAATTCTTGCAGGCCCTCTAGGCCCACGTCCTTGATTTCCTGGCCCAGTTCCTTGACGCGGCGTTCTACTTCGCGGAAGCGCTTTTCGAACTTGTTATTCGCACGTTGCAAAGCGATGTTCGCGTTGAAGCCGCAATGGCGAGCGACATTCACAAGACTGAACATGATATCGCCGAATTCATCTTCCAAGCGATCCACATTTGCATTCTCGGGAGAAATCTTTTCCATCTCGGCACGGAATTCCGCAAATTCCTCTTGAGCCTTGTCGAACACGGGAGCAGCCTCGCCCCAGTCAAAACCGACTTTTGCCACACGGCGGATAATATCTTGCGAGCGTGCGAGCGTGGGCATGCTCTTGCTGACTTTGTCCATAATAGACTCGCCCGCATGCTTTAAGTTGTTCTTCTCCTGCGCCTTGATGCGTTCCCAACGACGGCTTACGTCATTTGCCGTATCCACTTTAGCATCGCCAAACACATGCGGATGCCTGCGCACCATCTTTTCGCACAAGCCCTGGATTACATCGTCAATCGTAAAGTCGCCCTGTTCCTTGCACACTTGCGAATGGAAAACCACCTGGAACAGCACATCGCCGAGTTCCTCGCACATGTGCTCCTTGTCGCCATCTTGCGCGGCATCGATAAACTCACAGCTTTCTTCAACCAGATATGGCAACAGCGAATGCGTGGTCTGCTGGCGGTCCCACGGGCAGCCATTTTCCGAACGCAGACGAGCCATAATATCGACGAGATCCTTAAACGTGTACTTCATGCACCCAAAGATAGAAAGTAAACGCGACCCCTTGTTTTTTCACGATAAATTCTGTAAATTAGTAACACCGTTATTTATATCGTTAATTTTATCGTTTCCTATATCGTTTCTTACATCCTTTAAATTTACGCTCTCAAAGTACGACAGCCCCAAGATACATTCGGGGTAACAATAAAATGGAAACGAATCTTTTATTCAACGAACCTTACAGCAAACTCGTCCACGACAATTATCCGCTCCTCCTTGGTGCATCCAAATATTGTCCGAAACAACTCTTTTGCAAAGGCACCCTCCCCACAAACGATAAAATCGGCATCGCCATGGTCGGCACACGCCGCCCGTCCGCATCCGCTGAAGAGCTCTGTAGGCGACTCGTCGAATCACTCCGATCCACAAATGCCGTTGTTATTTCGGGGCTTGCACAGGGCATAGACAGTTTTTGCCACCGCGCCGCCCTCGATGCTGGCATCCCCACAATAGCAGTCCTTGCGCAAGGCCTAGACGCCAAAATCGAAGGAGAACGCAACACCCTCGCCAAACGGATTCTCGATGCTGGAGGGGCCCTTTTAAGCGAATACGAAGGCGACACGCCTGCCTACAAAGGGAACTTCATCGCACGGAACCGCATCATCAGCGGACTTAGCCAATCGACACTTGTAGTCCAAAGCCGTAAAAAGGGAGGCGCCCTCCTCACCGCGCAATTCTGCCTAGACGAAGGGAAATTGCTCCTCGCCTGCCCCGGGAACTTCGACAGCGAGCTCTACAGTGGCACAAACGCCCTCCTAGACAGTGGACACGCCAAGCCCGTCTTTGCGCCCGAAAGCTTGCGTTCCGTGGCCGGAATCCCCCTCCTTGAAGGAACAAGCGTCCAACAGCTCGCCACATGCGGGGTCCATCTTTCCGATGGAGCCCAAAAAGTATTTGAACGTTTTAACGGATTCCGCAAAACATTTTCTGAACTTCAGCAAGAATTTGACTTTAAGGCACCGGAACTTTTAGCTATATTGACGGAACTAGAAATATCAGGTCTAGTCTCGTCAAAGGACAACTTCCAATTCTATTTTAACGGAGCATAATTAGTTGCACATACGACTTCTCATTGGAATTGCCACCGTGATCGCATTTGCGTTCCTGGTGTTCCATTTGCTGTTCGGCAAGGACAGTATTCCAGAGCAGCGTAGAATTGTGAAGGAAATCGAGCTCTATCAAAAAGAAATCGACTCCCTGACCAAGGTCCTTGAGCAACGAGACGAGCTCATCCAAAAGCTAAAGACCGACTCCCTCTATAAAGAAGAAATCCTCCGCACCCGCTACGGCATGAGCCGTGAAGGCGAGAAAGCTTTTCAGCTGGTGAAGTAGCGGCGTTGCCGCAACTTAGACGAAAGAACGCTCGCAAACTCGCTTTAGACGAAAGACGAGAGTACTAGTTAGGCACCATTGGTGCAGTATAATAAAATCTCTCGTCTAAACCTACGCCATTTTACTTGCATCGGTACGGACGGATTCGACCTTCCCTGCAAAGAAGCTATATGCAGCAGGCACAATGAAGAGCGTCATGAACGTCGCAAACGTGAGACCGCCGACAATGGCAACACCCATTGCAATGCGGCTCGGGGTGCCGGTCAGGATGAGCGGCACCGCGCCCAATACCGTAGAAAGGCTCGTCATGAGGATTGGGCGGAAGCGGCGTTCAGCCGCTTGGCGAGCCGCCTCGAGCTTGCTGCAGCCCGTATTCTCGGCAATCTGGTTTGCAAATTCCACAATCAAGATACCGTTCTTCGTCACGAGAGCAATCAACAAAATCAAAGCAATTTCGCTAAAGATGTTGAGCGTTTGGCCCGTGACAAACAAGCTCACCAAAGCACCCGAAAGAGCAAGCGGCACCGTAAAGAAAATCACGAACGGCGCACGGAAGCTTTCGAACTGCCCCGCGAGCACCAAGAACACAAGCGCAAGAGCAAGCAAGAACACCACGTAAAGTCCCGAAGAGCTTTCTTCGAATTCCTTGGACGAACCGCTTAAGGTCGTGCTCACGCTCGGGTAATCCTTCAGCAACTTCTTTGCAATGCGGCGCATTTCTTCGACGCCATCGCCAATCGTCTTGCCCGGCACAAGGCCAGCCTGGATGGTTGCCGCGCTAAAGCGGTTGTAACGCGGGAGTGACGGAGAAGCGGACTGTTCCTTGTACGTAATAAAGTTGTCCAAGCTCACCAGCTCGCCCTTGCCGTTCTTGACCGTGAGCATCGAGAGGTTTTCTGGCGTATCGCGGTACTGGTAACCAACAGCGCCAATGATATCGTACTGACGGCCGTCCTTATAGTAATCGCCATAAGTCTGGTCGCTAATGGCAAGCTGCACCGCCTGTGCAATATCGTTTACCGACACGCCTTCTTCGTTTGCCTTGTCGCGCAAAATTTCGATGTGGAGTTCCGGCTTCGTGAAGCGCAAGTTGCTGTTCACCACGCTAAACACAGGGCTCTTACTTGCCGCTTCTTCGAATTTCGGAACAAGATTACGCAGCACTTCGATGTTCGGAGCCTGCAACACAAACTGCACCGGGAGGCCGCCGCGCTGCGTACTGATGCTCTGCGGTTCAAATACCATCACGCGCAAATCCGGGTATTCGTTACCGAGCACCTGAATCACACGGGCGATTTCGCTCTGCGGACGGCGGGCTTTCTTGTCGTCGTTCAAGAACAAACGCATTCTCGAGTTGCCAGCATTCCAAGCACCCGCCTGGAATTCCGTATATTCATTAGAATCGAGAATTGAAGTCACTTCATCGACAAATTCATCGGCCATGCGCTTGGTGCGCGATAGGTTCACGCCTTCGGGCATGCTCATGTTCACCATCACGGCGTTAGAGTCTTCGGTCGGCGCCATTTCGCTACTCATGTTATTAAAGCAGAAGTACGCCCCAAACAAGAGCACAGCCACAATCGGGAACAACAGCAAACGCCACTTGAGGAATCCGCCCAGCAAGCGGGAATACAAAGTGTTCATTCCGTCAAAGAACGGTTCAGTCCACTTATAAAAGGCTCCTTTTTTCTGGCGTTTCAGGAATTTAGAACAAAGCATCGGCGAAAGCGTCAAAGCGCAAAGCGTCGAGAGGAACACGGTTCCAATCATCACCGCCACAAATTCGCGGAACAAAAGCCCCGTCGTGCCGCCCAGCGCAAGCACCGGAATGAACACAGCCATCAACACAACCGATGTCGCAATCACCGCAAAAAAGATTTCATTTGTTCCTGCAATCGCAGCCTGTTTCGGCGTCATGCCGCTTTCAATCTTGTGGTAAATGTTTTCCACAATCACAATGGCATCGTCCACAACAAGGCCAATCGCTAGGACCATCGCCAAAAGCGTAAGCACGTTGATACTGAACCCGCAAAGGTAAAGCACAAAGAAGCTACCAATCACGGATACAGGCACGACGACCATCGGGATAAACGTTGTACGGCCTTCGCGGAGGAACGCAAAGATAATCGCAATCACGAGAATAAACGCGATAAAGATGGTCTCCACCACTTCCTTGATAGACGCGCGGATGTTAATCGAAGTATCGCGGCCGTAAAGCAGTTCCACGCCTTCCGGGATTTCACGGCGGATGTCTTCGACACGTTTGTAGAATTCGTTTGCAATTTCGACGTGGTTACTGCCCGGCTGCGCCATGAGCGCAAGCGTAATGGAATTCTTGCCGTTACGTCTAAAACCTGTACGCGTATCCTTCGGTTCGTAATGGATATCCGCGACATCAGAAATGCGGATTACAGTTCCATCTTCAGCCGTTCTCACCGCAATGTTGCCAAAGGACTTTGGATCGAGAACTCGGCCAAGCGTACGAATTGAGAGCGTCGTTTCAGTACCTTCAATAGAACCAGACGGAAGTTCCAAGTTACCTTGTTTCAAGGCAGCAGCCATCTGCGCTCCCGAGACGCCAAGCGCCTGCATACGCACCGGGTCAATCCACAAACGCACAACCGGGCGTTTTTCACCCCAGATTGCCACTTCCGAAACACCGTTAATCGTCTGCAAGCGTTCCTTCACGTGGTTGTTCGCAATTTCCGAAACTTCCATCGGGTCGAACTTGTCGCTCACAAGGCTCACCATCAAAATCGGGTCGCTATCGCTATCGGACTTGTAGACCGTCGGTTCATCAACATCATCCGGCAAACGGCGACGCACACGGCTCACGCGGTCGCGGATTTCATTTGCAGCCGCCTCCAGGTCCATGCCCGTTTCAAATTCAATGCTGATGTAAGAGAAACCATCGCGGCTCGTAGACGTCAAAGCCTTGATACCTGACGCACTGTTGATGGATGCTTCCAAGATTTCAGTGACTTCCGCTTCGACCACAGCCGCGTTTGCGCCCGGGTAAGAGGTACGCACCTGAATCAAAGGATAGTCGACGTTCGGGTATTCACGAATGCCGAGAGAACTGAGTCCAAAAAATCCAAGCAACAGGATGACAAGCGCCATCACTGTCATGAGGACTGGGCGACGGACGGAGAGCTGGCTTACGCTCATTACTCTACCTCATAATTGATCGAATGGCGGAGTCCCTTAATCTTGACATCGGCACCTGGACGGAGGCTCACAATACCCGAAACAATCACCGTATCACCTACATCAAGGCCCGAAAGAACCTGCACAGACATCGGCGTGCGAAGCCCCGTCGTGATATGCTTGATCTTAGCCTTGCCTCCCTGGCTCACAAACACGTAAGCGCCTTCCCTGTCGAGAATCATCGCTTCTGACGGGATCGTAAAGCTCTGCACGTTGCTAGCTTCCATAGCGACATTCACGCTCACAAAGCTACCTGCAATAAGTTCGCCCTTTGCATTATCGACATCGACCATCACTCGGCGAGTGCGGCTGCTTTCAGAAATCACGGCATCGAGCGCAGAGACAACGCCGAACTTTTCAACGTTGCGTTCCGAATCCTTGAGAGAAATCTTGTCGCCCACCTTGATGACAGACGCATAGCGCTGCGGGAGCGAGAACTTTGCCTTGAGGCGGTCCACTTCGCTGAGTTCCGCAATCGGCGTGCCGGAATTGAGCCAAGCGCCTACGGACACATCGACAAAGCCAAGCTTACCGCTAAATGGCGCACGGACTTCGGTCTTTGCAAGTTGAGCCTGGATAAGTTCTACGCTAGCCTGAGCAGACTTGAGAGAAGCTTCTGCCGATTCCAAATCCTGCTTGGTCGCCCCGTTCTTTTCAAAAAGACCGCGTACACGCTGTTCCTTTTGCTCGGCAAGCATCTTGTTCGACTGCGCCTGCTTGAGCTGCGCACGGAGTTCAGAATCGTCAATCTTTGCGAGGAGAGTCCCCTTCTTGACAATAGCCCCGTCTTTTGCCTTGAGGCTTACCAAACGGCCGGAGGTCGCCGCCGAAAGCGATACGCTGTTCTTCGGCACGAGAGTCGCCATCGTCTGGAAGTTCTTGCCCTGTTGCCCAAGCTCTGCCACATAACCTTCGACATTCAGCACTCTCTGAGCGCCACCCTTTTTGCCGCCATTGCCTTTGCCTGCTGGAGCGCCCTTGGCGGAATCATCTTTACTGCCACAAGCCACAAGAAGAAGAGAAGAGAGTGCTATTAAAAGAAGGTGTTTCATATTTTTTTGATTAGAAGTAGGAAGTAGACAATAGGAAGTGGTTTGATTTTATTCCGTCATTCTAACACCGAAGGTGGAAGAATCCAGGGCATTTCAATTTCGAAATTTTAGATGCTTAATTCAGTTAAAAAGTTGCATAAAAAGGAGATTCCCGCTCGTTGGCGGGAATGACAAATTTAAAATTTCACATTCATCAGGAGTGCACCGCCATCATCATAAAATTCTGGTGCAAACTGAACACGCTCCGAGAAGGACTTGGTCGAAGTTGCACGGTAAACACGAATCGCATCAAGCATAGACAGCACACGGTTCAGGATCAACGCCCCTACAGAAACCTGGAAAACAATACGGCTAATGCGATAATGGCGCATCCGGTTTTTGAACTCATCAATATGCTTAGAGGATTCGGGATTATCAGAGCTACCCCAATCCCACTCGATATCCTTTGAGAAATCCTCGTCAATTTTCTTGCCCGAACGGATCATCGCCTGGTTGTAGTCTTCATTCATATCCGGCGAAGAATTCTGTCCATATACGCCGGAACGGCTACGGTAGGACCCCACTGTATTCAACAGCGAAACATCCTTATTGCCATTAAAGCCTGCATGACGGACAGCATAATTATGAGCCGACGACACATAGCGGTCCCCCACCACATAGGCCCCAATCGTAGAAACCCAGAGGGCAAGGTCAGCCCACAAGAACGGACGAACCATTTTCTTTTCGTTCAAGTACAGTTCACCCATGCCCGGCAAAAGAGCAGAAGCACCAATGGCAAGAAACACATTCTTGTCTCGGTTCTTATAAACTACAGTATCGACGCTCACCACTATCTGCGAGAAAGCGGCAACTGACGCAAGCAGAATGGCAAGAATAATACGATGCATCAGAATCCCCAGTTTGCACGAACTTGCCAGCCAAAGGAATCCTTGAACGAAACGCCGCTATCGAAATGCAGACGGTCATACCAGGAAAGGTCTTCTTCATAGAGAACCTTGTTATGGGAATGAGCCGTGAGAGCAGCATCGACTGCAGAGATGATATGGTTCAAGATGAGGCCACCGATAAACCAGGCCTGCATATCCGCATAGTCGTTGGCATCTTTACGCATAGAACGATACTTTTTCAAGTGGCTCGATTTTCCAAGCGCAACGGTTGCCGAATCCAAATTTTCAAGGCCAAGGCTAGTAGCGCTAACAGCATCAACATCATCCCAACCCAGCACGTAAGCGTCTTCAGATATCAACTGGAATACTTCGGATTCATTATTGAACGAATGACCAAAATCATCCATTTCCTTACCGAGATTTGCTTTTTTACGTTCCTTTTCAGAAAGACGATCCGGATCCGGGAAGTTATTCAAATGCTTAGAATCATACTTGAACAAGGCGTCGTCGCTATAGCAACCACCATAGTTTGCATTGCCATAGATGGCTTCGCAGAACGACTTGCGAGTGCCCATGTAGCGATTGCTAAATTCCTTGCTATAGTTGTCCGAGCCGCCGACACTGTAAAGATCGTGCATGGCAGCTTCGTAACGCCCAATGGAATAATGGGTCTTAGCATACTTCTTGTACTTGTCCACCTGTTGGTTGTACTTGTAAATAGAGAAGTATCCCCAGCCGCTCCACATAAAGACTTCCAAAGCCATGTACACGCCACCGCGCACATAAGTCGCAGTCGAGCCACCAACATACATCTGGCCTACGCCCGGAACCAAGAGCGAAAGGAACAAAGCCTTGCGCGGGCTCTTGTAACGGCCCTTCATTTCGTCAATGCCATTCACCTTAGAAACCTTCACCGGTCCAAGGAGTTCACGACGGCTCATGCTGTTGGACGAAGCGGCAACAGAACTGCTGCTCACGTTGTCGATACCAGCCATTTGAGCCTGGGCAATGGAATCCGCAAATCTCGAGGAATCTGCACGGGCGCGGATTTTTTCAGCTTCGGCCATGGCAGCTTCACGCATCAAGGAATCACGAGCGGCAGAATCGAGCACCGAAGTATCAGCAAGTGTTACAGCGGGAGCGACATCGACAACGGACGAACTCGACTCCACAAGTACAGCCGACGAAGAACTAGCAGGCAAGATTTCGGCGACCGAAGAACTTGAGAGCACAATCGACGAACTTGAAACCGGTGCAACAGACGAGCTAGACACAGCCTTGCTGCTAGAAGATTTACCCTTCGATTTTTTGGAAGCGGAACTAGCAGGCGCCTTAGCAGAAGAACTTGTCGGAGCAACTGTAGCAGAGCTTACGGGAGCAGCCGGAGTTTTTTCCGCAGGAGCTACAGACGCAGAACTCGCCGGAACCGTAGCCGGGGCCTTAGCTTCTTCTTCAAACTCAGCGAAAAGGTCTCGCACCTGGCCAAAAGAGACCTGGGCGAGAGAGAAACCTAAAAACAAGGGTAAAATAGCAAACTTGCGCATATAACTCTAAAATAGCAAAAAATGTTGTCAAAACAAAAAGTCCCGGACATAATTCCGGGGCTTTATTCATTAAAAATCAAGGTAAAAAGCTACTTGACGCGGATACGTTTCGCAGAAGAGCCAACGCGCACCATGTAAACGCCCGAATTCGAAACCGGAATTTCGAAATTAGAGGCTTCTACAGCACCCATGCGAAGGACATTACCCTGCATATCATAAACCGCATAACGATCGCCCACCTTAGAGCAGCTCACCTGAATGCGGTGGTTCATAGCGGAAACGCCAAAAGCGTTTACACGGCCAGTTTTCGCAATAGAAGTCTTCGGGCCAAACTCGTCAATCACAAGTGCGCCATCGACAGACTTTAAGAAACTGACCTGTTCAAAGTTCGGGGACGCATTGACAAAGTCATCAACGGAAAGGCCCATAGGATAACGTCCCATTTCCGTTGCCGATATAGTGAGTTCACCCTTATAGGCAACAAAATCCTTGGAATAGGAGAAACCTTCCGGCAACTTATCTTCATCGGACATCGGAATCAAGGTCACGTCAAACTTTTTCTCGACCGTAATTTCTTCGCCTGTATACTTGGCATAGACATTTTCACCAAAGATGGCAACCGTAATACGCTTGGGATACGGCTTAATCGTAAAGTGTCCCTGTCTAATCTTCATGAGATAATTCGGATTGTTATTTCCCGAAGAAATCGTTGCAGAGATACGATACGTAGAATCCATACCATCAGAATCCTTAAGCACGTTTTCGCCCTTTTCGCGAGCCACATTAATACCCGGCAACTGATCGCCGTCCAAGAGTCCCGAAATAGTGTACGTAAACTCAGCAGGATCCGGTTCACTATAGATCTTTTCAGCATCGTCGATCGTAATCGTCACAACCTTCTTATTCACCGTCAATGCAGCAGCCTCATAGCTACTTACAACGTAATTATTATTGGACGGGCTCTGCTGATCAAATGTAAGTGTATAATCGCCAGCAGGAAGAATTCCTGTCTTATTGAGAGAGACATGGATATTGTCCAGTTCATCGCCTGCGATAAGACTATCGACAGTCCACTTGAATTCACTCGGAATAGCATCGCCATAAGTAATGGTATCAGCAACAGCCGAGACGACAACCTTCTTCGGCGTAATTTCCAAAACGCCATCTTCGACATCAAATGTCACACTCTTATAATTCTCGGACGTATTCGTAAAGTCAGCCTTAGAAAGGCCCATAAAATACTTGCCGGCGTCCTTACCAGAGATGACGGAATCACCCGAGTAAGTAACATACTTAAGAGAATAAGCTTCATTATTGGTCGTGATTTCATAACCCTTCACAACCTGTTCTTTGCCGTTATACTGTACCTTATTGCTCTTGCCCTTTACAGAAACAACGATAGCATCATCATTCGGAGAAATCGTTAACGAACCACCGTCAGCAATAGTCACAACATAATTCGGGTTCGCCTCTTCGTCTACCGTTACAGAGATTGGATAGATGCCAGCGTTTTCGCCCTTTTCGCGTGCAAGAACCACACCATTAAGTCCGACCTCTACCCCGTCAAACGAAGCAAGTGTTTTTACGGTATAAGTCAATTCCGGATCTTTTTCACCAAACTTTTTCGTGAGGTCCGTAACCGTCAAAGTTACCGGTCTCGGATTGATGGTTAAAGAACCAGGAACAATCGTCAGCTTGTAGTTGGTATTGGAACCTTCAGCAAAAGAGAGGCTAACCTTGTAAGAGCCCACATCTTCGCCCTTGGCACGAGTAATCGACGGGAGCTCGAGTTCTTCGCCTTCCGTCACGAGACCTTCGGTGGTAAACGTAAACTTCGGATCTTTGTCACCATAATTCTTTTCGAACTTGCCTACAGTCGCCGTTGCAGCCTTCTGCGTAACAGTAAGCGTACCGGCCTTTGTCGTCACAGTGTAGTTGGAATTTGAGGAAGCCTTTACGCTAGCCGTAATATCATACTTTCCAACATTTTCCAATCCAGTTGCGGAGCACTTGGCGCAAGAAAGTGTAACATCCTTCAGCTTATCCGTGCCAACAAGACCAGTAGCCTTGTAAGAAAATTCCGGAGTTGCTTCACCGTAGACTTTAGAGAGATTATTCACCGTTAAGGTTACGGCAGCAGGCTGAATAACGAACGTTCCACTTACCACGTAAATGTTATAATCATCGGTGTCCTTGCAATAAGTTTTTTCACAGCCATCCACCTTGTTAGGCTTATCCTTATATACAACACCATCAATGCTTACCCCAATAGAATAACTTCCAACATTTTCACCACTAGCTCTTGTCAATTCAATTTTACCAAGTTTTCCATAATCAGCAGAGGTGATATTACCACGAATATCATACTTGAACGACTTTGGATCGCTTTCGCCATAGACCTTTGCGGTGCTCTCTACAACAATTATGATTTTGGTTTTGGTAATGAGCATAGAACCAAGATCGACAACGAAATCATAATTAGGGAAAAGAGCACTTAAATCTACAGACGGATCTCCAGAAACACTATATATTGCACCAACTTGTTCTTCGCCACTAGCAACAACCAATTTGAATTCTTTATTTAATTTTTCGATAAAATTAGTCAAAGTATCAGCGTTAAGAGTGTTTAACTCACTATCATCACACATTGTCCAAGTAAGATTCGGAGTAGGTCCTCCCAACTCTTTTTCCACATTATCTATAGCTATATGAATGCCTTTAGGGGCTATATCAAATTTTTTTGTAACAACATCACCTGATTTAAGCGTTATGGTTACAGAGCCGGCATCAGTACCGGCATTTATATTTTTACCATAAGTAACTTTGGTAAAGTCAGACTCAAAATATTCATCGTTACCGCATATAACCTTTTTAACGGTTGGCTTCACCTGTTCACCAGTGAACGTCAAATTAGTAGTCGATATGTTGACAGTACAATTATTAGCGGCAACCGCACTCGAAAACGCCGCAGAAACGGCAAGGGCAAGCATAGCAATCTTTTTAATCATAAACCACTCTCTTTTTTAATTAACCATACCCAATTAATCAAACCCATTGAAAAATATATTTTTTTGCTTACGCTTTTTCAACTACACAAACCGTTAAAACGTTGTAAAAAGTCACCACAAAGACTTAATACAACAGAAAAACCGCCCCCGATTGGGAGCGGTCCGTAAGATTTTCAGTGGAACTGAAGAGAATTACTTCTCTGCGACCACCCAAACCTTGACCTGTGCTTCAACGTCGCTGAAGACCTTGACAGTCACGGTGTAGACACCGAGCTGCTTGATCGGTTCAGCAAGGTCGATCTGAGCACGGGAAACCTTGACACCAGCCTTGGTGATTGCTTCAGCGATGTCACCTGCGGTCACAGAACCGTAGAGACGTTCGCCTTCAACAACGCGGCGTTCGAGGTTGACAGAAACCTGTGCGAGCTTTGCAGCCACGTCACCAGCAGCAGCGAGTTCCTTCTGGAACTGAGCTTCAACAGCAGCGCGGTTGTTTTCGATTTCAAGCTTGGCTTCCTTAGTTGCGCGAACAGCGAGCTTACGCGGGAAGAGGTAGTTACGTGCGTAACCATCCTTAACCTTCACGACGTCGAGCATCTTGCCCAAGTGGGGGACGTTAGCCTTAAGAATAATTTCCATAGTCTAGTTCCTCCTATTAGCGCATGCTGTCCGAAACGAACGGGAGAATAGCCATCTGACGGGCACGCTTGATAGCTTCGTTCAGCATACGCTGATACTTAGCGGAAGTGCCAGAAATGCGGCGCGGGATGATCTTGCCACGTTCAGAGATAAAGCGACGAAGAGTCTTTTCGTCCTTGTAGTCAATGAACTTGACGTTGTTCTCGGTGAACCAGCAAGTCTTCTTGCGGCGGATGCGAGTAGCCTGCTTCTTATCTTCAAAAGCCATTATTCAGCCTCCCCTTCTTCTGCGTCAACCGGAACAATTTCTTCGGTGGACTGTGTCTGAGTCTGATCGTAGACGATTTCGCTCATCGGATAATCAGCGAGGGTCATCCAACGGAGAACGTTTTCGTTCAGCTTCAGAGCGGCTTCCATAGCAGCGACCGTTGCAGCTTCTGCCTTGTAGTAGAAGATGACATAGTAGCCGTGCTGGCGCTTGTTGATAGTGTATGCGAGCTTGCGCTTGCCCCAGTCGTCACGGCGGAGAATTTCGCCGTTGCCGCTGGTGATGTTCTTGCCGATGGTCTCGACTTCAGCCTTGATAGCGTCGTCAGAGATCATAGCGTCGATGATCACCATCGTTTCGTATTGTCTCATAATGAGTCCCTTTGGTCTATCGCCCGGAAACCGACATTGGCTCCGGGAGGGTTCCGAATATTTCGGTGCGCCTAATATAGAAAAAAGAGACTTGCGTTGTCAATCCGCAGGGGGTGGTCTAGGCTAAATTCCAAACTGTAAACCGACAAAACCGGCTAAAGCCCACTCCCCGACACCGCGATTAAAGTAGCGCTGGAAGACCATTTCAAACGAAATCCAGGTCGAACGGAGGTTATTGCGAGCCCAAGGCCACACTTCGTGCAAATTGAAAGCGATTCCCGGACTGAACGAGACGAGCTGAGCCCAAGAAAAGTTGAATTCATAGCTAGCGCTGCCGGTGAAACCAAGATACCGCGATACGGCAACACCCATGCCTATTTCAAAGCCAAGCGTAAAGCCATCAAGCGAAAACATCTTTTCGCAGTTATTTTCCGCCTTATCTTTTTCTTCGGACTTATTTTCGGAGGAATCCTCAGAAGATTCTTCATCCAAAGAAGAATCGTCAGCGTTCCTCGCCACCTTGGTCGAATCATCACCATGGTTTCCATGAATACCATCATGCAGTTCCTTACGGAACTCGGAAAGGTCCGTCGTTTCCAGTCCTAACAAAGTAGATGCATAAAAGTCCGCTCCAGAAAACGCTTTGTGGAATCGAACATTCAAGCGATAGCGCTGATACATGAGCATCACATCTTGGTCAAGCGTTCCGCCAAAGAAGCGTACATCAAGCCCTCCAGAAATGTAATCCCTATAGTGGTATTCTAGTTGGCCTTGCCATACCCCTAGGCAGTCGCAATCCTTGGAGGCGTTGAAAAGCCCGGCACCGACACCGACAGAAATGCCGCCGCCCAAAAACGCAGACTGGTGCGGAAGCGGAATGTTGTACACCTCAGGCTTTTCCTGAGGCTTCGCCGATTCGGGCATGACAACATAGACTGTATCGACAACGGTATCGCGAACGACTTCGCTTTTGTTTACGGAGTCTGCGACGGAAGTTGCCGAGATGGCGGGATTTGCAAAATTCATGGAAACGTCAGCCGAGTCTGACTGCACAGCGGAATCCAAAGCCGCAACTTCGAGATTCTCAGGATTTTTCAAAGCTTTGCGAGATGCTGTATTGCGAGACTTTGCATTACTAGAAGTCCTGCTAGAGGCTTTGCTAGATGCCGCGGATTTAGCCGACTTTTGTACAACAACTGCGGACTTCGCTTTTTTCGTCTTAGCGCTAAAACGAACCGCACCGGAGCCTTTGGCTTCGGCATAGACGTTCAAAATCAGCAACAGGACTAAAAAAAGAATTCGCACGACTGTAATTTAATAAAATCAATTGAAAAACGCAAAAGCTCCCGGAGGAAAATCCGAGAGCCTTGTAAAATGTTTTTTAAAGGAGATGCCCGGTTCCTTCGACTTCGCTCAGGACAGGCTCCGCCGGGCATGACAAGCGCCGGAACGGTCTTTTAATAAGTTCCGAGCAAATGACGAACTTTGTCCATCATGACCTTGGCCTTAGCGCGAGCGCGTTCCTTACCATAAGCGAGAATCTTTTCGATTTCGTCGGTATGGTCGAGCAAGTAGAAGTACTTTTCGCGAGCGGCACCGAGATGTTCTTCGAGAACGTTCTGGAGTTCCTGCTTGGCATGTCCCCAGCCCATGCCACCTGCACGGTAGCGTGCTGCGAGAGCTTCGGTCTGTTCCGGCGTTGCAAAGAGTTTGTACAACTTAAACACATTGCAAGTATCCGGATCCTTCGGTTCTTCAATGCCCTGGGAGTTCGTCACGATCTTGCCGAGACGCTTCTTGAGAGCCTTCGGTTCGAGGAAGATGTCAATGTAGTTGTCGTAGGACTTGCTCATCTTGCGACCGTCGAGACCCGGGATGACACCAGTGGATTCCTGGAAAACCGGTTCCGGGACGGTGAACACATCTTCGCCAAAGTGCTTGTTGAACTTGATGGCAATATCACGAGCAAATTCGACGTGCTGCTTCTGGTCCTTGCCCACCGGCACGATGTCTGCACTGAACATAAGGATGTCGGCGTCCATAAGGCACGGGTAGCAGTAAAGACCCATGTTCACATTGGAGTCCACATCAACACCAGCAGCGGTGTTGGCTTCGACCTTAGCCTTGTAAGCGTGGGCGCGGTTCATGAAGCCCTTCGGCGTGAAGCAGCTGAGAGCCCAGCTAAGTTCAAAGATTTCAGGAATATCGCTCTGCTTGTAGAACAGGGATTCTTCCGGGTTAAGGCCGAGAGCGAGCCAGGTTGCTGCGACCTTGTAAATGTTCGCGCGCATTTCGGCGCCGTTCTGCACAGTCGTCAAAGCGTGATAGTCCGCGATGAAATAGACCGTGTCGTAAGTCTTCGTAAGTTCAAGAGCCGGGCGGATTGCGCCCACATAGTTGCCGAGATGGGGAGTACCCGTCGGCTTGATACCGGTAAGTGAAATCTTTCTCATGGCGTGCAATTTAGGAAAATTTCACTGTGCGTTACAGCACACTTGCGCGGGGAAAGTGCTGTGTTGGGGTAAATTCGGGGGAAAAGGAGCGCGCTATCGATTTCTTTTATTACATTTCCTTGTCAAATGATTAAAGACGAGAAATACATATTGGTAGATAGTGAAGAATCGCTCGCAAACTTGCTTGCTGATTTGGATCTCTATGACATGGCCGCTGTCGACACCGAGGCGGATTCCATGTACCATTACACGGCTCGTCTCTGTCTTATCCAGATTACCATTGGCGACCACCATTATATTGTGGACCCGCTTTGTGGGCTGGACCTTGCACCGCTGTTCAAGGCACGTGCAATGCAGACGCTGATTTTCCACGGTGCAGATTACGACCTCAGACTTTTGTGGCAGACTTACGGTTTTTCGCCGAAGAGCATTTTTGACACGATGCTTGCCGCAAAGATTCTGGGCGAACAGCACCTCGGGCTTGCCGATTTGGTCAGGGAATATTTTGGCGACGAGCTCAAGAAAGAAAACCAGAGAGCCGACTGGACGATTCGACCACTTTCGCTGGACATGTGCGAATACGCCATCCACGATACGTTCTACCTTCACGAACTTTGTGCCATTTTAGCAGAAAAGCTGCAACAGGCCGGTCGCATGAACTGGCTCACGGAGCAGTGCAACACACTTATCGAACACGCAAGGACTCCGAACGCCCCGAAAAAAGATCCGTGGCGCATTACGGGTTCCAGCATTTACGGCCCCTGCGCATTAAACATCCTCAAGCACTTGTGGGAATGGCGCGAAAAGCAGGCCGAAGAACTCGACCGTCCGCCTTATAAGGTGATGCAGTCCGAGCTGATGCTTGCGATTGTGAACGCCCAGAATTCGCATTTCCCAGATGTCGATGAAACATACCTGCCCAAGCTCCCGCGCAATTTCAAAGGCGACCGTCTGGAATCGTTTTTGAACATGCTCCGTACGGCTGTGGCCGTCCCGGAATGCGATTGGCCGATGCGCCTCCCGAAAGCTCCACCACCGCCAGTCATTCCGCATTCGGACTTGCTCAACGCGCTTAAGACGTGGCGCGACGAAAAAGCCGAAGAGCTGAAAATTGACGCCGCACTCCTCGCAAACAAGTCGCAGCTAATTTGGCTTGCCGCGCCAGGGAACATCCCATGGGAAAAGCGATACGAAGAAGCGCACTTGATGCACTGGCAGCAGTGCCTATGGAACGAAATTCTACGAGACAAGTTGCCGACGGCAAAACGCATAGGCGACGAAGAATAGAGCCTCAAAATAAAGGTTTTTAAATGGCCGCGTCCATCGTTATTGTAATCTTAGTGTTGCTGATTTTTGGCAGCAGCCCCATCGTTGAGATGATCTTGAAGATGCGTCGCATGAAAAAGGGCGATGACATCATCAAGGAACCGTGGCAAGAAATCCACGACATTCCGGGCTACCACGATGCAAGGAACATCGCGGCTTTTTACCCGCTCAAGGGCGAGCCGAACATCATGCCGATTCTTGAGGAACTCGCCACCGAAGGACGCCTTTTGCTCCCGAAGTGCGAGGGGGACGGCATCATGCTCTTCTACAAGATTGCAAACCTCAAGAAGGACCTGGTCAAGGGGCACTATGGAATCATGGAGCCCCGCGAAGGCATCGAGAAGTTTGAAGGCGACATTCCTGTGTTCCTGGTCCCGGGCGTAAAGTTCAACTGGGATGGGAGCAGACAAGGACACGGCAAGGGATACTACGACAGGTTCCTCGCCAAATACCCTAACGCATTTAAGGCAGGGATTATGACTCCGGCGCAACTTTCCAAGGAACCGCTAGAGCAGAAAGAAACCGATGTGAAAATGCACACGGTGATTGCCTGCCGAGAAAAGTACTAGCGTGGAATTCTAAATTTTTAATGGAGATGCCCGCTCAGCGGCGGGCATGACAATTTAAACCTTTTCATGGAGAATCCAGAAAATGAGTTTCAATAATGACGACAGCCGTCGCGGTTTTGATAACGATCGCAAGCGCCACTTTGGCCGCACAGCACGCCCCACATTCGATGAGGCGAAGTTCAACCGCGAACATCCGGACGAACCCGAACGCACCCCAGAACGCCGCGAATTTTCACAGGAACGCCGTGGTGGCATTGGTAGCCAGGCGCACCTCCGTCGCGACCGCGACAACTTTGCAAACCGCCCGAGCCGTTTCGACAGTGACCGTCCGAGCTTTGGCGACCGCCCGAAGCGCTTTGAAGGCGAGCGCAATTTTGGCGAACGCCGCGAATTTGACAAAAGCCGCGCTAACCAGGAAAACTTCGTGCCTGCAGTCGGTGATGCCGATGCAGCCCCGCAGGTTGCCGTCGGTGGCATTAAGGAAGTTGAAGAACTTTTGAACAAGAACCCGCTCCAGGTCCACCGCGTGCTCTTCATGCACAAGTCCGGCAACCCGAAGCTCTATGAACTCCAGAAGCTCGCCAAGCGCGCCCATGTGCACGTGCAGCAGGTCGATTCCAAGATTCTCGACAGCTACGCCCGCCCGAACCACGGCGTCGTCGCCCTCATGAACGAGAAGGAACTCCTGAACTGGATGGACGTCCGCGAAGAATTCTTCAAAGCCCGTGACACGGGCGAAAAGAAGCTCATCGCCGTTGCCACAAACATCGAAGACCCGCGTAACCTCGGAGCTTGCATCCGTAGTTCACTCGCCTTGGGCGTCGATATTTTGCTCCTCCCCGCAAAGGGCATGTGCGGCATTACCCCGAGCGTCGCCCGCACTTCCGCAGGCGCACTCGAAAAACTCCGCATCTGCCGTCCGGACAACCTTGAAGGCGCCATCGGCGAACTCAAGATGGCCGGCTACCAGATTCTCGGGCTCGACGCCGACACAGAAACAAACCTCGCCGGTTTCGACTTTGCAGACCACGTGGTGCTCGCCGTCGGTGGTGAAGACGTTGGCCTCCCCCCGTTCATCAAGAAGCAGTGCGATGCCGTACTCCGCATCCCGATGAAACCCGAAGCCCATTCATATAATGCATCCGTTGCTCTTTCGCTCGGCCTTTACGAATACGCTCGCTTGCGCATCAAAGCATAATTTGCACAAAACGCGCGAAATTAGCCGTTGTAAAGTTGTAAACGCAAACAACGTGTAAACAGAAATAAACGCACCCTTTCAACAAGGGTGCATTTATTTTTAGAAGAGATGGATAAGGAGTGTGGATACATTATGCTAAAAAAAGCCCTATTATCGTGTTGCTTTGCGGCAGGGATGTCCCTTGCGCAAACGTACGACTTACCGATTGTTTTCGTTGACACCAAAGGCGAATGCCTTGACAAAAATGTCACCGAAAAAATTCCTGCAACAATGCGCGTGCTCGACGGGAAAACAAATTCCGTTGCAGACAGTGCCAAAGGTACGCTTTATGACATTGGCATCAAGGTAAGAGGGCAATCTTCCGCCTTGTTTCCGAAGCCAGGCTATGGCGTAGAAGTCCGTGACGAAAAAGGTGAAGGTCTTGACGTCAGCCTGTTCGGGCTCCCGCCTGCAGACGACTGGGTTTTCCATGGTCCTTATGTAGACAAGAGCATGATGCGAAACGCTCTCGCCCACTGGCTCTTTAGACAAGCAGGCCACTACAGCCCACGCACTAAGCATTTTGACTTGTACATCAACGGCGTTTACCGCGGCGTGTACGTGCTTATTGAAAAAATCAAACGCGGCAAGTATCGCGTGAACGTAAGCAAGCTCAAAGAAACTGACGTTAGCGGCGAAGACGTGACCGGCGGCTACATTTGGGCTTTTGACAAAACGGGCACCAACACCGGTGGCGCAGGCAGTGGCCCCATCGAAAAGGAAGGCTTTAACACTTCTGACGGTTTAAACGTCATTTTGCACTACCCCAAAAAGGAAAACATCCAAAAGCAACAGGAAGATTACCTGAAAAAATACCTGAACGATCTTGAAGGCTTGTTCAAGAACGGCAAGAACGGTCAAGGCTATGAAAACTACGTGGATATGACATCGGCTCTGGACTATGTCTTGCACGAAGAAGTGACGAACAACGCGGACTCCTACTGGTGCAGTTTCTTCTTGCACAAGCCAAAGGACAAAACCGACAAGAACGGAGTCAAGACGGAAGGCAAGGTAACACTTGGCCCGGCTTGGGACTTTAACCTCGCCATGAGTAATGGCAGCCAGCCCGAAAATGGCGGAGGCAATAACGGCGGTGGCATGTGGGGCGGCGGCTTCGGTGGTGGTTTCGGTGGTGGCGGAAACGGCTTCGGAAGTTCCGGCACAAGCGGCTGGCAAATCGAAAACAGCCAAAAGTCAGGCAATGGCGGCATGTGGGGCATGGGTAGCTCCCTCAAGGCCCCAAACTGGCTCCTTGGCATGTGGAAGGACAGTCACTACCAAAGTGAATTGAAGAAACGCTGGGCAGAACTCCGTAGTGGCGTTTGGCACACCAAGACTTTGGATCTCTATCTCGATTCCATGAAGACGTACCTCAAGAACGCAGCTGACAGAAACTTCAAGCGCTGGCCGAACTTGGGCAAATCAAGCGGCCAGAACGATGCGGACCCGCAGCCAATGAAATACTGCAATAGCAGCAGTGGCGGTGGCTTTGGCATGCCTATGGGTGGCTACAACGCAACCACGTGGGATGGAGAATTTGAACATCTCCGCAAGAAGATGAAAGAAAGAATGCAGTGGATGGACGAACAGCTTGGATTCAAGGAACCGGCCTCCCCCATTGCGATGGCTCCTGTAGATCCGTCAATCCATGAACCCGATTGGCAGAACGACGGCAAGGACAAAGATTCCATTCCGATGGGCATCCGCTATGACGATCTCAGCAGACTGTCCCCGACAAACTTCTTCGTGGTCATTGGCAACTACCTCGAAATCCACACGGATATGGGCGGCAAGTTTGCTCTAGTCGATTTGAACGGTGCTGTTTTGTACAAGACCCAGATCAAGGCGGGAACGACCAATATCGAGATTCCGTCCAAGGCTAGAAATAAGCACTGGATAGCAACGCTTAACGGCAAAATGCTTTCTAAATAAACTTTTTAATGAATTCCTCACTTAATAGAAATGCCGGCTCACGGGAGTCGGCATTTTCCTTTTTAATGTCTCGCGCAGTGGCGATTACGTGTTCCAGAGCCAAGTGCTGAGGTAACGTTCGCCAGTATCCGGGAGCACAGCGACAATGCGCTTGCCCTTGAATTCCGGGCGCTTCGCGACCGTAAGCGCACATTCGAGAGCTGCACCCGACGAAATCCCAACGAAAATTCCTTCTTCAGCAGCGGCAGCGCGTGCGGCGTTCCCCGCCTTCTCGGTGCTTGTGAGATACACTTCGTCAATCACCTTCGGATCGTAATTCTTGGGGACAAAGTTTGCTCCAATTCCCTGAATCTTGTGCGGCCCTGCATAACCCTTCGAAATCATCGGAGAATCGTCCGGTTCAATCGCAATTACATAAATGTTCGGATTCTTTTCCTTGAGGAACTTTGCCGTGCCAGAAACGGTTCCGCCCGTGCCTGCAGTCGCGATAAACACGTCCACCTTGCCATCCGTATCGCGCCAAATTTCTGGACCGGTCGTGCGGTAATGCGCTTCAGGATTTGCAGGATTGTCGAACTGCTGCGGAATGAAGCTACCCGGATTAGCGGCTGCGATTTCGTTTGCCTTTGCAATGCAGCCAGCCATGCCCTTAGCACCTTCGGTCAGCACGACTTCGGCACCGAGCGATTTCAACAGCATGCGGCGTTCCATGCTCATGGAATCCGGCATCGTGAGCACCACCTTGTAGCCCTTCACTGCACCTACGTAAGCAAGGCCCACACCCGTGTTACCGCTCGTCGGTTCAATAATGAGCGCACCCGGCTTGAGCTTGCCTTCTTGTTCGGCACGTTCAATCATGTTCAGCGCCACGCGGTCTTTTGCGCTACCGAGCGGGTTGAACATTTCGAGTTTCACATAGACTTCGGCATCGCCCTTGTTGAGCTTGTTGATGCGCACCAGCGGCGTATTGCCAATCGTTTCGAGAATGTTGTTATAAATAGCCATAAAAAAAGTTCTCCGTACTGTACGAAGAACAATCTAGAATTATTTATAGAAAAATTGCAAGTTATCAGTCTACAACGGGCTGCACAAAAGTTGCAAACGCATTCCTGAACAAGTTTTTCTGTTGACCCAAAATTCCGTCAAATGTTATGCCCGAGAAATTCTTGACGGCACACGCAACAGCCACATCAGCCATAAATGCCGGACCATATTCATAGAAGGAACCACTGGTAGCTTCACATTCCGTTCTGAAAGTGTCTATAAGCAGACTTGCATAAGAACCAAGCGTAGCTCGCACCAAATAAAGTATAGAGGATTCAGAAACTTGAAGAGTCGTTACAGAAATATAGCCCTGACCACCATAATATACATCTAGCGGAAGAACCATAGAGCTTTTTACACCTTTTTCTTCGCGATATACATCTATCTCGCTGCGTTCCGAACCATCACCACGGACATAGTATTCTTCCTGTTCGGTTGTAAAAGGATATTCCGCAACATAACTTAAAAAAAGCGTCATGCCATCAATAGCATCAGTCTTTGTCTTTTGAGGATAAGCTCTTGCAAGGCTATCCAAAATTGAACGTTCCGCATCAGACACATTCAAAGCATCAACATTTGGCTTGATGACAAAAGAACGATTAGAATTCGTATCTACACCAATGGCGGAATAAGACGGTAATTCCTGACGCGGATCCACGGGCTTCATCTCCAATTCATTGCACTTTTTCCCTGTTTCTTCCAAGCATTTAATATTGGGATCAACGAAACTACTCGTCGGCTTATCCCCTGTACTGGAACTAGACATATCGCGAGATGTCGAAGACGGAGTTGTAAAACGCCCCGTCGTTGAGCTTGCACCTTTGGAAATAGCGTTGCACACATTCCCCGAGAACTTCGAGAAATCCTTAAAGAGTTCATTGAAATCGACGAACGCTTCTGTAGGTTTAGTCGAGCAAGTACCAGGAACATTATTCGTGCATATTGTCATACCAACGGCTCTATCATCAAAACAATAGGCCGTCACATTGCCATTTTCATCACAGGATTCCGTTTTATTGTTTCCATTGTAAATAAACACCATGGATTCGCACGAAGCGACAAATTCCGCAAGCACGCTATCACAAGAGCTTCCAAAGTTTTTCACTTCTATGGAATTTTCAACAAGTCCATCATTTACCTTGAGTTTTGCCTCAAAAGATTTTCCATCAGCCGTGCAACCCGCTTCAGCGCCGTTTTCTTCGCCATAGACAGAAATATCGGCATTGTCAACATTCAGCACCTCTGTTGCCTTGGTGGAAAAGACAATCTGAGAAGGTCCATTCATCGAATTGCTACTGCCGTTTGCTTTCGACGAACTGCTGTTTTGAGCAACAGCATTATCCTCAATCGCAGCTCCACTGACATTGTTGTCAGTACAGCCCATTAAAGCGAGAACACTCGCCACCATGGTAAATTTAATTACGTTATTCATGAGACTCCTCCTCGACCTTTTTTGTTAAAGGAAACAACTGAAGATTCAGTCGATAAACTTGGTTGATGTTTTCATATTCGGCAGCAATGTTTGCCACCTTGCGTACAAACGCGTCCAACTCCTGCGAAATGCGGGCATAAGCCTCTTCGCAAAGCCCAAGTGTTGCACCCGTGAAATGACGTTCTTCAATCGGGAACTTGTCGATAGCCGTTCTCGCAAGCGATGCCATTTCTTTGTGCATGCCGCGAACCGCAATGGGAAGCGACTCTTTTGTGCCGATGACAGTCTTTTCCGTCTGCACATAAGTATGTTCCGCCTCGCGCTTGAGGAAACCCGTCTGCACGAGGAACGCAAGCGAGTCACGCACCTGTTCTGCCGAAATCACCTGATGGCAAGTTTTCGCCACTTCGAGCGGGCGCTTTCCGGGCATCATCGGAGCGAGTTCGCGAATCGTCGGATTTTTCCACGATTCATAGAATTCAAAAGATTCCGCATCGACAACGCGCACTTGATGCTCGCGAGCAATCTTCTGCATTTCAAGAAGCGCCTCTTTTTTCACAGAGTCCTTCGTTGCATTGCCGAACTTGACCATTTGTGTGAAGTAAGCAAACTCGTGCCCCGCAAGCCCCATCGCATGTGCGACCTGTTCCATCTTGACGAAACTCAAGCTGCTCTTGCCTTCGCAAACAAGCTTTAGGTAAACCGGCGACTTGAACCCCGCCAGCTTGGAAAACTCACGCCACGAAAATGCGCTCGTCCTTTTACGCTCTTCGTAAAAGTCCTGCATGTACAGGCGGTAATCCTTATATTCTGTTATCGGTTTCATAAGCAGTCTTTAGTTATTAGTCAATAGTCATTGGTTATAACATTCGTTCTTACATGTATAAATTTAAGTTTCTAGCGAACTGCACGCAATATTAAAAATGATACAAAATTAAAGAAAATTGCAAATTTTTAATGATTTTTATAAATATTTTTCAATTTTAAAATCTAAAAGATACACAACGTATCATTAAACCCAAACAGCTTACTCCAACTTATTACAAAAATGTGTCACAAAAGTTTCCACACCGCAACAAAATGAGTGTATATTAAAGTAAACCTATCAACGAGGAAGTTTATTATGGCAAATAAATACGCTGGTACCCAAACCGAAAAGAATTTGGAAGCAGCTTTCGCAGGCGAATCCCAAGCCCGCAACAAGTACACCTACTTTGCAAGCCGCGCCAAAAAGGACGGTTTTGAACAGATCGCTGCATTGTTCCAAAAAACCGCTGACAACGAAAAGGAACACGCCAAGCTTTGGTTCAAGGAACTCGAAGGCATCGGCGACACCGCCCAGAACCTGAAGGCTGCCGCCGAAGGCGAAAACTACGAATGGACCGACATGTACGAAGGCTTCGCGAAAACCGCCGAAGAAGAAGGCTTCACCGCTCTCGCCAAGAAGTTCCGCATGGTCGCCGCCATCGAAAAGATGCACGAAGAACGCTACCGCGCCCTCCTCAAGAACGTGGAAACCGCCAAGGTCTTCGAAAAGAGCGAAGTCAAGGTTTGGGAATGCCGCAACTGCGGACATATCGTGGTCGGCACAAAGGCTCCGGAAGTCTGCCCCGTCTGCGCTCACCCGCAAGCCTACTTCGAAGTACATGAAGAAAACTACTAAAAGTCGAGAGTCGCGACAAGAAGCGCGTCTTGTTGCAACAAGACGCCACGCAGTTTGTTCTCATTACATTCGTAAAGACACCGGAGAAATCCGGTGTTTTTTATTGCACTACTTTTACGAGTCTGCCGTTCTTGATCGGCTGCGTTTTGGATTCAGTGTGTAGGCCACGACCAACTCGCGAACCATTAACGCGATAGATATCAACAGGCTTTGAGACGGCGCGACGATTTTCTCGCCATAAACGTTTATTCAAGCCAACACCGCCCGCTTTGTCAAGCGACACAGCGATAGAATCCGTAGAAACCGTAAAATTGTCAAATCGGATAAAATTATCGTGTGTCGGAGCCCATTCAGCACTACTCCCGCCATGGAACGTGGAAAGATAAAACTTGTCCACATGCAAAGTATCGTAATCGCGTAGCCTGAGCGTATCGACATCCAGCACAAGCTCGCCATCAAGCCACGCCTGCACGCGACCGTTCTTGTCGCCTTTTCCGGGGGCCGACACGGAGTTCATTGAGACTTTATTTACAATGCGGTGCCACTTGCCCACGGTAAATTGCGCCTGCGGATTTTTACCGCCGAAATCCCACTTAAAATCATCGCCGTATTCAGAATGTTGCCCCATGAAGTAAATCAGCTGAACTGCATTTCCGCCCTTGCGCCACATGATTCGCGCACTCCAGCCGTCGCCTGTTTCAGGCATCGCGTTCCCCGTATAGCACTTGCCGCCACAAAGCCCCGGAAGCTTGCCGCCCAACTGGAATTCAAAACCATCCTCGAAGAAAATATCGTACGCACTCCACATCGTATCGGCAGTTTTCACAAGTGGCTGGATGATTTGTGCCGCACACGCGGGAGTATCATTGTCATTCGGACCAACGCAGCCCTTGGGGTACTTGAGTTGCAACACATTGCCATGCGCCTCACCGTCATAGACAATCTTGGAATTTTCGCCGTTGTTCTTGTCCATCGCATACCACCAGCTTTTATCCGTGGTGTTGCGCTTGAAATCTTCCTTAGCCTCTGCATTGCCGTAAACGCCAACTTCGCGATTTTCGAAGTTGACAAACGAGACCGTATCCGCTGTTTGAGCAAAAGCAGCAGAAGCGCAAAGCAAGAAAAACGCGTACTTATTCATATTCCGAAGAATGAATTTAGGATTTTTTCGTCATTTTGCCACCGGCGATAAGCACTAAAAAGGCGGCACCGCCTACACCCACAATTTTCTTGATATCGCTCCAAAATTCGCGACGTTTTTCGCTACAAGATTCGCAAAATTTTTCAGAATCTGCGGCTTTATCGCAGCCGCATTTTTTGCATTTGTTCCACAATTTCTGAAGCATAGCCAAATTCCTTAATCGTTGGAGGTGAACGAGAAGTCTTTTTAAAATACCATTTTTTGTTAGGAATGGGAGTAGTGGGGATCACAATTTTTCGGAAAGGGCGCGCCACCTATAGTTGACAAAATGAACGTTTTTGCAAACGGTTGATTGCAAAATTTGCAAAGTTTCACTTTTTTGAAATTCGCCGTTGTAGATTAGAGCCTCTAAACTTATCAGGAGGCTATTCTATGACTCAAAAATTCTCTCATGACTCTTATGTTCGCTCGGTGCTGAAGGACCCCGCTCGAACAGCAGAACTTCTTCGCCTTGCGTCTCGAAAAAACAGCAATCTCGCCCAATTTCTTGCGACAGTGAACCTTGACACATAGCAAGAGATTTCTGAAGCGTTCTGCGATACCGCAACTCATGGCGATGGCGACCTGGCATTTACCGTGAAACTAGAAAGCGACGAACCCAAGCAAGCCGAACTCCTCATCGGGATTATTGAAGAACACAAGAGTTATCCAGAAACAGGAATTATCCCGCAGTTGGTCAAATACTGGTTCCAGATTATGTTTCGCAATCAGAAAAATATTCCGACTGTTGCAATCGTTTTGTACAATGGGAAAGACCCATTCCGCATAGAAAAAGAGGTGATGTACCCGAATTATCCAGAATACTATCACAAGATTGGACTGCCGTTCCTAATGGAAGTCGTTGATGTGAGTGAAATTTTCGAAGACTTTGAAATCTCGATGATTTCGCCTAAGATCGCACTTGCACTAGTTGCTTTGAAGTACGTTTTTAACGGAGAAAAACTAAAAAAATATCTGAAGCCAGCCATGGCGGGTCTCAAGTCACTCCCCCGCGAAGAGGCAGAAGAATTGTTGTCTCAAACTTTTATATATTTGCGTAAATGGTTCAAGGGCGAAGCCAAGGAGCAGTTCAAAATGGATTTCAAGAAATGCAGCGAAGTTTATGGATACAAGTCCATTGCCGAAGTCGAAGAAGAAGAAATGGCGGAAAAGATTGCTCAACGTGATCGTGACTGGATCGATGCCATGTTTGCCAATGGCAAATTAACTGATGAAGACATCTCTAGCATTTCGGGCGTTCCGCTAGACGAAATCCAAAAGCGTAGAGCGCAACGCTAAACAGTCCATTTGAAAATGTCCACGGTGATAAAGCCGTGGATTTTTATTTAGTTCATCTATGGTAAAATTTCAACGAAATACGGAAAATGTTTAGATATTCCGAATTTGATTGAAAAGTTTTTAAAGAAACGACTACAAATTTGAATATTTGTAGTTGTTTTATACAGATAAATTGCGTTAGGGATAGTGACCACGGTGTGGCGGAGACTTGCACAAGCAAGGCTCCGTTCTAGGAGGTGAGCGGCGAGCGTAGCGAAGGCGGTTGCCCCTAGAATATAGCCCGACCTTGCCCGTGGGCAAGGGAACGCCCCAATGGCAAGACTTTACTGGATTCTATCGCTCCTTACAGTCGCTCCAGAATGACGCTGTCGATGCGCGTTTTTGAAACTTGACTGGATTGGGCTAAAGCCCCCATGACGCAATCGAAGCGCATTCATGAAACTTGACTGGATTCTTCGGGCTTTGCCCTCAGAATGACGAGATGCAGCACTCGTCTTTTACTACATTTTCCATAGTAACATTCTCTACCGGGATCGCCATCCCGATGGATTAACTCTCAACAAATGAGGAACAAACAAAAAATGGCAAGAGCATTGATTATCGGTTGTGGCGCCGTTGCCACAGTTGCTATCAAGAAGTGCTGCACCTGCAGCGAAGTTTTTAGCGAAATCTGCATCGCCAGCCGTCATCGCGAAAATTGCGAGAAGTTGGCTCAGGAACTCCGCCCGAATACGAAGACGGTCATCACGACTGCCGCCGTGGACGCTGACAAGGCCGAGAACGTCTCTGCTCTCATTAAGCAATACAAGCCGGACCTGGTGATGAATATCGCTCTCCCCTACCAGGACTTGGCCATCATGGATGCATGCCTTGAATGTGGCGTGAACTACATGGATACGGCTAACTACGAGCCGGAAAATATCGACGATCCGGAATGGCGCAAGGTCTACGACAAGCGCTGCAAGGAAAAGGGTTTTAGCGCCTACTTCGATTACAGCTGGCAGTGGGCTTACAAAGAAAAGTTTGAAAAGGCTGGTCTCACGGCATTGTTGGGTTCCGGCTTTGACCCGGGTGTTTCTCAGGCATACTGCGCCTACGCCTTGAAGCACCAGTTCGATACGATTGAAGAAATCGACATTCTCGACTGCAATGGCGGCGATCACGGCTACAAGTTCGCAACGAACTTCAACCCGGAAATCAACCTCCGCGAAGTTTCTGCTCCGGGCAGCTACTGGGACACGGACGAGAACGGCAAGGGCCATTGGGTTGAAATCCCGGCCATGAGCATCAAGCGTGAATACAACTTCGCACAGGTCGGCAAGAAGGACATGTACCTCCTCCACCACGAAGAAATTGAATCTCTCGCCCAGAACATTCCGGGAATCAAGCGCATCCGCTTCTTCATGACGTTTGGCCAGAGCTACCTCGACCACATGCGTTGCCTCGAAGACGTGGGCATGCTCAGCACGCAGCCGATCAAGTTCCAGGGTCAGGACATTGTTCCTATCCAGTTTCTCAAGGCTCTCCTCCCGGACCCGGCAAGCCTCGGTCCTCGCACGGTGGGCAAGACGAACATCGGTTGCATTTTCAAGGGTACTAAGGATGGCAAGCCGAAGACTTACTATCTGTACAATGTTTGCGACCACCAGGAATGCTACAAGGAACTCGGCAGCCAGGCTATCGCCTACACGACTGGCGTTCCAGCCATGTGCGGTGCCATGATGGTGCTCACGGGCAAGTGGAACAAGCCGGGTGTGCATACGGTCGAAGAGTTCGATCCGGATCCGTTCATGGAAGCCCTCACGAAGTACGGTCTCCCGTGGAACGAAGATTTCAACCCGGTACTTGTGGACTAGGCAATGAAAAAATGGCGCATTGACGATTCCCGAGATCTTTACAATGTAAAGGGCTGGGGCGTAAGTTACTTTGACATTAACGACAAGGGTCATGCGACGGTTTCGCCAATCAAGAACGGCGGTCCGAGCATCGACCTTTACGAGCTCGTGCAGGAACTTTCCTTGCGCGATGTTTCGACTCCTGTGTTGTTGCGCTTCCCGGATATTCTGGACAGCCGCATCGAAAAGATTCACGAGTGCTTCACGAAGGCGACGACTGAATATGGCTACAAGGGTGGCCATTACAGCATCTTCCCGATCAAGGTGAACCAGCAGCGTGCAGTCTTGGAAGAAGTGGTGAGTCACGGTTCCAAGTTCAACATCGGCCTCGAGGCAGGTTCCAAGCCGGAACTCCACGCGGTGCTTGCGAACATGGAAAATCCGGACGCGTTGATTATCTGCAACGGCTACAAGGACGAAGACTTTATCGAGCTTGCTCTCCTCGCACAGAAGATGGGCAAGAAGATTTTCATTGTCGTCGAAAAGATGAACGAGCTTCACTTGGTTGTTGACTTGTCTCGTCGAATCGGCGTGCGCCCGAACATCGGTATTCGCATCAAGCTTGCAAGCTCCGGTAGCGGCAAGTGGGAAGAATCCGGCGGATACCACAGCAAGTTCGGTCTGAACAGTTCTGAACTTTTGGAAGCTCTCGACTACATCAAAGAAGAGAAGATGGAAGACTGCATGAAGCTCATCCACTTCCACTTGGGTAGCCAGATTACGAACATTCGCCATATCAAGAATGGACTCCGCGAAGTGTCGCAGTTCTACGTTCAAATTAGAAAGATGGGCATGGGCCTTGAATTCGTGGACGTGGGCGGCGGCTTGGGCGTCGATTACGATGGCACGCGCAGTTCTAACGCAAGCTCCGTGAACTATTCCATCCAGGAATACGCAAACGACGTTGTGTACGCGATGTTCGAAGCATGCGAAAACGCCGATGTTCCTCACCCGAATATCATTGCGGAATCGGGCCGTGCACTTTCGGCTCACCATTCCATCTTGGTGTTCAACGTGCTCGAAACGGCTGGCCAGGCATTCTTTGACGAAAGCGTTCATGAAATCAGCGATGACGCTCCGGAAGCGTTGAAAGACTTGTACGGCATTTACAAGAGCCTTTCTCCGAAGAACTTGCTCGAAAGCTGGCACGATGCCATGCAGATTAACGACGACACCTTGAGCGGTTTCAAGATGGGCGACGTGGATTTGCAGACGCGCGCTATGAGCGAACGTTTGTTCTGGAGCATCGCCCGCAAGGTGGACTTGCTCGCACGAGACTTGCGCCATCCGCCTTATGAATTGAGCGAACTTCCACGCTTGCTTGCCGAAAAGTACTTCTGCAACTTCAGCCTTTTCCAGAGCCTCCCGGACAGCTGGGGCGTGGATCAGGTGTTCCCGATTATGCCGATCCAGCGTTTGGACGAAGAGCCGACGATTGAGACGACGATTCAGGACGTGACTTGCGATAGCGATGGCAAGATTGACATGTTCGTTCGCGGTGGCGAAGTGGCACGCACCATTCCTCTCCACCCGATCAAGAAGGACGAACCGTACTTTATCGCGGTTTACCTCGTCGGTGCATACCAGGAAATCCTCGGTGACCTCCACAACCTCTTTGGCGATACGAACGCTGTGCATATTGTCTGCAACGACAAGGGCGGCTACGATATTGACAAAGTGATTGACGGTGAATCCGTGGAAGACGTGCTCGACTACGTGAACTTCAGCGACAAGGCTCTTGTCCGCAACATGGAAAACTGGGTCACGCGCTCTGTGAAGGAAGGAAAGATTACGCTTCAAGAAGGCAAGGAATTCTTGAACATCTATCGTTCCGGACTTTACGGGTACACGTATCTGGAATAGGATGCTCCAAAACAATTACAAGATTGCGGTTTTGCTTGCTACGTACAATGGCGGCAAGTACATCAGGGAACAGCTTGATTCTCTGTTCCAGCAATTTTGTAAACAGTTCCATTTGTATGTTCGTGATGACGGTTCCTCGGACGATACGATGAAAATCGTCGGGCAATTTCGCGAAATGTATCCCGATAGGGTTACAATTTTGAAAGACTCGCAAAAGCACAGGGGTGCGGCGAAGTCTTTTATGTATTTGCTCGAAAATGTGGATTCCGAGTATTACATGTTCTGCGACCAGGACGATATTTGGTTGCCGGAGAAAATCGAAAAGACATTTGCTCGGATGAAGGAAGTCGAAGGGACCGCGCCAGTTCTTGTTGCGACGGATTTAAAAGTTGTCGATGAGCAGCTCTCCCCCATCAAAGAATCGTTCAACGAAGATTTGAAAATTGACGTTTTCCGCAAGCACCCGGAATTAATTTGTGTGCGTCACGTGGTCACCGGTTGCACAATGATGTTCAACCACGCCGCAAAATTGGCAGCACTCCCAATGTCTCCTCGCGCAACCATGCACGATGAATGGGTAGCCCTTTGCGTCCACTTCAAAGGCGGAGTCATCTCGATTCTCGATGACGCGACGATACTTTACCGCCAGCATACCAGCAACACGCTTGGCGCAGAGCAAGCTCGCAAAGGATTTTTTGCACGTGCCATCGCCCGCACAGGGCAAAAACAGTTCTTCCAAGTCGCAAAATTGCTCCACAAGGATTTCGGATTATCGTACTTAAAGTTCTTGATGTACAAAATTTTGTATAGTTGGTTCTAGGTATGAGAAGAAGCATTTGCATGGCGACCTACAACGGCGCCAAATACATCAAGGAACAGCTGGACAGCATTATTCCGCAGCTTAGGGAAGATGACGAGCTCATCGTTTCTGACGACGCTTCGAAAGACGACACATTGAAAATCGTCCAGAGCTACAACGATTCGCGAATCAAGATTTTCCACAACGAGAATCACGGCGTTGCACACAACTTCGAAAACGCCATGCGACAGGCCACAGGCGACTTGATTTACTTTGCCGACCAGGATGACGTCTGGTTGCCGGGCAAGCTCGACAAGATGGAAAAGTTCCTCACAGAAGGCGGCTACGACACAATTCTTTGCAACTGCTCGCTCGTCGACGCCAACTTGAACGTGATCAAGGAACGCCATTACGACGAAAAATGGCCGATGAAGAAATCACTTTTGCGAAACATCATCAACAATTGCTGGCTTGGCGCTTGCATGTGCTTTACTAAACAAGTGAAAGACGCTTGCATGCCGTTCCCGCCAAAAGTCGTCGCACACGATTTGTGGGTCTCGTATTACGCACAAAAGCATTTCAAGTGCGGCTACCAGGACGAAGTTTTGCAGCTTTACCGCCGTCACGAAAACACAGTCTCGTTCACGGGCGGCAAGAGCACGAACAGCCTTTATTTTAGAATTGCATACCGCGCTTACCTCGCGTGGCACATCCTTTGGCGTTAGGTGTTGAGCATGAAAATTTGCATTACACTGGCGACTTATAACGGCGAAAAGTATCTCGCGCAGATGCTCGATTCTTTGGTTGCGCAGACGAGACCTGCCGATGTTATAATTGCAGTGGATGACGGTTCCAAAGATTCTACATGCGAAATCTTGGAACGTTACAAAGACAAGCTCCCGCTAGAAATCACAAAGTTTGAGAAGAACAGAGGGCATCGAGCATCATTTTCAACGGCATTGGAAAAAGCAAGCGAATTACTCGCTGACGATGATTTGATTTTCCTTGCCGACCAAGATGACATTTGGCTCCCGAATAAATTAGAAGTTATGAGCCAGAAGATTGGCGACAAATCCATGATTTTTGGCGATGCCGAAATTATTGATGGAGAAGGAGTCGTCACAGATTCATCTTGGCGAAAGAAGGCGTGCATTGTTGAGCACTTGAGCCAACAAGCGCTTCTTACAGGCTACACGAATGTAACCGGTTGTATGGTTGCTTTCAAGGCAAGGCTTTTGAAGACAGTGCTCCCGATTCCGCAAGACGTGCCTGTACACGATCAATGGATTACACTTTGCGCCACTGTAGAAAACGGCTACCGCGCTATTGCAGATAAAGTTATTCAATACCGCATTCATGAGAGCAACGCCATCGGCGAAGGCAACAAGACATGGAGCGAAAAACTCCAGACGAATTTGCAATGGGCAAAGGCTGTAAGAGGCTCGGACATTTTCGAAAAGTTGCCAGACGAGAGCCGCCGATTCTTGGACAAGTTCATTCAATTCATGAAATTGCGCTTTAGCCATGCGTTTTTATCGCCTCTATGGTTCCCGTGGATTGTCAAAAACGCTCGCAACATTTACCCGCAGGTTACAAGCGCCACCCAAATGATTGGACGAATTTTATTCTCTTTTGTCGGCGTTTCAACCGCTAAAAAATTCTTCAAGAAAAAATAGATGGCAAATTTTGTCCGCCATGACGAACAACAACCAATAACTATTGACTATCCTATGATTCACGAAATTGCACCGCACAAGCTGAATAACGAATTTAAGACCATTGAACCCAAGCCCACCGATTACTTGATTATTTTCAATGGCGAGCAAACGCTTTTCAAGAAAGCGGGTGAAGATGTTTACGAAATACCACGAGTGCGCGACTTCCCTAAATGCGAATGTCATTACTTGATCAGCATCGACGGTGACGCTTATTTCTTGTGCAATTCAAACTTGCCTGAAATTCCGGAAGGTTACGAGTTTCGTGGCAACCGCACATTCCGAACGCTCGAAAATCATTTGGAACGCCTCGGCGGTGCAACTTCCGCACACATCGCCAAGTGGGAAAGTTTGAACAAGTTCTGTGGTAAATGCGGATGCCTCATGAAGCGAGGAATCAAGGAACGCTCCATGATTTGCCCGAGCTGCAAGAACACTGTCTACCCCAAGATTTCGCCGGTCGTGATTGTCGCTGTTCGCAACGGCAATGAGCTTTTGATGGCACGCAATTTGGACAATCCGGACAAGACGCGCATGTTCCTCATTTCGGGATTTGTGGAAATTGGCGAATCGCTCGAACAGGCAGTCAAGCGCGAAGTTCTTGAAGAAGCGGGCGTCCGCGTGAAGAATATCAAGTACTTTGGCAGCCAGCCGTGGCCGTTCTCGGAATCGCTCATCTCGGGCTACACAGCCGAACTTGATGGCGATTCAACCATTCACATGCAAGAGGCGGAACTCGCTTGCGCCACTTGGGTCAAACGCGAGGACATTCCCGAATACGACACGAGCGTGAGCATCAGCAGTTGCTTGATCGAAAACTTCCGCTCGGGATATACGATTAAGGAATAACGCAACGACAAGAAATCACTGGATCCTTCACCCTTACAGGGTTCAGGATGACGAGTACAGAAAAGCGCGGCCGAAAAGCCGCGCATTTTCAATAAAAAGGCGACCCCGCAACAAGTGCGGGGTGACAGACTGAAAAGCCGCGCATTTTTTTCAGTTACTTTTCCGAAGCTTTATCGGCTTTCTTTTTCGCTTTGTTCGGAGATGCTTTGGGCGTTGCTTCGGGCTTATTCGCCAAAACAACATATAACGTATCGTGAATCACGACTGTATCACGCACGACAAGCGTATCATGAACAAAGACCGTATCGCGAGAGCAAACAACATTTACAGCACTGCTTGCGGGAACCGCCGCAGACGAAGAAATTGCATACGAGGAACTCGACTTAACCACACTAGAGCTATACTGCGCTGCACTTGATTGAGCGATTTTTGCACTCGAAGATGTTGCAACCACAGCTGATGACGTTGGCATTTTTTCAATCACCGTAATCAACGAATCACGGACATTGCGGAGGCTATCCAACTGCTTGCGATAACGCGTCTTGTTGCCCGGACGGCGTTCTCTAGAATACTGAACTTCAATCTTATCGATTTGCGATTCAACGCCCCTGAGTTCATCATACACAGGGCCTTCGCCCTTCACAGAACCACTCGGCGTAAAGAAATTTGCGAAGCTATCAAAAAAGCCACGCTTTTCACCTTCGCCCCAAACAAGATTCGTCGCCACAAGACAAACAAGCGCCACTACGCCACAAACAGATTTAAACTTAAGTTTTTGCATATTTCAATAATAGAAAAAAAGAAGGCATCCCTTTACAAGCCCCCTAATTTTACTAAATTAAGACTACCCATGCGGGAGTAGCTCAGTTGGTAGAGCGCGACCTTCCCAAGGTCGATGTCGAGGGTTCGAGACCCTTTTCCCGCTCGAAAAAAGAGAAACCACCTATCAGGTGGTTTTTCTTTTTTTATATGGTAAATATAGGTTGAGAACCCGAGAAGAGGGTTCGACAAAATTCGGTCATGGACGAAGTCCGAAGAGCGAATTTTGGAATTATCGCGCAAGCGATAAGCCCGTTAGGGTGAGGAGTCAGCCGCGTTAGCGGAGACTGACGACGAATCAAACCCTGTTGACGCCTACGGCGTCCGCGGCTGCACTCGGTTATAAAATTATGCAAGCATAATTTTGCAACACTCGTTTTGCACGCTATTCCCGCTCGAAATAAGAGAAACAAGGCGCAACCTCTTTTTTTCCCAAAATGCTCCAACTTGGAATATTCAAATTTTGATACGATTTTATTACAATTATTATTGACTTTCTTATCAAAAAAAATATTTTACAATCAGAAAGCGCACAAGCGCCAAAAAACCTTTCTTAAGAAGGAGGGAAATCATGAATTACTCAAAAACTCAGAAATTCTCTGTAGAATTTTCTCTCATATGCGCAATGACCGCAGGTCTTGTCGCATGTTCCGACTCCGACTCCCCTAGTGGCGGAATCAAGCACTCCATTTCAGTTGAAGTCCTAGGAAAGACCGTCAGCGACACATTGAAGTTCGACATGACGGACAGCACCTACGATTTCAAAATCGAGGCCGACGGCAAATGGAAAATCGAAGACAAAACGAACTTCATCCAGTCCATTAGTCCGACTTCGGGCGAAGGCGATGCAACCGTGAAGGTCCGCTTGACCACAAACGATATGGAGGAACGTTTTACAGGTAACCTGCGCATAGAGTTCCCTGAAGACACATCCCTGAACAAGACAATTACTGTAGTGCAGAAGTATAGTGGCGACTATGCTGACAATGCTAGCGAGTTGTCGCAATCGAACAAAATCTATGCCGTTGGTTATGGCTACGATGCACTTACAGGTAGTTACGCCGATTACAGTTCGCTCAAGGCAGAAATCTTTGATACCAAGACCTTGATCGAGGATGAGGTAATCTCGTCAAGCCCCACCAAAGTCGATGTTGAATTCTATAAATGGTCCGGTTCGGTCTTTGCAGAATATGAAGAATGGCTTGATGAATTGGCCGGAATCAGTGTAGATAAGGGCTGGTTCTATGGCGAATACACAGAGGCGTTTACCGATTGGACCTATGAAAATACATTCGCTGAAATTGCCGTATCCTATGCCAATGTAACCGTAAAGACGGTCGACTTTGAAGAAAGCGAATTAGATGATGCCATATCATCTAATATGAAAAAATCAGCCTACGCAGCCATTAACGGCTTAGACTCAAAATACCCGAGCGATAACACCGGTTTCAAGAAATTGATCCAACGTTACGGAACCCACGTCGTGTTGGGCGCTACACTAGGCGGCCGAATCCGTCAAGCTATGGCGTCGAAGCAATCCTATGAATTCGAACTCATGGATTATCTAAAAGCGGTATATGGATATACATTTAATAAAGCGGCTTACATAGATGAAGAAGTATATACCAGCTACGAAGAAGAATATGATGAGCTGAACCTTAAAGTGACCGTATCCGGTGGTGATGCCGAGAAGGCGTTGAAGATTACAGATTCCAAAATTCTGAAGAAGGATGATGTGAATGCTTGGAAATCTACCCTCGCAGAAAATGCAACACTGGTCGATTTCTCTGGCAGCAGTCTGATGCCGCTATACGAGTTGATTGACGAAAGTCTCGGTAAAGAAGCCGTAACCCGTAAGAAGAAGCTCAAAGAATACATGGAAAGCTCCAAAATTTTGTCTGACTTCGATGTCATAGTCCTCAAATAAAACCGTCTACAACAAACTTAACTGACCTAAACATTCCCCCAGTTTGGGGGAATATTTCTTCATTTCATGACAATGATATTTAGATTTTTCTTAGGATCATTTTTGCTTTTTTTATTCGCTTGTTCCGACAGCGAATCTGTTGGCGTTTCCGAAAACTATTCGGGAATAGCAAATATCACGTTGGTTGCAAGCATCAACGGTATAGGCGACAACAGCTACAATGACCAGATATTGGCAGGACTTTTTAGGCTCTACGAAGATCAAGGGGTTCCATTTCACTTGGTACAGCCAGAATCCATAGACGAAGCAGACTCTCTTGTAAAATCGTGGCTCAAAAAAAATGCCGATACAGATTCCTCGCTGCTCATATTAGCTTCTTCGGAATACATGGGGTTAGCGCAAAAGCTCAACGCCCACTTTACGGGGGATGGAAACAAAATCTTACTATTTGAAGCCGATTCTGCGAAACTCCCGCAAAACGTCTATTCCTTTTCTATCGACCGCTACGGGGCTAGTTACTTGTCCGGTGCGATTTTAGGCATAAACCCATGTCTCATTTTGGCGGCGGCTCCTGGATTTGCGACCCTCGAAACATCCATAAACGGCTTTAAGAAAGGTTATGAAGCACATAAGACGGTGAAAGATTCGCTACAGCTGGTTTATGTGTCAGAAACAGAAAATGACGAAGCAGCTTTTAACAACATCGAATTCGCCTACATGGCAACATACTCGGTCCTGAATTTTTTTCTAGACGCTGATAGACCTTCAGCCATATTTCCGCTGCTAGGGGGAGCCATCAAGGGGGCGCGCCGTGCAATGATTGATTTACCGAATACGGGTCATTTCATGATTGGAATGGATGTTGACCAGAGCGGGGTTTTGCCCAAGGTGCCTTTTACGCTGACGATTTCCATCAAGGAAATCGTGGTGCGCTATCTGGAAGAATGGCTTTCGGGTAAGGAATGGCCACGTTTCCGTTCTTTGGGCCTGGGGGATGGCGCCACGGCGATTGTATTCAACAAAAATTTTGGCGATACGAAAAACTTTGAAGCCCGCCATGACAAGTATTATGATGAAGCTGTTAGCGAGGAGGCTCGCCATGCCAAGAAATAGTCTTCTTTCGTTATTGTTTGTTACATTGCTTTGTCTTTGTGCGTGCTCCGACAATTCATCCTCGGCCAAGTCCGATGTCAATACGCAAAAGTTTAAAGTCGCCGTCATGGCTACGACTTCTGAAATGCCCCGCTGGAAACGCTGCGCCAAGTGGGCTTTGGAAAATATTGACAAAGCTCAGGCTGGACTTGACCAAAAAGTAAAACTACAGCTGGAATTTAAAAACCAGGATGATGCCGATATCGACTCCTACATGGAAAAGATTGCGCACGACACGGACTATGTGGCCATTGTTGGCCCTACGCAATCGGACAAGGCGTACCGCATGGCGGAACTTTTGAAACAAAGTACAAAACCGATTCTATCACCGAAGTCCTCGAATGTGGAATACCAGCGAACCTTTGCCAATATGCCGAACCTGTGGAACTTAGTCGAAAATGATTTTATGCTGATAGAATCGGCATTCTCGCATTTGGCGAGCTTTTCAATAGGTGCGTTTGCAGAAAAAATAGAGCTTACTCTTTTGGCGCCCTCTAGCGAATTGAACGGGAACCTTGTCAGTTCTTATGTGGACTGGCTTGGCTTTATGGCCGAAGAATTTGACTTGAAAATTGATAGGATTTTCCTTTATAATGACGAGACTGAATTGAGAACGCTTGTGCAAAAATATCTGGACCGTAAAAACCAGTACAGCGTTCTGCTGTTCGAGCCTTACAATGACAAAATGGCACTAGCCCTCGATGATGAACTATATCGACAAAATGTGGATTCACACGGAGGAATTCGCATGATATGTTCCAGCAACTTCGTCTCAGATTCTATCGTGAATAAACTTCACTATGATTTTTACCGTGGTTTTGATTTATATGCAAGGCCCGAATCGGGTTTTGCTCAAGCTTATCATGAACACTTCAACGAAGGAATCCTCAATGGCGAGGCTCATTTCTTTGACGCCCTGTATATCTTAGCATATGCAGCTTCTTATTCCATTTCGTCGGGTCTAGAGTTGAACGAATCCATTAGAGCGGTGCTAGAAGGAAGAGATGGTGTCGGTGGCGATTGGATGGTTGCAGGAATGCAGGAAAACTTCTTGGCGCTGCAAAACGGCCACTTGCCTGATTTAGCGGGTGTGTCAAGTTCATGGACTTTCCAAAATAGGGACAACAGCGTAAGCGGTTCCGTATATCGTGGGTGGAATATTGCTAATCATAAATATGTGACAAATGATTTTACCAGCAACGATAATTCAAAGCATTCGGTGAATCCGCAGGACAATTGGCTGGAAATTTTTAAAGCCAATGTGGATACGAGTTTTTTCAATAATGCGGATACGAATATTTCTTATGCAGATGTTTCAAAACGCTGGGCGCTTTTGGTGGCGGCATCTTCTGGCTGGGCGAATTACCGTTTCCAAGCAGACATCTTTGCCTTTTACCAAAAACTCAAAAAAATGGGTTACGATGATGACCACATTATCGTGATTGCCGAAGACGATCTTGTGAATCATGAACAGAACCCCTACCCCGGAGAATTATTTGTCCGCTTAGATGGCGGCAACGTGTATGAGCCCAACGTGATTGATTACAAATTAAGTTCACTTGATCCACAAAAAATGAAGGATGTTCTAACAGGGAAATCAAGCAAAAGTTTACCCAAGGTAATTCAGGCCAAATCAACTGACAATGTTTTTGTATTCTGGAGTGGACACGGAATTCCTGGTTATTTGGAATATGGCAAAAATAAAATCAGTTACGAACAGATTATTTCTCTGATAAAACAGATTCCGCACCGCAAGGTACTAGTTGCCGTAGAAGCCTGCTATAGTGGAGGTCTCGGAGAAACAGCGGAACAAGCAAAGCTCCCTGGTATCATTTTTTTGACTGCGGCATCACCTTATGAAACAAGCAAGGCCGATGAACGAAACGAAGAAATGGGAGTCTACTTGACTAACAGTTTTACTCGTGGCTTTACGGAGCTATTGAATGAAGCGCCCGACGCCTCCTTAAGAGATATGTATATCGAGATTGCAAGTAAGATTTCAGGTTCTCACGTACAACTGTATAACGTAAAAAATTACGGAAACATCTATAAAGAAACGATGGGCGAATTTTTTGTGATAAAATAAATGCGCAAGCTTGGTTCTTTTATTTTACGGTTCCAAATAATAATCCGGGCGGATTCCAAGCGCAGCTTCATCTGCATCTAATTCTGCGGCAGGAACATTTCGACCGACAACAAGCGCCGAATCAAAGCCCGCAATTTTCGCACCATACACGTCCGTTCCAAGCGTATCGCCAATCATCAGCACGCGAGAGCCCGCCGGGATCGATGCTTTAACACGTTCCCAAATTTGCGGGAAAGGCTTGCCCAAGTAATAAGTTTCGCAACCCATTCCCCCATTAGCGTCGCACATGGAATCACGGCGCAAACGTTCCGAGAGTGCGCCCGAAACAGGCTCGCGTTCAGTCTCGCCATTTTCATCAGGGGCTTTCGGAGCCCAAGCATCCGAATTCAGCACAAGAAGGATTGCACCCGGCTTCTGCAAAATCTTGACCGCACGCGCATAAGTTTCTGGCGTATCTTTTGCCGAAGAAATCGCGACTATCGGCTCGGCAGGTTCTGCATCCATCGCAACTGCAGTAATTCCGCAGGCTTCCAAAACATTCTTGCCAGTCTCGCGGCCAATGTAATAGACTTCGCGCAATTCAAGCGGTTTCGCGAAAATTCCACCCGCAGTTTCGTTCACAATTCCGGCAGCCGTATTTTTCGCGATACCCGAACGCAGACGTTCCACGAGTTTCGGCAGCAAGCTTCCCGACGAAATCGTTTCTTCCGTCGAAAAGTCAAAGCCACGCTTTTCTGCAGCACGAGCCAAGACGCCATCCACATCGGAAGCGGCATTTGTCACCAAGCGGAGGATTTTACCAGCACGGCGAAGCATCTGGAACCATTCCATAGCGCCGGGATAAACAAATCTATCGCGATTGTAGAGTGTGCCGTAGCCGTCAAAGCAAAAAACATCATAACGGTCCAGCAAATCCGCCATGTAAACACGGCGAGGGACTGCACAGGAATCGCCCTGGATCCTATCGGGCAGAGCCCTCCAGGATGACAATTCAGTTTTGCAAAGAAATGGAGATCCCGGAACTAATCCGGGATGACATGTAAAGGAGCACGCCTTTTGCGATTCAATAATTTGCTTGTAACGCAGATAAATTTCTGTTTCAAATTGTTCCATTAAAATTCGCTTTTGACCATCATCTTAGCGAGAAAGATGATTCTTAAACTCTAGATTTGACTGGATCCTTCGCGATGCTCAGGATGACAAGTGCGCGATAAGCGATTATGCGTCGCTACGGAGGATGCCGTAATCGCGACCTTCTACGGGAATCACGAGCTGCAACTTCGAAAGCGTATCGATATGCTTTTCAAAGACGACCTTGAAATCTTCGCCAAGTTCTTCTTCGTCATCGTGATCGAGATTGTAGGCAACGTAGCTACCATCCGCAAAAATCGAGATGCAGCAATCCCACGTGATATCGCCTTCCTGCGGCTGTTCGTCATCGGCACGGTCCTTGCTTTCGAGCATCAGAATCGGGCGCGGTGCAGGAATCGGTTCGGCATGGCCGTTTTCAAAAATAAAGTAATTGCGGCTCACGAGTTCATGTTCAAGAGCCATCGTACTCGGCACGCGAGCAAATTCACCACGCAGACGGTTGATGTTTCCAAGATCGTCTTCGTACGGGTCCTGGAAATCTTCGGGCAGCACAATCTGGTAATAGTCAAACTTTTTACCGCTAGTGGCATAGTTGTCCTGCCAAGACTGAGGCGGTTCCGGGCGAATCGTCAAGAAGTCTTCAAAGGCATCCAGAATATCGTTCAAACGGGAAGTCCAAGGTTCGTCCTTCAACTTCTGCACGAGTTCCATAAAACTGTTCAGGCTTTCTTCGCCCGTGATAGACTTCAATTCTTCTTCGTTTTCTGCCATATCAGACCTCTGTTTTTACGCAATAAATGTAGAAAAGTATCTACGATCCAAAACTAGACTTCACTGGATCCTATCGGTCGCTTGCGCACCCTCCAGGATGACGAATTCTAAATAAAAGGCGATGCCGTCCCCATTCGCGGATCATGACCACATAAGAGCTAGTTGCATTCAAGGCGAGTGTCGCGACAGGCTGCTTGCAGACTGTCATGATTGAGCCGAAGATGCTGACGCAAAGCGTCAAAGTTCTAAGTGGTCAAAGAGAACGGAGTCCGGCATGACAATGCGAACTTACCACTCTTCCACGGTTTTCACCGTGAGGCTCATGGCAATGTCTTTCTCGTAGTACGCAGGTTCGTTGATGAATATCGGGTAGACCGAGCGTCCGTCCGATTCGCCCTCGAACAAGATGTCCTTGCCATCGAACGTACGGAAAAGTTTGTCGCCTTGTCTGAGTTCACGGTAATCGTGACCATCCAATTCCGGGTGAATCATCGCCTGTATGGCGCCACCACCCTGCGGCTTCGGGTAGCCCAGGTCACGTAATTGCGTATAAACTTCAACCTTAATCGGGGCGCGCTTTTGCAACTCGCCACGGTTCCATTCCTCGGCAAGTTCCAAATAACGTTTCACGAGCTTCTCGGAGCGTTCAAAAATGGCGGCGTTCAGCGTTCCATGCTGCTGCGGGCCAATTTCAATGCATACGTCCGCCTTGGCGACCGTTCCAAAGTACGGCGAAGCGCTACGTTCTTCGGGCTGGTAATAAATCCAAGCGTCCTCAAATTCTTGCGTGAGCACTGCCGATGCCTTCATCGTAAACGGATCACGTGTCGAAAGAATCAGGCAATAGCCCATGTTCGAGCCCGTGTTGTGCACGTCCAGAATCAAGTCGGTACGTGTATTTTCGCCCTTGGGTCCATAAATCTTATTGAGTTCACGAGCGCGACGGAATTCATACTGCGCAGGTTCTACACTCACATCCAGGCAAGTCTGCGAAAAAGCGCGATTCAAGTCATGATCGCGATAACGTCGATTAAGGCGCACCGCCTCGGGATTGCCAAGGACAACATCCACCTTGGCGCTTCTACAAAGCGTATTATAGCATTCCGGATGAGCCATCCACTTTTCGACCAGACTCACCCCTGTACGTTCATTGCCATGCGTTCCACCGGCTACGACTATTGTATTGATCTTACTCATAATTCATCTATCTATTTATAATTGGCCGAATCTTAACGCCCAAAAGATACAATTTTTATCTAAGGTTCGTTACACTCCATCCAAAAGATTCCACCGATCATCTGTTTTCAGCCCACCACAGCCGACAGCGATTTCGAATAATTCTATATTGCACAGGTATGATTAAGAACGGAAAAAATAGTTTTTTTGATTGCATTTCACCGCTTTATTGGTTCGTTTTTGCGCTAATCCTTATTTTGGGCCGTTTTGCACTTTTATGTTCCCTTTACATGCTAGACACTCCTTTTGGAGGACCTCTAGTTTCAAATTTCAATAGGTTTATCTGGTACGCCCTATACGCCGAAATCGGACTAACCACCTCAATTGCGTTTGTATTCGCTATAATATCCCTGATTGCGCGTGGTAAAGGCACAAAAATCATAAAAATTGTCTCCATCGCAATTGCAAGCATTTACATCATCTTAAGCGGTACCAATGACGAAATCATGCGCTGGCTAAACCAGCAACTGACTATTTCGTATATACAGACTTATATTTTTGCAGCAACAGACCTTGGGCTGTCTAAATCCATTTTTCTAGGTGATGCATTCCACTTTTTACTGACTGCGGGTATCGCTATTGCTACAATCGTTGGCATATGCCTGCTTTCATTCAAGTTTTCTTCCCATAAGATTTTTGTTCCCACCGCGAAAAAGAATCGCATCTACATCATCGTTCTTTTGGCACTTGCCATTGTCGGCTCGACAAGTCACACGTGGTTTAACCCATCGGCCCGCCGCTGGGACAAGATTCGCCCCGTATTCTACACATTGCTCGATAATGTTCTTAGCAACTTCGAAATGGGCAAAAAGAGCGACAATTTCGACGAAGGCATTCAATCTTTAGGCGGCATTCCTTCTAAAGAATACCCCTTCTGGAAAGAAGTCGAAAACGAGACGGACTCGCTAAATGCATTCAAGCAACGCTCCCTAGATCAGCGCCCCGACATCATTTTGCTGACCATAGAAAGTTTGCGCGGCTGGACAAGCGACATGCGCGTTAAAGCCAACTGCAATCGATTCCCCAATCTTTGCAAGCTAGCCCAAGGCGGCCTCTACTTCCCCAATGCCCACAGCGTCGGGTTTCCGTCCATTGAAGGGATGCTCGGGATCATGGAAGGTGTTTACAGTTTTCCGCAGGGGATCCTCTTAAACAGCTATCCAAATCTGCGAATGCGTTCCATTTCCGAGATTCTTTCTGACGCAGGATACTACACAGAAGTTCTCATCGGATCAGACCCCAAATTCGACAACAGTCACATTTGGTTCAAAAAATGGTTTGACTATAACGAATACAATCCCGATAACGAAAACGACGTCGCCCTCGCCAACCGTTTTGTTGAAAGATATCGTGAACGCCCAAAGGACAAGCCCGTGTTCTACCACTGGCTCAGCCGAAGCATGCACGTATCCTTCGACCTTCCCGAAGACATGGGCCCCAAGCCAAGCAATCCCGATTCCGCCTACATCCGAGCCGAAGCCTATATGGATAGCGCTCTTGGCATCATCATGAACGAAATCGCCATTAGCCCACGTGCAAACCAGACCTTAATCGTTCTGACAGGGGACCACTCGCTCCCCAACGACGCCCATAGCCGTCAAAATGAAAAACTTGGGAAAGTCACGGATGGCAACACCTGGATTTCCCTGATGTTCAATGGTCCGGGCATTGCTCCTAGTATAAACAGAAATCCAGTTTCCCAGGTCGACATTGCACCTTCCATATTGGGCTACCTCCATTTGAACGTTTCAAACCACTTTATGGGATTCAACTTGTTGCAACAGGATTCGTCTCTTTCGAACAGAAGCACGCCCGTTTTCGCATTTAGATTTGGCGATATGAGCATGCGTGAGGATTCCACGACTTACTTTTTCCCGCAATTTTCAAAGTCGACATCAATCATCGCCTATCGAGCTTTGTTGGAGCCCTCATGGGATACGTACAAACCGGTATCTGGCTACACTTCCGGAAAAGCAATTGACCTTTCAAATGACGAACGTCAAAAGATCGTAAAACAAATGCAAGCCGCAGCCAAAGCGTGGGAATACACCGTCCACACGAATCACCTGATGCCTGACAACAAGAATTAATGATATATAGGAGCAATGATGAACAATAAAAAAAGCCTGATTGAACGTTTTTCGAACTGGTACATTCCACTTATCTGTAGGCACCAGTACAAGGCTCTTACATTCTACCTGTTACTTGCACTCCTCTGTGCAATCCCTATTCTTTTCAAGCCAGGGCTTAAACTCGATGCAGACCTATCGCACCTTTTGCCCGAAGACACTCCTAGCGTCAAGGCGCTCGAAGAATCTTACCAGAGATTCGGTTCTACAGACCGTTTCATGATAGCCATCCAGAGCGAAGACGCAAATCTGGTCGCCGCCCTGCAGGATTCCATCAGTGATTTTATCCACAAGAACTGGAAAGGCGATTACGTTTCGACTCAGGTCGATAACGAAAACCAGTTTTTCAAGGACAACGCCTTACTTTATTTGCCGGTCAAGCATCTCGAAAGGATCCGAGACAATCTTGAAGATTTGCAACTCGAAATCGGCCGCAAGAACGGTCCTTTAGTTGTCGACTTGCTGGAATCTTCATCCACAGATTCCTCGACCACGGAAAAGAAAGAACGCGTATGGTTCAGCGCAGACATTCCGCAGGAACTCGGTTTGCCTGACGAAGCCGCAAGCGCATTCGATTCATTCTTCAAAAAGAAAACGACAAACAACGGCAAAAAGTCAAACAAGTGGGATCCAAAATCAACACTCCCCGACAATCTCAAGAGCCGTTTGATTGGTTCCCCCCGCCCCGACAGCACAGGAAAGATTCTGTTTAACGGAGCCGTCCGCGCAAAGCTTATCAAGCCCTCGACAGACTACGAATTTGTAACCCATATTCTTTCTCGCACCGATTCCCTGCTCGCTTACTTTAACAGTAAGACCTACTCGGTACCGACTCGCTTTACCGTCGAAGGCACCTATGAAGGCCTTAAGGAAGTCGACGAAGTTGCCAACGATTCCATTTTCTCGTTCGGCATTAGCCTTGTGCTGATTATTTTGCTCACGATGTTCTTCTTCAGAAGCGTCAAGGGCCCTATCCTTGTGACCTCGACAGTGCTTTACGCCTGCCTCCCGACACTTGCATTTACAGCGATTTTCTACGGCAAGCTCAATCCGTTTACGGTGTTCGTCGCATCCATTATTTTGGGTATCGGCATCGACTACGCCATCCACATTTTGGGAACTTCGCAAAAACTGATGAGCAAGTATGCCACACTTGAAGAAGTTCTCGAAACAGCCCAGCGCAAGATGCTCAAGCCATTCATTCTGGCAAGCTTTACAACCATTGCAGCATTCCTCACGCTCCTCGCCGCCCACTTCCGCGGTTTCTATGAATTCGGCGTGGTCGCATCGATGGGTGTGCTTTTCAGTATGCTCACGTCCGTCTTGGTGCTCCCGGTGTTCATCAAGTGCATGGGCGGCATCCCGAAGGCCCCGGACAATACCCTTTTGCCCAAGTCCTGGGACGAAGCCAAGATTCTCAAGTTTTTCAAGTACGTCGCCTTTGCTGGTTTTGCACTGGGTGCCGTATCGCTCTGGTACGCTCAAGATGTAGACTTTGAACACAACCTGCGCAACCTCCGCCGTGTCGCAACCGTCAAGCAGCAAAAGACAAACAAAATTGCAACTAGCGTGACGTATGTCGATAACCGCGCAACATCAACACCTGCTGCAGTCATGGGTAGCAAGCCCGAACAGCTCGACAAGCTATACGATACCTTGATGATCCGACTGCACACAGAAAAAGATTCCACATTAAGAAGCTTCCTCACTTTAAAGACATTCGTCCCGGCACAGGATTCGCAAAAGCAACGTCTGGAAATCATCGAAGAAATCCGTGATCTTGTCGAAGCACGTGTGTTCGACAAGGCCGAAGGTGAAGATTCCACAAACATTGCAAACTTGCGCAAGCTCGCCAATGTCGAAAGCACCTTTACTGCAGAAGACATTCCGGGATGGGCTTTGGACCTGCTCCGTGAAAAAGACGGCAGCTACGGTAAAATCGGCTTTATCTACGGCGACTTCCCGAGCTGGGATGCAAATGCCCTGCACAGATTCCAGAGGCGTTATGGTCGTTGGAATTTCGATGGCGAAGACCTTCGCACATTCTCATCGCAGTTCATCCTCTCCGACGTGATTGATTCCGTCAAGCAAGACAGTTTCAGACTCGCCCTCGTCATCATTCTCGTGATTATCGGCACGCTGATTATCTCTTTCCGCAAGCCGAAGCTTTTCCTCGCCGGCAGTATTTCATTTGGCATGGGCGTTCTCCTCACACTCGGGCTCCTCGGATACCTGACCGCCACGTTTGAGTTCGGCAAAATCAGCATCTACAACGTGATTGTCATCCCGATGACTCTCGGTATCGGAATCGATGCAACCATCCACATGATTACCTCCTGGGTATCCGATAAGAACCTTACCCTGCGTCAATTGATGGATACGACAGGCCGTAACGTAATGGCAAGCTCTACCACGACAATTGCAGGCTTTGTTGGGTTCCTGTTCACGACACACCGCGGCCTCAAAGGCATTGGCGACCTCGCCTGCATCGGCATTGCGATGTTCCTTGTCACAAGCATCATCTTTACCATGTACTTGTGCGGAGCCTGGCTCAAGAAAAAATAATTGCGATTAAAGCTTAATTACGATTAAGGCGCCCGGTTTATGCCGGGCGTTCTTTTGTTCATTTGAGCACTTTTTACTATATTTGCGCCCATGGATTTTGGAAGTTACGGAAAGACTTGGTGGGCAAAAAAGTGGCTTAGCTCGATTCTTGCAACGGCAAGCGAGCAAGCGGTTTTGCAGGGGCTCAAGTTTGCCGCACGTGGCCAGGTCACAAGCATCGACATCGTCGATAACCGCGTGATTTCCGTGGTAAAAGGCCCGAATGGCGGCCTCCACAACAACTACATCGTCTTCCCGAAATTTTCTAAGGAATCTTCCGAAATTTTCGTGAGCTTTTTGAAGCAGCAACCTGCAGAACTTTTGGCGTTAAATAACAAGGCGTTAAGCCCGTCGCTTGAACTTTTAATGAGCAAAAGCGGTCTCCAACTTTTCGATGACCCCACCAAAGTCAACATGGGTTGCGACTGCAGCGATGAACGCCCGTGCAAATACCTCGTCGCCACGTTTTTGAAAATCGCAGAACAAGCTGACAAAGAACCCAACGTTCTATTCAAAATTCACGGACTCGACCTGGAATTTATCAAAGACTACAAGCCGGACGCGATGGAAATGGAAGCGCCCAGCGAAGTAAATCTCGTGAGGTCGTTCAGCAAAGCAACAAGACTCGTAGGGAATGCTGCAAGCACGGATGCTGCGAGCGTTTCGGGAAATGCCGCCGAAAATGCATCCGCTAACGGGAATGTCGCGGGAAGTAATGGGGAAAGCGCAGATAGTGCTGTTGCGAGAAGCGCCGGAGAAAGCGACGAACGCGAGGCCCAAAACGCCGCCGAACTTTCTCATGCGGAAGACGCGAGCGCTAGTTTATTTGGTGGGTATAAAGGCTCAGGCCGCGAATCGCAAAACAGCATTCCACCCAAGCAACTGCCGACATTCGATTTCAAGAGTTGGAAGGACTACTCGCACATTCTGCCCGCGATGTTGCAAAACTTCCCCAAATTCTGCCCCGCCGGAAATTTCCGCAAAAGTTTTACGGATGAACTAGAATCGTGCCATAAGTTCTTTACCGACTTCGAAAATTTTGACGCTTTTTCGGAACAGTTCCGCGTGAATAACGCGAAGACGTTCCTGATGGAAAACGAGCAACTGCGACTATTTCACAAGCCCGGATGGCATTGGAATTTCGAGCAGTCCATGGCAGACAAAGTCATCAATAGCAACCTCACCGTTACAAACGTGATGGGCGCTCTTTGCTGCCTCAGCGCCGGGAATTTTTCATGGCACCACTACTCCGTGCGTTACTTGCACTTGATGTTGCAAGTGGCATTTTACCTTGTGCGCACCGGAGCGATTTATCCGCAAGTTTTCTGGATTGGGAAAGACGTAGCGCAAATGCGCTGGCTCCCCGCCGAAATGCTTCCCGAGATTCTCTACATTGTTGCCGATCTCGAAGTCACCGCCCCGCGAGAACTCGCGTGGACAAGCAAAGAAGAAGCCTTCTTCGAAATCGCGGAACCCGCCGAGCACATTCTGTCGCTGTTCATCTCGCAGCTCTTGAAATTTGCACGCAAATACAAGACGCCGCTCAAGACGAATCACGGCAATTTGCTCTCGTTCTTTTTCGATAGCGTTTCAGGGAAGCTCGCAAACAATGCACATGCCATTCCGGGAAAAATCCAGCAATGGCTCTCGGTGTATTCTTGTCTCGGTTGCCGCACGCAGATTCTCTTTGTCTGTAGCGAAATGGACGAAGATGTGGCACTGGACGTTTTTGTACTTGACGAAGATGCAGCGAGTGCAAGCGGGAATGCGGCGGGATCTGTGAATGCCCCGAGACGCACGCCGCTTTCGGAACTTTTTGAAAACAACGACTCGCGATTGCTCTCGATTATGAGCGTTCTGAACGGCATTGCCGATGGTTTCAAGCCGCTCGATGCATACTTGGAACGCCGAGCAAGCGAACCGATTTTGATGCGAGGCGCTGAACTCCTCGACTTTTTGCAGGATTGCCTCAAAAAACTACAACTGTTTGGCATCCAGACAGAAATTCCAAAGAACCTTTTGAACATCGGAAAACCGAAACCCAAGATGCGCTTGCAAGGAAGCATGAGCTTTGGTGCATTTACTGCCGGCGACCTGCTCGACTTTGACTGGGAAATCGCCATCGGCGATGAAAACATTTCGGCAAAGGAATTCTTGGAACTTGCAGAGCAAGCGGACGGACTTTTAAAATACAAGTCCAGTTACGTGCAAATTACCGAACAGGATTTGCAATCCATCCGCGATAAAATTGAAGGCAAGTCTGGCGGGAACGTCAAAGACGGCAAAGGCAAAAAAGCAGCTAGGGATGATGCGGGAAAGTCTTCTGAAAATGCCGCGGAAAACGCCGACGAAATCCTCGAAGAAGATTCCGTTCCAGAAATCACGCAAGCCAAGCTCGTGCAAGCTTGCTTCACCGGCGAATGCGACAACATCCCGGTCGAAATGGCGAGCGATTTCAAGCAACAGTTCGACGCCTGGCGCGCCGAAACGGACATTCCGTTGCCCGAGAATCTGAACGCGACACTCCGCCCCTACCAAATGCGCGGCTACTCCTGGATGTACAAGAATCTGGAAATCGGATTCGGTTGCATTCTCGCCGATGACATGGGCCTCGGCAAGACGCTACAAGTCATTACGTTCCTCCTCAAGATGAAACAGGAGGGCAAATTCGCGGAGAAAAAAGCCATTGTCGTAATGCCCGCCGGCCTCCTTTGCAACTGGCAAGTCGAAATCAAGAAGTTCGCGCCGGAACTCACATTCTTTGCGTACCACGGAGGCCGCCGCGACCTACAAAAGTTCAGCGCCGACGTATTGCTCACGACATATGCCACGTTCCGCAAGGACTTTGCCGAACTCGACAAGCACGAATGGCAAACGATTATCATCGATGAAGCACAAAACATCAAAAACGCCGATAGCGAACAGAGTAAATTGCTCCGTCGCATGCGCGCCCCGATGAAAATCGCGATGAGCGGCACCCCGGTCGAAAACCGCCTCATGGAATTCTGGACCATCATGGATTTTGCGAACCACGGGTTCTTCCCGAGTGCAAGCGAATTCCGAGAAAAGTTCGAAACGCCGATTCAAAAGAACGGGAACCAGATTGTCGCCGAAACGTTCCGCAAAATCACGGCACCGTTCATGCTGCGCCGTCTCAAGACCGACAAGAGCATCATCAGCGACTTGCCCGATAAAATCATCCAGGACGAATACGCAGAACTCACGCACTCACAAGCAGCCCTTTATCAAAAAACGCTTGAGCACTTTATGCAAGAACTCGAGATGGAGCAAGCCCTCAGCGAAAAGGCAAACGATGCCCACGCCTTGTTCAAACGCAAAGGCATAATCTTGCAGATGATTCTTGCCCTCAAGCAAATCTGCAACCACCCCGCCACATTCCTGAAAGGCCTTGCCGCAAAAAGCGCCACCGACTCCTCAACACAAGACGCCGCGGCAGTCCCAACAGAAAGCGCGAACACCCCGTCCCAGCGTCATCCTGACGACCCCTCCCAGCGTCATCCTGAGCGGAGCGAAGGATCCAGTGAAGTCTTGTCCAACGTTCCTAAATCCAGCAAGCTCGAATCCGGCAAGATGCAAATGCTCCTGGACCTCCTCAAATCTATCCAAGAGCAAGGCGAAAAGACGCTCATCTTCACGCAATTTGCCGAAATGGGGCACCTGCTAAAATCCACAATCGAAAGCGAACTTGGCCTCCGCACACATTTCTACCACGGCGGTTGCACACAAACGCAGCGTTCCGAAATGATCCAGGATTTCCAAGAAAATCCAGACTGCAAAGTACTCATCCTCTCGCTCAAGGCGGGTGGCACCGGCCTTAACCTCGTTGCCGCCTCGCAAGTCATCCATTACGATTTGTGGTGGAACCCCGCCATCGAAGCGCAAGCCACCGACCGCGCCTTCCGTATCGGCCAAAAGCGCAACGTCCAAGTCCACCGCTTTATCACCAAAGGCACCTTCGAAGAAAAAATCAATGCGCTCCTCGAAACCAAAAAAGCCATCGCCAACTTGACCGTGAACGCTGGCGAAACATGGCTCGCCGACATGGACGACAAGCAACTCGCCGAAGTCTTCTGCCTGGACAACACAATTGTGTAGAAATTTAAATCGAAGCCTATATTATATTTAAATCCAAACAGTAAAAAGTTGAGGTAAAATGCGACGCAAGGATAGAGAAGTTTTAGGCGACGAAAACATCGCAAAGATTATCGAACAGTGCACAACATGCCATGTCGCGATGGTGGATGACACAAACGCAGGCCTACCCTACGTAATTCCGTTGTCATTCGGATACAGCCTAAACAGCGGCGTTCTGGAACTGTATTTCCATTGTGCTCATGTCGGAAAAAAACTTGACTGCATCCGCAAAAATCCGAATGTCGCATTTAGCATGTGCGTTGAAAACCGCATCGAGATTCACGAAGAAGCCTATTGCAAAAGCGGGCGCTTTTACGCAAGCGTTGTCGGGCAAGGCAAAGCCGAAATCGTCGAAGACGTGACTGAAAAATGCCGCGGACTCTCGCTCCTAATGGAACGTCAGGCAACAGGTTCCACGCACCACCCAGATTCCGCGCGTTCCTCGCAATCAGCGATCCCGCACAAGTTCGAATTCACGCCCGAACAAGCCACCACCGTGACCGTCTTCAAAATTACGAGCACCAACTTTACCGGTAAAGCAAAAAACGACAAAACTCAAAAATGCTAGAAAAGTCAACTTGTAAAAAGTATTTACAAGTTGCTCATGCTAGTTCCCTTACTCCGCCCAGTGATTTCCGTTATAATTTTTGGCGGTGTCGGCGTCCATGCCAATCTGGCGGACCAAATCTTCGATGCTTGCGAATTTTTTTTCGGGGCGCAAGAAGGCGAGCAAGTCCAGCGCTAAATGCTGGCCGTAAATGTCTTCGTTAAAGTCAAGCAGATACGCTTCGACCGCAAGGTTATGCGTTCCGGGCGTTGTCGGTTGCGTTCCGATGTTCACGACAGAGCGATAAATGCGACCATCCGAGAGTCTTGCACTTGCAACATACACACCGCCTTTCGGCAAGAACTTGAACTGTTCCATCTGCACATTCGCCGTCGGGAATCCAATCGTATGACCAAGGCGTTTGCCAACCACAACCGTTCCAGACAAGCGATACGGGCGCCCCAGATAAGTCTGCGCGCGGTCCACATCGCTGTTCAAAAGCGCATTGCGCACTGCAGAAGAGCTCACGCGTTCGCCCTTGTGCAAAACCATTGAAAGCATCTGCGTCGAGAGTTCCGGGAACGCAGCGGTAATCGTCTCGTAATTGCCTTTGCCGCCGGCACCGAAGCAATGGTCGTGTCCAAAGAACATCGAAACGACTTCGCGCTTTTCAATCAGTTCCGTGCGGACAAATTTATCAAACGGGAGTTTTGCCAATTCGTGCGTGAACGGCAATACCAAAAATTCAATGCCAAGGCTCTCGACAAATTCGCGTTTTTCTTCGGTCGTCGTGAGGAGCAACGGATCGCCCGGCCCACGCAAGACGTAATTAGAATGGGGTTCAAAGCTGATGACCGTTGGCTGCAAATGGTTCACTTCGGCAACCGCCTTGAGCGTGCGAAAAAGCGCCTGATGCCCCAAATGGCATCCATCAAAATTACCCATTGTCACAGCGCGTTTCATTTAATCATCACCTTATCTGTCATTCCCGACTTGATCGGGAATCACCTTTTTAATCATCACCTAAAAAGAACTTGGGGCAAATGCGGCCCGGGTCATAAACCCCAAGCCCAATCACAGCGCCATCCTTATCGGCGGTAAAGACAAACTTTTCCGCCCCAGGCGTTGTGCTTAAATTTTCAACAGGAGTGCGCCACGGCACCCAATTTCCTAAACGAATTGCTTTCACCTGGTCGTCATTCAAGCGGACAACCGGGAAATCAAGCACCTGGTCTACAGGGAGCAAATGTTCCGGCGTGAGAGCGTCCCCACGAACAGCGCGATCCACAGTCACATCACCAATGCGGTGGCGACGGATCATCGAGACGCAGCCGCACGTACCAAGCGCACGAGCCAAATCACGACCGAGCGAACGGATGTACGTTCCCTTGCTGCAATTGCATTCCAAATCAAACGTGGCAAAGCACTTGCCGGTACAGCCTTCCGTAACCTTGCCCTCGTCCACGACTTTGAGCGATTCGATATGAATGCGGCGAGGCTTGAGTTCAATTTCACGACCACGATTCGCCAAGTCGCTTGCGCGATGGCCATCGATTTTCACAGCACTGTAATTGGGCGGAACCTGGTCAATGTCGCCAATGAACTGCGAGAGAACAGCTTCGAGGTCCGCGCGCGTCACCGAAGGCACTCCGCACTGGATCCTATCGCCTTCGGCTCCAGGATGACAACCACTCTCGTCTCTCGTCTTTGGACTTTCGCTTTGCTCAAGTCCCAAATGCTGGGCTCGGTCATATCCATGCAAGCATGGCTGCGACTCTCGCCCCACGCATTTGTCGTCTACCTTAACCACTTCCCCGTCCCATTCCAAGGTATCGGTTTCATAGCCAAGGTGGAGCCTGAACGTATAGCACTTGTCCTTCGCCTCAATGTAAGGCAAAAGGCGCGTTGCACGACCCGTAGCGGCAATAATGAGCCCGCTTGCACGCAAATCGAGCGTACCTGCATGGCCCACGCGTTTAGTACAAAAGACCCTTTTCAGAGGGAAAAGGGCCTTAAAAGATGTTTCACCTGCAATTTTGTCCAAGAGGACGAAGCCGGAAGAGGACAATTAAAGTTCCCCTTTCTGCTTCAGTTCTGCAAGGATTTCTTCAATGTGCATGGCATGTTCGAGATTTTCGTCAAGAACGAACTTGAGCTCCGGAACCTTGAAAATCTTCAAGGCCTTGCCCAAGACGCCACGGATAAAGCCGGCGGAATTGTTGAGTCCGACAAGCGTATCGCGCTTTTCTTTATCGGAACCCATCACCGAGACGAGGGCCTTTGCATAGCTCAGGTCTTCGGTAATGTCCACACGGGTAATGCTCGCGAGAGTGCTCACGCGCGGATCCTTCAAGCCCTTCTGGATGAGCTTGGAGATCTCTTCGCGGAACTGCTCGCCTAATCTATCGGTTCTACGAGTCATTAAGCGTTTTCCTTCGCTGCGGCAGCTTCTTCAGCAGCCTTCTTTGCCTTTTCTTCAGCTTCTTCGCGGGCAACGTCTTCCAACGTACGGGCGACCTTGACTTCCTTGAAGAAGATGAGGCTATCGCCTTCCTTGATATCGTCGTAACCCTTGAGGCCGATACCGCATTCAAAGCCACGAGCAACAGACTTGACGTCGTCCTTCATGCGCTTCAAGGACTGGACCACGGTCGTACCGAGTTCGATACCGTTGCGGTAAACGCGGACATGGCTCGTGCGGTCGACTTCGCCGTCGGTAACCATACAGCCAGCGATGAGACCGACCTTCGGGACCTTGAACACCTGGCGGATTTCGGCTTCGCCAACGAGTTCTTCGCGCATGATCGGCTTGAGGAGGCCTTCCACAGCGTTCTTAATATCTTCAATGCAGTCGTAAATCACGCGGTAGTTGCGGATTTCGATGCCTTCCTTCTGAGCCATTTCGCGGACAGCGAGAGACGGCATAAGGTGGAAGGAAATAATGATAGCCTGTGCGGTCGTTGCAAACAGGATATCGGATTCCGTAATCGTACCCACACCCTTGCGGATGATGTTGACGCGGACTTCCTTGTTGGTAAGCTTTTCGAGGGAAGCGGCCAAAGCTTCTGCAGAACCACCCACGTCGGCCTTGACGATGAGGTTGAGTTCGGAGAGCGTACCTTCCTTCTTTGCGTTGAAGGAGTTTTCGAGAGAGACCGTCTTACGGGCGCGGAGATCGCGTTCACGAGCGGCCATACGGCGCTTGGAAGCAATTTCACGTGCGGTCTTTTCGTCTTCCACCACGACAAGTTCGTCACCGGCCTGCGGAGTACCGTCAAAGCCGAGCACCTGACACGGAGCAGAAGGAGGAGCTTCCTTCATCTGTTCACCGCGTTCGTTAAACATGGCACGGACACGGCCAGCGTAGATACCGCAAACAAACGGGTCACCCACATGGAGCGTACCGTTCTGCACGAGGATCGTAGCCATGGAACCCTTACCCACGTCGAGCTTGGATTCAACGACAGCGCCACGGGCGTGCGTATCCGGATTGGCCTTGAGTTCAAGAATTTCAGCTTCGAGAGCGAGCGTTTCGAGGAGGACATCCATGCCCTGACCCGTACGTGCAGAAACTTCGATACAGCTGGTCTGACCACCCCACTGTTCGACTTCCACACCGCGTTCTGCGAGCTGGGCGCGAATCTTGTCCGGGTTTGCGGTCGGAAGGTCCATCTTCGTAATGGCGACGACCATCGGGACGTTTTCGCGCTTTGCAAGTTCAATACATTCAACCGTCTGCGGCATGACCATGGAGTCGGCAGCCACAACGAGAACGATAACGTCGGTCACCTGGGAACCGCGAGCACGCATAGCACTGAAGGCTTCGTGACCCGGAGTATCGAGGAAGGTAACCTTGCCCTGCTTGGTGGTGACTTCGTATGCACCGATGTGCTGCGTAATGCCACCCGATTCGCCGGACACCACGTGGGTCTTACGAATCCAGTCGAGGAGAGAAGTCTTACCGTGGTCAACGTGGCCCATGACGGTAACCACCGGATGACGCGGCTGGAGATTTTCCTGAGATTCTTCCTCGATGCCGAGAGCTTCTTCTTCGTATTCTTCCATCAGCTGAGCTTCGTAACCGAATTCATCAGCCAAAATCTGGATCGTTTCGAAATCAAGGCGAGCGTTGATGGTCACCATCATGCCCATTTCCATGCACTTTGCAATGACGCGTGCCGGCATCTGGTCCATAAGACCAGCAAGTTCGCCAACGGTAATGAAGTCAGAAGTCTTGAGGATCTTCTTTTCTTCACCCGAGTTATTTTCGGAATGTTCCTTGTGATAAACTTTCTTGACCGGGTTCTTGGAGAGGGATGCCATCACGCGGGAGACGTTCTGACGAACGGCTTCCTGCTGCTGTTCCCTCTGCATTTCCTGACGGTCCTTAGTATTGCTACGGCGGTTCTTGTCATTGCCATGGCGGCCGTTCTGACCCTTGCCATTGCCCTTACCATTCTGGTTGTTCTGACCGAGAGACTGGTTATTGTTGTTGGAAGCATTGAAAGCTTCCTGCATGGAACCGCTGGAGAATCCACCGTTACGACCGGTATAGCCGCGGCTACTGCTGCTAGCGTTACCGCCGTTCGGGCGACGATTATTGTTGTTATTGTTGCGGTTATCGTTACCGCCATTGCCGTTGTTCGAGAGACGGCCAAACGTACCCGTGTAACCCTGACCATTGCCGCCATTGCGGTTTCCACCATTCGGACGGTGGTTGTTGCGAGCGGCCTGAGCCTGCTGGCGAGACTTTTCGATACGGGCAAGGATTGCTGCATCGGGCTTGAAGACCTGTGCCTTCATCGGCGGCTGCTTGAGTTCCGTCGTAGCAGACATCATTGTCGGCTGCGGAGCAGCGGGCTTTGCGACGGCCGGAGCGGCAGGCTTTACAGCCGGAGCAGGAGCAGCAGGCTTCGGAGCTGCTTGTGCAGGCGCCGGGGCGACAGGCTTTGTCTGAGGTGCCGGGGCCGGTGCAGGAGCGGCGGGCTTAACAGCCGGTGCGGCTGGAGCAGCAGGTGCTGCGGCAGGTGCGGGAGCAGGTGCTGCCGGCTTCGGTGCCGGAGCGGCAGGAGCGACTTGAGCCGGAGCAGGTGCGGCAGGCTTCGGAGCAACTTGTGCAGGTGCCGGGGCGGCCGGTTTTACGGCAGCCGGAGCAGCGGGCTTTGCGACCGGGGACTTCGGATCCTGTTTAGCGACAGGCTTCGGAGCATCCTTGCGGGCGCCCGGGCCTTTCTTGAGGCTCACCTTCAAGCCAAGTCTGTTCGTCGCAACCGACGTTTCCTTCTTCTTTGCAGGAGCGGAAGCGGAAGAATCAGATTCAGAAGCTGTAGGCCTCTTGAGATTCTTGTTGCGGGCATCCTGCTTCTGTTTTTCGGCAGCGGCAGCATCCTCGATTTTAGCAAAGTCTGCCATATCCAATTTGGACATATGGGTACGAACTGCAACGCCTGCATCGCGGAGCAGCTTCATCACCACATCAACCTTCAATCCATGAGCGTCTGCCCAATCCTTAGGTTTCATTTGAGATTCATTCGTCATGAATAGCCTATTCAATTCCTTTTCTTATTCTTCCGTTAAACTATTTGCCCTGCGCAAAAGTTTTTAAGCGTTCACGTCCTTCTTGACAGCTGCGGCCTTTGCCTTTCTGTCTTCGTCCATACGCTTCGCTCTCATTCTTCTTTCATCCTCGTAGTTCGGAGCGAGGATGTTGTTCTTGGCTTCTTCGTCCATCTGAGACCATTCCTGTTCTCCATGAACGTCAAGCTTGCGATCCACCAAGCGGCCGGCGAGTTCCACATTCTGGCCACCCTTACCGATAGCCTGTGCGAGGTTTTCGTCATCCACGATGATTACAATACGGTCCGTATCCGGAACCGGGAACATCTTAAGGACAGATGCCGGAGCCAAGGAACGCTGTACGAACACGTCAAAGTTTTCGTCCCAGTGAACGATGTCAATACGTTCGTTGCCGAGTTCGCGGACAATCGTCTGTACGCGAGCACCCTTCATGCCGACGCAAGCGCCAACCGGGTCAATCTTCTCATCACGAGAATAGACGGCAATCTTTGCACGGCGATTCTTGGAGTCACGGGCAACAGCCTTGATTTCGACAGTGCCTTCGTAGATTTCCGGAACTTCCTGACGGAGCAAAGCCTTGAGGAAGTCGGCGTTGGATCTAGACAAAATAACCTGAGCACCGCTCTTCGTAGATTCTTCCACGCGGGCAATCACAGCCTTCACAGAAGCGCCCTGAGTCAAGCGTTCGTGCGGGATCTGTTCGCGAGCCGGGAGTTCAGCTTCAATCTTGTTGCCAAGGTCAACGATGACATTACGTTGTTCCAAACGGAGTACCGTACCGTTGATGATCGTACCGATGCGGCTACGGTAGATGTCCATGATGCGCTGGCATTCGGCACTGCGGATGTGCTGGGTCAAGAGCTGCTTTGCAGTCTGGATAGCCTGACGACCAAAGGAGGAGGTCGGGAGTTCCATATAAAGGCTGTCGCCTGCCTGAGCGTCTTCGTTGAAGTCGCGAGCTTCATCGACGAGCATGTAGCCTTCGTCCATTTCAGCAACTTCTTCGGCAGTCATGTTCGGGTCGTAGTCCGGATAGTCATCGACAACTTCGACGTTCAAGAACACATGGACTTCGTTGGTTTCCATGTCGATATCGACGTTGATTTTCTTTTCGATGTGCAGATACTTGCGGGCCGCAGAAATAAGAGCCTTCTTGAGGGCGTCCAAAATCACGGAATCATCGACACTCTTGTCTTCAACGACTTCCTTGAGTACGTCGAGCAAGTTTACTTTCGGTTCGTTCTTCATATAGTTGACCTTCCTATTTAATTTCTACTTCGACCTTGGCCGAAAGCACTTCGGACCGCGGTATGACGATTTCGCCGGCATTGCCCTTGAGCTTGAGCGTCAGATTTTCTTCGTCGGCATTCAAAAGTTCACCAGTCACTGGCTTGCCCGTCGAGCGTGTCACACGGAGCAGGCGCCCCTTGTTGCGTTCAAAGTCCGCCATAGACTTGAGGGGGCGGTCTATTCCCGGAGAAGAAACTTCAAGCGTATAAGCGCCCTCGATCAACTCGGGATCCAGGTCCAGCGCATCCGAAAGGAAATGACTCACGTTCGTGCAGTCATCGATAGTAACACCTTCGGGCTTGTCGATAAAGATTCGCAATGTCTTGCGTTTGCCAGCACGGAACACATCAGCTTCCACAAGCGTAACAGATGCGGACTTGCATGCATCGGCAATGAGAGAATTCAGTTTTTCTTGGGCGACCAAATAAACCTCTTACAATAAACGGCGTTCGTATTCGGACCCGAATCCGGCTCGTTCAAGCCAAATTTGAACCCACGAACGTCAGTACACACCAAATAGAGAAATTTTTTTGCCCTTAGGCAACTGCAATTATATGAATTAGGGGGTCTTTTCGTTTCGTCTAGTCCTTAAGACAGCGAATGGAATTTGCGTGATCCGGTCCAGAATCATCGGGATAAATAAAAACTATCAATCTTCACAGTATTCAATTTCTGGATTTTCTTCAGGTTTCTCTGGATTATCCACACGTTCTGAGGAATAGAGATCATTAGCCCACCATTCCATTTCTTCAAAACGTTCCACTTGCTGCCCAGACGACGATGTTACAACGAAAGTCATGAGCTTGCTCCAGGACATAATCTGGTTCCAGACATCATTAGAGAAGTTTCCGCCATTGCCATCATCATCAAGGCCCTTGCTATACGGCACATTAAAAGCAATGCGGTCATCTGCCAAAAGTCCACCATCAACGACGTTACCTACAGCATCCTTCAAAACTCCCGTAAACTGATACATAAAACCACCGGCTCCTTTATCAATCGGATCCTTTATGGAAGTGATATAAAAACCATTCACAACAGTCTGCATTTTGCCATTCACATTGATCTCGCGCATCACCAGCAACGACGGCGACCCCAAACTCATAATATTTGCTACACTAGCGTCACTCAATGGCGTATTCAGGTACATCGAATTTACGGCACTACCATTCTTATCAACTTTCGTAACAACATTATTTATCGTGGGATAGCCAAAACGAGTCGGAGCGACTTCGGCCAAAGAAGAACGGATATAAACATTAGAACCATCGGACTGACGATTTGCATAGAAAATATGCAAGTGATGCCAAGTATCATCGGCCCAGCCAGTAACATCAGAGGCACCAGCGCAATTGGAGTAAGCGGCTAAAGGCTCACCCGCATGGCAACCGTGGTTATTATAGGCAAGGACTTTAATATCAACCTTACCTGGGGCAGGCGCATGCGTTCCGCCCAAGTCCACAACGAGCACGCCATCCACAAAAATCCACATATCATCATCACCGACAAATTCAAATGTTTCTGGCAACGGAACCTGATTCGATAATTTGTACTTAAATTTAGCATACCCCATCATGGTAAATCCATAATTACGCAAGTGCTGTAAGCCAAGCTTACCATTTTCCGCAGCTGCCAGAGCAGCAGCACTTAGGCCCGATCCCGCTGAATTTACAGCACGCGGTCCACCATAATTCAGCCAAGACTGGCAAAGCTTATACGTATTTTGTCCCCACGCATCCTGCTGAGTATGCGCATACTGATAGTCAAAAGGCGGGCAATAAATAGAAAGCGACTGAGGGTCAAACTGGTCCGGATATTTGGCACTAATCCATGACCTTGTCACAGGATCAATGCTATCCAGCGGAAAGAAACCACCATTGTTGTAATTTTGTTCAAAAATAAAGTAACTGGAATTTGGATCCTTCGGAATATCCATTGTCGTGTTGATACGCTTGTTTACACCAGGAACATCAGCATACCACTGTTCAAAGAACTGGTTATCACATGCCTCCGTCGCTTTTAAAATTTTCACGTCATTCAGCATATCAATTTCGCTACTAGCACCTGGAGCAAAAGCCAAATGCGGAGAGACCATTCCCGGCGTATAAATAACCGGATTTGACCAAGTCATATCCCCTGCGACACACTTATAACCACTTACATCATCCGTTGCATTCTTGTAACCTTGCTGAAAAGATCCCAGATTATGTCGTGTACAATCACCATACTCCAAGGCCTTTTCCGAAGAAACCGTCTGCAAGTACGCAGGCAACGCAGGATTTACCATCATCGGAAGACCATCAGCACCAATCTGCACCCCACTACCAAGCAAAGCATTACCACAGGTATAATGATACGGGGCATTACTGTACCACGTAACATCATAACCATTAAGGTTCATCGCCGTACCAGTTGAAGTCTTGTAATTATAAACATCATCCAAATGTTCAGCAGCCACTTCTGAAAAGTTTTCAAAGTCCGGATGATTCGATTGAAAATCACGAATAACGACATCCAATGTCAAGGCGCCAGTATACCCGCCCTCCTTAGCAAGCGCAGAACTCTTTTTAAGGGAACGAGGCACACAGTCAGTATATTTCTGAAAGCGTGACTTTTTATCGGATTTATCCTCCGCTTGTGCACCGTTATCAGCGCATGAATAGAAGAACAATAAAATAGGCAAAATCAAAAGTAATCGTTTCATATCCAAAAATTAGCTTTTTTATAAACACGCGTCAAAAACGCCAAACTTGTTGTCGCGCCTCTTGTTGACTCTCACATTATGCTATATTTAAAATATGGCTTACGTACTTCTCATCCTTATCAGCATCGGCGGACTTGCACTCTGCGGTTTTTATCTCAAAAAGAACATTATCCGAATCAAGGAAAAGAATAAGGACGAGCCGAAAAAGTACAAGCGCGTACTGAATTACGTAACAACGGGCCTTTGGTACGGCTACTTGATCCTGTTCTTCGCAGGACTTACAATTAACAATACGATTTTTTAGTAATTAGCGACTAATTAGTAGTACACTTTCTGCGCTTCAAGCCAGCGTTCGTAGAGGAACAGAGCAATAAAGTTCTTTCCGTCGATAAACTGGTGAGCGGCTTCTTCGTAAGGCAAAACTTCCGTACGGATCCATTCGTTTTCATCCGTGTAGGTCTGGTTCCTACCATCCATCGCATTAAGTTCTTCGCGCGTCACGCTACGTTCAATCGCATAAAGGCGAATGCGTTCATCCAACAGGCCGCAGCTTCCGGCAAAGCCTTCACTTTTCCCCTTATACCAGAAGTCCATCAAGTCAATCAGTTCGGAGTCCTTCGCCTTGATTTGCGCTTCTTCTTCGAGTTCCGAGAGAGCCACCTTGCGGAAATCGCCCGACCAGTCAAGAATCCCCGCCGGGATTTCAAGTGAATCCGTTTCCGAGATTGCAAATCGCGGCTGACGCACCAAGAGCAAATAACGCTTGCCTTCGCAATGGAGCACAACAAGCACGCCCACAGCATGGCCGCGCACAAGCACAATTCCGTGAACCGGCTTTCCATCCGGCAAAAAGGCCGTCGCATTCAGCTTGATAAACAGCGGTTCATGGCGCTTGCTAAAGTAATCGACCGAAGCAAAATGCACCTTTGTAATCTTGAACTTTTTCTCTGAAGCTTCAAGCCACTGCTTATAAATCTTACTTCCGAGAATTATCGGCTTATCTTCTTCAGGGATTTCAGCAGCAAAGGTATATTCAATCATTTTGACTCCGTCGATTCGGCTTCAAGCGTATCACGCGCAACAGTCGCCGATTTCCAAACTTTATACAAACTATCTATCGAAGGACCTTCTTCAGATTCAACCACAAGGCTATCTGTCGTCAGGTCAAATGCAACCCAGTCCTTCTTTGTCGAAGGGCCGCAAGAGCGTTCATTTTCATCGGGAACAAAAAGCTCCCGAATAAAAGTCATATCGCCCTTATAAAGAAGCGCCGTATGCGAGAATTTATTCACCATCGCACATGAGGGAATGTCTTCAACGTAGTACGTGCTCATATGCCATACCGTATCGAGACGTTCCTTCACCTTGCCAAGCGATGTCGAATCGTATTCCCATTTAGAATTCAGGCAGTACGTGGAATCTTCAGAAGCACAAGCATAACGCACCGGCACAAGTGCCGTATCCGATTCTCTCCAGCTTGTGGGGTAAACCGTATCGGCAACAACATCATTGCATATGTCTACACGCATGGTGCAGTTTGCACGGAGCGTTCTCCAGTAAAACTTTTGCGGCGTAAGCGAATCCAGCACACGGACAATCGAAGGAGACTTCTTTGTTCGCAGCGGCAACTCGGAAGGTTTCGCAAAAGCAGAATCCACAAAGATTTTAAACGTATCGCGTTCAATGGTTCCACGGCGGAGCTTGATGGAATCCAAAAGCGAATCCAAGTGATTTTTAATGATGATGTTTGTAATGTTCGGCGAAATGCCGCGACCCGTCAACATTTTAAAAGTCGAATCCGGGCGGTACATTGGCGACGGGCAGTCATCCGTATTCACCTTGATATTCACCTTCGGCGAAAAGACGAGCACCGAATCCTCGAAAGAATAATTCAAGTCAATCGAGGTCAACGAGCAATTTGAAAAAGACCAAATTTGCGAAAGCGTAATGTAAAGCGTATCCGAAATCAAGTGAACAGTCTTGCCCGAGTCAAGCGTTGCACCAAGGAAAAATCCCTCGCCAGATACGGATTTTCCATTCGGCATCACGTCGAGAGGGCCATCGCCATCCTGCGCGCACGACGAAAAAAGCGCCAATATCGAAGACACCAAAAGGAACAACAAGCAAGCAGGGAATTTCAACGCCACAGGTTTACGATTCATACAAACTCACTCAAAACGGCAAATTCTTTTTGAAGTTGGCAATTTGGGCCGAGTCCACCGGATGAGTCGATTTATAGAAATCTCTCCAGCGAACAAACAATCCATTCTGCCGAATGGTCAAGAAGAACGAAGAACTATCCTGCGGAGAAAGGCGACCAACCGCATCCTTGACTCCAAGAGTCTTGCCGACAACAGGCGCCATTTTCCATGAACCAATGCCAAACATACGAGACGTAATTCCGTTTCCGTGATTCAGTTCCACGAACATGCCAAGCGAATCGCGCCCAGCCTCAAGAACAATCCCCGGAAGCACAGGATAAACAGGAGCTTCGCCAAGGCCACTGAATACATCAGCAGAAATTAACGCTTCCTGGCCTTCAAAGTCAAAGTTGTCTACAATCGAAAGAGCCGACCATCCAAGCGGGACATCGGGACACGGCCCAGGGAAAAGGCAACCGGTCTTACTCGAAATCCAGACCTTCGAGGAATCTTCCCGAGTCATATGCAAGAACACATTGCGCGTCGAATCTTCAAGAACGACAAGGAGCGCATCGCCAAAGTCCTTCTTGGAGGCAACCCAATGAATCTTGGCGCCATCCCCCGACAAATTCTTCACGTAGCGCAAGAACGTATTCGGGAGAGCAAGAGAATCCGTTACAATCCACGAGCACTGGGCAAAGCCATCCTTGAGTTCAAAAGGCGTTCCGTCATACGCTGTACAGCCAGCAATCCAGTCTTCGACAACCGGAGCAACAGGTTCTTCGTTTCCGGGCAGTGGAAGTTTATCCACCAGCATACGGAACCAGCCATTCGTATAGGCGGCTATGATCAAGGCAAAGACAATGATAATTCGGATTAGCGGGAATCTACGGTGTTCACGCTTTCTCTTTCGCTTGCCCTGATATTCTGAAAATTCTACAGCCATCGATTACAAGACCAGATAAGAAACAACTGCAGCAGCAATCAGCAACAAGACGACTACGGCAATGAGGGTTCCCTTCGAAGACGGAGCCTCATCTACAAGCGGATTGGAATCCAGAATTTTCGGTTCAGGCGGCTGCGGTTGCGTAACAACCGGAGCTTCGGGAACAGGTGCCGGAGCAGGCTGCGATGCCACAGGTGCCTCGACAGCAGCCGGTGCGACAGGAGTTTCAGAAACAGGTGCATACGCAGCCATTTCATCTGCACTCATGAAAATGCGGATAAAGCGTTCGAGCCCAACCTTCCTGAGACTTTTTGCAAGCGATTCCTTATCCGCGAGCACGGCAAACGTTCCGTTCCGCTTGGAAAGTTCCTGATGGAACTGCATAAAGGCATTGTACGCATCGCTATAAACAAAATCAATGCCTGATAGGTCTACGCCAATAAACTTGACTTCATCATTTTCCGCCATTGCCGTACGGAAAATTGCCTTGAAAGATTCTGCATCAAAAGCTCCAATCGGATTGAGCGGAGCCGGAAGCAAAAGGAATAAACCCACATTTTTTGATTCAGTCATCATGTAGTCCTCTATTCCAATATTTCATCGTCAGTTTCTACAATCGGAGTTGCAGGCGCTGTAGGGGCCGTCACAGCCGGTTTTTCAGGAGCCGGAACGGACTGATTCACGGGAGCCTTCGGCGTCTGTTCAACCGAAACTGGCGTTTCCTGAATACTTTCTTCCACGTATTCTTCTGCCGGCAAATATTCCGGTTCTTCCGTTACAAGCTTCTTCGCGGCATCGGTCTTGCTCAAGTGACCTTCTTCTCTCGGCTTATGGCCAAAGAGGTAAGGGCTAAAGCTAATGCTCACGCGATGCACTGGCGAAAACACCGGATGCGATTCAAACGCGTAATCCACCACAAGGAAATTTGCAATCGTAAGACCGGCACCTGCCGTTACACTCTTGAAAGTCGTAAAGCTACTGAGACCGACTCGCAGCTTGAGTCCAAAGTCAAAGGCAAATTCGACACCACCACGACCACCAGACAGCCAGTCCAGAGGGTCTTCCCAAAAGCGCTCGCCACCGTGAGTGTCTTCGTCAAAATCAAGATCTCTTGCTTCGTGATGGAAAAGCCCAGCACTCTGCCAATAGAAATTGAACTTGCCATAGAGGTATTCCACCGGCAAGCCGTAACTCAAAGCCAAATAGAATTCAGGAGCAGAATATTCGAACTCCCCCGATTCCCAAGTCGCCGCAGACGATGTCCAGCCCTTCAAAAGACCGGATACGTAAAAATCGTCCATGATCTGGTAACGCGCACTAGCATCGCCACGGAAGCCCCAGCCGGTTTGGTCCATATCACGGTAAAGCACATGGAACGCAATACCCAAGTCGAGGCGGTCTATAAACCGACGACCCCAGGCCACAGAAAACCCCCAGTCCGCAATAGAAAGCGTATTGTAGTTCGAGCCCTCGGGCACAGGTTCGCCATCCCTGATATACGGGATATCATCGGCACCGAACCTGGAGAACGAAACTCCTATACCCTGGTTTTTCGGGAGCGGAATGACCATCGACGCGTAATCGTACTTGGTATCTTCGTAATAAGCCGTATGCGAGAACGAAGCCCACATGTACTTCGCCTGCGAAAGCTGGTAAGCATTCGTGCCGAGGCCCAGGTAATCCCCTTCGACAGCCAGGGTTGCAGAACCCAAGGCCGCAGAGCGAGCACCCGGCTCCATATCAAGAGTCGCATTCGCGCCCACCACGCGGTCAGCAGCAAAAGCCGATGACACAAACGCACAGGCAAGGAAACAAGTCCGCAGAGATATAAAATTTTTCAAAAAAGACATTTGGTGACAACTAAGATAGATTATTTTTCTTTTTGGAAACAGCGAAGAACAATGCTTTTAGACGAATACATCCAAAATTTTTTGATATACCTGCAAACACAGCGCAGGTATTCCGAAAGGACTGTCGATACATACCGAAAATCGCTTGAAAAATACCTTGCAACACTTGCCGACAACACTCCACTCGAAGCATTCACCGAAATGAGCGTCAAGAATTTTGTTTGGGAACTTAAGATCAAGCAGAAACTCGCGCCCACAAGCATCTGCGAGCACCTCGCCGCATTGAAAAGCTTTGGCAAGTACCTCGTGCGTTCCAAGATTTTGCAGAAAAATCCCGCCGAAACAGTTCCCATGCCCAAGCGCCCCAAACGCCTTGTGCAGTTTCTCGGGCAAAAGGACCTCGCCGAAGAAAAATTCCCTGAATTGCCCGAAAATCCGACACTGAAACAAGTCCGCGCAAGGCTCTTACTCGAGCTCATTTACGGTTCGGGGCTCCGCATTTCGGAATGCCAAAGCCTCTGCTGGAATCAATTACAGATAAAAGAAAAACTAGTCCGCGTCATCGGTAAAGGCAACAAGGAGCGAATCGTCCCCATTACAGATGCGCTCACCTTATGGCTTGAAAAATTCAAAGCAGCAGAAATCGAAGCCGGGCACGCCCCAAGCGCTACAAGCTTTGTATTCTTGAGCGAAGGCGGCAAGCCCTACGACATCCGCACTTTAAGAAACGATATCCACGACCTGCTCCGTGAAATCGGCTGGGAAGGCAAAGCAAGCCCGCACGTACTACGCCACAGCTTTGCCACGCACTTGCTAGAGAACGGAGCCGAGATTATGAGCGTCAAGGAAATGCTCGGGCATTCGAACATTTCCACCACGCAAATCTACACGCACGTGAACGCCGAACGCCTCAAGCAGGCTTTCAAGAAAACGCACCCAAGGGCGTAACGCAATTAGAAGAAGCTTCCCTTCACGCCAACAGCGATAGTCCACTGCTGTCCAAAGTCCTTCCAGTCCGGAGCGTTCCACTTTTTCATCGGGCTTTCGTCGTATTCATTCTTGGCATTTGCGCCACCCGCCTTATCATGAATCGGCAACGAGAACGCTAAGAACACCGGGAAATCCGGGTTCGAGAATTCCAAGCCATACACGAGAGAAACAGACCATGCCTGGTGATCCGGATCCGGCTTCGGGTCGTAGACACCCTCCTTTTCAGAGGATATCCAGGCTACGCCAAGCGGCACCGAGAAGTTCAAGCCAAACGACTGCACAATCCCTTCGCGACCGCGATAGCCATAAGCAATGGAACCACCAATAGACGGAGGCGTAAACGCGCCAAGGTCATTTTCGCCATACGGCTTAAAGCGATACTTGAAGCGGTCGCCATGCTTCTTGGTGTTTTTCCAGTAGCTATCGTTGAATTCATTTTCACCCGAGATCAGATGCATTGCAAACGGGTGCGTATAGCTCAAGCTATAGAGCCAAATGCCCTTGTCCGTATCACGGCTATAGTCCCAGCCAAGCGTGAGCGAGTATAGCCCGCTACCCTTCTGGAAGCTGCTCGGCAAAATTTCCTGAGAAGCGTCCGTACCGCGCTTGATATCGTACTGGCCCGTCGGAATCGTAAGCGATGCCGAAAGCGAAGCCGCACCGCCACTGCCGATAGTCTTTGAAAAATCAAACGAGATATCGCCAAGGCCGCCCGTACTGCGGTCCACCGGAGCACGGTTACTGCGGTACTGCACTTCACCCTGATGGCTCATGAGCGGAATCGAGACACCCACCTTCGTATCCCAGGTCGGCTTGATCGAAAAGTGCGGATTCACCGAGAGGGCCGAGAAATTCTGCCCCACGTTGTACTTCGTAAAGACTTCGGCTTCGAGGTAACCACCCGAAACGCCCTGGCCAATCCACTTGATGCCATCGCCAGAACCGCCACCGGAACCGCCAGCACCGCAACCGCCAATGGACTGCCACGGAGTCGCAGGCTCCACAGGAGAATTAAAGCCAGCATAAAAAGCAACCGCAACAAGCGCGACTAAAGAACAGCCTTCAATCCAAAAATTCTTTTTCATGTCGAACCTCACGGGAGCTTAAGCAAATATGCGTTGTTAGTACCAGTCGCCAAGAACGCGCCATCGGGAGAACGGCCACCCGTCATAGGAATCGTCGCCACCACGCGATTTTCGCCAACCCATTCTGCAGCGAGGTCCGCAGGAGCGCCCGCCGTCAAACGGATTTCACGCATGACCGTGCGGCCCACAGAACCATCCTGGACAGACGGATTCGTCAAGTTGTTCGTGTTCAGCATCTGGGAACCCTGCGGGAATTCAGCCCACAGCACAAAAAGACGGCCATTCCATTCAAACCAGTGCGGCTGTGCAGGCTCGGACATCATGTCCTTCGTGCGCGGGATCTTAATAGCCTTAGTCGAAGACGTCGATGTCGGAAGTTCCTGAATATAGGCTTCCCAGCTAAATACACCTTCGTACATGTTATAAACGACAAACTTGCCATCCGGCGAAATTAAAGGACTGTCAATTTTCCAGTCTTCGCGGCCTTCCGGCTTTTCGAGGCGAACGGCCTTGGACTTGGAGCCCTTGGAATAATCGACATAGACGATTTCTTGTGCGCCGCCTTCGCCATCAACATACGTGAGGCGAACATTCTTCGTGCCAAAGAAACCTTCGACCGTTTTCACGTCGCCATCTTCGTCCGCTTTTGCAGATGGTTCAACCCACACATGCGGAGCCGCATCGACAACATTGCCTTTTTCGTAGAACCAGAATTTTTCCTTGTCCGACGTGCGAACCGCAAAAATACCGTAGTCCAAATCTTCGCAAGCCTTACTGCCATGAATATCATAGCCACGCAAAGCCACAATGTAATCGGCATGAGTCGTCCATTCCGGATCCTGGAACTGGCATTCTCCCTTGGAGAGATCGCGCATCAAATACCACACCACATTATTTGCCGTATCAGACACAGTCAAGCGGTCATGAACCGCCACATCGGTTAAAGAATAGCCATCATCATGCTTCTTCACTTTAAGTTCATCAAAGTTAAGCCAAAGCATCGATCCCGGGAAATTCACCGTATCGTTACTGACAGACGGATTACAGACCTGCTCGCTTTCATTCTTGTTTCCATCTACAGGATAAATTTTTCCGACAGCAGATTCCGAACTGGAATCCGAATCGTCAGAAGAATCCGCCTTGAACGGATCAGGAGAATAGCACGCAATAAACGAAAAGGCCAAAAGGCCCAAGAGTAAAGGCTTCTTTTTCATCAAAGAGCAATATAAAAAGATTTAGAGATGAGAATTTGAGAACTTTATCAAAATGTCATCCTAAGCGAAGGGCATTGCCCGAAGTCGAAGACTACTCAGAAAGTGAGTGTTGCGTCCATGCTTGCATGGGCATAACCGAGCCAAGGAGTTGGGGCTTTAGCCCCATCCAGTAAAAATTATTCACTAGAAATAACTGGATTCCTCGTCCTAACGGACTCGGAATGACGTTTTACCAACTGAACTTGGAATGACGTTATTCGATTGCGTAATGACGTTCTAGCGACTACGCGCCCTTACGCGCTTTCTTGAACTTTTCGCGGATAAGTTGCAGATCGTGCTGATAGGGATTTCGCACAAAGTCATCAAACGCCCAGGCGGTCGGGTGGAATACGCCCTTCGCATACGTCAAAAGCATATCGAGCCATACGCCCTTGCCCGCATAAAGCTTGAAAGGGCCACGCTTGTAGCTCGGCAGCACGACTTTATCCATATCCATGTAGCCGATATCAATGTTTACATGGCGAAGTTCAGGAGCTTCGGCCGAAGCGGTCGTAAGTTCAAGCGCATTGCTGCGTTCTTTCTCTTCGGCAATCGTCTCCGGCGAGATTTCCTTTTCAAAAGAAACAACCCCGCGATACAAGTCATCGCCCATTTCAGGCTTGTAGTAATCCGTCTTGTCAAAAGCAAAAAGGCGACCCTTATGGCGGATCGGTCCCCAAGTCTTTTCAAGAAGTTCAATAACGTCCGGGTTCCATTCAGACCCTTTCTGCAACACAAACGCAATCAGTTGCGCATTTTCAGAAAATTGAGAAGCTTTCATTTTTTAGTGCGGGAAAATCATCAAAGAAGAGCGAATTATTTCCATTTGCTGTTCCGTAAATATAACATCTATCGTGTCGCTAACCGTTATCGGGAACATAATATTATTCACATCAGGGCAAGTTTCAATGCCGGATTTCGCCAAGCACCCAATACTGCTCCTGTAAACGGCATCGCCAACACCCGCAGTCTTATAAAGGGTGCTACGGAAGACATCTATACAAAACGGCGTATCCGTCAGACCATCTTCCATATTCGACAAGTCTCCAGACAACACCATTAAACCGCTTTCCATCTCATGGCTCAAATCCCTTCTTGTCGTAGAAGTATGTCTGAGCCCAAAGAAATGCCCCGATTCATGGATCGCCGTCATTGCAATAGTATAGGCAGAAAGCAACTCAAGGCCGCCACCCGTCTTTCGAACATGCTCGCCAATTACAACAGAACTCTCGTCGCCCGAGCCAAGCACTCCCGAAAACAGGTGCGCAAAACCCATAATTTCATTTTTGCTAATGCTATGCACCATGATGATATTCAACGCATTGCGGAGGTTATCCTCAGGCCATCCAGCAAGTTCGCTGACAAACATATCCTCCGAACTTTCACCAGCAACCCACGGAATCTCAGCCGGGTACTTATACCCTAAAGTCGGATGAGTATTGGCATAGCGAACATAGAGCGTATCAATCGTTACACCATAATACTTCTCACGGAAAGCGCTTAACAAATAGCTCGAAAATTCTTCTATGCTCAACCCGTCCTTGGTCTTTTCCATGGCTCCCACGACAATTAAGTTGATCGAAAAATGAGTGCTATTCGTGCCGACACCATTTAAACGGACATTTTCCACTTTTCCTTCGTAATACTTTCCATCGACACCAAGCGTCGTAGCCCATATCGACATCTTGTTTTCATGACAAGTAAACGAATAGACATAGCGGTTTCCGACAACTGTAGGCATCAAAGTACGGACTTTTGTGAAATTCACGTAACCTTCGCGACCATTCACTTCGTATGTACGGAACAATTGCAATTCTGGCGTCGGTTGGGTCGGATCGATATCAAAAGATAGCGTATAAGCGGCTTCAGGGTGAACCATCAACATGACACCACGGGCAAGATGCGCCGCGGCAGAATCATTTTTGGCCATGTCATTGGGATAAAGTTTAAAATCAATCGACTGGTTTACCGCTGGGAATAAGATACTTTCGCCACTTGCTTCAACTGTTTCAGAACATGATGTAAAAAAGCTTGTCCATAAAATGCACAAAAGCCCCAATATCCACACTTTTTTACAAAGAATTTTCATAAACAGCGAACCCAACAACACCTTTAATGCGTGTATAAAAAGTAGAGACCCACTTAAAATACAAAAGTTATACGAAAATGAAAAAAAATATCAAAGAAAAAATATTTTTCGCATTTAAGGACCTTTTAGCCCCTCTTGACGGGAAACCCGCATTAATAAGCGCCATCACCGTCATATCAACCATCGTCTCCATAGACAAGCCAAATTTCGCCACATTCCTACTTGGAATAGTGCTTTTATTCACACATTTCTTTAGGCGGCACATCCAATGGGTGATTTTTGTGTCTTTGGCAGCAGGAATTATCGCTCACGAGGGAATTCCGGGGATTTTAGGGTCATCGAACGAGCAATTTACTAGTGAGATAGTTAGCAAAATCGACGCAATCGGTAGTTCCGAGTGCGGGAAAGTCGAATCTAGGCTCCCACGGCCCAAAGGGACGGCGTTTATTATCAACGTTTCAGCAAATGCCGAGGAAATAGCTCGCGAGAGTGCGCGCGGGGAGTATAAAGTGCGCCTGACCGAGAAGCGGAACTTGCCGGACCTCCCCTTGCCGGGCGATTCCATCTGTTTTGAGGCTTCGTGGTACCCGGTGACGCCACCGAGCGTGCCCGGTGCTTTTGATACGCAAAACTGGCTAAAATCGCAAAATTTGGCCGCTTATGGCAAATTCAAGCATTGGAAAGCGTATCCCGGCAATTGGACGTTTGAACGGAGCTTTTTTAAGTTCCGGCAATTTATGCAGGCGAGATTTGCAAAGTTCCTCGACCCTGCCGAAACAGGACTCTTGATGGGGCTATTGGCGGGTGACCGCTCGGGGATTCCAGAGATGCTGCGGAGCGATTTCCAGCGGTCTGGGCTTGTTCACGTGCTTGCAATTAGCGGTTTTCACGTCGTTTTGCTCGCGGGAATGCTCATGATTTTCTTGAAAGCGACCGGGCTTCCGCATAAAATCGTCATCATCATCGCCGTGACGCTTCTCGCGATTTACGTTCCCGTTACGGGAGGTTCGCCAGCTGTTCGCCGTGCGGTCATGATGTTCGCCATCCCGCAAATTGGCACTTTATTCGGGAAACCCGCAAACACGCTCAACAGCTTGGGTGTCGCGTTGCTCCTCATCATCTTGCCGGAACCAAGCGTCATCTGGAATCCGGGATTTCAACTTTCGTTCGCCGCAACCGCCGGCATCATCATCGGAACGCCGCACAACCCGACAAAGCTTTTGCCCGACAGTTTCAAGCAAAACAAGCTTTGGCAAAAGATTCAATCGTTCGCCATTGACCCCACATATGTAACGCTTTGTGCAACACTCGCCACAGCGCCATTCCTCATCCATCATTTCAAGACGCTTTCGCCGTTCGCCTGGTTCGGAAACATTATCGTTGTGCCTGCGATTTCGCTTGGCATGCAGGCGGGGCTTTTCGCACAGCTCTCGCCCATCGACTTTATTTGCGGAACATTCTGTGCTGCCGCGAGATTCTTTTTGCGATTGGCATCGCTATTGACGCGAATACTCTCGGATTCTGCAGCCGCATCGATGACCGTCGGACCGTTTTCGCCTGCGGTTCTGCTAGCACTCGGATTCTTAATTCTGCTTTTGCCGGTTTGCTACAAGAATTACATCGCCCGCAAATACGCAATTTTTTTCATTTTAATTGCCGCCGCTTTATTCGCATTTGAAAGCTACTGCAAGGTAATGCACCCGTCGTGGACGCTCACGACCATCGATGTCGGGCAAGGCGATAGCCACCTCGTCAAAACGCCATCTGGCAGACATTTTCTCATCGATGCAGGCGACAACAGCCGTCAAGATTCCGGCAAAGACATTATCGTTCCGTTTTTGCACCACATTGGCGTAAGCGAACTTGACGCACTCATCATCACGCACCCCGACAAGGATCATTTCGGCGGTGCCAAATCTATTTTGAAAATGTTCCCCGTCAAGGAACTCTGGACAAGCGATTGTTCTATGAAAGAAAGCAAACCCGACTGGCAACAAGTCCTCAGCGAAGCCCGCAAAAGGAACGTCCCCATCCGCAACATCCATCGCGGCATTCTGTGGAAAGAAAACTACTTTGAAATGCGAACGCTCCACCCGCGAAACGACATCTGCGTCGAAGCCAACGAAGGGAGCATCACGCTTCGGCTCAAGGGGCTTGGGCATTCCGCCATCCTCACCGGTGACCTCACAGTCAAAGGCGAAAAAGAAATTCTGAAAACAGACGCTTATCTGAAAAGCGACGTGCTAAAGCTTGGGCATCACGGCTCCAAAACATCCAGCAGCGTGCCGTTCGTGACAGCAGTTTCCCCCACATACGCCATCATCCCGAGTGGCCGCAAGAACAAGTTTCGCCACCCGCACAAGCAAGTCACCGACCGCATGGACTCGCTGAAAATTCCCTACATCAACACCGCCAAAAAAGGGACGATAACGTTCACGTTCGTCCCGGATTCAGTAAGCTATACAACGATGTGGTAAAGACATCATACTGACACGCTTTGCACTTCGTCATCCCGAAGCACCTCACTCACCGTCATCCTGAGCAAAGCGAAGGATCCAGTAAAATCTTGTAATTACTTAACTTAACTGGATTCTTCAGGCTTTCAGCCTTCAGAATGACACGCTTAGTTTGTCATGCCCGCCTCCGAGCGGGCACCTCCCTCTCGTGATTGCCTACTTCTTCAAGCAATCAAGTGCAGTATCATGCAACAGTCCATTCGTCGCAATGCTCGTGAAGCCTTCGTAAATCGGAGCCGTCGGCTTGCCGTTTGCATCGAAGAGTTCCGTCTTGCCATCAATCGTGCTGAACTTGCCGCCCGCTTCCTTCATCAAGAGCGGGAACGGAGCAATGTCCCACAGCGAAACGACCGGATCCACCATGATTTCGGCGCGGCCTGCCGCCACCAGGTAATAACCGTAGCAGTCGCCCCAACCGCGATGCAAGCGGGCGCTGCGGCGGAGCTTCGTAAAGCCTTCGCCAAAGCCCTTGTCTTCCATCGTATTGACCGTTCCCGAAAGCACAAGTGCATCGCTCAACTGCGAAACCTTCGAAGCTCGAACTTCGCGACCGTCCAAGAATGCACCACCGCCATTCACCGCCCACACAGCGCTCTTCATTGCCGGTAAGCGGATCACGCTTGCAATCGGAACATTCTTGTGATAAAGGCCAATCAGCGTTCCGAACAAAGGCACACCGTGAATAAACGACTTGGTGCCGTCAATCGGGTCAATCACCCACTGGTATTCCGCATCCGGGCTTTCAATGCCAAATTCTTCGCCAATGACGCCAAAGCCAGGAGTTTCCTTTGCCCAGAATTTGCGGGCGAGTTCTTCCGTACCCTTGTCCGCAATCGTCACGGGTGTCTTATCCGCCTTCCATTCGACGCCAACATCATTCTGGTAATACTTGAGGATATTCTCTTCGGCAAGTTCAGCCGTCTTGAGCGCAATCTTCAAGAGTTCCAGATTCTCGGGAGAGACACCGGCCTTTGCAATTTCGCGATTTTCCATAGCAAGCTCCTAGCCGACCCACTTCTTGACAAGCGAAACGAGGAGTTCGTTTTCTTCGGGCTTGCCGACCGTGATGCGGATGTGTTCCGGCATGCCAAAGCTCGTAAGGCCACGAACGATCATACCGTTCTGTTCCAAGAACGAAACGAGTTCCTTAGCACGTTCACCGATGTGCACGCAAATAAAGTTTGCCTGCGTCGGGAGCACCTTGAAGCCAAGCGCACTAAGTTCGCGATTCAAGTATTCAAAGCCCACAGCGTTGTTCTTGCGGGTTGCTTCAACGTGTGCGGTATCGGCAAGAGCAGCCACGGCGGCCACCTGAGCAGCCTGATTCACGTCAAACGGTGGCTTGATTTTCCACATGGCGCGGACAACTTCAACACTTGCCATCGCATAACCCACGCGGAGCCCAGCCAAACCGTAAATTTTGCTGAAAGTGCGGTTGAGGAACAAGTTCGGGTATTCCGAAAGCAGCGGAGCCATCTTCGGATAATCCGCAGCCGTTGCAAATTCAGCATAAGCTTCATCCAAGAACACGAGAACGTTCGACGGAACCTTATCAAGGAAGCTGCGAATTTCGGCTTCAGTGTAATAGTGACCGGTCGGGTTGTTCGGGTTGCAAATGAAAGCCACGCGAGTCTTGTCGTTGACAGCTGCCGCAAGCTTATCCAGCGAAGCCTTTTCGTCACCTTCGCCAACGCCAATAAAATCGGCTCCGTTCGAAAGCGTCGTAAACTTGTAGACGGAGAACGTCGGCGTAATGCCCACGCAATTGTCACCCTGGCGGATAAAAGCCTTGCCCACCATGTCGATGATTTCATCGGAACCGTTACCAATCACAATCTGGTTGGTCGAAACGCCATACATCTTTGCAATCGCATCAATGAGCTTCGGAGCATCGCCGCGCGGGTACAAGTGCAACGAATTTGCAATTTCGTGGAACGCTTCCACCGCCTTCGGAGAAGCACCCAACGGGTTTTCGTTAGACGCAAGCTTTACAACATTCTTAAGACCATAACGTTCACGAATTTCGTCGATGGACTTGCCTGGGACGTAATCGGAAAGTTTTGAAAGTTCTGGACGCGGTTCGACCACAAATACCTCCATTTTAACGCGTGTAAATTTAGCTTTTACCGAGCGATTTATCTAACTTTGATGGACATGAAACACATTCTTTGCCTGCTATTTGCGATTTTAGTAACAAATGCTTTTGCAGTGGACCATTTCTGGGACATGCGCTACAACTTTGGCCCCGAAAGCCGCCCATCCCCAAAGATTGGCGTCGGTCTAGGCATCCGCTCTCCGTTCAACTCCGATGTGCTTTTCCCCATCAACTTCACGACTAGACTCAACAAAGAATTCGACGTCGGTGCAAAACTCGACATCAACACTTATGGTCAGCTCGAAGAAATCAACACCGCCTTGGACATTGGCGTCCGTTACCGCTACAAGCCAAGCTCTTTCATCGCATTTGACGGCTACCTCGACTTGAGTGAAACGAGCCAAAGCGCATTGGCATTCACCATCGGCACGCAACAGTTTATCGCAAAGTGCTTCGCAAACTACTACGAACTCCGCGCAGGTTTCCTTGACGGTGCAACCGGCAAAGACGGCTACGTAAAGTTCTCGGCATCCATGATTCCGACAATTGTTTTCGGACAAGTTCTCCGCATGTTCCTTGAAGTCACCTCATCGGCTAGCGTGGGTAACCTCAAGGACGACTTCATGGTTGACATTATCCCGAAGATTGAACTTACCTTTGGCGGTACGCACGTCCGTATTGACTTCGACGTGGGCGTCATGCAAGAAAAGAACAATGATCGTAAGACCATTGCTCTTTACGTTATGACAGCTTTATAGCAACTTCGCCGCAGTGAGCAGCAACGTCATTCCGAGTCCGTTAGGACGAGGAATCCAGTTATTTCTAGCGAATAATTTTACTGGATCCTTCGATACGAACCTAACGGTTCTTCACTCAGGATGACGCCTCTGTCTACCACCTATTATTTCACCACAAACATTCCGTCCTTGTAGTCCACCACGGCAGGCTTTGCCGCACTCACGGTTCCCGAGAGTATAGCGTGGCTCAACGGACGTTCTATGTTGCGTTCGATGTAACGCTGAATCGGGCGAGCACCGAATTCCGGCTGGTAAGCACCTTCCGCAATGGCATCAAGTGCCGCATCCGAAAGTGTAAGCACCAAGTCCTGACGGGCAGCGCGGTTCGCCAAATCCGCAAATTTGAGTTTCACGATTTCGCGAATCTGCTTCTTCGAGAGGCTCTGGAACACAAGCACTTCGTCCAAACGGTTCAAGAATTCCGGGCGGAAGAACGCATGCAAGTCAGCTTCAACATCCGCAAGCGCAACCTGCGGCGGTTCACCGTTCTTGGCACTAGTCGCACTCAAGCGGAACTTCTCGGCACCCAAGTTCGAGGTCATCAAAATCAAGGTGTTCTTGAAGTTCACCGTACGGCCCTTGCCGTCCGTCAAACGACCGTCATCGAGCACCTGCAACAGCGTATTGAACACGTCCGGATGCGCCTTCTCGATTTCGTCGAGCAAAATCACGCAGTACGGATGCGTACGCACGGCTTCGGTCAGCTGGCCGCCCTCTTCGTATCCCACGTATCCCGGAGGAGCACCGATCAAACGGCTAACGCTATGTTTTTCCATGTATTCGCTCATGTCGATACGGACAAGTGCGTTTTCGCTATCGAAAAGTTCCACAGCCAAAGCCTTTGCAAGTTCCGTCTTACCCACGCCCGTCGGGCCCAAGAAGAGGAAGCTTCCAATCGGCGCATTTTCACGGGAGAGGCCGCTACGGTTACGCAAAATGGCTTCGGACACGGCTTCGACAGCTTCGTCCTGGCCAATCACGCGGGCATGCAAACGTTCGTCCAAGTGCAACAACTTCGCCTTTTCACCTTCGCAAAGCTTTGTCACCGGAATTCCCGTCCAACGGCTCACCACAAGGGCAATCGTCTCTTCGGTCACTTCTTCGCTCAAGCCACCTTCTTCGGCACTCTTGCGGAGCGCTTCGGTCTTTTGAGCCAGTTCCTTTTCGATGTTCACAATCTTGTTGTACTTGAGTTCAGCAGCACGGTTCAAGTCGTAACGGGCTTCGGCCTGTTCCATCTCGTCCTTTGCGGCCTTCAAGGATTTCTTCAAGTCCTGAACTTCGGCAAATGCGGCACGGCGGTCTTGCCAGCGTTCCTGCATCTGCTTGACCGCAGCATCCGTCACAGCCAAGTCTTCACGGAGTTCTTTCAAGCGCTTGACGCTCGCTTCATCCGTTTCCTTCGAAAGCGCCTGCTCCTCGATTTTCATCTGGAGTTCCTTACGTTGCAAGGTATCGAGTGCTTCCGGGACCGTATCCATCTGCGTTTTCACAAGGCTTGCCGCCTCGTCGATCAAGTCAATGGCCTTATCCGGGAGGAATCGGTCACTGATGTAACGGTTCGAAAGCTTCACAGCAGCCACGAGCGCGTTATCGTGCAGACGCACGCCATGGTGCGCATCAAAGCCATCCTTAATGCCACGCAAGATGGAAATTGCTTCGTCTTCACTCGGTTCCGAAACCTGCACCGGCTGGAAACGACGTTCCAAAGCAGAATCCTTTTCGATGTACTTACGGTATTCCTGAGTCGTCGTTGCACCAATGCAATGGAGTTCGCCACGAGCAAGTTTCGGCTTAAGCATATTGCCCAAGTCCATGGAGCCTTCGGTCTTGCCCGCCCCCACAATGTTGTGGAGTTCGTCGATGAACATAAGCGTGTTGCCATCTTCTTCAATAGCGTCAATCACAGATTTGAGACGTTCTTCAAAGTCGCCACGGTACTTGGCACCCGCCATCAAGGCAGACAAATCAAGTGCAAAGACCTTCTTGCCCTTCAACGCATCCGGCACGTCGCCGCGGTAAATACGTTCGGCAAGGCCTTCGACAATAGCCGTCTTACCCACGCCCGGTTCACCGACCAAGCATGGATTGTTCTTTGTCTTACGGCTCAAAATCAAAATCACACGGCGGATTTCTTCTTCACGGCCAATCACCGGCGAGAGTTTTCCGTCAGCCGCCATTTCGACAAGTTCACGGCCATAAAGCTTTAACGGAGACTGTTCCTCAGCATTCGCAGCCCCTGCAAACGGATCTGAAAGCCAAGTTTCCACCACTTCGGTCGAGCCAAGAGCATCTTCAAAGACCTTGGCAAGTCCACGGTCGCCCGAGAACTTCATCAACGCCACAAGCAAATCGCCCGGCGTCACCATACGGCTGACCTGACGAGCAGCCTGCACTGCGGCACGCAAAATACGGTTCAAGTCGCTATCCGGTTCTACATCCGGGTTTACGCCTTCCATGCGCGGGATTTTCTGGACAAACGGTTCCAAACGGCCACGGAGTTCGTTCGTCTTGACGCCCTTGGACTTATAGAGTTTCTTCAGAGTTGCATCGGGGCCTTCAACAAGACCAACGGCCAAATGAGCCGCACCCAAATAGGAGTGCGAACAGCGGTCGCGCAAGCTTTGCGCCTTGGCCAAGACCTTTTCTGCATCGTTAGTAAAATCTGACATTATTATATCCTCTTTTTTTACGCCTTACCCTATGCAAATGGCGTGCCAAAACGCCCCTAGCTCCCTAAAATCGCGATTTTCAGCGAAAAAACGGCAATTCAAGCCGTTCCAAGTTCCCACCCTATTCAAAAAATAACACGCCAGCGTTTCAAAAGCAACGTTTCAAAGGATTTTTTTGAAACAACCCTTTCTGTCATTCCCGCGAAAGCGGGAACCTCCTTACACACTTATCACAGCAGACTTATAGCCTGACGGTCTCATCGCACATTTCGCAAACGGCAGTCCTATGCGTCACAAAAAGCATCGTCTTTTCCGGGAAGGCCTCGAACAGCCGACGGTAAAGTTCCGCCTCGGTCGCCTCGTCCAGCGACGAGCTGATTTCATCAAAAAGCAAAATGCGGCCCGGGCGCAAAAGCCCTCGGGCAATCGCAATACGCTGTGCCTGGCCTTCGCTAAGTCCATGCCCGCGTTCACCGATTTCGCAGTCCAGGCCATTCGGCAAGTCCAAGACAAACTCTGCACAGGCAATCTGCAAAGCGCGGTGCATTTCTTCATCGGTCGCATCCGGTTTTGCAAGCTGCAAATTGTAGCGCACGGAGCCGTTCATCAGCGTGTTGCCCTGAGGCACGTACACAAAATTCGAACGGGTCGCCTCCGAAACAGCCACATTCTCGCGTTCCGTATAAAGTTCAATCCTACCAAAATCGGGCTTGATAAACCCAAGCAAAAGCCTGAACAAAGTCGTCTTGCCCTTGCCCGTCTCGCCCATGATGGCATTTTTGCTGCCCGGCTTAAAATCGTGCGAGAACCCGCATACCACTTCGCGGTCCCCACCCTTATACCCAAAACTTACGTTGTCCAAGCGCAACCCGAGCCGCCCGCGCATTTCCAATGGCGATTCCAAAAGCATTTCCGCGCGCGATTCCCCCGGAGTCTCGTCCGCGCCTTTTTCCAGTTCATCCAAGCGGTCAATGCTAGCCGTCGAATGCACCAGCTGCGGCACCATCCCAAGCAACGTCAAAATCGGATGCTGAATTTGCCCGACCAGCTGCAAAAAAGACGTCATCACGCCAAAAGTGATGGTCCCCTCGCGCAGCCCAAGCCCGCCCCAAATAAAGGCAAGCAAGTACCCCAGCCCAAACGCAGAGCCAATCGCAAACCGAGCCACCGCCGTAAAACGCGTCCGGCGCAGGACATCGCCTTCAAGCTTATTTTGTTTTAAACCAAGGCGTTCCAGCACCCAGTTTTCGCTTTCGAGCGAGCGCAACACGGCGTTGTATTCCACGCCCTCCTGCACCTGCATCTGGATGCGGCTTTCGCCTTCGCGAATTTCAAGCGTCATATTACGCAAGCGCCGAGAAATCAGCTTCCCTACCACGACCAGCACAGGGGTCAGCAACAACAGCGCCCACGCCAACCGCGCATCGAACCAGCGCATCAGCAAAAACGCGCCCACAAGCTGGATTCCGGTCACCGCCATCTGCGGAATCGTATCGATAATAGAAGTCGATACCGTTTCAATATCCTTCGAAAGCCTCGAAGACACATCGCCCGAATGCAGTTCATGGCCATCAAAAAGCTTACGCCTGAACAGCGTGCCAAAATAGAACAGCCTAAGCGCATTCGTCTTTTTGACCGTCGCAGCGGCCGTCATGTAGTAATACAGAAGCCTAAGGACAATCGTCCCCACAACCGTAAGCACCAAGAACAAAATCATCTGCAAAATGTCGTCTTGCGTCCCGGTGCGAATCGTCTCGTCGATAAACCGCTTGCTGAGCCATATCATCAAAAGACCGCACGCCACGCGCCCGATCCCCGCCAAAATGCGGATGACGATATTTACGCGAACATCTTTTGTTCCGCGCCACAGCCAAGCGACATACTTCATTCGAGCACGTTCACCTTTTGCCATTCACCGACAATCGCAGCGACATCGATCCGAGCCTGTTCTTCGCTCACGTCATATTCGTTGCAAAGAGCAACAGCAAGCGCTTCCACAGTAAACTCGCCCATTTCCTCAGCCTTTTTCCAGAGCCACGCGGCCGTTTCGTTCAAGCACAAAAGGCGACCAAAATCCAGAGCGCCAATACCTTCGCCCATAATCACCTGTTCGCCACACACATCGCGCAATACAAAACCGTTCTTAATTTTCATTTTTTCACCTTTCTATAAATCCAAAGTAAATAATTTCTCACTGGCAAAAGAATATACCATATTTTAGATGCAATCCGAGAACGCCACGCGCTCTGCAAGCATTTTTTTCCGTTCGGCTTGACCACGCAAACCACCTTGGCATAGACCTCAGACCGCTTGCAGTATTCCCGCTGCACAAGGTTTCCATCACCCATGAGGACCACATCATCACCCGAGAGCGCAACGATTCTATGGATAACATAATGTTTTTCTGCATTTTCCAAATGCGCGACATTATCCGGAATAGCATGCGCTAGCACCACATCGCCTACGCACAGATCCACAGGCTTTTCCAGAATCACGCTATCGCGACCGCCCACGATAAATGGCAACATGCTACGGCCGTTCACTGGGAACGTAACGCTCACGCCCTCGCCCACTAGGCGAATCGCCTCGGCCATGATGAGCGCATCACTTTTTTTCGCGGAATCCATCATTGAATCTCACGAGCAATCGTCTGGCAGCAAAGCTTTGCAGCCTCTTCATCGGGCAAGCATTCCAGATACCATATCGGTACATTCGAGGCAAGCCCGTTTTGCGTGAGGTGTAAACCATCGGCAATCTTCTTGTCCCAGCGCATTCCCGAAATTCCCGGCATAATCGCCGCATACGCAGACACACCTTTCAACGGGGAAATCTTGTTGAACGGAGCCTGCGACAAAAGCACAAAACCGCCCAGTTCAAATTTGACATTCTTGTAGCAAGGCGTCTTTCCGCTCCACGGCGAGCCATAGGCAACCGCAACCTTTTTGCCGTCTTTTTCGAACAAACGCACTACAGGGTTATCGTCATTGAACAGCTCCGTACCCTCAATGTACTTGAGCCAAAGCCTTGCATGCGTACTTTTGCCCGTACCGCTCTTGCCCAAGAACAAATAGCCAAGCCCCTTATAGCTCACGCACGCCGCATGGAACAACGCAGTGTCAAGCCCCGCAGTCGCAAGAGCATACAAGACCATAATCGCATTGTTCAGCGCAAACTGGCGCATTCCGGTAATCGCCGCACCATCGCATTTTTCGCCTAAAAACAGTACCGCATGCTTAAAATCCTTTTCGCAAACAAGCACGCCCGTCGACTTATCCAAAAGCCAAAAGTCAAATACCGGCAAGCCTTCTGCCGTACGCCCACATACAATGGACTGGCCCTCATCTTCTTGGCGGGTATCCTCGGTAAATTCAGGCGCTACAGCCTCATGCACCGCAAGCGAAAACACAGGCTTTTCACAGCACGCATCGCAAAAATCCACCTCAAAAGGCTCGTAATTGCTCATTTGCGAGAGCAATTCATCGCAAGCCTCGACACAAAAAACATGGTCAGCAACTTTAAAAAATTTCTTATTCATTAGTAATCTTCACAGCTTAACCGAATCGTTTCCGAGCTATCAAGAAAACTAAAGAGCAATTTTCCGACGCCGGATACGCTCGGGAATAAGCGAAATGGTATTGATCCAATATTTAGATTCTTTGTAAATATAATATTGAGGAGCTATGGGCAATATGCGCAAGTTATTAAAACGGTCGCTGATCCAGCGTTTAAGCACATTGCGTTTGTATGTTCTTTTAGCTCCAAAGTCGCCTTCGGCAAATGTCGCGCGGTACAGAATCCGGCTAAAGAATTTGCTGGGCTTGCAAAGCATTTTATCCTGAGGCAACTTGAATACACGCCCCAAGACGCCCATAATAGCAGCACACCCCTGCCGCATACCGATTTTCTTGGCAAATTCCCATGTGTACTGACGGTCCGCCTCGGTCGAGTGTGTCAGCAACATATAGTAATCCATGTACTGCCTAAGGCTTACTCCAGAAAGCAAGGCGTGTTTGTACAAATGAACGAGCTGCATCAGTAGCGCAAAACGGATACTTGGGCTGTAAAAGCCTTCGGGCGTAAGCGTCAGGTTCTCAAGCTCTGGTTCGAGGACTTTCAGGATTTCGTCGTAAGTCTTGTTCAAGCGGACGGCATATGTTGCAGACGTGGGCTTGTGATGGACTTCTACAAGCACGCCTTTTTCGTCTACAAATTCAATGTCGTGATAATTTGGAGTTACATGTTCAAGGTTTTGAATCCCTAGACTGTGCAATAACTCTAGGACCTTGTCGAAACCGCCGGGAACATAGATGTCGATATCGCCGGGTTGCCTTGAAAACGGATCAGGATACAAGCGAGCATTGGCTTGGCCTTTCAAGATGGCGCTGCGGAACCCACGTTCAGCAAACAGCTGCGTGTAACGGGCCGATTCCTGATAGAAAAGGCGGTTCTTGCCACGGATAGCCTCGGCATCTCTCGCCCAAAGCAGCATTAATAAGCGTGGCGGTTGAGATTCCTTGGGTAAACGCGCTATGGCGTTATAAGCGACCCCCAAAAGCGTTTGGCGATGCGCCATTGTGTAGAGCGCTTGCCACTCCTTGTCGGTCGGTATATACGGAAAAACCTGCGAGAGCCCGAGGGCGACTCGCAGGAGTTCACAGAACATTTCGTCGAGCGAATGTTTCAAGGCTTAAGCCTTGGGATCTGTAATATCATCGAGGTTCAAGCCAAAGATAACGTTGCTTCTAGTTGGTGCGTTACTTGGATCGCAAGAACCAGCCAAAAGGTTTGTTTTGCATTCAAAATCGATGGTGTGCATCTTAGGAGTTTCGTATTGCTTTTTCATGATAAATCTCCTTTGGATTAGTGCTTGATGACTTTCTTGTTGACGTACATGATCTTGTTCTGGGGCTTGCCGTTCAGCTTGCGGCCCTTGAGGTCATAGTAACGGTCCTGCATCTGGATGTCGCCGGTTCTGGTGTTCATCTTGCCGATAGACAATGTACCACCATTTTTGTCTAAGAAACGGACATTGATAACTTCAGGAAGTTCTTCTACTGCGGACTTGCGCAAACTATTGTTGCTATATCCACTGCCTGTACAGGTCAAGTAAGCACGCATTGGATAAATTGTCGCACTGAGTGCTTTTACAAATACACCGTCTTCAGAGTCATAACCATAAAGGTTATCTGCACTATCCCAATGTTTGTAAGCGTATGTGCCAGTGAATTCCCAGCAAGATTTTTCCAACGTAACGGAATGCTCGTCATCGCCTGTTTTCTCTACTGTATAGCCCGAAGCTTTGTTAAAAGTAAACGTTTTTGGAGAACCCAAAACCTCTACAAGATAGGGCTTGTTTGCTTTAATTTCATCAGTGCTTTGCATATCAAGCGTAGTTGTGCTCGGATTATAGCCCGTCGGGTAATAAGCGGCTAAGATGTTCTCACTTTCAGAAGGTTTGACCGTTACCGGAAGCATAAGAGTGGAATACAGGGCGGATTCAGTACCACGTTCAACTACAATTTTATTTATCCCCGAGGAAACACCATCTGCAATCGAGACTTTATTACACGATGCGTTCGACTGCAACGTCAACGTGGAACCTGAAGCAGAGACACAATCTACAGCCCAGGCTGCGGTTGAACCCAACAAAGCGACTGTTGCCATAGCGGCAAAACGTGTCAGATGTATTTTTTTCATAGTTTTTCGTCCTTCTTTTGAAATTCTAGCAAGAAAAATAGTTTAAAATATTCTTACTTGCAATATAAAACACGTAATTACGTATTCTTTTTGTAAGTTTTTTTTCTTCAAACCCACAAAACGGAACAAAAAGTTCCAGTCATATTTCAAAAAAGCCTAATGGAAAACATCCCACAGCGAAAGCTTACGCATTTTGATGCGGACCGGTACCGACCGTAAAAAAGACCTCAGGTAGTCAAAAAAGATCCAGGCGACTTCGGACGGAGCAAACCAGAACAAACTAAAATCACGCGATTTACGTTTTAGCCACCGTACCAAAAAGTGGACTTGCACTTCGCGCCGCTCCAATTTGCGGTACTTGCCAAAGTTCGCCCCATTGAATATTTCGTCGAGCATCCTTTCGCCACGCTTTCGGTCTGGCGCACAAATCATTTCCGATTCACCCAGCCCCCAGACGCGCTCCAAGACCCACATCAAGGCGCCCGCAGACCGCAACAGCCCTAAAGAAGACAGCTGCGCATTCACATCACGCCGGTCTTGCACGGAGGAATGCTTCAGGAGTATATAGTAATCGAGAATCTGCTTAAACCCGATGCCATTTTTCAAAAAATGCTTTTGAATATGCGCAAGCTGCATCGTAAGCGCAAATTTCATCGACGGCACGTAAAAACCTTCGGGCACCAGCTCTACATCCTGGATTTCACGGTCCAAAAAGCGGAGGAGGCGGCTCGTCGAGAACGGATTAAAGTTACCAGAAGAAGGCTTGTAGTGGATTTCGACGGTGACACTACGATCCTTGCAATTCAAATGGATATGGTGTTCCGAAAGCAGGTCTTTGGGGTTAATCGCAAAACCCATCTTGGGCAACAGCTCCAGAATCTTTTTGCGGCCGCCCTCGACCCACAAGTCGATATCGCCGGCATGGCGCATCGCAGGTTCGGGGTAAAGCCTTGCATTGGCAGGGCCTTTAAGCACAGCAGTCTTACACCCCTGCGCGGTAAAAAGCGCCGTCAAGCGAGCTGTTTCGGCATTCAAATGCTGGTTATGCCCTCTAACCGTCTCCGCTTCGCTCGCCCACTGAAACGCGATATCCAGCGGGGGCTGCTGTTCCTTGGGCAAACGGCAAATCGCATGGTAGACAACGGCAACAATCTGCTGCTTCAGGCACACAGAATGCAATTCGAGCCACTGTTCCGCGTCAAGCGTATGCGTCAAGCAGTGAGTAGCGTCATTTGCACCAACGGCAATCCGCAAAAGCTCGTACAAAGCCTCTTTTTCTAATGAATTCATTGCCTCAAATTAGAAAATATATGGCAAAATCATCGTTTTTTACCCCAAAACCGCCTAAAAATCAGTGTTGTAGGCCGTTGTAAGTGTTGTAAACCTTTACATCGGAAATGTTCCAAAAAACACCACTAATACTCCAATTTAAACTATTTTATGGATACAAAACCAAACATCCCATACACCAAAACAACGGCACCTCTCACGAGATGCCGTTGTTTCTTTTTTACATGCTTTTCTTGTTTTATTCGAAATGGTTTTGTACTTTACTTGTATTGACAACCCATAATACTCCAAAGCCCTCTTGCGAGGGCTTTTCCATTATGCACTCCGTCATTCCGACAACTTCATCGTCGTTCTGAGCGCAGCGAAGAACCCAGTCGAAGTCAAAATCTCGTCGTTCTGAGCGTAGCGAAGAACCCAGTTAAATCTTGTTCTACAAACTAGATATAACTGGATCCTTCACGCTTCGCGTTCAGGATGACGATGCTTCACCGTCATTCCGAATGAAGTGAGGAATCCAGTCAAAGTTATAATTTCGTCGTTCTGAGCGCAGCGAAGAACCCAGTCAAGTCTTGTATTATCGTCCACCGACGAGGATTTGGTCCACCTTAATGGAGGGCTGGCCGACAGTGACCGGCACGTGTCCCGAAGAGGCTCCACAAACGCCTGCGGCCTGTTCAAAGTCTGAGCCGACCATGCTAATGCGCGGCATAATCTCGTGACCTTTACCGATAAGCGTTGCGCCACGGACCGGTTCACAAATCTTGCCATTACGAATGACGTAACCTTCATCGACGGCAAAGTTGAATTCACCCGTTGCCGGGTTCACAGAACCGCCTGCCATGCGGGCTGCATAGAGGCCGTTATCCACGCTTGCAATCATGGAGTCAAGAGTATCCTTGCCCGGCGCGATAAACGTATTGCGCATGCGGCTTACAGGCGCGTACTTGTAGCTTTCACGGCGGGCACTTCCGGTGCGTTCAACACCTACTTCCATGGCGCCCACGCGGTCGCTCATGTACGTTTTCAAAATACCGTTTTCGATAAGCGTCGTGCGCTGCGTCGGCGTTCCTTCGTCATCGTACTTGAGACTTCCCCACACGCCGTCCATCGTACCATCGTCAATGGCAGTCAAGCAAGGCTGGCCAATCGCTTCACCAAGCTTTCCGCAGAACGGACTTGCATTGCGACGGATAGATTCCGTCTCCAGCGGATGACCGCAAGCTTCGTGGAAAATCACGCCGCCAAAGCCATTGCCCATCACGACCGGCATCTGGCCGCCTGTGATGTAGCCGGCATCGAGCATGCGCAGCACGCGCTCGCCACATTCCGTTGCCAAAGCTTCTGGAGAATAGTTTGCTAAAAGTTCATAACCGCCAAGAGCGCCCGGAGCTTCGTGCGTCGTCAAGCGTTCCGTGCCGTCCGTTGCCGTCACGTTCACGTTTACACGCAAGCGGCCACGAGTCATTTCCAGATGCAAGCCTTCGCTATTCAAAAGAGAAATCGAAGTGCAGCTGTCGGTTACGCTAGCGCCCACCTGAGCAATCTTCGGCGAGAGCGCACGGGCCGCCTTGTCTGCACGGAACAAGAAGTCCTGCTTCATGGCCTGGCCGAGCACGCGCGGATCCTTGTAAGCGGCCGTGTTAAAATCGCAAATGCGCTTTTCAGGAGCAAATTCAAAAGGCCTTGCAGCCGAGCCTTCCGCCCCCGCTGCGGCGGCAATGCGCCCGAACGCAAGCGTCTTCACAAGCTTCACGAGAGCTTCTTCGCTGTCGTCGCTCGTGAACCCGTACAGGACTTCCGTCCCGTACAAAAGGCGAACGCCGATACCGTACTCGGTACCCGCGGTCGCCGTTTCAATCTGGCGATCCTTCAAGCCGAGGCTTGAACTGCGGGTCTCTTCCTCAAAAATTTCAACAAAGTCAGCCCCGGCACTCTTGCCGGCTTCAAAAATCTTGACGGCAACTTCCGGATTCATCTTACACCTCGCCGTTCATCTTCTTGCGCACCGGGATTCCGGCAGCAAGCATTTCGCCCTTGATACCAGGGACCGTATAATCGCCAAAATGCACCATTGACGCGACCAGTGCCGCATCGGCACTCGTCTTGCGGAACAAGTCCACGATGTGCGCCGGAGTTCCAGCACCACCACTTGCAATCACAGGCACTTGCACAGCCTTTGCAATCATGTCGGTAATCGTGAGTTCGTAGCCGTTCTTGACGCCATCAGTGTCAATGGAGTTCAAGCAGATTTCGCCAACGCCGAGTTCCTCGGCGCGCTTTGCCCACTGCAAAGCGTCGATGCCCATCGCCTGGCGACCACCGCGAATAAACACTTCGTAACCGCTCGGAATCTTGTCCGAAACGCCCACGAACTTCGCATCCATGCCAAGCACGATGCACTGGCGTCCAAACGCCTTTGCGCCTTCGGCAATGATTTCCGGGTGCAGCACAGCAAGGCTGTTCACGCTCACCTTTTCGGCCCCTGCGAGGAGCGCTTCGTGCATGTCGTCCAAGTTGCGGATACCGCCACCCACTGCAAACGGGATAAACACGCGCTTTGCAATCTGACGGATCATTTCCATGTCACACGGGCGGTTTTCGGCGCTCGCCGTGATATCGTAAAAAACGAGTTCATCGACACCGTCATCGCTATAACGCGCACCCATTTCTACAGGGTCGCCAATGTCGATATTACCTTTAAACTTTACACCCTTCGTGACCTTGCGGTTACGGACATCCAAGCAGACAATTAAACGTTTCGTGAGCATATTCCAAATGTAGAAAACTGGCAAAAGCCGTCAACAACAAAGAGCCCGGTACATCAAACCGAGCTCTTTCAAACGCATTTTTCCAAGCGATTAGAGATTCTTTTCGATGGCGTTCTTGAGCGTATTCTTCGGCACTGCACCGACGACGTTACCCACTTCGACACCGTTTTTGAACAACTTCATGTTCGGAATGTTCGTGATGCCAAAACGAGCGCAAATGTCCGAAACACCTTCGTCATCGACGTTGATCTTTGCAACGATTGCGCGACCGTCGAATTCGTTGGAAAGTTCTTCGACCACCGGGCCCATCATCATACACGGACGGCACCAGGTTGCCCAGAAGTCAACAAGCACAAGCTGACCCGAAGAAATAACTTTGTCAAAGGATTCTGCAGTAAGATTCAAAGCTGCCATAAAAATTTCTCCTATATACCGATAGGAAATATAGCAAACTACAACGTCATTCCGAGTCCGTTAGGACGAGGAATCCAGTTATTTCTTCCTCATCTTCGCGCAATAGATGGGTCCGCAGCCACGGGTCTTGTCCGGCAAAATATGAACGCCGAGTTCCGTGCGGTCCGCGCCCTCCGGCAAGTCCTCAATTCGAACAAATTCCATCATCTTGCGTTTCTTCAAGATTTTGGCGACCACAGCATCGTTTTCGAGAGGCGAAAGCGCACAAGTTCCGTAAATCAGCTCACCACCCGGCCTAAGCGCATCCACCGCCGATGCAAGGAGCGAGCCCTGTTCCACCGACAAGCGCTTCACGCGCTTCACCGACCACACCTCCAAATGTGAAGGCGAATTCAGCACATGCCTATCCGAAGAGCACGGCGCATCAAGCAAAATGCGGTCGTAGCATTCCTTCTTGTGCATGCCGAACTTCACGCCATCGTAGCCCGTGACGTTGATAATCGAGCGCCAAGACTCCGGCAAGGAATTTTCGAGCACATGCTGCAAGCGGAGACGCCTATCCGGCGAGCGGTCATTGCACTGGAGCGAACCTTCGCCCTTGAGCATCGAGGCAATCACGAGCGATTTGCCGCCCGGAGCAGCGCACATGTCAAGCACATCCATTCCAGGCTCTACCGCAAGCGCCTTAGCCGCGAACACCGAAGCCTCGTCCAAGAAATACGGTTCCAAGGCGTCATCAAACTGGAGCTTTGTAGCACAGCCCTCGCCCTTCAGCGATTCCAGCAACGCAGGCCAGCGCTCGCCATAAACCTCTTCAAAGTAGTCAAAAAATTCCATGACACAAATTTAGTCATTAGTCAATAGTTCTTAGTCATTGACGCTCCAAACTCAATAAAAATGCCCTTTAAAAACCGACTTTTCAACTTTATCTGTAATATTTTTTGATTTTTCCCAAATTTAGCCCATACTCAAGTGTTTTCTTCAGTAAAAACATTACAAAACACCCGCAAAAAGCACCCTCTTTATCCAATTTCGCTTAATTTATATACAAAATTACGTAAATTTCCGCATTTTTCCCTAATTTTTCACGTAAAAAACGCACTTTTTCCAAATTTCGCACATCCGGCGGCATCTCGAGGCATTCTGCCGCCGCACAAAACAAAAAACTCTCTGCTCAGGAGTAAGAGCAAAGAGTTTTTAGTTGAGCTACCAGGATTCGAACCTAGACAAACAGAGTCAGAATCTGTTGTGCTACCGTTACACCATAGCTCATCAGTGCGCACCAATTTTAGAAAATAATTTTCACTTTTGCAAGGGGTTATTGAAAATTATTTTTCAGTTTGTAAAGTTATTGGCTCAAAAGTCATCCATTGCTGGTCGAGAGTATCATTTTTCGGCAGCTGCACATGAGCCGATCTCACGTAATCGTCAAAAGCAACACCTGCATTCTGGAGAGCCTTCAAAACCTTCGGGTCACCAGAATAAAGAACTATATCATGTCCGCCAGCCGGGAGATCGACAATCTTCAACATATTGCAGACCATCTCTCTCACAAAATGGCTCGTACCCTTCAAACCAACAACCACACTGTTTGCCATGCAATTATCAGACAGCGTCGTATCAGTGCCGTCAAAGGCAAGCTTGACACCGCTCACCAGCACAGAAGGCTTCAAGAGGTTCGTTTCGCCAATCGAGAGCGTGTCCTTTTTCTTGAATTCCGTTGCAAGCACATAACGGCTCACACCGGCAAGAGCAACGGCGCCCTCTTCATCGAGCAAGCGGTATTCCATGCGCAAGCTGTCGTGCGGGACCTTTTCCGGAGCAGGCATCACCCAGCGTCCAGAATCATCCGTCACCGTCTGCATCACAAAGCCAATGGAATCGCCTTCGACAAATTCAAAGCCGTACAAATCGGTAATCATCTGGACCTGAACATTTGCGCAAGCCGTATCACCGCACAAGACCGTACCAGACAAGTAAGCGCGTTCTCTCTTCTTTTCTTCAAGCTTGATCAAAGTATCGACTTCCATCGTCGTACTCCAGATGAACGGGCCCTTAGAAATCGTATCGCCAGACTTTACTTCGCCATCCATGTTCCATGTACGATAAATTAACGTATCGGCAACACCGGAATCGGCAAGACGAGCCACGATCTGCGGATCGCCCGGGCAGAACCCAAGCCACCATTCACCGGCAGGGATAAGCATCGAGAACGAATCACCAGCAAACACGCTCTGCGAGAACGGAGTGCCCGGCATGTAGACCTTGAAATGGTCCCCGACTACCACAGACGGTTCGACCACATTTTCATACATGAGCACACTGCTAAACACGGCAGCCTTTTCAAGCTGGATGCTATCCAACACTGTGCCATTCTTGCCCTTCGTCACGGTAGCACGCGGCTTGTACGAAATTTCTTGGTACTCGGCATCGATTACGGCAAGCTGGAACGTATCAGACATTACAGAATCAAACGAGAACATGCCCTGCTCGTTCGTCACCGTTTCGATATAATCCATTTCTGCAAGAGTATCGCCAACAGACGGTTCACGCGCAATGCGGACCATGGCTGATACAGCACGAGAACCATCGGTACGAGTCACCACGCCACCAAGCGCAATCGTGTTACCCGTGTCCGTAACAGTTCCGGTCAACTGACCGTTTTCGCTCGTGCAAGCGAACATGCAAGCGCAAACTGCGACAAGCAATCCTATATACGACTTAGCAAACTTCATCTTCACCCTCCCCATCATCGACCTCAGGCGGAAGAGCCAACTTTTCCTTGCTCAGCGGGAAGAACTGGATGTTCAGTTCGCAAACCATGGATTCACCATCGTCCGAACGGACGATATCCACGATTTCCTTACGGAACAGATCAATCTTGCTAATGATTCGTTCCAATCCCTGCGCCGACACACTCATCGTCATACAAGATACATTTCTACGTTCCGTACTGTAGTGATCTAGCGCATCCTTACCCAAATCAATCATCTGCTTTTGGAACTGATGAACGAAAAGCGGGGCGATTTCACTGCCATTCGTAATTGCCTTGTTTACGGAATGGTAGAATCCATCATCGCCAAGCTCTATAAGTCCCAAATTCAGAAGAAGCTGGATGGTCTGTTTTGCCTGCGGGAGAGAAATTTTCGGATTCAAGAAGAGTGCGAGTTCCTGAATGTTCTTGTCGTTGATTTTCAACACGGCAAGAGCTTCGCGCGCAACCACGTAATACCACTTGCTATAGTATTCCTGCTGGTTCTTGGTCAAGTTCTTGATCGTACGCGGGAGGAGCGCAGACATCTGGTCGAAGATCTGCTGCTTCGAAGAAGCGGTCGTCGCATGAGTGAAGTCCACCATCAAGGTGAAGTAACGACCTTCCCTTTCGTTAAGCCCGAGTGCTGCGATAAATTTCGGGAGCATCTGCGGAGTGAGCGACTTGCGGCCGCGGATCAAGTCCAGGTAGAGACCGGACGAGGAATACCCAGCCTTCTTTGCAAAAGACCGGTACGAGAAATACCTCTGCACGGACTTACGGTACTCGTAGTAGTCCTGGAGGTACTTTCGATAATTGTAGTAGGCATATACGTTCATCAATAAGAAATCTAATTTTTTTTGAATTTTTTGGGAACACCTATTTTTGAAAACGTACCGAAAAAAAGCCCTATTCCATTCTAAATTCGACAAAAAAGAACACTTCGAGAACACTTTTTGTTTTTTAGGTGATACGCTTTCAAAAAAAATTGCTTAATTTAAAGGAACACCCAATCCCATCCCTCGGACTTCCGGTTGTACTCCACCGGAAGTCCTTTTGCGTTATAGGCCTACGGCCGTATAACGCCAAATGCTTCGGCTCGGATCTCGTCATGCTGAGGCGCAGCCAAAGCATCCAGTTATATTTCATATACATGACTTTACTGGATCCTTCCGCTTTCAGCGTCAGGATGACAAAGTCGAGGATGACGAGCATCAGGATGACGGCAAAACGTCATGCGTTCTCGATTCTCGTCATGCTGAGCGCAGCGAAGCATCCAGTTATTTTTCATAACCAAGACTTCACTGGATCCTTCCGCTTTCAGCGTCAGGATGACGGTGATGCAAACAATCACTGGATCCTTCCGCTTTCAGCGTCAGGATGACAAAGTCGAGGATGACGAGCATCAGGATGACGGTAAAACGTCATGCAATCTTGATTCCCGTCATGCTGAGGCGCAGTCAAAGCATCCAGTTATATTTCAAGAACTAGACTTTACTGGATCCTTCCGCTTTCAGCGTCAGGATGACAAAGTCGAGGATGACGAGC